>PMSU01000036.1 GCA_003168255.1 Actinomycetota bacterium
CCGCAGACGTTGACCGGAACCTTGACCGGAACGCGTACCTGGTTGCCGCCGAGGATGGAGCTGTCGCCCGACGTCCCGTACGATCCGCCACCGGAGCCGCCGGACACCAAAGCGCCGCCCTGGCAGCCCGCCGCAGCGGCAGCGTCCAGCACGGCCAGCGCGTTTCCGCAGACGTTGACCGGAACGCTAACCGGGACGGACACCTGGTTGCCGCCGCCGATCGAGTTGTTACCTGAAGTCCACGCCGATCCGCCGCTACCGGAGCCGCCGCCCCAGCCGTGGGACACCGAGGCGCCGCCCTGGCAGCCGCCAAAGGCATCGCCCAGCACGGCCAGCGCGTTTCCGCAGACGTTGACCGGAACCGACACCGGGACGCTGATCTGGTTGCCGCCCAGGATGCTGTTGTTACCTGAGGTCGTGCCTGCGCTGGCAATTCCTACGGTCCCCGCACCCGCGGCGACGAAGCTTGCAGTAACCATGGCCGCTCGCGCGGTCCACCGGGTCCATGAACGCATGGTGCGCTCCTCATTCCGTTGAGTTGTTGATCTTGGTATAGGAAGATTCAGGTGAATGCTGACTGTAAGTTATCTATTGATAGCACTGCGTGACCAGCATGGACCACGCTTCGCGCCAGGCGCACGGCTTGCACCGGGCGGCTCCAGGCCAGTCGGGAGCCGGGGCTAGTCGGGTGTAACGGCGGGGTCGTTCGCCCCCAGACGGCCGACGGGCCATCTGGA
This sequence comes from Actinomycetota bacterium, assembly GCA_003168255.1. GTDB lineage: Bacteria > Actinomycetota > Actinomycetes > Streptosporangiales > Streptosporangiaceae > PALSA-505. The sequence goes on from PMSU01000036.1 coordinate 738, forward strand.
CGCCCTGATGCGGACGAGCCTGCCCGCTGGGTTGCGGGTGCCCACGGTTGGCGGTGCCTGGGCGGCCAGCTGCGCCGCTCCTGGGCCACCACTCGACGAGGTGGGATCGGTCTGGGTAGTCGCGGCTGAGTCCACCCGCTCTGCGGGCAAGCGCCGGCGCGGCTCGCTGGGATGACGAACGGCCGCGCCCGAGTGGCGCGCGCCCGCGCCCTTGCTCGGGTCGTTGCCGACCAGCGACTCGGCCGCCACCGTCGGATACCCGGCCAGGCGGCGACCTAGCGACGTCAGCCGGGCCGCACGGGCAGCGGGGCGTCTCGCGACGGCCGACACGGGAGTCAGCGACCGGACGCTCGCCGGACTTGCGCCTGGCCGGCCGGCAAAGACCGCGGCCTGTGCTCCAGTTACGGCGGTTGCCGGCACCTGTAGTACGGCTGACGCAGGTTCATCGAGAATCTTTGCGACGCTCGTAACCTGGCCGCCTGTGGCTGAGGCTTCGAGGCCGGAGGCCAGCGACACGACCTGGCCAGGTGCGGCCGACAGGGCGCCGGTCGCGGGCTTGGCCGCTGCCTGCACGGCGCTGGTCGCGGGCTTGGCCGCTGCCTGCACGGCGCTGGTCGCTACCTGCACGGGGCTGACAGCTCTCTGCGCGGCCGAAGCTTGGTTCCCGGCGCCGACGCCCGCACTGCCGGGGAAGCTCGGCAATGCAAGAAGCGTCGACGCCGGGCGCTGTGCGACCGGAGACGGCCCGGCCTGCGCGGCATCGGAACCGGCCAGTAGAGCGTTAGCCGGGATTCCGGTCAGAAGTACGTGCGGGGCCGCCGGCGCCGTGATCTGAGAGGCGTAAGCGTGCCCTGCGCTGGTAGCGAGCCAGCCGCAGAGCAGGAAGCCACCTGTGACAAGGCCACGGCCAACCAGCCGCCAGCCATGTCCGCGCGCGCGTCCGGATGCAGCAGAGCGGTCGGCGGTGCCATCGCCGGCCAGCTGCCCGTGGGGTGCAGGCCAGCCCTCGCCGACCAGCTGTGGATCTGACGCACGCCAGGTGGTGCCGGGCGCGCAGCACCGCGCGCCAGCGGCGTGGAGCGGCTCATGAGCCGGCTCCGGCCTGGTGGGCCCGGCGAGCCTGTGTGGCTCGGTCGGCCCGGTACGTCGCACCTGCGACCCTCCCTTGACTGCAACGAGCGAAAAGATCTGACCCGCTCACCGGACCCGTAATGCCTGGGGGGACACGGCCCGGCGAGGCTCGGCCCCGCACAATGCGTCACCATAACAGCACTGAACGTGTCCGAGGGGTTCAATTCTCCGAATGGCCGCCGGCGTGTTATTCGGGTGTCTCCGCCGCGAGCGGCCTGACCTCGGCTGAAGCCCTAGCAAAGATCGAGAAATTTATCCAGTACGCGCACTCCGAAAGCCAGTGCGTCAACCGGAACTCGCTCATCTACACCATGGAACATTCCGGAAAAATCGAGATCTGCCGGGAGCCTAAGCGGGGCGAAACCGAAGCACCTGATACCCAGCCTGCTAAACGACTTCGCATCGGTTCCGCCGGACAGGCAGTACGGGATGACGCTGGCCCCGGGCTCTTCGGCCTGGAGCGCGCCAACCATCGCCGCGCATAGCTCGCCGTCGAACGTCGTCTCCACCGCGATGTCGTGATGGATGAACTCGCGCTCCACGTGCGGGCCGAGCAGACGGTCAAGCTCGGCAAAAAACTCCTCTTCGTAGCCAGGTAGGAAACGGCCGTCTATATCGGCAGACGCCGACTGAGGGACGACGTTGACTTTATAGCCCGCCGACAGGACTGTCGGATTTATCGTATTTCTCAGCGTTGCGCCGATAAGCCGCGAGATCGGTCCTAGCTTGCTGATTGATTGGCGGAGGTCGTTCGGATCAAAATCAATGCCAAGCGCCGAGCAGGCTGCCTCGAGGAACGCGCGGGTAGCGGGGATGAGCCGTTCCGGCCAGTCGTGTCGGCCGATCCGCGCCACGGTCTCAGCCAGTTCGGTGACCGCGTTCTCCGAGTTCAGCATCGAGCCGTGACCCGCGGTGCCGCGGGCGGTCAGCCGCAGCCAGGCCATCCCCTTCTCCGCTGTCTGGAGCACGTAGAGCCGCCGGCCGCCGAGCGTGACGCTGAAGCCGCCGACCTCGCCGATCGCCTCAGTGCAATCCTCGAAGAGGTGCCGGTGGTTATCCGCCAGCCAGCGCGCGCCGTAGCTGCCGCCGGCCTCCTCGTCGGCCAGGAAAGCGAGCACTATGTCGCGGGCCGGCCGGCGCCCTTCGCGCATCCGCTGCCTGATCACGGCGAGGACCATGGCGTCCATGTCCTTCATGTCCACCGCGCCGCGGCCCCAGACGCAGCCGTCGTGCACGTCGCCGGAGAAGGGATGCCGCCGCCAGTCCGCGGCGTTGGCCGGCACCACGTCGAGGTGACCGTGGATAAGGAGCGCGGGCCGCGTGCTGTCCTGGCCGGGGATGCGCGCGACCACGCTGGCGCGCTTTGGGTCAGACTCGAGGATGGTCGGCTCGACGCCTACCTCGGCTAGCAGCGCGGCCACGTGCTCGGCTGCCTGGCGCTCGCCGGGGCCGGAGTTGTCGCCCGGGTTGGTGGTGTCGATGCGGATGAGGCCGGAGCAGAGTTCGGCGACCTCGTCCTCGGCGGATCGGAAGCTTGCCTTGGCGGCGCCTGGGTCTTGGGTCACCTGATCATCGTCGCATGCGCTCGGACTGCTGGGCAGGGCGTGCCTGGTCTGGCCTCGCCCGGCGGTGCGGCGGTGTGCGGGCCCGCGAAGACAGCCAGCGGAGGGGAAGCCGGCCTGCGCGAATCGCCTACGTTTGCTATCGTGAGGCGGCCGGTACGGGTACAACCGTAGGCGGCGCATGTCCGGGTGGCGGAATAGGCAGACGCGCTAGCTTGAGGTGCTAGTGCCCGTATAGGGCATGGGGGTTCAAGTCCCCCCTCGGACACAACATTTGTACATGGGCACCGGTATCCGGGCATGGCGGAACGTCACCCAGGCTCAGGCTTCTGCTAGTGCTGGGCGATTTGTCCGGTTGGCTACCTCCCTTTCTGCAAGTGCTTCCCTGACGTGTGGACGCGAAGCGCCCGGGTGATTAGCTTGCGTGGCCGATGATCGTGGCCGGGGCTTCGGCGGTGTCTGCCCGCAGGGTCTTGGACAGTGAGTCGTAGATGAGGGTGATGTGGTGGGCTCGCAGGTAGCCGATCACGTCCGGTCCGCTCACCAGGGAGAAGACATCTACTCCACGGCGGGTGCGGCGTCTTGTGCGCCCGGCGGATGCGCGGAGGGCCGGTTACCGGGAGACGGCCGTTGTCACGCAACATAGCTACTGCTGGATGCGGATTGTGCAACTGTGCCGCTACTGGCACCGGGACGGGGGCGGCAGTCATCCAGACAGGCAGTGGGGCGAGCGTCAAGATGCGCTTGCGCCAGCTCGGGTGAGCGCTGATGAGCTGCAGGCCCGGTGGCAGCTTGCCGAACCGGCGGACGGCCCGGATCTGGGCATCCAAACGGGCACGTTCCTGGTCTGTGGCCAAATCAAAAGTCAGGGTCCCCCCAGCCTCCTGGATCTGAGCGATCAGGCTCTCAGCGGCGGAGGGAGACCTCGCTGGTGGCAGCTCTATATGCAGTGCCCCGAGCGGATCATGAGTCTCATTAGCAACTCCAGGCGTGGCTGGGCGCTGCATCTGTGGCTTTCGTGATCTGGGCACCGTTGGCCGTGGAGTTCCAGCCGTAGCTGTCCTGCTCGGGTAGTCGCCATGATCGAGGTAGTGCTGACCGTCCGGTCGCATCACCGCATGCCAGATGCCGTTCTGGCGTCGCACTGCGACTAGGCCCCGGGCCTCCAAAGCGCGCGCTGAGTGTTTGTGGGTTTCATCAGGCCACACACCGGCAGGGCAGCCATCAGCGACCCACTGGAGGACAGCAAGCTGGCGCGGTGTCAATGGTGAGGCCGACATGACCATCCTTTGTAGCCGACGATGCCGTTACGCGGACGGTGAATCATGCGCGACACGGCCATGGCCCACCGACGCCGTCACCTCGTGACCGCCACTTCCGATCGCCCAGTCGTGACGCTGTAACACCCAAACGTAGATTAACATTTTGACACCCTTAGGGTTCATGCTACGCTCAATCTGTTTACATAGTTCAAAATCAAGATCACTTCGGAGACGGGGATGCCGGACGACGACAGGCTGCCGCGGTCTCTGAGCGCCCGTTGGTGGCGGGCGCTCAAGGCCTTCCAGGCAGGCGAGCCGCCAGAGGCGATCGAGCACCACGTCGCGAAGGCCACTGCGGAGACACTCCGCCGTACTCATGGGGTTCCCGAACTGCCGGCACTCAGCGTGCAGATGTACCTGGCTGTCGCGTCCGGCTACCCCAGTCACGACGACGATGGCAGCAGCAGCCAGCCGCTGCCGATCCATACCCCAACCCGGCTCGCCCGGCAAGCCGTAGATGTCCTGTCGGTCATGATGAAGGACCGCCTGGCCCTCACCTCGCCGGAGACTGCCGCATTATTGCTGGCCCGCCGGGTGGTCGCCGAGGTCGCCTATGCGTTCGGGCTGGACCGGATGGCTCCTGTTCTCATGGGCGATGGCTTCGACCCAGTCGAGCTTCGCCATCGATTCGACGGCATCGTCCAGAGCAATCCGCTGGGCGAACTGGCGAAACGGCTGCTCGCGCACCCGGATGGCAGCGGGCTCCGCGCGCCAGGACAACGACGGCCAAAGTTCGCTACCGCCGACCTCATGGATGTCAATATCGAGGACATGCTGTGAACCTGGCCATCTCCGGCTTGTCATCGCCCGCCGCGCGTTTCGCGTCGAGTGGATCAGCTCCCATGCCACTGAGGTTCGGGGCCGACATGAAGTTGTCGGGCCACGCCGTCGTCAACCGTCTGTCACGGGCCTTGCCTGCACTGGCGGCTGATCTGCTCGAGGTCGCGGCATGCATCTACGCGATCGACCGGCTAGTCCCCCGGCCGGCTGAGCGCCAACGCCCTCTTGGTGTGGTGTGGACCCGGTCACTATGGGCGGACATCCCTGTCCGCGAACCGGATCGGTGGTGCCAGCAGATCCCACTGCTCACCCAGTTGCTGCACTGGCTGACCGACGACGACTGGGTTCTGGAGTTCAGCCAGCTTCAATCAGGGGCCGGGGTGCTCGATACGTCACAGCAGTACCTATTCGACACCGTGCCCCCCGACGCCATGCCTGTCCTCTTCTCCGGCGGCCTCGACTCGGCCGCAGGACTCGCCGTGGAACTACTTCACAGCGACGCAGTCGGCGTCAGCGTTCACACCAACGGATGGATGTGGCGGGTCCAGCAACGGGTGCTAGCCGCTCTGAATGAGGCTTCGCACCACCAATGCGTGCCGCTCCGGTATCGGGTCAGCGTGCGCGACAGCACAGAATCGAGCCAGCGTTCCCGAGGGCTGTTGTTCCTGGCAGCCGGAGTTGCGACCGCCTGGGCCGTTCACCAGGATCATCTCCGGGTCTTCGAGAACGGCATCGGGGCGGTCAACCTTCCATATATCCGGTCTCAGCAGGGCGCGGAGGCAAGCAAATCTGTGCATCCACTGACCTTGCGCCTAGTCCAGGATCTGGCAAGCGCGGTCAGTGGACGCACCTTCGTCATCGACGCGCCAGCAATAGCGCTGACCAAGGCTGAACTGCTCCGCTGCACGCCATCGGCGGCCCGTGAGGCTCTCGGCCTGACCGTGTCATGTGATGTCGGTTTCGCAGCCCGGGTCCCCCTGCACAGAGCATGCGGCGCATGTACCTCATGCTTGCTACGGCTCCAGTCGCTCACCGCCGCCGGGCTCACTAGCCTCCTTCCCATGGACACCCATGAGCGGCGAGGTCACGACCGGGAATTCAACGTCAACGCCATGATCTGGCAGGTCACCCGGATGCGAGCATGCCTCGACAGCCCAGAACCATGGCGGCGCATGGTGTCTGAGTTCCCGGAACTCATCCGGGTGCCGACCTTGACGCAGCGGGAGGTGGTTAGGCTCTACCGCGCCTACGTAAAGGAATGGGACTCGAACAAGGATGCCGTGTGTGCACATGGTCTCGCGCGGCGTGAGAGCAGGACGGTTGCCTTATGCCTGAAAACACCCAAGGCCCAGCCGGACAATCCACGTCGCTAGCGCTGCGGTTGCGGGCGGCAAGGGAAGCGAGCGGCCTCACGCAGGCCCAGGCGGCTGCGGAGCTGAGCGTGAGCCGTCCGCTGCTGATCGCCATGGAGAAGGGCACGCGGGAGGCTAGCCCGCACGAACTTGCCCGGCTAGCCGAGATATACCAGACGAGCCTAAGTGAAATGCTGCGCCCCGCGCCCCCGCCGGTAGCGATCGGCGCGCGCTTCCGCGCGGTGATGGCCGCGGACCAGGGCGACACCGATGCTCTCTCCTCGGCGGTGGATGAATTGCAGCGCCGTGCCGATGACTACTTGGACTTGCTGCGCATCTCAGGCACCGAACCGCCGGGACGGCCTGAGCCCATCCGTTCCCTCCCGGCACTGGATGCGCGCCGGGCCGAAGATCTCGCGACCGAAGAGCGCAACCGGCTGGGACTTGGCGATGGACCGGTCCGGCAACTGCGCGAAGTGCTTGAAATCGAAGTCGGGCTGCGCGTATTCCTGATTCCTCTTCCGTCACGGATCGCCGGCCTGTTCGTGATCGCAGATGCACTGGGTGGTTGCGTAGCCGTCAACTCGCGGCATCCTGACGAACGGCAGCGGTGGACACTGGCGCATGAGTACGCCCACTACCTTGCCAACCGGGACCGCGCCGAAGTCACCCGGCTGTCTTACCTGCGCCAGCCCGAATCCGAGTACTTCGCCGACGCGTTCGCGGCGAATTTCCTAATGCCCCGCAGTGGACTCTCTCGCAGATTCCACGAGCTCAAGCGCACAAGCTCCGACCAGGTGACCCCCTCCATGCTGGTCCAGCTCGCGCACACTTACGGCGTATCCCTGCAGGCACTGTCAAACCGCCTTGAAGACCTGGGCTTGATCCCCGCCGGAACCTGGGAGCGCCTTCGGGAGCGGAATTTCCAGTCACGGCTAGCGGCGCGAATGCTAGGCCTCGAACAGCCAGAGCAGGCCAGCGACGCGCTGCCCTTGCACTACCGCCTGCTAGCCGCGCAACTCTACACCGACGGCGAAATCACCGAGACCCAGTTCGCCCGCTACCTCCACACGGACATCGTCGGCGCCCGTCGCGCTTACGCCGAGCTGACCGAAACTGCCGACGTGGCCAGCGACGGCTCACTGCAGATCCTCGACCTGGCCGAGGCGGCCGGCTGAACCATGCCCAATCCCCCACTGCTCCTCGACGCATGCGTCACGATCAACCTCGTCGCAGCCGGTCAAATCCATCAGATCGCTCGCAGCATTGGCCGCAGTTGCCTAGTCACCAGACAGGCAGCGAACGAGGTTGGCCATCTCAGAGACACCAGGGACGGCGAGACCCGGGTTATTCCAGTCAATCTCACCGATCACGTCCAACCTGGCGCCTTCGAGATCATCGACCTCGCGCCCGACGAAATCACACTCTTCGTAGAACTCGCCAGCCTGGTCGACGACGGAGAAGCCTCAACGATCGCCGTCGCCGTCAAGCGCGGCATGCCTCTGGCAACTGACGACCGGAAAGCCCGGCGCCTTTGCACAGAGCGCGGCTTGGCCCCGCCCACCGGAACCGTCACTCTCATCAGGCACTACTGCGAAGCCCAGGCGCTCAATCACGCCCACGTCTCACACTTGCTCCAGAGGATCAGCAGTCGTGCGAGCTTCCAGGCCCCTCGCAGTGACCCGGACCTGAAATGGTGGAACGACCATCAACCGAATGCAGCTAACGAAGGTTAGTGATCTTGTAGATTCCTGAACTGCCCTGCAGGCGCGGGCCGATGCCGGGGATCGTCCGCTGTCCCGGCTAGCCGCAGCTAGCATTCCTCAGCGGAACGCGCTCTGGCTGAAACGCCTCGGACACGTTAACTTCCCTTGCCTGCTGTATCCAGACAGTATCCGCTGCGCCTGGCACTGACCGAGTGAAAGCCATAACCTCCACAGCGTGCAAGTAACGACGTGATCCGGACGTTAGCGCCGGGATTTCGCAGATCATTCTTGGAGTGCTTTTGCGCAGCGGAGGCGGAGGTCAATGATTCCCTGGGAGCATCCGGTTGCTCGAAGCAAGTCTGGGATCGCCCAATGGATCAGGTGTGCGTGGCGGCCGTAGTAGATGCCGACTTGGGCGATCTGGTACGAATCGTCGTAGTCGAGGAGCAGATACCCGAGTAGCTGGCGGAGGGTGTCACACGCTGTCGCGGCGGGGTTTGCGTGTGCCTTGCTTTCCAGCAGGAGATCATCGGCGATGAGGTCGGCGTCCGCCCCGCCAACGTCGAAGCTGCCGGCAAAGCACGGGCCTGGTATGCAGAGGCGGGTTCCGGCGGTGTGCTGCCGCAGGTTGGCTAGGTCGCTGTTGCTGGCGCGGTGAATGAGGAGTGCCATATTGGTTATTGCGATGGGGGGGATGGCGGTGAGCATGTCGTCGAGGTCATCGCTGGTTGAGGCGGCGTAGCGGAGTTCTTGGTTCCGTTCGTGGTGGATGTCGCCGGTTCGGTAGAGCCCGTCGAACCAGGCGCCTGCGTAACACAGCGTGCAGAGATCTCGTTCGGGTTGCCCGCCGAGGCTGATCGGGTTGGCGGGGTCGAACGGGGCGACTTGTGTGATGAGGGTCTGGAATCTGGAGGTCAGTTCCAGCCCGAGGTCAGCGGTCCGTCTGCAGATGAGGTCGCTGGCAGGGTCGTCTCCAGGTGTTAGGAGTGATGGCGGGGATGGCACTCAGCGTCGGCTCTGCCCGACCTCGATGAGGTGACCGTCGGGGTCACGCAGGTAGCAGCGGATCTCCGGGCCACGATCGATCGGTTCGGTGAGGAACTGCGCGCCCTTGGCCGACCAGTCGGCGTATACGGCGGCGATGTCGGCAACACGAATATTCAGGAACGCGCTGACCCGGTCCAGATCGTGCGGGGCCTCGAGCGTGATCGAGGGTTTGTCGTCCGTGGGGCCGCCGCCGGTGTTGATGATGATCCAGCTGTTGGCCAGCGCCACGATCGTCGGCTCGCCATCCATCAGCGCCTCGCCACCGAGCACCTCGGTGTAGAAGGCCCGCGAGCGGTCGACATCGTCGGAGACGAGGAAATGAGTGAGCACGATGCCCTCGGCTGGGGCGGGAAAGTCTGCCACGACGCAACTCCTATAGGTGATGTGGGCGGGGCGAGTGCCGCCCCGTCACGGACTGGGCCCTGGGTGTGAGCGGCAGCTCCGGCGATGGCGTCGGCGCGCTTGCCGACGGGCCCAGGAACGCCCCACCGACCCCAGGCGCGAGGATCACGTAGTGCCCGCACCGCTTGCGTGAGCTCTTCGCCGGCGGGTCTCATCGGTAGGTGACCGCCGGCTCAGGGGTGGGCGCGCAATTCCCGTTCGGTCTGGGCGTAGATGCGTTCCTGGCCTTCGGCGTCCTGGGACTTCTTCGAGGACTTCTTCAACTTCGCGGAGCTGTAGTAGCCCCCGGTCGCGGTCGCGAGCTCCGGATCGGCCATCAGCCGCACACAGCCGCGTGACCCCTTCTCCGGAGGCCCGACGAACGGATTGGTCAACGCCTCAATCGTTTTGAACGGCCCGCCGGCCTTGCTGCCGAGACTGGTTTTGACCGCGCCCGGGCTGACTGCGTTGAACGTCAGGCCCTCGCCCTCATGGCGGCGAGCTTGGGCGTAGGTGTACATCAGGGCCAGCAGTTTGGCATCGGCGTAGGCCTGGATCTGCTTGTACTTACCCGGGTAGCTCCAGTCGGTGATCGGCGTGCCCCGCGACTCGATCAGGGCGGTCATGTTGACCACCCGCGAGGGCGCGGCGAAATCATCAGCGCCTTTCCGGAGCAGGTCGAGCAGCCCGTCGGTCAGTGCCGCCAGCGCGACGTGATTGATGGCGATGGTCCGCTCGTACCCGTCGGGTGACAGTGCCTTGCTGGAGAACGCGGCGCCCGCGTTGTTGACCAGTCCGTTGAGTCCCTTCGGCGCGGCCTCGTGCACAGCGTCGACCAGTTCCCGAACACCGGCCAAAGATCCGAGGTCTCCGGTTACGGCCAGGTACTGGCCGTAGCCGTTGCCGTTGGTGACCAGCAGGTCGACAGCGCGTCGGGCGTCGTCGGCACGACGCGCGTGCACCAGCACAGTCGCCCCACTATTCCCAATGCCAAGGGCGGTTTCATGGCCGATACCGCCCTTGGCGCCGGTGACTAGCACGGCCTGTCCGTCCAGCCGACCCGCGAATTGAGCGTCGAACTTGCTCATGGTCTCTCCTTAAAGATGTGCAGTAGCAGTGAGTCGTGTAGCCCATTCTCCGGAACGTCGCGGTGACTTGGGGTCGGGCCCAGAGGTGAGCCCGTTTGACCGGCCCGGCGGCGACGAAGGCAACTGCCGGCCGACCGGTCTCAGGGTGATCGGCAGTTGCCTTCCTCGCCGTTACGTCGCTACTCGGCCCCCATCGACTGCAAGCGTGACCCCGTCGACGAAGCTGGCATCGTCACTGGCCAGGAAGACGATTGCCGCAGCAAGTTCTTCGGGCTGAGCTACGCGGCCTGCTGGTGCTAGGGCTGCGAGCTGATTCACCATCTCTTCGGGGACACCTTCCATCATCCGGGTACGCGTCGGACCGGGGGCGACGGCGTTGACCCGAACACCACGAGCGCCGTATTCGGCGGCCCAGGCCTTAGTGAGCAGTTCGAGGGCCGCCCGGCTGGCGCCGTACAGAGCCATGCCGGCTTGTCCAAAGCTGGCGACCATGGTGGAGATGTTGACAATCGAACCCCATCCGCGTTCGGCCATGGCTGGCGCCAGTGACGCGACGAGGAAGAACGGAACCTTGACGTTCAGTGCGAAGGTCTCGTCGAACTCTGCTTCGGTCGCTGCGCTGCTCGGTCCGAGCAAGGCGACGCCAGCGTTGTTGATGAGGATGTCGACGTGGCCGCCGCCGGCCTCAGTGGCCCACTCGACCAGGTCCCGGGCCGATTCGAGGTCGCTCAACGTAGTGAGCCGGAACGTCGCGCTGCCCCCGCTGCCCTCGATCTCGGCGACCACGTCTTTGGCTCGTTGCTCATTGCGTCCCACTACTAGTACGTGAGCGCCGCGGGCGGCCAAGGCGATGGCCGTAGCCTTGCCGATTCCGCTCGTCGAGCCCGTAACCAGAGCTGTCTTGCCCTCTAGGTCAGTCATGCGATGCGTCGTCCTCTCGTCCCAGAATGGGTTGCGTGACTCACTCTGACAGCTAGGAAATGGGTTGTCAAACTCAAAATCTTGCTAGGATGGGTGCATGGCCGAAGAGACGAGTGACCGGCCGAGGCTCACCCACAAGGGAGCACGCACCCGGGCACGAATAGTGGAGGAGGCCGCCGCCCTGATCCATGAGCGCGGGGTGGCGGGCACCACCTTGGAAGACGTCAAGGTGGCGGCGGAAGTCAGCGGCTCTCAGATGTACCACTACTTCCCCGACAAGAACGAGCTCGTGCAGGCGGTCATCGACTACCAAGCCGACGCCATCGTCAATCGCCAGCGGCAGGCGCTCGGCAGCGCGAACGGAGTCGAAGCCTGGCGGAACATGGTGATCACCGCAGCGGAGCGCACCAAAGCAAAGGGGGGCTGCCAACTTGGCTCGCTCGTTGGTCAGCTCGCCGAGACTGACCCCGAGGCCCGAGCGCTCATCGCGGCAGGGTTCGATCAGTGGGCAGCCGCCATAGGCGATGGACTCAGATCCCTTCATGCCGACGGGAAGCTCCCGTCCGGCATCGACCCGGACGACCTCGCCACTACTCTGCTCGCCACGCTCCAAGGAGGACTTCTACTCGCTCAGGTACTTCGGGATCCCAGTCCATTCGAAACTGCGATCGATACTCTGCTTGCCCTTGCCATCGGCAGATGAGCTCAAGCCGGGGTCGTCAACCTCATGAACCTGCTCACGGCTCTTGGATAAAGCAGTTGCGTGAGCACTATGCGCTTGTTGACCCGCTGCCATTGACTGTGCTGGACACCTCGTTGCGCCCGGTCGGTTGCTCCGCTTCTCCCTGGCGGCCCGAGAGATGGCTCGTCTCCTGGGGGGCGTGCCGAACATGACCTCCGGCTCAGCACACAAACAGGTCTGCAGATACACCCAAGCGTGGGGGAATGGGGTCGATCTTCGGACACGTCAAAACCCCATATCCAGCCGTTTCCGCGCATGCTGAATCGTCACCCGGGCCCGGCTTCTGGCCGAGTGGGTGCCTTCTGCTTTCAGGCCTCCCTTCCTGGCTGTGTGTTCTGGGTGACTCAGCGGCCGTTGCCGATGGTGACGGCGATGCCGTCGTTGCAGCGCAGGGTCTGTTGGCCGGGGTCGTAGGTGAGGGTGACGCCCGCGGTGCGCAGGCTGTCGATTACGTCCGCAGCCTGCCCTGGGGTGGTCACCTGCGTGATACTCCGCCTTGAACTGAGCTGAGCCTTCGTAGGCGCGTGCATGAGGATGGCGATGGCGGCCAGGTGCGGCAGGATCTGTTCTTCCCGGATGTAGGTGTTCTTCGGCCGAGCCGGATCGGGACTGGTGGCGCTGGTGTAGCCGTGGCGGCACCGGTAGGCGGGCTTGCCATTGGACCAGGCCGACTCCAGCCGCCGCCCGCACCGCCCGCACGCCAGCAGGCCAGCTAGCAGGTACCGGCGCACCGCCGGGCCCGCAGGGCCGCGTGGCGCCGTGGTCTGCTGGGCGGCGATGAAGTCGGCCTCGCTGACCAGGGCAGGGTGCGCGGGGCGCTTGGAGATGACCCACCCCTCGGGCAGGTTCCACCGCTGGACCTGCTTGTGACCCAGCGCGGTGTTGGCGGGATCGGCCAGGTCGAAGTCGGTGCGCTGCCGGTTCCACACCTGCCGCCTGGTGTAGCGGGGGTTAGCCAGGATCGCCGCCACCGTGCGCAGCGTCCACCGCGCACCGGTCCGGTGCGGGTTACGTCCTGGGTCGGCCGCCGACGGGCACGGGATGCCCGCGTCGTTCAGGGCCCGGGTGATCCGCGCGACGAAGTGCCCGGCCACGCGGCAGGCACGTACTTCCCGAACCCACGTGGGTATCATGCTGATGTAATAATCGGTGTCTAGCGGTGAGGGACCTGGCAGTGGGTTACGTCCTGGTTATGACGCCGGAGGTCCGGGCGTGGCTGCATGATCTGCGGCATCGGGACCGGGACAGTGCGATCCTGGTCGGCCAGGCCATTGGCATGCTGATGGAGGCCGGGCCGGAGTTGGGCCGTCCGCTGGCGGACCGTATCGCTCATTCCCGGCTGAGCAACCTCAAGGAACTTCGGCCTGGTTCGGCCGGGGGCAGTGAGATCCGGATCCTGTACATCTTCGATCCCCGGCGTAACGCTGTTCTGCTGGTCGCCGGGGATAAGGCCGGGAAGTGGGATGCCTGGTACCGCACGGCCATCCCGCTGGCTGAGGAACGTTATGAGGACTACTTGAAGCGCGAGGACGTGCGATGAGCAGCGAGTTTCACCACTACACCCGCGAGGAGTTCCTCGGCGAGTTCTTCCCTGGTCCGGCGGACAGGGCTGAGATCGCGGCCGGGATGGAACAGTTGCGCGCTGAGCAGCGTGCCTGGCGCCTGGCAGACATGCGCCGGCGCCTGGGGGTCACCCAGGCGGAGGTGGCCCAGCGCATGGGCGTGACCCAGGGCCGTGTCTCTGCGATCGAGCACGCCAAACCTGGTGCAACCGAACTGCGGACCCTGGCCGCCTACGTTGAGGCTCTCGGCGGGCGGCTGGAGATCATCGCCGACTTCGGCGACCAGCGGCTCGCCTTCGCCGAACCGGGCGACGAGGCAGCCTGACCACCACCAGGCGAGGAACGGCGGGGGTTCGGGGTGCGGCGATGGGATCCACTCAGCGAGCGGCAGCTCTTGCTGCTCCGGCGTATCGGTGATGGTGATGACCTCAGCGGGCCAGAAGGGGTGAGTTCCCGGAACTCGGCGCGCAGTCTGCAGGGTCGCGGCCTGGTCACGGTGAGCCGGCGTGGAGGCGCGTGGCGGGCGGCCATCACTGATGCCGGGAGGTTCTATCTCGACCATGGTCATCATCCCGACCGGCCGGACGAGCGGCTGTCTGGCAATCCTGGCCACAGCGCCACCACCGGTCACCAGACCGAGCCGGTCTCCCGGGGCGATGGGCCGGCCGCGGGGCAAACCAGCGCCAGGGCCACACGACCATCAACCACGCAAAGCCTGGCTGGGCAACTGATCGAGCAGTTGCAGCGCGAAGGCGGCACCCTCACCGTCGAGTCGCCTGATGATCAGACCCGCGCCCGGTACCGCAGAGCCATTCACGCGGCCAAACAGCACGAGCTTGTGCCTGAGGGATTTCACCTGCGGCACACGGGCCGGGCCAGCGGCGATCTGGTCATCTCACTGTCCGATGACAAGTGCCCCCGTCACGGATACCGGCTGGGTGTGAACACCAAGACTGCACGCCCGAAGCTGTTCCTGCAGATCGATGCGCGCACGCGCCGATCTGTAGAGCTTCACGAGGAGTACGAGGAGATACCTCACGTACTTACCGATCAGGAACAGCGGCAATTGAGACGGGAACCGTGGCGGCGGCCGCCCGAGGTAGACAAGGTTCCTGCAGGACGGCTGCGGCTGGTGATCGGCCGGGCAGGCGGGAGCACCAGCGACCGGTGGGTGGATGAGAAACGCAGCCCGCTGGAAAAGCGGCTACCGAGGATTCTCCGCGATGTCGATGCTGGCATCGCCGCGGACGAGGAGGCCAGACGCGCTGCACAGCGCGCGCACGAGGAGTATCTCGCCGAGATGCGGCGCGAGGAAGAAGAGACCCGGAGCAAATGGCAAGCCGCTCTGGACGCGGCGCATCCCAAGGCTGTTGAGGCCATACGCCGCAAGACCTTCCGGGTCGCCTACGACGACTGGGCTGCCGCATGCGAGATCCGCGCGTTCTGCGACGCCCTTGAACACTCTGTCCCCGCCAGCGAATGCTGCGACGGGCAAAGAGCGTGGGTTACCTGGGGGCGGGAGGCCGCCGACCGCATCGATCCCACCTGCGGCGATAGCACCTTCAGCAATACCAGCTTCGACACCACGCCTAGCCCCGACGACCTCCGGCCGTTCCTTGGGGACTGGAGCCCACGCGAACCTCGCCACGAGTACCGATCCGCACGAGATCAGGAGCACCTGGACTCAATGCGCAGCCAAGCCGATACCTGGCACCTCGGAATGCGCGACCGACCATCATGGTGGCGGCACCGGTGACGAACAGCACACGCATACCAGATGACGGTATAAACAACGAACACTTTACGGAATGCCTGGATGCGCCGATCCGACCATCGTTACGCTAGTTGCATGATTTCCTCAGACCAGGGGAGATCTCACCGATTTTCGTGCTCGAGTCCCCCCTCGGACACCAAACGGGTGAAATCTCCCCCAAACAGGCACTACTTGAACACCCACGCGGAACGGCAGGGAATCACCCCAGCCGCCCGCCCGAGCAGCGACGTCGCACCCCCGAGCGGGGGGATCGCCGTGGCTGACCAGCTCATCGCACCCGTCATCCCGGCTGCCGGCAGCCATGCGCAGGCATGGCCCGGCCATCCAGGGGGCCGCCCGGCAGCCCGCACGCTTCCCCTGCCCAGCCTTCCGGCCGTACCCGGGCAGCCACCTGACCTGGTGTACGGGATGGGCCGGATCGACCGCTCTGGCCGGGTCGCCGACCGGGCCATCACCCAGGCCCTGAACTGGCAGGCCGGTGACCGGCTCACCCCTCTCTGCCTGCCCCGGCGCGGTGATCGCCCGCCGCGACCCGCACGGCATGATTTCCCTCGCCGCCCGGCAGTACGTGGCGATCCCGGCCGCGCTGTGCCACCGCTGCGGCCTGCATCCCGGCGACCGGGTCCTGCTGGCCGCCGCACCCGCCGAGGACATGCTGTCGGCCTACTCCCTCGCCCTGGTCGACGAGGCCATCCGGGCACGTAATCCGTTCATGGACGGGAGGACGCACCAGTGAGCCGAGGAGTGTCTGCGCGGTGGTGTGAGCGGTTCCAGGATGGAAGTCAACTTGCAGTTCGTATGGCGGTGCGCACTGCCCGGCGCAGGCAATGGGCTCCGATCCGCAGCCGTTGATGCCGACTAGGGCGAGCAGAGCCAGGGCACCGCTGGCTGGCAGGCATAGAGTTGCTAGGTGAGCGCGCCGCCTTGCGCTTTCCGGGGTGCTTTTCTTTGGCCCTTGGTTCGTGCTCGGTGCCGGCCTGCGGGCGATGGTCATTTCCAGGTGGCACCGTTCCATCGGATGATCAGGTTCTCTCCGGCTGCCCAGGCGTCGCGGGCGGAGGTGGCCGCGACGCCGTACAACCCGCTGCCCTGCCGGGGGCTGGGGCTGGGCACCTGGGCCCACCGGGTGCCGTCCCAGTGCAGGATCAAGGTCGTGCCCATGCTGGTGTTCCCGACCGCCCAGGCGTTGCTGGCCGACGTTGCGGCCACGGCGTCCAGGGCGCTCCATGTCGCCGGGGTGGGGCTGCCAGTGCGGGCCCAGGTGGCGCCGTTCCAGCGCAAGATCACGGTCTTGCCGTTGCTGGTGTTCCCGGCCGCCCAGGCGTCGCTGGCCGAGGTGGCGGCTGTCCCGTACAGGATGCTGCCACCGGGCACGGCCGGGGTGGGCACCTGGTCCCACCGGGTGCCGTCCCAGTGCAAGATCAGCGGATGGCTAGCACTGGCACCGTAACCGACCGCCCAGGCGTCCGTGGCCGAGACCGCGGCCACGCTGTACAGGACGCCCAGCCCGTGGACAGGGCTGGCCACCTGGGTCCACCGGGTGCCGTCCCAGTGCAAGATCAGCGGCACAGGGTAGCGCGGCCTGTCGAGCACGCCCACCGCCCAGGCATCCCGTGCAGAGATGGCGCTGACATCATGCAGGCCGCCCGAAGGCGTACGGACCGGGCTAGGCAGCTGGTCCCACGTGCTGCCGTCCCAGTGCAGGATCAGCGGCTGGCCGCCGCGGCTGGTGCTGGTCATGCCGACCGCCCAGGCGTTGCTGGCGGAGGTCGCCGCCACGCCGGACAGGCCGCTGCGCATTTCTGGCGCAGGGCTGGGCACCTGGGTCCACCGGGTGCCAGTCCAGCGCAACGTCAGGGTCTTGCTGCTGATGCCCGGCCCCTGGGAGCCGACCACCCAAGCGCTGCGCGGGGAGCTGGCGGCAACGCCGTCGAGCACAGCGCTGGCGGGAATGCCGCTGCCCCCGATAGTGCTGCCGGCCATCGCGCCCGGGGCCGGGACGCCGACACTGGCCACGCTCGGCTCCGACCTCGACGAACCACACCCCGCCACCCCGGCAAGCGACAGCAGCCCCGCCGCAGTCACGGCGAGCGAGGAGGAAGGAATCCCGGACATCCACCGGCGTCCCGGCAAGGTCCCGGGCTGCCGCACGCCACCAGAGGCGCACACCCGACCGCACGTGTCCATAAGCCCCCCTTGGCCGCGGGCCGCGTGGACGGCGCATCCCCAAGCCTTGGACGCCGGGCCGTCCTCTTCCGGTTGCGGCCCCAGCACCGCGAACAGCATGGATTAGCCGGATTTCCAGTCTCCTCCGTCCTGCTCGCAGGTGCCAGCTAAGGCTGTCTCGTATTCGGCCGTTTACGGACGGCCTCGGCACGCCGCAACGGAAGTTCACGGTGCATGGCATTGGCGCACAATGAGGTCAGGCGACCGGCTTACTAGTCGTGGCGAGGTGGATTAGTGACCGCTCAACGTGCTCGGACAAACGTGCCCTCGCACGCACGTCATGCGCTCCCGCCTGAAACGGAAACGGTCACACTGGCCGCGCTCGGTGCCCTGGTGCGCGCTGAGCGGCTAGCACGGGGCCTCGGCACACGCCGCATGGCACTCCGCGCCTCAGTGGCCCGCAGCACCGTGCAACGGCTTGAGGGTGGCCAACTACGGCCACGCCACAGCCTGCTATCGGCGGTCGCGCTCGGCCTGGACGCCGACGAGCAGCGCGCCTTGCTGGTGCGGTTCATCGCCGCTGCGGGTGGTGAGGATGCGCTCGCGGAGGATGGCCGCTGGCCGCACTACCGCCGGCGCAGGCACGAACTCGGGACCCTGGCGGGCACGACGCCGCTGCCGGCTGCCTTGGATCGGGGCCTCAGGCTGCACAGGCAGGCCGAGGCCCTAACGCGCCGGTCGCTAGCGATCCTGGACGAGCCGGGCGCGCTTGACGACAGCCGGCGTCTGGACGAGGCGCACCGTCTGCATGTCGAGGCCGACCGCTTGCGTGAACAGGCGGGACCTCCCGTTGTGCTGCATGCAGGAAGTCGCCGGTTAGCGCGGGTTTCACCTTCGGGTACCTATGACTGGCCGGGCGTCCCGTCTGGGCTTACTCAAGCCACGACCGCCACGTACCGGCAAAGCTATGTCCGGCCGCCCGGCAAGCCGCGAAGGGTGCTCCGCTGCTCATCGGTCAGAGTGGTTATCAGGAGTTCCGCGTCGGTTAGGTCTGCGGCGCGCAGATCCGCGTCGGCTAGGTTCGCGGCGACCAGGCGCGCGCCGGTCAAGTTCGCGATGTCCAGGTGTGCGCCGGTCAAGTTCGCGGCGATCAGGTCCGCGTCGGCCAAGTCCGCGCCGTCCAGGTTCGCTCCGCGCAGGTTCGCTCCGCCCAGGTTCGCGCCGCGTAGATCCGCGCCGCGCAGATTCGCGTTGCGCAGATTCGCGTTGCGCAGGTCCACGCCGGAGAGGTCCGCGCCGGTCAGGTTTGCGCGGGCCAGGTTGACCGGTCCGCGTTCGGCGCGTCCGTCTGGCCTACGGCCGAGCACGGTAGCGGCGGCCTGCACGTCAGTTGCCGGGGGAGGATGCTGCTCTGGCTGGGCGCCGCCGTCCGGATCCGGCCTGGAGAGCGCAGCCGACCTGTGCTCACGGATGAAGGCGGCCAGCACTTCCACGATGGTCGGATGGTCGCGGGCAGAGTCGATCATGATTCGCTCCAGCGCGTAGATTGCGCCGAGGCGCACGTCCAGCCGGTCCGAGCCGAGTTGCTCGATGGCCTTGGTGTACCGGTCGGTGACGTGCCCTTCGCGGGCGAGCTGGAAGTTCAGCGCTGTGTACAGCAGCGCTCCGGCCGCAAGGACACCGGCACCGATCTGGATCAGGTAGCCACGCATTGTGTCGATCTCACTGGCGCGCTTGCTGGCGGTCAGGCCGTGCAAAGTGCTGCCGTCCAGCCATGCCGCACCACGGCCGAGCACCAGGGCGAATACGGCAAACAACACGACCGCGACCGTAACGTTCGAGCGGTCGGCGCTGATGGAGCGGAGATTAGCAGGGCGGCCGGGTGCGGTCAGAACGGACGAATGTCCCGTCCCCGGTAAATCGGCCCTGTCTCACTGATCCCGGCCCATTACGGCCTGGGTCTCACTATGTCCGGCCCGGACTGTCCGGGCTCAGCGGTCTAGTCAGTCACAGCGGACCGGTCCCAGTCTTCTCGCAGCAGCACGCACACAGCGAACGGCGCGTCGTCCTGCTCTCCTTCCATCCCTTCAACGAAGCCGCGGCTGCGGATCTCACCCGCGTACCGCATGCCGATGCGCTCCATGACGGCGCGCGAGCGCACATTGTGCCGGACGGTGCACGAGACCACGGCTTGCGCTCTGAGGACGCCGAATGCGAACGCCAGCCCGGCGCGGCCGATCTCAGACGCGTAGCCTCGCCCCCAGAACCCGCGCCGCAGCGCCCATCCGATCTCCAGCCAGTTCGCGTGTGCCACGAACGGGCGGCCGATCTCATGCGCGACGCGCACCCACGGCTCTGCCGGAAGGAAGGCGTAGAGCTGGCCCCAGTCATCGTCGACCGGCGTACGCGACAATCCTCCGCGGCCGACTACCTCGCCGCTCACGCGGTCGTACGCGATCCACTTGTGAACGCCGTGCAAGTGCCACGACTCGCCCATGAACTCCGCCCGCTGGTGCGCCTGTTCAAGGCTCGGCTTCTCGTTACCGTACCAAGGCCACACGCCGTCGTCGTTATGCACAAGCCACAGGTCCCGGGCGTTGCCAGGGCCGGCCGGCACGAGCCGCAGCCGCCTGGTGAACCTGGAGCCATCGGCGGCCAGCGGCCGGTCTTCCACGCGGCACAGCGTGCCACGATGGCGACGATGCTGCATCTGAAATCGCAGCAGGCCGGTGAGAAGCCGTGCCCACAGCATGCGCCGCAGCGGCGAAAGCTCGTTCTCTGATGCACTACCTGGGTCCCGGCAGCGACCGCAACCGTGCAGGAGATGAGTGAGACCCAGGCCGTAATGGGCCGGGATCAGTGAGACAGGGCCGATTTATCGGAGACGGGACAACGAACATCGAACTCCCCGGAGCCGGGTGGGGTCGCGCATCATGAACGAATGCGGTCCGAACTTGTGGGCAAGACCATGGACCTTTCCTGACTGGCGGGTGCGGAAGGATTGAAGGCGTGCGCTGCGTGGTGCCTATGGACGGTGAGGATCATGCTTTCAGCCTCGGCAGCGAGCCGGCTCACATCGCGCTCATTGAGCAGGACGGCGGCCCGGAGATCGTATTCGACGCCGAGCCCGGCGAGCAAGCCCGGGTGTACCGCGTGTATTCGTAGGGCTAGATGCTAGAGCGGGGGTGGCGCACTGGTGGTCGAGCTAGGCGGCCGGGGCGGGAAGTTGTACCTCTACGAGGTGCCGCCGACCGCGAGTAGACAGTCAGGCGAGTTACCGCGCCTCCAGCAGGCTTACTCGGTGCTGGCTTCCTCGCGGCCGAGCACACGGACGATCATGTGCCGCAGGTCTAGGGGGTCCTCGCCGGTCGCCTCGGCCGCGTGCCGTCGTGGGCGGCCAGGACGGCGGGCGTAGTACAGTCCGGACACTCCCCGCCAGCATTCCCAGCCGGGATATTCGCGCTGGACGTCGGCAAGAGTGGGTTCGCCATCGTGGCCGACCCACTCGTTCACGAGCAAGCCTCCGCGCTCTCTGCGAGGGCTGCGAGTTGCTACGCCACGCCGAGCGCATCAGCCACTGACCATGTGGTGTCGTTGCCCGCGTGCCGCCACCGCAGCGTGCGGCCATCGCACCACGCGGTAACGCCGGCCGCGACCGACAAGACGGCGACCTCGGGGCAGGCGCGCAGGTACAGGTGGCTGAGTCCGAGGTCGCGCAGTCCGGATTCCACGGCTGCGAGCACGTTTCCGGGACTCCGCCGGTAGGCGCCCAAGACGGGCTCAGTGCTACAGGTCTCAACGTTGGCAGGCATCTGCTATCCACTTCGAGTGTCAGCGTGAACACGATCAGCCAAGCGGTAGGCAGGCGTAGCCTGAAGCTGCTGACCGCTGCCCCTGGCACTGGTCAGCGGTACGCACCGGACGAGACAGGCGCGATGGTGACGAGATTCGGCGACGAGCTACGCCGCTTTATGACCGAACGCGGCATGTCCACGCGCCAACTCGCCGACCTTGTGCCCTGCGATCACGGTTACGTGTCCAAGCTGGCTCGGGGCGTTAAACAGGTCTCGCTTGAGATGGCGGCGCGCATGGATGACGTGCTCGACGCCGGAGGCGCGCTTATCGAGGCCAGCAGGAACCGGGAGACGCCGGATCTGGCCGCGAGACGACTGCAATCTCTTACGACGGCGCAGGCCGAGGAACTGCTGAGCCACATGCAAGAGCAGTGGCACGCCCTGGTGAAGACCGACAACCTGCTCGGACCTCGTTACGCCCTGACGGCGGTACCACCTAGAGGTCATCGGCATCATCTTGAGGTCTGTCCGGCAGCAGGCCCGCTCCCGCGCGCTGAGCCTCGCAGCGCGCTACGCCGAATCAGCCGCTTGGCTGCATGAAGACTCCGGCGACCTGGACGGCAGCCGACATTGGGCGCGGCGCTGTATGGAATGGGCGATCGAGGCCGACGACACGCTGATGGTGGCGTGGTCGCTGTACCGGCGAAGCTGTCAGGTCACCGCTGATGGTGACCCCGCACAAGTCATCGGGCTTGCGAATGCGGCACGCCGCGACTCCGCTATTCTGCCCGCGCCGATGCTCGCGGCGATCTTCCAGCAGGAAGCCCAAGGGCACGCCCTCGATGGAGCCACGGCAGCCTGTGAAGACGCGCTCGGCTTCGCCCGGGGAAACGCGGCCAGTGGCGACTCTGGCGACGCCAGCGGGGGTCACGGCTCGTTCTGCACTGATGCCTACCTCGACATGCAAGGCGGCCGGTGCTGGCTCCTACTCGGCCAGCCCGCGAAAGCCCTGCCGCTGTTGTCGGCCGCCGTGGACACCCTGCCCGCCGTCTACCGGCGAGACCGAGGAGTAGCCCTGAGCGGGCTGGCTGCTGCGTTCGCCGCTAACGGCGAAGCTGAACAAGGAGCCAGGGCAGCGCTCGACGCCCTGGACGTTGCCCGCAGCACGGGATCGGCCAGAATCCTTGCCATGACCCGTTCGGCTGCTGCCACGCTCCCACGCCGCAGCCAAGCGCCCGCCGTGGCCGAACTGCGCGAAGCGCTGGCCGCTACCCCCGCCGTGTGATGGCCAGCCCTGCCGAGGGCGCCGCGATGCGGCGCGCGATAGCTCTCGCCGCCCTGGGGCTGGGCACGACGAGCCCTAACCCGCCGGTCGGCTGCGTGATCCTGCGGCCCGACGGCCGGATAGCTGGGGAAGGCTGGCATGTCCGTAAAGGTGAGGCCCACGCTGAAACACAAGCCCTCGCCAGAGCAGGCGAGCAGGCAGCCGGGGCTACCGCGGTCGTCACCCTGGAGCCCTGCAACCACTACGGCCGGACGCAACCCTGCCGCGAAGCACTCATCTCCGCTGGCATCCGGCGCGTGGTCATCGCGCTGATCGACCCGACCTCTCGCGGCGAAGGTGGCGCGGCCATGCTTGCGTCAGCCGGGCTGGACGTGGAGGTCGGCGCTTTGGCCGACGAAGCGGGGATCCTGCTCGGCCCATGGCTGACCGCGCAAGAAACGCGGCGACCGGTCATCACCTGGTCGTACGTGATCGGTGGTCACGGGATCACGCCGTTGCCGGCCGAGTCTGCCGACGCTTATCGACTGCGGATTAACGCTGATGCCATCCTGCTCAGCGACGGCAGCGCCAGCGAAGCGGTACCAGGCTCCCACGGTGGGGGAATCCTCACGGTGAAGGACATCACGCCCGGCACGGACGCGCGCGACGCCGCGACTGCGCTCTACGAGGGCGGCGTCAGGAATCTGCTGCTGCACGGTGGTCTGGACGTGGCCGGGCCATTTCTCGAGCGCCAACTGATAGACCGCGTGGTTGCCTACATCCCAGACAGTTACGAATCTCAGAGCCCAGCCGCTTCCCTACCCTGGCCGCAACTCCCCCCGGGGTTCACCATCCTCGGACTCAGCAAGGTCGACGGCTTCGCGCGGATCGAAGCTGAACGATCGCGATGAGTCAAACGCGGCACTTCCGGTGGCACCCGTGCCCCTGAATCTGGATGCTCTTAGGTGAACCCGCGAACCAAGGTTCCACGGTTCATCGCCTGGTCAGGAAGCATTCGGATGGTTCCGGGCGCACCCCCCTGGTGTCCGGTTTGCGGGAGTTCAAGTCCCCCCTCGGACACAAAAACGGGTGAAATCTCCCCCAAACAGGCACCACTTGAACACCCACGCGGAACGGCGCGGAGTTACCCCAGCTGCCCGCCCGAGCAGTGACGTTGCACCCCCCCAGCAGGGGGATCGCCGTGGCTGAACAGCTCATCGCACCCGTCATCCCCGCCCCCGCCAGCCGTGTGCAGGCATGGCCCGGCGAGCCAGGGCGTCGCCAGGCGGCCCGGACACTCCCCCTGCCCAGCCTTCCGGCCGTTCCCGGGTCACCACCTGACCTGGTGTACGGGATGGGCCGGATCGACCGCTCCGGCCGGGTCGGCGACCGGGCCATCACCCAGGCCCTGAACTGGCAGGCCGGTGACCGGCTCACCTTCACCGCGTGCCCCGGCGCGGCGATCGCACGCCGCGACCCGCACGGCATGATCTCCCTCTCCGCCCGGCAGTATGTCGCGATCCCGGCCGCGCTGTGCCACCGCTGCGGCCTGCATCCCGGCGACCGGGTACTGCTGGCCGCAGCACCCGCCCAGGACATGCTGACGGCCTACTCACTCGCCCTGGTGGACGAAGCCATCCGGGCGCGCAACCCGTTCATAGACGGGGGTGACCAGTCATGAGTAGCGCCGCAAACGGGAGCCTGCCTGGTCCGGCACGCCCGGCCGACGTCGAGGCAGCGCTGCGCGGCCGCCGCGGCGGCGCACGTCGCCTTCCGGGTGGTCCAGGAAAGCCTCACCAATGCGCTGCGCCACGCCCCTGGTGCGGCCGTCCGGGTGCTGGTCAGCGGCTCCGTGAGCGGCCTGACCATCCGCGTGGAGAACGACCGCTCGGTGCAGGAGCGGCCGAACCTGTCCGGCACCGGCCGCGGGCTGGCCGGCCTGCGCGAACGCATAGACGAGCTGGGCGGTCAGCTGCGTGCCGGGCCGGGCCGGCACGACGGCTGGCTGGTCGAGGCGGTACTGCCGGGCTGACACAGCAGCGGCACCGCGCCGTTGGTACGCGCGGTCGGGCCAGGTCAAGCTGGACGGGCAGCGACAGGTGGCCCGCGGCCTGCCGGACATGGGCGAAGGCCTCGGCTTCGATGCGGTAGTGCAAGTCCCGCAGGTACGCCGCGGGGGTCGTGACGACAGTGAGCACCACTTCGTGGTCTCGTCCGTCGCGATCACCCGGCCCTTCGCCGAGTCAACGCCGTGGTAGGTGCTGACTTCCCTGGTCAATCCGCGGGCATTAGCCAGCCGACCGGGTCCAGCCGTACTCGACCAAGGACATGACCATCCTGGACGTGCCGGACTACGACGCCAGCAACTTCGGGCGTCTGTTCAGGGGTCACGGGGTTCAGTGCCGATTTCGTAGCCTCCACGACGGCCCAAGAAGCCCTGGGAAGCCTGATGCCCGGCGAAAAAATCAGCTCTTCCGCCGAATCCTTCGGCCTTGGCGAGACATCCGCCTCTATGCGCTGGTGAGGGCGGCCAGGTGTGTGCGTATCCGCTGCGCCCGCGGCTGCCCGACATGCAGCCGGGCACGGATCACGCGAATCGAGGGGACGCGCGCGGCCGCAAGATCATCGGCGAACACCGCACGGCCTGCTCATGCAGCGGATCTTCCCAACCGGCGTCCGCACCGTCGTCCGGGTCTGCCGACCCCTGGGCGCCGCGGATGATCATCATGAGCAGCTCGTACGAGCCGACAAGCGCAACCGCGGGCTACGCGCCCACCGCAGCGCCGACCGGACCGTGCCCCAAGCCGTGCGCCACATTCGCCGCGAGCGTCGCCGCGATGCCGAGACCCAGCAGCCACCGTGCCAGCGCAGGAACCCGGATACTCCCTCCGTGCGGAGTCAAGCATCGCCATCGAGCTCGCGTAGATCAGCCGGTCCACACTCAACGGGCAGGATGGTTTAGTGCCAAAGATCGCATGAGCGTGCGACAGAAAGCCAGCGGCCATGCAGATACTGCTGGCCAAGTCCGCGGGTAACGGCAGGTTCTGTGGTCGCACTTTGCGGCCGGGCGAGCTTGATTGCTATTGGGCAGACGACCCATCGGTTCCCAGACGACGGCTACGGGGGGATAATGCGCCCATGTGATCGCGTGGGGAGGACTGTGGATGTCGCAGCAATCGGTTGCCCGGCACGCCGGTTCTGATCATCACCGCGCCGCTCCCGCAGCCGGGCTCATCGGCCGCGGGCAGGAACTCGTCAGCCTGACGCGGGCGCTGGCGCGCCCGCCCGCGGTGGTGCTCATCGAGGGTGAGGCGGGGATCGGGAAGAGCAAGCTGCTGTGCGCATACCTTACGTCCGCGGCCGGGCGAGAACAGCGGGCTCTGGTGGCCCGCTGCCCGCCATTCCGCCGGCCGCAGACCCTTGGCCCGCTGACCGATGCCCTGCGTGAGCTCACCGACGATGTGGCCGGCCTGCCGCTGACCGGCCTGGCGGGGGTGCTGCGCCCGTTTTTCCCCGAATGGGCGGCCAGCCTCCCGGCCGGGCCGGAACCGGCCGAGGACGCGACGGCCGCCAGGCACCGGGTGTTCCGCGCCCTGGCCGAGCTCATCGGCTGCCTGCGGGTGGCCACGGTGGTGGTGGAGGACGCGCACTGGGCGGACGAGGCGACGCTCGAGTTCCTGCTGTACCTGGCCAGCCGTGATTCCTGGCCGGTCAGCTTGGTGGTGACCTTCCGGCCCGAGGACCTGCCCGCCCGCTCGCTGCTGCCACGGCTATCCCGGCTCGCGGCGGGGGCCGGCGGGCTGCGGCTCACTCTTGCCCCGCTGGATGTGGCCGATACCACTGCCCTGGTGTCGTCGATGCTCGCCGGGGAGCAGGTGTCCGCCCAGTTCGCCGCGTTCGTGCACAAGAGCACTGAAGGTGTGCCGCTGGCCGTGGAAGAGCTGATCAAGCTCATGGCCGACCGTGCGGACCTCGCCCGCCGGGGCGGCAGGTGGATCCGGCGCAGCCTGACAGAGATCGTTGTGCCGCCGACGGTCCGTGACGCCGTGCTGGAACGAGCCGACCGGCTGTCACCGCAGGCTCAGGCCGTGCTGCGGTCCGCGGCGGTGCTCGCCGGGCAGACGGACGAGGCCTTGCTGTCCACCATGGGAGTGCTGTCGGCCGGCCAGGCCAGGGCCGGGCTGGCCGAAGCGCTGCGCTCCGGGCTACTCCGCGAGGACGCACGCGGGCTCGTGTCGTTCCGGCACGCGCTGGTCGGGCAGGCGGTGTACGACGCTATCGCCGGGCCCGACCGCCGCGCGCTACACCTGCGCGCCGGGCAGGCGCTCGAACGCCACAGCCCGTCGCCGGTCGCGCGCCTGGCCAGGCACTTCCGCGAGGCCGGGGAGATCGTGCGCTGGTCCAGGTACGCGGAGCAGTCCGCCGACCTGGCGCTGGCCTCCGGCGACGAGATCACTGCGCAGAACCTACTGCACGATCTGGTCGTCAACGCTGGCCTGCCGGCCGGAGTGGTGGCGAGGCTGTTGAAGAAGATCCCGTCCGCCACGTACATCGACGCCGAGCGGCAGGCAAACCTCACCCGCACGCTGAGATCGCTGCTGGACTCGCCGACACTCGGGTCCGAGGAGGAGGCCGACCTGCGTGTCCACCTCGGTGAGTGGCTGACCGCCAGGCACGATTGGGGACCCGCCCGGGCCGAGTTCGAGCGATCGATCCCGGGTCTGGCTCATGACCCGGCCGAGGCGGCCCGGGCCATGATGCTGCTGGCCTGGCCACATGGGAGCGCGTGTCCGGTGGCGGAGCACCTTCGCTGGCTGCGGCGCGCGGATCGGCTGGCCGCCTCGCTCGATCCCGCGCACCGCCTCCGGCTGCTGGTAGACAGGGTGAGTGCGCTGCTCATGCTGGGACAGGACAGGGGCTGGACCGAGGCGGCCAAGATCCCCGAAGACTCTGACCAGCCTCGGCTGAGACAGCAGATAGCCCGCGGACACCTGAACATTGGCGATGAGGCGACCAGGTGGGGCAGGTACGAGGAGGCGGGCCGACGGCTCGTGAAGGCGCTCGAACTCGCCAACGAGCACCAGTACCTGCACATGCGCGAGGCCGTTGAGGTCGGCCTGCTGCATCTGCGCTGGCTTACCGGCAGCTGGGACGGCCTGGCCGAGCAGGCCGCGCGGCAGGCCGACGACGAGGACATCCTTCCGATGATCCGAGCCGAGGCGGCCATGGTCGCCGGGCTGGCCCACGCCACGGTCGGCGCATCCGATGCGGCCGAGGAACACCTCTGGATCGCCCATCGTGACTTGCGGCAACGCGGCGAGGCCGATGCCGTTGTGGAGGCGGCGGCCGCGCTGGCCCGGCTGCGGCTGGCCGACGGGCGCCTCGACGACGCGCTCGAGGTGCTGGCCGAGCCCATGGCCCTAGTCGCCGCCAAAGGAATCTGGGTGTGGGCCACTGACCTGGCCCCGGTCGCGGTTCAGGCCTTGGTGGCGGCTGGGCGGCTGGACGAGGCCGAGGACCTGGCCCGCTCGTTCGCCGCTGGGCTGCGGGGCCGCCACGCCCCGGCACCGCTGGCCGCGCTCGCTGGATGCCGGGCTCTGTTGGCCGAGGCTCGCGCCGACCACGTCCGGGCGGCCGCGCTGTTCGGCCGGGCGGCGGCCGCCTGGGAAGAGCTGCCCCGCCCCTATGATGCCTGGCTGGCGCGGGAGCGGCAGGCCCGATGCGTGCTGGCGGCGGGCGACCACGACCGCGGAATGACGATGCTCGGTGATGTGCTCGACCGCCTGCATCACCTCGGCGCCGTCGCCGACGCCGCCCGCATCAAGCGGGAGATGCGAGCCCAGGGTGGCGGGCCGGACCGCAGGGCGCGCGGCGGGCGGCCCGGCTACGGCAACCAGCTCTCGCCGCGCGAGCTAGACGTAGCCCGGCTGCTCGTCACGGGTGGAACCAACCGGCAGATCGGTGAGCAGCTTTTCCTGTCGCCCAAGACCGTGGCGCGCCATCTCGACTCCGCCATGCGCAAGCTTGGCGCCGGCTCGCGCACCGCACTGGCGGTCCGCCTGGTCGAAGATGGTCTCGTCTCCGCTGGCTGACTCCCCCCAGGAAGCCAGCCAGCAAGAGCGGGGACTCCCGCGCCAGGAGTTAATTGGGGGCACGCGCCGGAGTTAATTGGGGCATATGCCCCTAGGCCTACGCGAGCGGCGAGGCCGAAACTGGCCCCACCATGAAATGGCATGCGGAACCTTCGCCGGATGAGCCGTCCCATCCTCAGCCGGGCTCAGCAACGGACACCGAGGACCCGGCGGAAGTTCGCGCCGAGGACCCCGTGGTTCGCGGCGTAGAGGCCACCCCCGGCGACGGCTACGAGCCCCTGTAGCCGGGGTTCCACCACAGGCCGCATGACTGGAGAACCGGGAGGCAGTGTGATCAAGCCGCGTGTGGCGACGTCGAATCATCGGGTCCTATCCGGGCGGAATGTACGTTCCTGGGCGACGGTGGGCCTACTGATTGCGCTGGTCTCCGCGCTGGCCGCGTACACGATCTCGGGAACATCGCCGACGGCGCTGGCGCGCGGCGGCGAGCCGCAGACGGCCCTGCGGGTGCCTGGCACTGAGAGCACCACGGGTGGCACTGACCTTTCGGCCGAATCGGCGATGCCGCCAAGCTCTACCATCACCCTCATAACCGGCGACCGGGTTCGCCTGGACGTACTGCCGGATGGTCAGCAGACGGCGAGCGTTCTGATGGGCGCCTCCGGTACTCGCCCGGGCTCATCGGCGTTTGTCGAGTTCACCTATGCGGGCGACGAGTATGTGGTGCCCGACGCGGCCGTGCCCTATCTTGGCTCGGCCCTGGACCCGCGGCTGTTCGACGTCAGTTACCTCGTGCGGGCAGGCCTTGCCGACGCGCGCGCGTCCGCCCTGCCGGTGAGCATCACCTACCCCGGCGGCGTTGCCCGGCCTGGCCTGCCTGGACTCCACATCACGCACATGTCTGGTCGGACGGCATACGGGACGATCGCCAAGGCCGACACGGGCCTGCTGGGCGAACTGCTGGCCAGTCAGTGGCGGTCGGCGCGGGCCGGGCATTCGCTCGCCCAGATGGGCGGGCTTCCCGGCGTGCAACGCGTCGGTCTCGCGCCGCCCGCGGGGGCGCCCGCGCTGCCGTCACTGCCGTCCGCGTCCACGATCCGGCATGGTGGCTCTGGCATCCCCTACCGGACGCTGACACTCAAGTTCACCGACCTGAACGGCAGGCCAGCGGCGGCGTTGGGCTTCGTGCAGGACGTCGGCAACGCCAACCTTGCCCTGTTCATGACCGGTGGCAAGGGCTCGGAAAGCGTGAGCGTGCCAGAGGGAACGTACAGCCTCGAGTTCAGCGTGCTGACGCCGCACTCTTCCGGTTCCGGATTCGACACGGCCCTGATGGTCAAGCCGCAGCTTGCCGTCCATTCCGACGAGACGGTCCGACTGGATGCCAGGACCGCCAGACCATTCCGGGTGACGCTGCGCGGCACCACGGCTCCTCCCGTGCAGGAGGACGTGCTCGACTACACCCGCAGCAGCCAGACCGGGGGGGAACTCAGTCTCGACCCCCGGGTAGTTATCGGACTAGGCCTTGTCTCCCTCTCCCGGATACCTGCCATCTATCGTGGGGTTGCCGCCTCGGAATTGCTGGCGACCCCCACCGCCACTGTGACCAAGGGAACTTTCGGCTTCCACGCCTACAGCTTCTTCTCGTCCAAGGCCCTGGGAACGGGCGCGCAATCCGCACAGCCGACCTATTTCCTCAGCTTCCCCGACCCCGGCCGCATTCCGGGCTCGCTGACCTATCAGGTGCCGGCCACAGATCTGACTACGGTGCATGAGCAGCTCTACGACCCGGCGGGCACGCCGCTGTCAGCCTGCGGGTATGACCGGAACGCGGCCGGAATGATCTACACGTTGTATGACACGTGGGATGACAGCTTGTTCTGGATCGGCGACGTGACTCCGCTGGGCGAGCGCACCGACTACTGGTACACCAGCGAGCCGAGGCTGGAGCTGTGGCAGGCCGCCTACAACGACTGTGACCGCCTGCGCCAGTGGGGACCGATCGAGCGGATCAGCCCGGGGCAGCAGATCAGCGAGAGCTGGGACAAGGGACCCATGGTGCCGTCACCAGCGGCCCCCCCGGCATACGCTTCAGACGCCCACGTGAACAACGGGGTGCCGCGGCCGCTGCTGACCGTCTGCCCGGCGTGTCGGCAGGGCAACATCGGCATGCTCAACCTGCTGCCATTCGGCGATTCCGACCCCTCGCAGTACGCGGAAGACTTCGGCGGCGACTCCAGCTTGCTCTTCTACCGCGACGGAAGGCTGGCTTATACCTCGGCCTCCGCCGCAGACGGGGGGCATATGGTCCCATTCGCCTTCAATCTGCCTATGCTGCCCGGCGCGGCGGCATACCGGCTGGACTGGCTGCAGACCGACCCAGGCCAGCCTGGCGCCTATGACGACACTGACTGGGCATTCCGGTCCGCGCCCGCTGACGCTGACCGACGGCCAGCCGCTTCGGAGGAATGCGCCCCCGACCCCACCCAGGGGTGTTCTTTCCTGCCACTCCTGTTCATCAACTATGACCTGAAGCTTGGCTTTCACTCACGCGCCGAAGCGGGCAAGCCGTTCCGTATTGCCTTCACCGTTGGCCACCAGCAGAACGAGGACGCTCCCGCCGGGCTCGCTGCGACCGTGTCGATTTCCTACAACGACGGGAAGACGTGGACCGCGCCGCACGCCGCCACTCGCCAGGGCAGCAACATGTTCAGCCTCACCATCGACCAGCCGCCGCTGGATGACACCTCAGGATTCGTCTCGCTGCGAGTGACTGCCCACGACTGCGCGGGCAACTCCGTGGTCCAGACGATCATCCGTGCCTACGGGCTCAACGACTAGAGAACCCAACCAGAACGAGGAGCACGTCCACCACCCCGAATGGAGCAGGCCTGATGAGACTTGACCCGCTGGCCCGCAGCCCGGTGTCGCGCTGCCTGGGCCTCACAGCGATCGCCGCTGCGCTCCTGGGCACGCCCGTGGCCCACGCCGGGACAACCCGGCCACCCACTTCGGGTGCCCACGCTGCCTCCAGCCTGCTGAGTCAACGGCATGCATGCGCCTCGCCTGCCGAAGGCTACGCTGCCTGCCTGGCGATTGTGGACGCTGGGCCCCGCGGGCACCCGCTGACCAGGGCGCTCGCAGCAGCCGACGGGCTGCATCCGTACGGCGCCGCCGAGCTCCAGGCAGCCTATCGCCTGCCTTCCGCGCGGCGGGGGCATGGCCAGACGATCGCGATCGTGGATGCGTACGACGATCCGGATGCCGCCGCGGATCTGGCGGTCTACCGCAGAGCCAGCCACCTGCCCGGATGCGCCAGGCTGGGCTGCTTCCGCAAGGTCGACCAGAACGGCGGCGCCAGCCCGCCGCATGCCAACGCGGGCTGGGCCATGGAGGAGTCCCTTGACCTGGATATGGCCTCGGCCATCTGCCCGAACTGCGCAATCGTTCTGGTCGAGGCGAATAGCAACAGCTACAGGAATCTTGGGATAGCTGAGGACGAGGCCGCCAAGCTCGGCGCGGACGTCATCTCCAATAGCTATGCCGGATCCGAGTTTCCGGGCGAGATAGCCGACGCCAAGAACTACGACCATCCCGGAGTCGCGATCACCGCGTCCAGCGGGGACGACGGTTTCGGGGTCTCCGTGCCGGCCACCTTTCCGGCCGTGACGGCGGTCGGCGGCACCAGTCTTTACCACTCGCGTACCGCGCGCGGCTGGTCGGAGACTGCCTGGCAGTTCGCGGGCTCGGGCTGCTCCGCCTACATCGCCAAGCCGCGCTGGCAGCACGACAGGCTGTGCAGCAACCGCACAGTGGCCGACACCGCGGCTGTAGCCGATCCTGACACCCCGGTCGCCATTTACGACACTTACCAAAGCGATGGCTGGGTCGCGGTCGGTGGCACCAGCGTTGCCGCCCCGCTGATCGCCGGGGTCTACGCCCTCGCGGGCAACGCCAGATCCATCGAGCCTGATGCCCACCTGTACGCCCATCAACGCAGCCTGTTCGATGTGACCTCCGGGGCCAACGGTCTGTGCGGCGGCAGCTATCTCTGTACGGCCAGACCCGGATACGACGGGCCCACCGGCTGGGGAACCCCCGACGGTATTGGCGCTTTCTAGGAGGGATCAATGCGTACCGGCAGCATAGCGGCCCTGGCCGTGGTCACGGTTCTGGCCGCGGCCAGCCCGGCCAGTGCTCACGCGGGTGGCCAGGCGGCGCGTTCCTGCCGCCTCACCTGGACCCTGGTGAGCACACCCCACATACCTGGCAGCCAGGGCCCGGACAGTGGCGCCTCCGCGCAGATAGACTCGGTCAGCATCCTCCCAGGAGGGGATCCCTGGTTCTCGGCCGAAGTCGACGGACCCTCCCTGCAGCCGTGGGTGCTGCGCTGGGACGAAGGTGCGATCCGGACGGCCAAGCAGATTCCGCAATCTACGCTGGACCTCCAGGGCGGCGGCCCGGGCTCATTCGGCTCGGCCACGGACGGCTGGGTGCTGGCGGCAAACGAGGGCGCGGCCCCGTCAGGAATGGGCGGGCAGGGCGACGATCTGGAGCCGCCGTACGCGGAGCACTGGTATGACGGCCGCTGGACGATGACTCCGCTCGCCGTTCCGCCCAACCCGCGGAACACAGGAACCCAGCTCCTAGACGTGGCCACGACATCGGCAACGGACGCCTGGGCTGTCGGGCTCTTCTATGAGGCCAAGCCGGGCGTCACCGCCGGAAGCGTTCCTACCGGTGCCCTGATCGAGCACTGGGACGGCACATCCTGGCACATCGTCGCGAACCCGGACTCGGCTCGCGCAGACGGACAACTCAATGCGCTCACGCTTGTCTCACGCACAGACATCTGGGCGGTGGGCCGGGTGAGGAACAGCGGCGGAATGATCGTCCCGCTGGTCCTGCACTGGGACGGCAGGTCATGGCGTAGCATCCCCGCACCCGCGGCTTCCGCGCCGTCGGCGTTCAACGCGATCAGCGCGGCCGGCGGCAGTGATGTCTGGGCGGTCGGTGCGCAGACGAAACCTGGCACAGGGAACGTGGCCATTCCGCTCGCGGAGCATTGGGACGGCAGGTCTTGGATCGTGGCCAGACTGCCCGGCGTGGGCAATGCCGTGCTCTGGGGCGTCTATGCTGTCTCGTCCACCGATGTGTGGGCCACCGTGGAAGAGACGTCAGGAAAACCCGCGATCTTCCTGCACGAGAGCGGCCGGTCATGGCAGGCCGTTCCCGCTCCAGGCCACCAGGAGTACGGCCTGTATTACGCCTACACGGGCATCGACGGCACAGGACCAGGCGACATCTGGGCCGTCGGCTCGGTCACCAGTCAGTCAACGGGTGAGAGCAACCCGGTAGTGGCGCACCTGAGCTGCGGCTGAGGACCACCTCGACTCCGCCATGCGCAAGCTGTGCGTAAGCTCGCGCATGGCGGAGTCGATCATGCTGGCAGGGACGCAGCGCAGACAGCAGAGACGACGCCAGCCACTCAGATTATGGCGCCCACCGAGTCGGCGTTGCGCGACGGTTGCCGGTGAGCCTTGATCTGTGCCCGGGTCAGCTCACTGGTGTTACTGAGAACGCGCTGATGATGTCATCGGGAAGCCAGCGAAGCGACAGGTTTGCGGCCGCTGAGTCTGTGAAGCCGGTACAGGACACGCCGACCAGGGCGGTCTCGCTGGGGTCGAACCCGGGCACCTGCGGCGCGCCGCGCTGCAGTCCGGCTAGATCCCGGCTGCCGAAAGGGTGATCGAGCCGCGTTGGGCCTCCGGCACCTCGTAGATCACCATCCGCCATTGGCCGTCCCACGGGGCGGTGTCGCGGTCGAAGATCCTGACCCGACCCTCGTCGAGCATCGCCCAGCTCTTGGCCGACAGCGTGTAGATGGTTTCCCGGCCGAGCGCCTCGGTGTCGAACCAACCTTCGCGCCGCAACCGAGCCAATGCGACTCGCGCGGTGCTCTCAGGTACGCCGAAGGTCTCAAGGAGCGACACCAGTGTGAGCAGTCGGGCCGAACCACCGCGGTAGCGGAGGTAGTCGCCGAAGAGGTCGAAGACGATCGAACGCGGTCGCATCCTCATCCCGTCGGTAATTCTCCACGACTTCAACACCCTGACCGGCACGCCAAGCCTAGTCGGCAGCAGGCGGCTTCTTGCGCTCCCGCCCGGGCGGCCACAACGCTCGTACCGCCACTTCTGGGCATCGGCGCCGAGGTAAGCGCGGCCGAGCGGTTCGCGCGGCGGTGGCATAGCCGGACCGAACTGGGCAGCACATCGATCCCGGACGTTCCCGCGCAGATCGCCCGCCGAAGCCCGGCCACCTCCACGTATCAAAAGGGCCCCGTCCCTTGCGGACGGTCTCAGGGCAGCGACCCTGCGGCGATCCAGCGCTCCAAGGTAGCAACGTGCTCTGGCGGCCAGACGCCATCGCAGGGCATGGTTCCATTGCGAAGCTGCTCGAGGATGGCGTCCTGGTGCGCCTGCACGTCGCTGTATGACCAGAGGTCGAAGGCTTTCAGCATCGAGTTGCGGTCCTTCTCGCGGAACATGTGACGGATATCGCGCTCAAAGCTGAGCTGTGCGGGTGAGTCGGACCGATCGGTCATAAGCTTCTCCTGCCGTTGTGACGGTTACGACGGCCGCTGCGCCGTGCGTCGCCGACTGGGACAGCATATGAGCACGAGGTAAAGGCCCTTGTCACCGCGAAACGGCCCCGCCGATCCGTCCCGGTCCTCTCCGTCGCCCGCCACGGGCCTCCGCCGTTCCTCCCAGGGGACCGAGCTGACCTAGCGCCTCCGCGCCCGGCGGTGCCCGGCCGACAGGTAATCAAACGCCGCACTCGATCCCCTCGGACACGTTAATTCCCATGAGCTGCCGTTTCCGGCATGCGGGACTGTCACCCAGGCCTGGCCTCAGGCCGGGGCGGGTGCTTGGGCTGCTTGTCCTCCTCCTTCTTTCTTGGGCCGTTGTTCCGGCCGTGTCACCGGTCCCGATCCACCACGACGGTGACGGCGCTGCTGTCGCCGGTGCGGAGGGTCCGGGTGTCCGGGTTATAAGTGAGGGTGATGTGCGCGTTGCGAAGCTGGCCGATCAGGCTTGCGGTCTCGGCAGGACGGGTGAGCCCGGTATTCCCTGGGTCGACCAGATCGAAATCGGTGCGCTGCCGGTTCCACACCTGGCGCCCGGTGCCCGGCGAGGTGGCGTGATGCCGCCTGCGCGTGGTGGTCTGGACTGGCGAGGAGGTTGCCAGGCTCGTGTGCACGACGAGCCCGCAGGCAGGGCGAAAAGAATCTCGTCTGTTGGGTGAACCGGTTGCCGCCAGAACGCAATAGAGAAGCGATGGATGACGACGAGCTGATCGCTGCGGTGGCGGGCGGTGACGACGCTGCGCTGCGGGAACTGTTCTCGCGGCATGCGCCGTGGCTGGCTGCCCGGCTGCGGTCGGTGCTGCCCGCTGCCGAGGTGGAGGACGCGTTGCAGGAGACCTTCCTGGCGGTGTGGCAGGGGGCCGACGGCTACCGGCCGACCGGGCCGGCCGATGCCGCCGGAGGATGGCTGTGGGGGATCGCGCGCCGGCAGGCCGCGCTGCTGCTGCGCCGCCGCGGGCCCGCCGCAGTGGTGCTGCCTGCCGTGTTCACGCCGATCGGGCAACAGGCCGGCGACCCAGCGGAAGCCGCCCTGGCCCGGGCCGATCTGGCCCAGGCCGTCACCGCCCTGGGCCCGGCCGGAGGGCTGGAACGCGAGGTCTGGCGGCTGCGCTACCTGGAGGACCGGCCGGTGGCTGAGGTCGCGGAACTGCTGGGGGTTCCGGCGGGCACCGTGAAAAGCCGCGCCCACCGGGCGCGGCGTGTGCTGCGGGGAGTCTTGCGCGGCGGCCCTGCGGCGGGAGGAGGAGGGACGAAATGAGCGGCACCGATGCGGGCCCGCCCGATGTCGACCTGGGCCGGGTGTGGCTTGGGGTGGCAGCGCAGGTGTGGCGGCGCGAGCCGGGGTGGGCGGAGCGGGCGGCCGGGCGGCTGCTGCGCTCGCCGGGGCTGGCCCGGGCGCTGGTGACGACGCCGTCGCTGCTGCTGGGGTGGCTGATCGCGACCGTCGTGGTGCTGGTCGCCGGGATATTCGCCACGCTGGGGACCGGGACGCCGTACGTGCCGCTGCTCGCTCCGGCGGTCGCCGCGGCCGGCATCGCGTACGCCTACGGACCGGGCATCGACCCGGCGTGGGAACTGTCGCAGAGCATGGCGGTCAGCGACCGGATGGTGCTGCTGGTGCGGGCCCTGGCGGTGTTCGGGCTGAACGCGGCGCTCGGGCTGGCTGCCTCGGCGGCCTCGGGGGCGGCGGCCGCGGTGACGTTCGGCTGGCTGGTGCCGATGACCGCCGTCTGCTGCCTGGCGCTGGCCGCCGCGACGCTGGCCCGGTCGGCGAACATCGGCGTGGCGGCGGCCATGTCCGGCTGGGTGATCACGGTGCTGGCCGGGAAGGCGTCCGCCGGGCGGATCACCGCCGTGATCACCGATTCTTCGCTGATTCTTCCCTATCTTGCCTTCGCCGCCTGCTGCGGCGCGGTCGTGCTGTATGCGACCAGGATCCCGAGAGGAACCTCATGAACGTCGAGCTCACCGACCTGACCAGGCGGTTCGGGCGGACCACGGCGGTGTCAGGAGTGACACTGGAAGCCGGCCCTG
Source organism: Actinomycetota bacterium (assembly GCA_003168255.1). Lineage (GTDB taxonomy): Bacteria > Actinomycetota > Actinomycetes > Streptosporangiales > Streptosporangiaceae > PALSA-505. The sequence goes on from PMSU01000036.1 coordinate 38,102, forward strand.
GGGTGTTCGGCCTGCTGGGCCCCAACGGGGCCGGCAAGACTTCGCTGCTGCGGATGATGGCGACGGTGATCCCGCCGACTTCGGGCAGGCTGCGGCTGCTCGGCCGCGATCCCGGCTCCTACGCCCCGCGGCGGGAGGTCCGGCGCCGGCTCGGCTACCTGCCGCAGAGTCTCGGCTACTACCCGGGGTTCACGGTCGCGGACTTTGTTGAGTACTTCGCGCTGCTCAAGGACATGCCGCCGGGCCGGGTGCCGGCCGCGGTGGCAGCCGCCATCGAGCAGGTGGGCCTGGGCGACCGGGCGCGCGCCAAGCTGCGGACCCTGTCGGGCGGGATGCTGCGCAGGGCCGGGATCGCGCAGGCGATCGTGAACGATCCGGACCTGCTGCTGCTGGACGAGCCGACCGCCGGGCTGGACCCCGAGCAGCGGGTGGCGTTCCGCGGCCTGCTGCGCGAGTTCGGCCAGCGGGCTACCGTGATCGTCTCCACTCACCTGGTCGAGGACGTGGGCGCCGCCTGCACCCAGGTGGCGCTGATGGAGCAGGGGAGAATCGTCTTCCACGGCACCCCGGCGGAGCTGACCGCCCGGGGCGAAGGCAGCGGCGCGGCGGGTGATGCCCCGCTGGAGCGCGGCTACAGCGCGGTGCTCGCGGCGGCGCGATCGGTCACGGCGGCCCGGACATGACCGCCGCGACCAGCGCCCCGGTGCGCCGCCAGCCGCCGCGCGCGCCGCGTTCGGTTCCCCTGACCGCGGCCCGGCTGCTGCGGCTGGAACTGCGCCGCAACGCGATGCCGTGGATCCTGCCGCTGATCGCCGTGCTGTTCTGGTTCGACTCCTACCGGCCCAGCACCACCCAGCCGCCGATCTGGGTGCTGCGCACGTTCTGGAACATGGGGCAAGGGCACACCATCATCGACTTCGGGCCGTTCGTGGCCGGCGTGGCCGCATGGATGGGATCGCGGGACGGCCGGCGCGGCATCGCCGACCTGGTGACCGCTACCGCCCGGTCACGCTGGGCCGCCCAGCTCGCCGCCTGGGCCGCGACCGCCATCTGGGCGGTGGGGGCCTACCTGGTCTTCGTCGCCGTCATGTTCGGTGTCTACGCACATCAAGGGATGCAGGGGTCGCCGCCGTGGTGGTGGGTGGCGGTCGGCGCGGCGGCCGTGACGGCGTTCTGCGCGGCAGGGTTCGCGGTGGGCGCCTTGTTCCCCAGCCGGTTCGCCGCGCCGCTGGCCGCGTTCGGCGGATTCCTGGTTATGGTCATGTCGTCGCAGACCGGGTTCAGTCAGACTTCTGGATGGGCGCTGATCCTGCCGACCAACTCCAACGGCAACTACCAGCCCCTCTCCGGGATCTTCTATCCCTACCTGCCAGACCTGCCGATCGCCCGGGTGATGTTTCTGGCCGGGATTGCGGTCGCGGTCCTCGGCCTGCTCGGCCTGCCCGCCGGCGCTGGTGGCCGGTGGCTGCGGTGGACCGCCGCGGTTGTCACGCTCGCCGGGATGGCGGCGGCCGGGACCGCCGTCGGGCTGGCCGGCGCCGCCCGGCTCGGGCCGCACGGCACGGTCATCCCCGCGCTGCACGACACGGCCAATGACCGGCCGATCCGCTACACCCCGGTCTGCGGCCAGTCCGCGGGGGTTCCCGTGTGCCTGAATCCGGCCTACCGCCAGTTCCTGCCTGACGTTACCGCCGCGATGCGTCCGGTGCTCAGCGAGGTGGCGGGCCTGCCCGGCGCGCCGGCTCGTATCACCCAGGTGGCCGGGACCTACTCGAGCGGCGAGGGCGAGGACGGCGCACCGATGACGATGAGCGGTCGGCCGCCGGTGCTGCGCATGCCGCTCGACTCGCTCAACCTGCCTGACGCCGGGTTCGGCGGCGGGACCACGGCGCAGTTCGCTCAGCAGCTCAAGCTGCTGTCCGTGCACGTGTTCGCCGGCGCCGGCGCCGGCCCGGGCACGCCTGCGCAGCAGGCGGTTCAGGCGGCCTTGCTGCAGGGCGCTGGCGTGCCGTTCGGCATGCAGCCCGGGGTGCTTTCCATGGTCGGGCTGCCGTCGTGGGCCAGAGCAACCGCGCAGCCCTCGAAGAGCGGGCATTGGCCCGGGCCTGCGACCGGGCCGGTCTATGCCGCCGCCGGGCGGCTCGCGGCGCTGCCGGCCGCGGCCCGGCATGCGTGGCTCGCCGCCCACCTCGGCGCGCTGCGGTCCGGCCAGCTCACCCTGGCACAGCTGCCGTGACCGCCGCCGGAGTGCACAGGCCGCCACCGGGAGCCGCTCAGGCTCGCCCCGTCTCCCGGCCCGCCCTCGCCTCGCTGCACCTGGCGTGGCTGTACCTGGTCAGCCGCCGGGCACCGGCTGCGGTTGGCCTGCTGGCGGCCCTCGGCGCGCTGTTGTGGGCCGCGCTGCACTGGGACTGGTCGATAGCCGGCGGCCCCGCCGCGCAGCAGGTGATCCCGCTGGTGATCGAGACCGGGGCGGCCGCGGTCATCGCGGTCACGACCTACGGCCCGTTCGGCGATACCGAACGGGCCACCGGCCGCTGGCTGCCCTGGCTGCGGCTGACCGCGGCCCTGCTGCTCACCGCGGCCGCAGCCGGCGCGCTGGCCGCCGGGGCGTCCGGCGGCCACCTGCCGGGCGGTACGGAGGCCCTGCTCCGCAACCTCGCCGGGATCACCGGCACCGGCCTGCTGGCCGCGGCCGCGCTCGGCGGCGGGTTCGCCTGGATCGGCCCGATGGCCTTCATGCTGGTCACCGAAGGCGCGCTCGCCGGGGCTTGGACCACGCCGTGGATCTGGCCAGCCCGGCCGCCACACGACCTCGGGGGGGCGCTCTGCGCATGCGGCATGTTCGCCGCCGGGATCGTGGCCGTCACGCTCCTCGGCGCCCGTGACTTTAGCCGCCACCCCGCCCCCGGGTGAGCACCGGAAACGACATGATCAAATTCAGCGTGCCAGCACGGCCGGGTGCCTGGACGAACAGGCGACCAAGAATGATCGATCCCAGCACCAGCCACGAAATGACCCCCAGCCCGAACATGACTTCTGCGAGCAGGTGCTGGCCGACGAGAGCGGCGCAGTCGGAGGCCCCGGATACTTCTATTCCCCGACGGAACTCACTCACGTGCCCGCTACAGCGCCCGTCCTGCGCGAGGAGATCTTCGGCCCGGTCGCCCCGATCGTCGCGTTCGATGTGGAAGGCGAGACGGTTGCCGCCGCGAACGACACCGACTACGGCCTGGTCTCCTACGTCTACACCCGAGATCTGTCTCGCGGACTTCGAGTCTCCGAAGCCCTGGACGCCGGCATGATCGGGCTCAACCGCGGCATCGTCTCCGACCCGGCAGCGCCCTTCGGCGGGACTAAGCAGAGCGGCCTGGCCCGCGAGGGCGGTTACGAAGGGCTGCTCGAATACACCGAATCGAAGTACATCGCTACGTGCTGGTGAGCCGACAGTCGCGACATGTTCGTGGTGCATGACATGTTCCGGCGGGTGTTCAAGGCGATCCCCGGCCTGGTGAGCGAGGTTCCCGGGGGAGACGGCGCCCAGTCTGGGTTAATCTCTCTTCCCTATGGAGTTGCTCAGGACCGAGCGCCTGCTGCTTCGCCGCTGGGATGAGCCTGATCTCGCGGCGTTCTTCGACCTGTACTCGCGTGAAGATGTGGTGCGCTGGCTCGGCTCGCATCCCCGCCGGCCGCTGGCCACAGCGGCCGAAGCGCAGGAGCGCTTGGGGCGCTGGAATGCGCACGAGCGCGGTCTTTCCCCTCCGCTCGGCTTGTGGGCGATTGTCCCGTGCGTGGCAGGCGCGCTGCCGGGCCAGCCGGTGGGAACCCTGCTGCTGCTGCCGCTCAGCGACGCCGACGGCCCCACGGACCTGGTAGAGGTGGGCTGGCACCTGCATCCGCAGCACCAGGGGCAGGGGCTTGCCACCGAGGCGGCACGCGCAGTCCTCGACCTGGCAGGGAAGGCCAGGATAGACCAGGTGCTCGCCCTCACCGACCTGGATAACACCGCCTCGCAGCGGGTGGCCGCGCGCCTGGGCATGACGGACGAAGGTGTGACCGGACGCTGGTTCGGCCTGACGGTACGCCAATACCGCAAGGTCATAAGCGTTCCGAAGTCCTGACCGCGGTGAGCGCGGGCTGCGGTTGTTCCGCGCGGTTGCCGCTCCTGTTCGCTACAGCCTCGTCGTCTGCTGACTTGCGGCCCGCAACGGACGCCATCGCGACGAAACGAGCCGCGACCGGCGACCCGGTACTTGCAAAGCCGCAGGCCATGCACATCAGGCGTGATCGCCTCATACAGGCTGCACGCGGGCAGGGACTCCGCGCGCCCGCAGCAGCGCACGGATGTCTCCTGGATCGCTGGTCAGCACTACGTCCGCGGGGGCGGCCAAGAGCGCTACATGCGCGTCGACAACATCAGCTGAACCAGCCCGTCCGAGCAGTTCGCCTATCCGCTTGCCGTCATCCTTGCCCAGCGGCTCGATGCCGACACCCGCCAGCACGCGCGCGAGATTGGCCTGCTTACGGCCATCGCGCCAGACCTGACCAACAACCGCCGCACTCACCCGCAGCGGAGTCCCCTGCTGCTGGAGCACCCGCAACTGGGCACCCACCACGCGATCACGACGGTCAACGGCGACCAGTGCCCCGGCGTCGAGTACCGCCTTCATGCAACGTCCGAACGAGTCGCCAGGCCAAGCCGGGATGCCGCAGCATCGAGCTCAGCCTCGGTGAAGGAACCATCTTCGGACTCCCACGCATCCAGGGCGGCACCGAGCAGCTCGCTCCTGAGCCTGTCGGCCGCCGCCTCGCTGAGCCATGCTGACACGCTGGTCCCTTGCCGCGCTGCGGCCTGGCGGACGCCTTCACCCAGTTCAGGAGGCATCGTCACGGAGAACCTGTCCACCTGTGTCATGCATACGATCATATCGCATACGTACGTATTCACCAACGTCCCACACGGCCAGATCAGCCAGCGCGACTACACCCTCTCCGTCACCACCACCGAAGCAGCCTGACCACACCGCGCGAGGTGACCAACCACGGCTCGGGCGTCTGCCCTCCTGGTGGCAGCTATTTCGCGTAGTTGCTCGCGCCCCACCAGTCCACAACCACCACCGGCTGATCACCGATGACCCAGGCGTCGTGGCCCTGCGGCAACGCGGTCACGTCACCGGGCACCGCGTCGAACTCGGTTCCGTCGGCCATGAGTATGCGCAGCGTGCCTTGCACGTGGTACTGGAAGTGCGGCGCCTCGCACAGCGAGGTCCCTGCGATCGGCTTGACGTGCTCGGACCAGCGCCACCCTGGCTGAAGTGTCAGCCTGCCGATCTCCGTACCCGCGATCTTCACGAGATCGAGGGCACCAAGATCGAACGACCGCGTCTCGTCCGGCGTGCCGAAGCTGCGCTGCTCTGCCCGGTTAGCCATTTTGTTGCCTCCTCTTGGTTAAGCTCCGGACTCCAGAGTGCCGACCATGGCTTGCAGCGGGTTTGCAGCGTCGCTAGCGCGGTGGGCGGACAGCCGCTTGGATTAGCGCTGTGAGGACGCTGACCGTCCGCGTACTGGGCGAATTCGGGGTGGACGAATTCGACCTGTCAGCGTTGGGCAGCCGCAAGGCGCGACAGTTGTTGCGCTTGCTCGTCCTGGCTCGCGGCCGGCACATCACCGTAGATGCGCTGGCGGATGCGCTGTGGATGGGCGCGCTGCCGACGCATCCAGCAGATCAGGTCGCGGTTCTCGTGAGCCGGATCCGGCGGCAGGTCGGTGTCGACCGGATCGTCCGCGGCGACGACGGTTACCGGCTGCGTTACGACTGGCTGGATGTGGACGAACTCGACGCAACGGTGGCAGAAACCGAGCGCCGCCGCGCGGCCGGCAACCGCACTGGGGCGGCCGCCGCCGCGCGGATTGCCCTCTCGCTGATCCGCGGCGAACCGAGCGCCGCCGGCCTGGACGGCGAGTTCGTGGACGAACAGGTCGCAGCTATCACGGGCGTGATTCGCCATGCGCGGCGGGTCGCGGCGAGAGCGCTCCTCGAGGCCGGGCACTGGATGGCGGCGGGGGAACTGCTCGGCGTCGACATCGACCGGGAGCCCTTCGACGAGCATGCTGTGCGGCTGCTGATGCGCGCCGAGGCCACAGGCGGACGGCCGGGTGCCGCTCTGGCCGCCTTCGCTGCGCTGCGTGAACGGCTGGCCGACGATCTGGGCACCGAGCCCGCACCCGAGACGGTAGCGCTGCACACGGCAATCCTGCGCGGCGAGCTCACCGCGCCGACGCCCCTGCAGCGGGTGGCCCGGCTCGTCGGGCGGGACACTGAGCTGGCCCGGCTGGATGAGCTAGGCGAGCGGGCCGCCGCTGGAATGCCAGTGGCGGCGGTGGTCCTCGGCGAGGCCGGCATCGGCAAGACGACCCTGCTGCGCGCCTGGCAGGCCCGTCGGATCGCTGCCGGGGACATCATCCTCGACGGCACGTGCGGTCCGCTGGAACGTTCGGTCCCGCTGGACGCGCTGATCGTCGCGCTTGCTGACCACGTGCGCCAGCTCGATGCTGGCGACGCAGCCGACCTGCTAGGCCCTGAGGCTGGGCTGCTGGGCCCGCTCCTCGGACTCTCCGAGGAGTCGCGTGACCGCAGCGAGCCGCTGCTCGCCGACCGCGACATCGGCCCGCTCGTACTGTTCGCTGCCTTGATCACCGTACTGGGCCGACTCGCCGCTGGAGGCCGGGTCGTGGTCGTCCTCGACGATGCGCATCTGGCAGGGCCGGCGCTAGCCGAGTGGCTGCGGTTCCTGCTGCGCCGTCCGCTGCCGGTGCTGGTCGTGGCTGCGGCGCGCCCAGACGAGGGCGAAACACTGCCGGCCACGGCCACGCTCGTCCTCGGCCCGCTGGATGCCGAGGCCACGGCACAGCTAGTCGGCCCAGCGCGTGCGGCCAAGCTGTACGCGCGCTCACTCGGGCATCCGTTGTTCCTCAGCGAGCTCGCGGCCACCTCGGGTGCCGACGAGCTGCCCACCTCCTTGGTCGCCGCCGTGTCGACGCGCTGTAACGAACTAGGCACCGCTGGTGAGCTGCTGCGAGCCGCGGCCGTGCTCGGGCCGCGCCTAGACGTCGACCTGCTGGCCGCGGTGTTGCGCCGTCCGGCGATGAGCGTGCTGGACGACGCCGAACTCGCCGCGCGACGTGGACTGCTGGTCGAAGATGCCGGACTGTTCACGTTCCGCCACGACCTGGTCCGCGCCGCGCTCGCCGCAGGCACCCTGGCCAGCAGACGCGCGCTGCTGCACCGCGAGGCGAGCCGGGCGCTGGCTGGCCGCTCGGACGTCGACCCAATCCAGGTCGCAGAACACGCCAGGCTCGGGGGCGACCTACAGCTCGCGGCGCGTTCGCTACGTGCCGCAGCGCTGCGCTCCGGCGAACGCTTCGACCATGCGACCGCCGAGGCGCTGCTTGACGAGGCCATACAGTTGCGGCCCGACCCGGACAGCTGGCTGGCCCGCGCGCGGGTGCGCACCCGGCGCGGCAGCTACCCCGCTGCGCTGCGCGATGTTGAGCGGGCGCGGGAGGCCGGTGCGGCAGCGCTTGAAGTTGGCGCCTGGGCCGCCTACTTCAACCGGTGCTTCGAGGATGCCGTCCGCTATGCGCAGGACGGTGAGGTTAGCGCAGCGGAGGAGTCGGTGCGCATCCGCTGCCAGATCGTCGGCGGCCGCACCCGGCACGCCCAGGGTGATCTCGCCGGCGCCGAGCGGCTGCTCTCCGCTGCGTTGCGAGGTGCGAAAGGCACCGATCGAATCACCGCCTCGGCATGGCTCGGCGTGCTGCGCGCGCATCAGAGCAGGACAGACGAGGCGATGACCCTGCTAAGCCCTGCGGTGACGGCGCACGTCGGCGTCGAGTACACGTCGGCAACCCTGCATGCGCTGCTGTTCATCGGGCACTGCCACGCCCTGGCGGGCCGACCGAGCGCAGCGCTGGAGGCCTTCGCCCGCTACTCGACCGAGGTGGAGCGGCGGCATGTACCCCGATTCGCAGGGCGCGGCGTGAACTTCGGCGGTTGGGTGCTGCGCAATGTGGGCGCGGCCGACCGTGGCGTAGACGCGCACCTTGAGGCGCTGGCCGCAGCCGAGTCCGGCGGGACGGTAGAGGTGCGGGTAGCAGCGCTAGAGGATCTCGCCGAGGATCGCATCGTCGGCGCGGATGCCGACGCGGCAGGGGATTACCTTCGCGACGCCGACCTCGCATGCAGCGGCGATCTGGTGTTCGGATGGCGGCTGACGATGAAGTCCCGGCTGCTGCACGCGCGTCTCGCACTGCTGCTTGGAGAGGCCGAGTCGGCGCTGGAGATTGCGGCTGGACTCGCCGCCGATGCGGCCGACGCTGATGTGCCGCGCTACGCGGCGACCGCCCGGCTGCTGGCGCACCGCGCTCGGCACCGGCTCGGGTTGCCTGTCGACTTGCCCGAGGTCGAGCGTGACATAGCCGCAGTAGAAGCAGCTGTGGCCCTCGAGTCCTGGTGGTGGACGGGCGAGACCGCCGCAGAGCTCCACGTGCCCACCTGGCTCGACCGGGCCGCCGCGTCGGTGCAGCGTCTCGCCGCACTGTGCGGCGAGCTGGCCGACCCGCTGCGCCGCGAGGCCGATCAGCGACTGGCGCAGTGGCGGATCAGCGCGCGATGAGCACTAGCAGTGGCACGACGAGTGACGGCGCCCCTGCCAGCGCTAGCTCCGCCGCCCGTCTCGCCTCGGCCAGCCGTTGCACGGGGAGCGCCGCGGCGAAAGGCGCCAAATGCGCCATGCCCAGGCGCCAGCCGACCATCTCGGCCGGGGTTGAGAGCCCGGCCGACACCTCGACCGACCGCACTGTCACGTCGCGATAGCCCGCCACGCGCGCCATCCGGGCGAGCCACACCGGATCGCCGACCGCTGGCTCGAAGTCGCGCTTAAACCGGACGTACCAGCCGGGCGCGACGAAGCCGAGACGGGCCATCACGTCCTCCACTGCCGCCTTGGCCGGATGTGTCCAGCCCGGCGCGAAGGCCGAGGCCACCAGCACCGCACCGACGCGCTGTGCCTCCCGGACGGCTGCCTGCGGGTCGGGCAGGTGGCCCAGGCAGCAGGCAGAAAGCACGAGGTCGAACGTGTCGGCTGGGAAAGGAAGTCGCGTGGCGTCGGCGACCACCGGCGTGATGCCACGACCGCAGCGGCGCAGCATGGCCGCCGCTATGTCGACAGCAACCGCCCGATCGGCCCCGGCCTCAAGAGCCGCCCGGCTCGCGACTGCCGTACCCGCACCGGCATCAAGCACGCGCGCGCCCGTGACACTCACCCCCGCGGTCCGCAGCATCGCCGTGGCAAACCGCGTGTAGACCGCCTCAGGACCAGACGTCCAGCCCTGCACCGCGGCGTCGTAGGCAGCGGCCACGCCGTCAAGCGTCATCCGAGCAGGGCAGCGCCATCGAGGGCCCGCTGCTCCCACCAGGCGAGCTCGTCGTCATAACCGCCAAACGCTTTCTCCCAGCCGAACTGCACGAGCGCGCCGAGCAAGCTCAGCCTGAGCTGCCGTTTCCACCAGAAACCGGTGTCCACGCCCTGAGCTTCCAGCGCCGCGCGGTAGGCGTCGATGGCATCTTCCTTCGACTGCGGGAGCCGGCGGCAGTTGATCGCCAGGTACCAGGCCAAGTCGCTCAGTGCGGGGCCGCGGCCAGGCAACTCCCAGTCCAGCAGGATCGTCCGGCCGCGCGGGTCCGAGCCCAGGTTGTCGAATTTCCAGTTGCCGTGGACGAAGGTCTGTGGTGTCGACTCGAGCGCCTCGACGAGTGGAGCCGGATTCCAGGCCAACGGAGTGACGACCGCCGCCGCGGCCGGTGCCACGCTCTCGAGCAGCGACCAGCCCTCCCCGACCAGCCGGGGCACCAGCGGCGGGTGACCACGTGCGGCCTCGGCCTGCGCGGTCCATGGCGACAGCTCGAGATACCGGTGCATGCCCGGCACGATCTCGACCTCGGGGCCGGCGCCCCAGAACGCCGCATGAAGCGCGGCCATGTGTGCGAGGAAGCGCAGATGCTGATCCAGCCCAATAGCCTCGTCGGACACGGGGACGAGCCATGGGCCGACATCACGCATAAGCACCTGGGTGACACGGTTGCGGGCGACTCCGACGATCGGCTGGTTGATGCACGACGGCAGCCGGCCGAGCAGGCCACGGTGCCACAGCTCGGCGGTGGCACCGCCGATCGAGCCAGCTGCGCGCATCGTCCAGTCCTGGGCCAGGTCGAGGTACTTCAGCACATAGGGCTCGCCGTCGATGCGTAGCCGCTCAAGCCGGGCACCGGATTTCCCCGCGCTCTCGACTGCCTCCCGCGCAGTGGCCCGCGCGACGAACGCCGCGAAGTCGGTGTCCTCACTCATCCGCGGCCTCCATCTCAGCTAGAAGCGCGGCTGTCCAGCGTCCTCCGCAGAGCACCGTATCGGAGAGGATGTGATCATCGCGGACCTTGAGCAGGTGCATGTGGTGCGCGGCGTGAGGCACGCCCTGCTCAGTCCAGCTCAGCAGATACTGGACCACCTCGCCACCTTCGACGGGGCACCGGCGCAGATGTTCGAAGTGCCCTGGGTCAGCGAACCAGCGGCTGTACTCCCGGCGGATCGCGTCGGCCCCGCGGCGGTGGAAGCGCCAGTTGGGGACCGTGGCGTCCAGCACGCAGTCCTGCGCCCAGGCGTCACATTCCAAGATCGCCGCAGACTCGACCGCCGTTAGGAACTTCTCGATTGCACTCGACATGGTGCCTCCCTGCCATCCGCTCTCTGCCGCCGATTCTGGCGACACCGGCTTGCAGTTGGCTTGCAGTTCAGCCAGCTGGCACCACGGCGCTCAGGCGCCAGGTGGGCCGCCGGACGCCGGACGCCGGACGCCGGATGGTGGCGTCGCCATTGCGGCGGATCAGTCCCGGAGCTTGCGGAGAATGCGGGCGAGGTGGGCGCGGTCTGTCTGGCTAAGTCGGGCGAAGACCCGTTCGGCCTCGGTTCCGCGGGCCCCGCGGATCGCGTCGAGGACGCTGGCGCCGTGCTCGGTCACCTCGACCAGAGTGGCCCGGCGATCGCCGGGGTCCGACCGCCGCTGGACCAGGCCTCGGGATTCGAGGGCGTCGACGACCTCTGTGGTCGAGCGCGGTGCAATGTGCAGGTGGTCCGACAGTTCCGACAGGCGCATCATCCCGCGACGGCTGAGCACGCGCAGGGCCCGCAGGGAAGAAGGGGTGATGTCCCATGGAGCCAGGGTCTCCTGGGACGTGTCGCGCAGCTGTCGGGCGACGGACCAGAAGGCTTCCGACAACATCTCATCACCGGCCGAATCGCGTCGGCCCGCCATGTCGCGATCCTGGGTCACCGGAATAGGTTATCATATTTATTGTTGTAACCTCATATTGAGGTAACCTCAACAATGATTCCCTGGAGACCCGCACATCCGAGTGCGGGCCCCACCTCGACAGAATCGAGCAACGACTTGGAGTCACCACACACGAATCGAGACACCAGTAGCATGAGCCGCGGTCGCGGCTCGAGACCCGTTACGGCGCAGGAGAAGACGCAGGCACGCGAGGTGTCCCTGCGCCGCATCGGCGCACTGTTTACCCCCTACCGCTGGCAACTGGCGATCGTTACAGCCATCATCGTCGCCTCCTCCATCGTCGGACTAGCCTCCCCGTTCCTGCTCCGCGCGGTCATCGACACCGCCCTGCCGACCAGGAACGTGCGGCTGCTGGCCTGGCTGGTGATCGGCATGGTTGCCGTAGCTGCCGTCACTTCGGCCTTCGGAGTGATCCAGACCTGGATCAGCACTAAGGTCGGCCAGCACGTCATGCACGGGCTGCGCACCAGCGTTTTCGGCCACCTGCAGCGGCAGTCGATTGCCTTCTTTACCCGCACCCGCACCGGCGAGGTCCAGTCCCGCATCACCAACGACATCGGCGGCATGGAATCCGTCGTGACCTCGACCGCGACCTCCATCGCCGCCAACCTCACCACTGCGATAGCCACTGTGGTCGCCATGGCCGTCCTGTCGTGGCGGCTCTCCCTCATCTCGCTGGTCGTCATGCCACCAGCGATCTACCTGACCCGCAGGGTCGCCCGCATGCGCCGGGCCATCACCACGCAGCAGCAACGCGAACTGGCCAGCCTCAACGTCACCATCGAGGAAGGACTGTCGATCAACGGCGTCCAGTTGGCCAAGACCATGGGCGCCGGGCCGTCCCTGGTCCAACGGTTCACTGCTTCCTCGGCCCGCCTGATCGACCTGGAGCTGCGCTCCCAGCTGGCCGGGCGCTGGCGGATGGCCTCGCTGAGCGTCATCTTCGCCGCGATCCCCGCGATCATCTACCTTGCCGCCGGCCTGCCGGCCACCGTCGGCACCATCAGCATAGGCACCCTGATCGCCTTCACCACCTTGCAGAACAACCTTTTCCGACCGCTGACCGGGCTGCTTAATACCGGCGTCTCCGTGATCAGCTCGCTGGCGCTGTTCGCGCGGATCTTCGAGTACCTCGACTTGCCCGTCGAGGTCGACGACCCCGCCCACCCGGTCGAGATTGACCCAGCCCAGCTCACCGGGCACGTCCGCTTCGAGAACGTCAGTTTCGTCTACCCCGGCGCCGACCGGCCCGCAGTTGCCGGCGTCGACCTGGACGTTCCGGCCGGCAGCACGCTAGCCCTAGTCGGCGAGACCGGATCAGGCAAGACCACCCTCGCCTCACTGATCGCCCGGCTATACGACCCCAGCAGCGGCAGTGTCCGCATCGACGGCCTCGACATCCGCGACATGAGACTCACCGACCTCGCCACCGTCGTGGGCGTGGTCAGCCAGGAGACCTACCTCCTGCACACCACGGTGCGGGAGAACCTGCGCTACGCCAAGCCCCAGGCCACCGACACCGAGATCGAGGACGCGGCCCGTGCCGCCCAGATCCACGACCTGATCGCCGGGCTGCCCGACGGCTACGACACCATGGTCGGATCCCGCGGGTACCGCTTCTCCGGTGGCGAGAAGCAACGCCTCGCCATCGCCCGGACCCTGCTGCGCGATCCTCGCGTACTCGTGCTGGACGAGGCCACCAGTGCCCTGGACACCGAAACCGAACGTGCCGTCCAAAAGGCGTTCGACACCCTCGCCCGGGACCGCACCACCATCACCATCGCCCACCGGCTATCAACCGTGCGCAACGCGGACCAGATCATCGTCCTGGACCATGGCCATATCGTCGAAGCCGGCAACCACGCCAGCCTCATCGTCGACAACGGCCGCTACGCCGACCTCGCCGCATAGGTCTCGCCACACCCGGCGTGATGCTGACGCATTCGGCGGCCTTCGGGCCGGCGTGAGGGCGTGAAGGCGTCAGAATCCAGGGAAGGTGGCGCCGGTGGCCCGCAGCCGTATTCGAGGCCGCATCATCACGTATCGGTCATGATCAATCGAAAGCGGTTTGCTGCTGTGGGTGCCCCCATACACAGGTCCATGCTTGACCTAGTACGCAGGCCGCCAGGTTCACGACAGCGTCGTGAACCGTGAGCACCTAGGGAGCAGAGACTCTCATGCCCGAACGAGATCAACCGCGCCGCGCCGATCCCGAGATCGTCGAATTGCTCATTGGCTGTGATGGCCTCGCCAGCAACCTGAACGAAGGCCGCCTAGTCCACCTCGATGGACGCCTGTACAGCCCGGAAGACACCAGGAAGATCCTCGACGCGACCCACGAGGACCAGCGCGCCGCCGCCTCCCTGATCATGCAAGGCAGAAGCAGCCTCACCGAACGTCAACATGACCAGCGGCAACTCAACCAACTAGCTAGCCGCTCACCAGAAGCGTCCCAGGCAAGATTTGTCCAAGCCGTAAACGATCGCAAGCGCGCATCAGCCCCCCGGAAAGCCACCACCAGAGAAATACTCCGCTCGATGGACCAGGGCATCGCCGACCTCGTTGACATCTTCCGCCAGGCCATACTGCCCGACCTCGCTGGAGACGACCGCGTTCAGGCCCTCATCATCCTCGACCGGCTCGCCCCCGACCGCGGCAGCCCAAGCTAGCGGGCCTAACGGCGGGCCGGGCCGCACGGAGTGCGGAGCCGTATCGTGACGTCCATCGCGCGGAGGCCGCTGAGCATGTCCTCGGTGTACTCGGTGGCGATATCGGTGAGCACATAGCCGAGGTCGTCACGTGTGCCGAGCAGCTGGCCTTCGATGTTGCTGCTGTGCTCGGCGAGCAACTGGTTGATGGTTGCGAGCACGCCTGGGACGTTGCGGTGCAGGTGGACCAGACGGTAGGTGCCCGGCGTGCGCGCCAGTGCGACGCCTGGCAAATTGACGCTGAGCGATGTCGTGCCGGATGTGATGTAGTGGTGCAGCTTCCCGGCGACGAACTGACCGATGTCTTGCTGCGCCTCCTCAGTCGACCCGCCTACGTGCGGGGTGAGGATGACGTTCGGCAGACCGCGCAGCTCGGAGGAAAACTCCTCACCGCGTCCCCGTGGTTCCTGGGGGAACACGTCGATGGCGGCCCCGGCGAGATGCCCGGACTCGATGTGCCGCCGCAGTGCGGCGTGATCGACGACGAAGCCACGGGACAGGTTGAGGAACAGGCTTCCCGGCCGCATCGCCGCGAACTCCGCCTCGCCGAACAGGCCGCTGTTGCCTGGCCGACCGTCCACGTGCAGGGTGACCACGTCGGAGATCTCCAGCAACTCTTCCAGCGTGCCGCAGCGCCTGGCGTTGCCCAGCGCCAGCTTGTCGGCCGTGTCATAAAAGAACACGGTCATGCCAAGGTTCTCCGCCAGAACCGACAACTGGCCGCCGATGTTGCCAAAACCGACGATCCCCAGCCGCCGCCCGCGCACCTCATGGCTGCCCGTCGCTGACTTGTCCCACATGCCCTGGTGCATCTGCGCGTTCTTGTCGGTGAGCCGTCGGGTCAGCGCGATGATCTCGGCCAGGGCCAGCTCGACCACACTGCGCGTGTTCGAGAACGGGGCATTGAATACCGCGATCCCCCGCCGGGATGCCGCCGCCAGGTCAATCTGGTTGATGCCGATGCAGAACGCACCCACGGCAATCAGGTCAGGAGCGGTTGCGAGAACACGTTCCGTCACGTGCGTCCCAGACCGAATGCCCAGCATCTGAATGCCGTCCATCGCGGCGATCAGCTCGTCTTCGCCAAGAGCACCCGCCCTCGTCTCTACCTGGTAACCGTCCTTGACCAGGCGCGCAGTGGCATCAGGATGAATATTCTCCAGCAGCAGGACACGGATCTGCTCAGCTGAGCGGTCCAGCGTCAACACCCCCTCCACATGTGCCACACGGCACGTCCCAGTCTCAGTCCATCCCACGCATGGGCCCGGCAGCATTCTTCTGGGGCTGAGGTTCAGCCTAACCAGCTCCCGTCACCATCTCTGCTCCCCGCAGGCGTGCGCCGCAGCCAGTGACGCAGGCGAGCTGCGGTGCACCTCGGACTCGTCGGCGGGATCAGCGTCTGTAAACACATGTGCTTAGGGGCATCCGCCCCGCCGTCCCGTCCTACGCTGTGTGGCGTGGCAAAGCGCGATGCACACGCCCGGCAAGATCCCGAGCTGACGCCAGCCAGCACCAGCCCGCCGGATCCCGACGACAAGCCAGTACTGCCGACGAAGAGCCAGGAAGACACCGACGCCGGCTGGGGTGAGCGGCCCGAGCCGGATGACGACGAGCGCCTGTACCGCGAGCGCCCGCCCCACTGGGACTCCGCCTAGCTCCTAGCCCGCTCGCGGTCGCGCAGCCGGGCATGCCGGGGCCGCAGCAGACCCGGACTCCGCATCGCGGCCCGGTATTGGGCCCAGTCGGGATGCTCCCCGGAGTGCTCAGATCAGGCTTAGTATAGAAATTACATGTTTATACGAATCTTCGTTGACGTCATGTGAACAGGAGCGTAACGTCACTGAAAGTAACATTATTGCTTTTCCGGGGCAATCTATAGGACGGACTCGGCGCGATGAGAGTAGGGCTGACTGTCTCCGCAGCGCTGGCCGTCTGTGCGGCAAGCCTGGCGGCAGCCTCGCCGATTTCGGCGTTGTCAGCGGCGCAGGCGGCTACTAGCTCGATCACGATCGGGATCCATGACGGCTCGATCAACAATTGTGACAACAATGAACAATGGATAAACTCGAGCGCGCCCCCGATTAATGGCCCTGGCGCGCAGCAGGTAATGCTCAACGAGAGCCCGAACCCGGTAGACGGTCAGGGCTGGTTCGCCGGTCTGCACTCCGGTACTGTGCGCGTCAGTGTCCCGTGGGACATCGCACTGCCGGACTCGGCGAACTCGTCGGTTGTAACGCAGTACGATCCTCCCGGCAGCCAATGGGAATCGGTCCATCTCCAGTCGCTCACGAACGAGCAGGCATGCCTGGACTGGTGGCTCGACGCGGCCAGGCAGGCCGGGGTTGCTGTCCAGGTTGCATTCAAACCGGATTATGACTACCGGAACCTAAACTCTGGTGCCAACAGCCCTGCCATCCCGTATAACGCCATCCTCGCCCCCTCTATCTCCAACTATAAGACCGCGGTCACCGCATTCGTGGACGAGTACAGCCTGTGCGACCACGGCTCAGACCCGAGCGGAGACGACTGTGTATTGCTGAGCGGTTCAGCTGGCCCGCCGCCTGGTGGTAGTGGTTCGTGCGCGTCAAACCCCTGCGGAGCGCGCGTCCGCATCATCTCTCCATGGGGGGAGCCAGACTTTGCCAGCTCCCAGCTGGCCGGCAACTCGCTGGGCTCGATCCCGGCAAGCCCGCAGGAGTTCTACATCCCTGACGGCGGAAACCTGGTGTCAACTGCGCAATGCACTGCGAACGGAACGGCGAGCACGAATACAAACTGGTGCGGCCCGGTGCTTGCTTCACAGTATTACATGGCGGTACTCAACGCCTGCGGCAGCGGTTGCGAGCTCACGTCCGGCCCTGCGGCGAATCAGCTGAACAGCGGCATTGTGGCTGGCGACTACAGCAGCGGCGTAGCGTCCCAAACCGCGCCGGTGGAAGGAACCAACGGGTCGACTGCTAGCCAACCGTACTGGCTCACGTATTCCCAGCACCTGAATAACTGCGCCACCTGCGCAGGCGTCAGGCCCTGGACCTGGGGCGTTCATCCGTACACGGACGCGTCTGACTACGAATACTGCACCGGCGATCCAGGCAACAGCTATCCGCCGGCCGGCTACAAGTCCAAGACCCTCCAGTTTGCAAACGATCTTTCCAGTATCGGATACGGATCCCAGACCTCTATCTGGCTGAACGAAATCTCCGTTTACTACCAGGCCCAGTACGGTCCACCGGGCGGATGTCCAAACAATGTCAGCTCCACCTTCTCTGAGCGAAGGCAGGCCTTCGCCTTCCTGTTCCTCGATGGAGCCAACTCAGGAGTGACACTTCCTGGCGAGATACCTAGCAACGAACCGCAGGTGGACCGGCTCTACTACATGCGCGCATACACAGGGTCAGCGAGTGATGCGACATATATCCATCCTGGCGTGTTCGACTGTCTGTATCAGACGATGCACACGCAGGCGGTCAGCTCATCTTGCACGTGATACCCACATGGCTCGCGAGGTCGCCGGTGGTCGCGGTTTCGAGGTCATCGCCGTCCAGGTGACCGAGACCAGCTTCGATGCGGCCCCAGTAGCCGTGGCGTAAGTTTGGGTTTCATGGCAACCGCGAAACGTCACGGCAAGTCCAGTCCCGATCCGAGCCCGACGATATTCGTCCTCTTCGGCGCGACCGGCGACCTGGCTAAGCGGATGGTGCTGCCGGCGTTCTACCGGCTCGCTGTCGAGGGACTGCTGCCCCGGCAGTGGCTGCTCGTGGGCAACGGCCGCGGCAACGTTGCGCATGAGGACTTCCGTGCCCACGTCCACGACGTGCTCACCGAGTTCGGCCCGCACCCAGAGCAGGGAGCGTGGGATTCCTTCTCCCAGCGCGTGCTCTTCGCAGGCGGCGGCTTCAACAGCGACAGCCCCGGCAGCTTGCTGGACGTACTCGCGCAGGCGCGCAAGTCTCTGGACGGCGACCCGCAGCTCGTTCACTACCTGGCGGTGCCCCCCGTCGCCTTCACCGAGCAGACGAAAGCCCTCGGCCAGCACGGGCTGGCCAAGGGGGCCCGGGTGGTTTACGAGAAGCCGTTCGGCACCTCACAGCAGGCCTTCCGCGCCCTCGACCGGGTCGTTCACTCGGTACTTGACGAGCAGCAGGTCTACCGGATCGACCATTTCCTGGGCAAGGAAGCAACGCAGGACCTGCACGTGTTGCGCTTCGCCAACGGACTGTTCGCCGCGATGTGGGACCGCGGGCACGTTGAGTCAGTCCAGATCGACGTGCCAGAGAAACTCGGCATCACCGACCGGTCGGAGTTCTACGACGCTACCGGCGCGGTGCTCGACATGCTCGTCACGCACCTGTTCCAGGTCGCCGCCGAGGTTGCCATGGAACCGCCGGCCAGCCTCGGCGCCCTCGACCTGCAGGCCGCGCGCGAGAAGGTCATCAAGTCATTTCGGCCGCTCGACCCGAGTGAGGTGGTGCTGGGACAGTTCACCGGCTACCGCGATGTACCCGGAGTGGCCGCCCGGTCCAGCCGCGACACGTTTGTCGCCGCCCGCTTGTGGATCGACAATCCCCGCTGGCGCGGGGTGCCGTTTTACCTGCGCACCGGCAAGCGGCTAGCCGCAACGCAGCAGCGGGTGAGCCTGATCCTGCGCGAGCCGGCCGGGCCCCTCACCCGACAGCTGCCCAGCGACTCGAACGTGCTGTCCTTCTCGCTTGCGGGTAACGGCGAGATCGACCTCTCCCTGGTGGCGAAGAAGCCTGGCCCGGCCCTGGATCTCGACATCGCCCAGGCCTCGATCCCGTTGTCCGGCCTGAGAGACGCAGATCCGCTGCCGCCTTACGTCCGGTTGATCCACGACGTGCTCATCGGTGATCGCTCCCTGTTCACCCGCCCGGACGGACTCGCCGCGGTGTGGAAGGTGGCCGAGCCGCTGCTGTCACATCCGCCTCGGATCGCCTCCTATGCGCCCGGATCGTGGGGACCCGCGCAGGCACGCAAGCTCGTCGCGCCAGGGCGCTGGCTGCTCGGCCAATAGCGGCAGCCGAGAATCCTGGACTTACCGGTATGCCAGAGCCTTGACCGTGGCAGTAGCCGCGCCTTGGGTCACCTGCTTGCCGACACCTACAGGACGCTGGAGGCGCAACTCAGCACGCCGGGGAGCCATGGCGTGTAGACGTCGGGGTGGGTAGTGATCTCGGCGCGCAGCGGGTCGGGTGCGGCCCAGGCAAAGTCGGATACCTCGGCTTCGTCCGGCATGGGGGTACCGCTGATTAGGGTCGCGACGAGAATGTGATCCCATTCGCGTTCGACGCGCCCGGAGCCAGGGTCGGCCGCGTGATACTGGAATACGCCGACCTCGGCGAGCGGGGTGGTGTGATCTGGGGTGAGTCCGAGTTCGGCGGACAGTCGCCGGGCGGCAGCTGTGGTGGTGTCCTGGCCGGGCGCGGGGTGTCCGCAGCAGGTGTTGGACCAGCGGGAGGCGAAGCGGGGTCTTGACCGTGGCGCGCCGTTGCAGCAGCACACGTCCGGTGCGGTCGTAGAGCAGCACCGAGAATGCCCGGTGGCGCCGGCCGGGCGCGGTATGCGCTTCGGCGACCGAGCAGGCGCCGATGGCCGTGCCGGTCTCGTCGACCAACTCGACGAGCAAATGTTCGCGGCTGGTCACAGCCCCTCCTGCGAGGCTCAGCCGCTGCTCCCGCGCGACACTATTACGTGCCTTAACGGACATTTGCCGCCTCCTTATGTTGCGCGCACGCCCACGATGCTTCCGCAGAAAAGGGCGGCCTCATATGTCCTGCCTCGACAGAGAAATGTGACTTTCAACGGACCTTAAATTTGTGATAATGCCAGTCGATTCTTGTGAATATCCGAATTATGGTGAATTCCCTATCGGCTGCGGCGACACCGCGGCAGCCGAGTGCCTCGGCCCACCGGACCGGTCGCCCATGTCGCGGAACAAGGCAAGGACCGGGTGGCTGTGGTCTGGCTGCCGCGCGCGCATCCGGCACGCCACCGCTTGACAGGGCAACCACTGGCTAGTGGAATCACATTCCACGGTTACCCGCACCCTGTCATGGAGTACACAGATGGGCATCCAGGGAAACCCGGCGCGCGGCCTGGCGGTCGCCGCCGTCTTCGCGCTGGCCGCCGCGATGGTCGCAACAGCGGGCGCGACAGCGGGGGCAGCGACGGGCACCCCGCCGCGCCCGGACAGCGGGGCCGTACACGCCGTCAGCCCGGCCGCGCAACGGGCCACCCGCGCGTTCTGGACGTCGTCGCGGATGGCCGCTGCCGTACCCGCGCAGGGTGACGTTCAGGCGGTTCCCTCGATCGGCCCGCCGCCAGGGACGCCGACGGCAACGCACTTTGACGGGGTGGCCACCGTCGGCGCGCTCTTCTTCACCACCGGGACGCAGCAGCACTTCTGCACGGCGAGCGTCGTGGACAGCCTGACGGCGAACCTGATCCTCACTGCGGCACACTGCGTCTACGCCAGCACGTATGCCAGCGATATCGAATTCGTCCCCGCATACCACGACGGACAGCAGCCTTACGGCGGGTGGGCCGTTCAGACGATCGTCGTCGCCGCGGGATGGCAGCAGTCACACGACCCGAATCTTGACTTCGCGTTCCTGTCCGTCGCCCCGCCACCGGGCACCCGGCTGCCGATCCAGCTTGTCACCGGCGGCCTGCGGCTCGGCATCGACCTCGGGTACGACCACCAGATCGAGGTGATCGGCTACAACGACACAGACAAGCGGCCCATCGAATGCGCGACGGACGGCTTCAAGTTCGAGACGAACCAGATGGAGTTCTACTGCCGCGACTACTGGGACGGGACCAGCGGCGGCCCCTGGATTGTCGGCTATAACGGCCACGACGGCACCGGCACGGTACTCGGCGTCATCGGCGGCTACGAACAGGGCGGCGACTACAGGTGGGCCTCCTACAGCGCATACTTCGGATGGCCGACGCTCGAGCTCTTCCTGGAGGCCGAGAGGCAGCAGTACTGATCGGCGATCAGGCAGACTGCGCCGCGGCGAGCACGGTGGCCACGGCGGAACCCAGGGCCAGGACCGGCCAGACCCCGTGTCCCAGCCGGCGAAGAGTCAGGCGCTGCCGCCGCCCGCCGGGCAGGCTCTGCGCGCCCCTATGATGCCATGTACGGGGCCCCGATTTGTACCAGACTGCGAACCCCCGGTGTGTCAGCTCGCTTACGCTAAGAGATGTCCCGATCATGTCGGTCTGTGGCTAATGAGCCGCCCGTCGGCGTGGCCGGACACGCGGAGCCGCGACGGACAACGACGTCCCGGCGAGACCCAGGAGGCAACCGTGTCCACTGACATGGAGATCGAGGCCGTAGTTCGCGACGGGCTCGCGAGCGTCCTCGACTCCGACGTCGAGCCCGCTGACCTAAACCCTGACCTGGACATGGCCGACGGGTACGGGCTGACCTCGCTCAACAAAGTGCTCTTCCTGATGTCTGTCTGTGACGACACCAAGGTCAGCCTCTCCCACTTCACCGAGCCCGACGTGGCCGGGATGCGCACGCTCCGCGACGTGGTGACGGCACTGGCCCGGTACGCAGGGACGGCGGCCTGACATGAGCTGGGCTGAAATCGCGGCCACATCGCTCGAGAACGAGCACGTGCTGTTGCGGCCGGTCCGTCCCGAGGACCGCACGTCATTGCGCGCCGTTGCCATGCACCCAGCTATCTGGCGCTATTTCGTCATCAGGATCGACACCGATGCCGACTTCGACGCCTTCTTCGACGCTGGTATCGCCGACCTTCAGGCCGGGACCAGGGTCCCCTACCTCATCACCGACAAACGGACCGGCCGCGCGGCCGGCAGCATGAGTTTCGGCAACATGGCGGAAAAGGACGGACGCCTGGAGATCGGCTGGTCCTGGCTCGGCCGCGATTTCCAGGGTCAGGGAGTCAACCGGTGGGCCAAATTCCTGATGCTGCGGCACGCCTTCGAGCAGATGGCGGCAGAGCGGGTGGAATTCAAGACCGACGAGCTGAACGTCCAGGCCCGCCATGGGCTGCGCAATATCGGCGCGCGGGAGGAAGGCACGCTGCGGAGCTTTAACCCGATGCCGGATGGCAGACGTCGTGATGCCGTCTTCTACAGCGTGCTGCGGGCGGAGTGGCCGCACG
Organism: Actinomycetota bacterium; assembly: GCA_003168255.1. Taxonomy (GTDB): domain Bacteria; phylum Actinomycetota; class Actinomycetes; order Streptosporangiales; family Streptosporangiaceae; genus PALSA-505. The sequence goes on from PMSU01000036.1 coordinate 60,375, forward strand.
TGCGCGAGCAGTTGCTAGCCTCGCCGAAGGTGGTGCTGACGGAGGCGGGGACATGACCACAGCTGGCGTCCCGTTCATTCATGCCACCGGTGAGCCTTTCGACGTCGGCTACCAGCACGGCGTCGCGCGCGCCGACACGCTGCACGCGTTCATCGACGATGACCTCTGCCGCATCAACCGGCTCGCCCCGGCACCGGTGTCCGTCGAGTCGCTGCGTCCGACGCTCGCCGCGTTCGGGGCCGCGATCGCGTCCGCTACGCCGCGGCTGAGCGAGGAGATCGACGGGCTCGCCAGCGGTGCCGGCATCTCCCGCGAGCTGGCAGTGCTGTTGCAGGTACGGCGCGAGATCATCGGATTCCAGCGGGTGCCGACGCGCGGCGACTGCACCACCTACGCGAGCCTGTCGGCCGGGCCCGGCGACGGTCCGGTCTTAGCGCAGACGGTCGACCTGAACGGCGACCTCGACGATCAGATCGCGGTGCTGGATGTCGGGCTGTCCGGTTCGACCCGGCGGGCGTTGGTCCTCAGCTTCGGTGGCCTGCTCGGGTACCTCGGCGTGAACAGCGACGGCCTCGCGATCGGGCTGAACCTCGTCCTCGGCGGCGAGTGGCGGCCCGGCCTGCCGCCGTACCTGGCCATCAGGCACCTACTCGACAACGCGGGCTGCGTCGCCGACGCGCTGCATATCCTGCGCGGCCTGCCGCTGGCCAGCTCGCGCTCGCTCATGCTGTGCGACCCGACGAGCGTCGCGTGCGTCGAGATCCTCGACAGCGAAACGCGGCTCGTTGATCCGGCACGGCCGGCCCACACCAACCACTTCCTGCACCCCGACTTCACCAGCCTCGACGCGCTCAACGTCTTCGCGCGCAACTCCTCGCTGCTCCGGCTGAAAGCCTGCGAGGCGGGACTCGCCGGCTTCGCCGAGCCGGGCACCGGCGGTGGTGTCGAGGAGCACTTCGCGCTGCTCACCCAGCCCACGATCTGCGTCGCCGACGTTGGCGACATCCGCCGCGAGCGGACTGTCGCGGCCGTGGTGCTGCTGCCTGATCGCGGCGAGCTGCACATGCGGCCCGGCGATCCGTCGCGCAGCAGCACTCAAACCTTTAGATTGTCCCGAACGGCGCGGGCGTCGACATGAGCGGCACGTCGGACTGGTTCGTCAGCCGCGGCCCCGCGGCCCGCTGGTCGACACGGATCTTCTGCTTTCCGCACGCTGGCGGCAGCCCCCGAACCTTCCTCGACTGGCAGAACGGACTGGGCGAGGACGCCGAGATCCTGGCGATCTGCCGTCCCGGCCGCGAGCACCGCTCGGCTGAGCCAGCGCCGACAATCGCGGAGTTCATCGACGGAGCCGCCGCGGCCATCACCGCCGTCACCGAGGCGGACGGACGGCCTTTCTACCTGTTCGGGCACAGCCTGGGCGCGCTGGTCGCCTTCGAGGTGTGCCGCCGGCTCTCCGGGTTGACCGCGCCGCAGCACTTCGTCGCATCCGGTTGCTCCGCGCCGTCGCTGCTACCGTCGCAGCGCGTGCAGGAGATCGCGAAGCTCACCGGCAGACAGTTCGCCGAGGCGATCGGCTTCTTCGGCGGCCTGCCCGCCGAGGTCATCGCCGACGAGGAGATGCGCGACCTGCTGCTGCCCGGCGTGATCACGGACTTCCACATGGCCGTGGGGTACCGCTACCGGCCAGGACCACGGCTCGGGGTGCCCGCCACCCTCGTTGTCGGCCGCGACGATCCGCACGTCAAGGCCGCGCAGGTCGAGCCCTGGAGCGATGAGTTCGTCCAGCCGCCGGACCGCCACTGGGTCGACGGCGGCCACTTCTACTTCGAGCCACAGCCCACCGCGGTCGTCGACATCCTGCGGTCGCTCGTCCAGGCCGACCAGCATGTCGAGCTGATCTGAGAGAAGGCACGCATGCAGCTTCAGCCCGAGGACCAGTACCGGCGGGCCGTCGCGTTCGGTGACCTGCACGCCGGCCCGGATGCTTTCGTCATGCCCAACCCGTGGGATGCCGGGACGGCGCGCATCCTGTCCAGCCTCGGCTTCCCTGCGCTCGCCACGACCAGTGCCGGTGTGGCGTTCGGCCTCGGCCGACCGGATGGCTCGAACCTGGTAGGGCGTTCGGAGGTGCTGGACAATGCGGGCGAGATCGTGGCCGCCACCGACTTGCCGGTCTCCGCAGACCTGGAGAGCTGTTACGCCGACACCGCGGGCGAGATCGCCGAGACGATCCGGCTCGCCGCCGAGGCCGGCCTGGTCGGCGGCTCGATCGAGGACGCGACTGGCCGCGCGGAGGCACCGATCCGCCCGCTGGACGACGCTGTCGAACGGGTAGCCGCCGCGGTCGAGGCGGCCGGGAACCTGCCGTTCCCGTTCGTCTTGACCGCGCGCGCCGAGAACTACCTGTACGGCCTGGCTGACCTCGACGACACGATCGCCCGGCTGCGCGCGTTCGAGGCGGCAGGCGCCGACGTACTCTACGCGCCTGCGCTACCCGACCTCGAAACGGTCCGGGCGGTGTGCGCGGCGGTCACCCGGCCGGTGAACGTCATCGCCAGCCCGGCGTTTACCGTCGCGGATCTGCGTGCCTGCGGCGTGCGCCGCATCAGCCTCGGGTCTGGGCTGGCGCGCGCCGCGCTCGGCGTCATGCTCAAGGCCGCGCGGGAAGTCAGCGAGCAGGGCACGTTCACGTTCCTGCCCGATGCCCTGCCCTACGGCGCGGCGAACGCGCTGATGGCAGCGCCGCCCGCGGCGGCCGGGGAGCCGGCGGCATGAGCGGCGGCACGGCATTCGTCCGCGGAGCGAGCTACGTCCTCGGCGAGCAAGACGCGGACTACACGACCATCGGCAATCTGACCGAACTGGCCGACCGGTTCCGGATCGCGCCGAACGCCGGCCTGTGGGGCTGGGGCGGCATCCGCACGACCAGACGCGACCTGGAGGAACTGGCGGTCGACACCGGAGCGGCCACGCTGGCGGCCGCCGACGTCGACGCGTCATCGATCGACGCGCTCGTGCTCTGCTCCAACCGGATCCCCGGTCCCGCGGAGGGCCATGGCCAGTTCGTGCAGAACGTACTGGCCGGGATCGGCCTCGGCGACATCCCCTGCTACGGCCAGAACCTGAATCGCTGCGTGAACCTGCTAGCTGGCCTGGACGTCTGCCGTGCGTTCGTGGCGAGCGGCCGGTACCGCCGGGTTCTGGCCATCACCACCGACAAGGTGGACGACGGAGCGGACCGGATGTCGCAGTTCGCACTGTTCAGCGACGGCGCTGCCAGTTGCGTCGTCGCCTCCGACGCCGGTGACACCGGCAGCTACGAACTGCTCGGCTGCGCGACCGCGCAGGACACAGCCGCGCTGGAGTGGACGAAGGAGATCAGCTCGGATCTCGCCCGGGAGGTCAACCAGCGGTTGCTGGGGCCGCCCGGGCTGAAGATCGGCGACATCGCGGCGCTCATGCACGCGAACCTGTTCAAGCCGCTCGTCGTGATGAAGGAGCGGCAGGCCGGCTTCAGCGCGGAGCAGCTCTACCTGGACAACATCCCGCGAATCGGTCACTGCTTCGCGGCGGATCCGATGATCAATCTCGTCGACCGCGCGGCACTCGGGCACGTTGACAGGGGCGGCTACCTCCTGCTGGCCTCCAGCGTGCCGGGGTCGAGGATCGGCGCACTGTTGAAGCGAGTGCGTTAGGCGTCTGTGTTGAAAGGGGTTTGCCATGACCGCAGCACCGACGCTCGCGTTCGAGCCACCCGATACGATCGCCGCGCTTGCCCTGAACACGTTCGAGTTCAGCGCCGTGGCTCGCGCGGAGGCCGACGCGATCATCGCACGGCCGCCTGACGCCTTGTTCCAGCGCCTGCTGCGCGACCAGGAGTCTGAGGCGGTGCTGCTCGCCGCGCGCCGGGTGATTGACGCCTTTTTGCGGCAGCACACCCCGACCCCGCCGACCGCCGGACGACCGCCGGACGACCGCCTGCCGGACAACGACCTGCCGCCGGACGACCTGCCGCCGGACGACCGGCTGCCGGACGACGCCAGCGCCGACGACATCGCGGCGCACGTGGCAAAGATCCGGAGTGACCTGGCAACCACCATCGGGTCCCTGTCGCGCCTCGAGCCGGACACCCGCGACGCCGTTGTCCGGCAGCGCGCACCGCTCGGCCTGCTCGGCGGCTGCTGGCTCGACGTGCTGTCGCAGCCGGCTACCCAGCCGTCAGTGATCGTGAACCGGCTGTACTCGCAGCACTTTACCCAGCGCGGCGAGGGCAACCCGCGCCGCTCGCTGCACTACCTGCGGCGGCGTCAGATGGAGGCGGCGGGAGTCTACCTGCCGGAGATCGGCGCCGCCGACTTCCTGGCACGAGCCGATGCGCGACCGCTGACCGCCCTGCACGGCAGCTTCTACCTGGCCCTGTCGCGGCTGCCCGCTAACTTCCTGCCCGAGCTGGTGGGGGTGCACTACGTCTTCCACGCACTCGGCGTCGACGACCTGCTCGGCGGTATGGCGCCGATGCTGCCCGAGCCGGCCCTGCGTGACGTTCTCGCGGCCTACCTGGAGCTGGCCGGCCCGGCGGAACGCCGGCGCTTGCACGCGGGCATCCGGCTCGCGGCAGCGCTGGAACGCGAGCATGTAACGATGCTGGCCGAACTCGCCAGCTGGCATCAGGGCCTGTCGCTGGAGTCGAAGGTCGCCGCGATCGTGGCGCGGCACGCCCCGTTCGCAGGGGGCCAGCACCAGGACGTCCGTGTCGGCGGGCGGCTGCTCCGCGACACGTTCACCGACCCCGGCCTGGACCCCGCCAAGTTCCTTACCGAATTCCGCGAGGCAGGACAGCTCCGGCGTACCCGCGACGGGCTGTCCAGGTTCACCAAGGCCATCAAGTTCGGCGGGCCGATGTTTGGCATCTTCGACGAACGCGAGGCCGCCGTCTTCCAGGCGTGGGTGGATTCGGTGCAGGCCGGCGAGCGACCGGAGATCGTGATCTCGGCCAACACGGTCGGCGCCGCGCAGGCCGCGGCGCGGGCGTCCGCGATCGCCCGCAGCGCGCCGGACGACGTGGTGATCGCGGAAATCGGCACGCCGAGCGACCGAGAGCTGTTCTACCGCCTGGTCAACATCGAGAACCATGCCAACACGCGGCCGCTCGCCGCGGAGCGCGCGGCGAGGCTGTTTTCCGAGGCGGAGATCCTGTTCTCCCACGGAGCCGGCGGGAGGTACACCGATGCGAGCTACTTCGACTACAGCCCCGACGCCCTGTACGAGCGGTCCGAACGCGTCTACTGGGAGAAACTGGTCAGGCCATACCAGCCGCTAGCGGAGATACCCGACCGGGACGAGGTGGTGTTTCTCCAGACCACGTACGCGCTTGGCGCGCTGGTCGACGCGGCCTGGATACACCGGGTGGCGAACCTGGGCCGGTTCGAGCGGCGGTGCGATGGCGCGCTGTTCTCCATCTACGCCGACGAGGTCGGCTACGGCGACTTGCCCAAGAACCACATCACGCTGATCCATCGGGCACTGCACAGCATGAACGTCAGGCTGCCGCACATCCGCGAGGCCGCGTTCATGGACCAAGGCGACCTGCCCGATGAACTCTACGGCTTCTCGCTGCACCAGCTGTGCATGGCCTTGTTTCCCGACACGTACTTCAACGAGATCCTCGGTTACAACCTGGCGATCGAGATGTTTGGCCTCGGCGAGCTGCGGCTGCACGAGATCCAGAAGCTCCGCCACTACGGGTTCGACGACTGCTACGAGCAGGCTCACCTGACGATCGACAACATCTCGGCCGGCCACAGCAAACAGGCCGTCGACATCATCGTGTCCTACCTCGACGAGGTGAGCCGTACGCTCGGCGATGCGGCCGTCCAGCGGGAGTGGCGCCGGGTGTGGCGCGGCTACGCGTCCCTCGCGTACTTCGTCGAGCACGCGCTGCTCAAGCAGATCGCTACCGAGCAGGAGCCGGTCGACCTCGTCATCTGAGATCCGGGAACGATCGCATCGAGGTCGGTCCGGCGCTCGGGTGCACCAGCGGACGGTAGCCGGCCGCGAGCGCCCCGACGATCGACGGCGGCGTCAGCAGCTCGACCCGCGTGCGCGGATTCACCGGCACCGGCGTGCCGTAGCCGGCAAAAGACCACGGCAGCACCGAGTTCCCGAGCAGCAACGCCGATGCGCCGTCGTGGCAGACCATCGCGCCGTCAGGCAGGTCGCCGGCCTGCACCGGGCGCGTCACCTTGCTCCGCGTGCGCCGGTCGACCCGCTCAGCATGCAGCCACACGTCCATCTCGGCCGCGCGCGGGCGCACCGCCATTCCGCTGGCGGCCTGCCAGCTAGTGGCGAACCACAGGTGGTCGGCCCTGCGGCAGTATCCGCAGGGCCGGTGACCCGCCGACAGCGCGGTCGCCTCGTCGAGGAAGAACAGCGCCGTCCAGCGTCCCGGCGGCATGACGTCGCGCCGCCTGCCGCGCCAGTAGAGCACGCAGGAGATCCACATCTTGGTGCGCCAGCGCGTGACGCCGAGCGTGCGCCCTGGACTGTGGATGCAACCCCGGTTGCCCATCAGCATGCCGCGCGCCGGATGCGAAACGATCTCGCCGGTGGGCAGCACGCGATTCTGGAGCGGCGTCCGCCCGGTGTGATCGCTGGCTGCGAGCTCGCCGGACAGCCGCGTGTCGGGCGTCCCGAGCCCTGGCTGCGTCATCGATGCGTCCTTTGCGGTCCGTCGTCGTGGCCGACAGGTTATTCGATGCAGGCCTGCGTATTGAGGATCGGGTACCGGGCGCGCTGGCGGCCGCAGGTCCGGCAGGCGTGTCCCGCGGTCACCATCTGTCCCGTCTGTCCCGGTGTCCCTGCTGCCTTCACCGGGCCGACGACGTGGAAGTGAAATTACCCCCCACCGGTGGTAGGCCACGCCGCATCCATTTCGGACTGGCTGGCCGTACGCCTGGCCCGGCGCCTGGCCCGCCCTGCCCGTGTCAGCAGCAGCCGCCGCCCAGCCCAGCAAGCGGTCAGTCCAGCGGAGCCGCACCCTTGAGGATCGCGGTGCCGACCTCGGCGACCAGCGGCGGCTGCAGGAACGTGTAATGGTCGGCGCTGATGCGCAGCGTGGCGACGGGGCCACCGAGCACCAGCGGCCAGTGCTCGCGGGCCGGCGCGTTCAGTGAGTCGTCGGCACTGACGATCAGCGTCGGTGCCCGCACGGCCGGACCCGCGGGCCGGTAGCCGGCGAGCATTCGGTGGTGCGCCTGGAAGACATCGAACCGCCGCTTTAGCCGCGCACTGACCTCGCGATGGCCGGCGGCGGAGGCCGTGTCTTCGGCGCCGGAGGCCGTGTCTTCGGCGCCGGAGGCCGTGTCTTCGGCGCCGGAGGCCAGGCGCCCGGCTAGCCAGCCGAGCTGCTCGGCCTCGGTCGATGAGGTGGGGTCGGGCATTCCGGCGGTGTCCCAGCCCAGGCTGTGCGTCACGTCGGCCAGGAACTGCCCGGCCAGTTGCGGCTGGCCGAACTGCCCTTGACCAGACTGCGGCTGGCCGGACTGCGGCTGGCCGGACTGCGGCTGGCCAGGCAGGTCAGTGTTCGGTACGGCGAACGGGGCGTCCAGCAGGGCGAGCAGCGTGACCTCCGCGCCGGCCTGCTCGAGCCGCCGCGCGACCTCGAACGCGACGACGCCGCCCATCGACCAGCCCGCCAGCCGGTAGGGTCCATCCGGCTGGGCCGCGCGGATCCGCTCGGTGTAGTCGCTCACCAGGTCGGCCAGGCAGACCGCGGTGGCATCCGCATCCGCCAGGCCGGGTGCCTGGACGCCATAGACCCTGAACGTCCCGGCCAGCTCACGGGCGAGCTGCACATAGCCGAATACCGTGCCGCTGACCGCATGGATCAGGAACAACGGCAGCTCACCCACGCCATTGCTCAGCTCGACCAGCGAGTCCGGGCCGACGGCCGATGGCCCAGCGCCGCTCCTGATCGCATCGATGCGGGCCGCCAGCTGCCGTGGGGTGGGATGCAGGAGGACCGTGCGGACACCCACGTCGATGCCGACCTCGGTGTTGATCCTGTCGATCAGCCGCATGACCTGCAACGAGCTTCCGCCAACGTCGAAGAAGCTGTCATCGGCGCCGACAGCCTCCGCGTTGAGCACGGCCGCGTACAAGCCGGCCAGGATGCTCTCCATCAGGGTGGCCGGCGCCGCGGGCACAACGGCGGCGGCCCCGCCGCCCTGCGGCGCAGGCAGCGCGGACCGGTCGATCTTGCCGCTGGTGTTGAGGGGGAACGCCTCGACGGTGATCAGGTGCGTAGGAATCATGTAACCGGGCAGCGTGCGGGCACAATGCGCGCGCAGATCCGCCGGGTCCGCCACTGCGCCAGGCTCGGCCCGCAGGTAGCCGGCCAGCTGCTTCTCCCCGGCCCGGTCGGTCACCATCGTCACCACCGCCTGGGCGACCGCGGGATGCGCGGCCAGCACGGTCTCGATCTCGCCCAGCTCGATCCGCAGCCCGCGGATCTTCACCTGGTGGTCAGTGCGCCCGAGGAACACGATCGTGCCATCAGGGCGGCGCCGGACCAAGTCCCCGGTCTTGTACAGCCGTGCATCCGATCCAGGCCGCAGCGGGTCGGCGATGAACCGGTGCGCGGTCAGCTCCGGCCGGTTCAGGTAGCCCCGCGCCACACCGGCCCCGCCGATGTGCAGCTCCCCTATCACCCCGGCCGGCACGGGGTTGAGCTGCGGGTCCAGCACATAGGCCTGGTAGTTCGGCATGGGCAGGCCGATCGGCGGCGGCAGCTGGGTGCCGGCCTCCAGGTCCATGGCGGTCGCGGTGACGGTGGTCTCGGTCGGGCCGTAGTCGTTGACGAACCTCAGCCCGGGGCGCATCCACCGGCGGGCCAGCTCCGACGGCAGTTCCTCACCGCCGACCCCCAGGGTGCGGAGATCCGGGAACTGCCTGTCGCCCAGGAGGCTCAGCACGGGCGGGGTCAGATGGGCAATGGTGACCCGGCGGTCTCGCATCAGCGCGGCCAGCCGCGGCGGCGAATGCAGCGTCTGCGCCGGGGCCAGCACCAGCCGCGCCCCGCTCAGCAGCGGCATGAACGTGTCCTGCACCGAGCCGTCGAAGTTAAGCGACGCGAACTGGAGCGCCACATCCGACGCGCTTATCTGCCAGTACTCGATCTGGCCGCACAGGAAGTTGACCGCCTGCCTGTGCTCCACCACCACGCCCTTCGGCCGGCCCGTCGAACCCGACGTGTAGATCACATAGGCCACGTTCTCCGGACTGGATGCCGGCTCGGCCGGGTTAGCGGCGTCCAGCTCGCCGATCGCCGCCCACTCGGCATCGAGCAACAGCACCGCCGCATCCGTCTCCGGCAGCCTGGCCAGGGCCGAATTCTCGGCCAGCAGCACCGCCAGGCCGGCGTCGGCCACCATGAACGAAATCCGCTCCGGGGGCAGCGCCGGATCCAGCGGCACGTACCCGCCGCCGGCCTTCCAGATCCCCAGCAGCGCGGCGAGCCTGCGCAGCGAGGCCGGCATGCACACCCCCACCAGCACCTCTGGACCCACCCCAGCCGTCCGTAGCCAGCCCGCGACCTGATTGGCCTGCCGGTTCAGCTGCGCATACGACACGTGGTCGTCCTCGAACTCCGCGGCCACGCCGTCCGGGGTGCGCGCCACCTGAGCCTCGAACGCCTGGTGCACGCACGTCACGGGGAACACCGCGGCCGTGTCGTTCCACTCGGCCAGTTCCCTGTGCCGCTCGCGGGCGGTCAGCACCGGCAGCCGGGACAGCCGCATCGACGGGTCTGCCACCACTCCCCGGAGCAGCACCTCAAAATTCCCAAGAAATTGCCGAACGGTTCCGACGTCAAACAACGAGGTCTTGTACGAGCACTCCAGCCAAAGGCCGTCTGGGCGGGCCTCGGCCAGGATGTCCAGGTCGAACTTGGCCGCGTTGATGCCCACGATCAGGTCGGTGCTGCCGAACTCGACGCCTGCCACGCTGACCGGGGCGGCGTCGCGTTCGGCGTAGGTCAGCGCGATCTGAAAAACCGGGGCGCGGCTCGGGTCGCGCTGCGCCGCCGTCGCCTCCACCAGCTTGCCGAACGGCAGATCCTGATGAGCGTAGGCATCGATCGTGGCCGCCCTGACTCGCGCCAGCAGCTCGGTGAACGCCGGATCCCCGGACAGATCGGTGCGGATCGGCAGCGTGCTGACCAGGAAGCCGATCAGCGGCGCGAGCTCGGGCCTGCTGCGGTTCGCGCTGAAGGAGCCCACGACGAGGTCGGTCTGCCCGGTGTAGCGGTGCAGCAGGGCCAGCAATGCGGCCATCAGGGTGACATTCAGCGTCGTGCCCGCCTGGCGGCTGACCTCTGTGAGGTCGCCGAGCAGGCCGGAGTCTGTCATGTGCTGGGCGAGGCCGCCGTCGAAGTCTTCGAGGACGGGGCGCGGCCGGTCGGTCGGCAGCTGCACGGTCTCGAAGCCCTTCATCACTCCCCGCCAGTACGCCTCGAGCTCCGCTAGCGTGCTGCCCTGCAAGCGGTCACGTTCCCACAGCGCGTAATCGGCGAACTGCACCGGCAGTGCGGCCAGGCCGGCCGGCTCACCGCCGGCCTCCTGCCGGTAGAGCGCCGCAAGCTCCCGCACGAACACCCCGGCGGACCAGCCGTCGAACACCGTGTGATGAACGACAAGCAGCAGCACGTGCTCGTCATCGGCCATCCGCAGCAGCCAGATCCGCAGCAGCGGGCCTGCCGCCAGCGTGAACGGCCGGAGCGCCTCGATGTCCATGAACTCCCGCAGCTGGATCTGCGCCTTCTCCGGCTCAAGCCCCGAGAGGTCCACCACCTCAAGGCGCCGAGGCTGCGGCGGGTCAATCACCTGGACCGGGTGGCCGCCGGTGTTCACAACCAGCCGGGTGCGCATCGCCTCGTGCCGCGCCACCAGCCCGTCGATCGCGCGCCCCAGGGCACCGGTGTCCAGTGCGCCTGATAGCCGCAGGGCGTTCGGAATGTTATATGTTCCTCGTCCGGGCGCGATCTTGTCGATGAACCAGAGCTGCTCCTGCCCGTAGGACAACGGCAGGTCGGTGAGCCCGGCGGAGCGCCGCGGGATCTCGCTCGTCATGTTCTCCCGACCGCGCCGCAACCGTGCCGTCAGCGCCTCCCGCTGGGTATCCGTTAGCATTTCCGCTCCTCCTGGCTTACGCCGGGTCGTCGTCAGACCGAGGCCTCGACGGCATCTCGGTAAGCCGGAAGATCGGCGAGAAGAAGATCCAGATCATCGGGGCGGTCAGCACGAGCACCGACACCACCATCGCGGACCATAGGCCCATGGTGTCGCCGAGCAGTCCGCCGGCGATCGCCCCCACCGGCAGCGCGCCAAACAACAGCATCCGGTATGTCGCGTTCATCCGGGCCAGTACCCGCGGCGGCGTGAGTGCCTGCCGCATCGTGATGGTGTTCACGTTCCAGATCGAGATGCCGTATCCGTGGCCGAACCATGACGCGATGAGCAGGACCATCGCGACCAGGCCGGCGTTGCGCGGTATCAGCAGCAGGAGAGGTGAGGCGGACACGGCGACGATGCAGACCGCCAGGGTGCGGCCGAGCCCGAGGGCCTTCCCGATGCGGCTGGCCAGCAGCGCGCCGAACAGGGCGCCGACCGCAAGAGCCCCCACGGAGATGCCCAGCTTGAAGGGGCTCAGGTGGAGCGACCTGATCGCGTACACCGTGTAGATCGTGGAAGTCGCGCCGAAGCCGACGTTGAGCACCGCGGACTGGGCGAGCAGCGCTCGCAGCAGTTTGCTGCCGTAAACCGCGTGGAACCCCTCGGCGATCTGGCGGCGGATCGAGGGACGCTGCGCTGGCACTTCAGGCTGTAGCTCAGGCTTCCTGATGGTGATCAGGCCGAACGCGGAAAAAAGGTACGAGACCGCATCCACCGACAGCGTGACCGGCGCGGTGATCAGGCCTATCAGCAGCCCGGCGATGCCGGGGCCTGCGATGCCCGCGACCGCGAAGCTGGCCTGGAGCTTGCTGTTGCTGTCGGGTAGGTGCCGCCGCTCCACCAGGAAGGGCACGTACGACAGCGCGCCGACGTCGAAGACCACCGACAGTGAGCCGGCCAGCGTGGTCACCACATAGAGCAGGCCGATAGACAGCCAGCCGGTCGCTGACGCGAGCGGCACCAGGCCGATCAGGACGGCGTTGCTGAGCGAGCACGCGATGAGCACGGGCCGGCGGCGCCTGCGGTCGAGCCAGACCCCCGCGAACAGCGCGACGACGATCACCGGCACGAAGCGCAGCGCATTGATCACCCCGACCTGGAGCACCGTGGCGTTGAGGGTGAGGATGGCCACCAGCGGCATCGCGAACTGGGTGACCTGCGTGCCGATCAGCGACACCGTCTCCCCGGCCCACAGCTTGACGAAATCGGTGTTGCCGAAGACGCCGTCACCCCTGCCGGGCGTCCCGGTGCCAGGCTCGGCCTTCGCGATCTGGTCAGAAGCCATCGCCGGTGCCTCTCAGGGGAGTTGTGGCCTGGCGGGCCGGCTACGCGGAACCAGCATGCCACTTGAGGATCGACGTGCCGACCTCCGTGACGAGCGGCGGCCGCAGGAAGTTGTAGTGGTCGCCCGGCACGGGCTGCGTGGCGACTGGGCCGCCGAGCACGCGCGGCCAGAGGGCCAGGGCCGGGGCGTTCGGCGAGTCGTCGGCACCGATGATCAGCGTCGGCGCCCGCACGACCGGAGCCGTTGGCTGGTATCCGGCGAGAATCTGGATGTGCGCCTGGAAGACGTCGAACCGGCGCTGCAGCTGCGCGGCAACCGCGCCTGTTTCAGTGCTGCCGCCGCTGCCGCCAGTGCCGCCGCTGCCGCCAGTGCCGCCGCTGCTGCCAGTGCCGGCGGTGCTGGTGCTGGTGCTGCCGGCGGTGAGGCATTCCGTCAGCCAGGCAAGCTGCTCGGCCGCGTTCGAGGTGGCTGGGTCGGGCAGGCTCGCCGTGTCCAAGCCCAGGCTGTGCGTCGCGTCGGCCAGGAATCGCCCGGCCAGCTGCGCCTGGGGGGGCGTGTCGGTATCGGGTGTCGCGAACGGTGCATCGAGCAAGACCAGCGACGCGACTCGCTGGCCGGCCTGTTCCAGCCGCCGGGCGACCTCGAACGCGATCACGCCGCCCATGGACCAGCCCGCCAGCCGGTAGGGGCCAGCTGGCTGGACCGCACGGATCCGCTGCGTGTAATCGGACACCAGGCCGGCTAGCGAGTCCGCGGTGGCGCCGTCCTGGCCGAGACCCGGTGCCTCCATGCCATACACCTTGAATACTCCGGCCAGCTCACTGGCCAGCTGCGCATAGGAGAAGATCGTGCCGCCGACGGCATGGATAAGAAACAGCGGCAGCTCGCCGACACCATTGGCCAGCTCCACCAGCGGGCCCGAGCCATCCGCCCGCCGCAGGCCGCTCCTGATGGCGTCAATGCTGGCAGCGAGCTGGCGGGGGGCGGGATGCAGGAAGATCGTGGTGACCCCGACGTCGACCCCGAGCTCCTTACTGATCATGTCGACCAGCCGCATCACCTGTAGCGAGCTGCCGCCGATGTCGAAGAAGCTGTCGGTCGCGCCGACCTGCTCCACGTTCAGCACGGCCGCATACAGGCCGGTCAGGACCGTTTCGAGGAAGGTGGCAGGCGCGACGTACCCGGCGGCCGGCGGGGCGTGGCCCGGGGCCGGCAGCGCGGAACGGTCTATCTTGCCGCTGGTGTTGAGCGGGAAGGCGGCCACGGTGGTCAGGTACGCCGGGATCATGTACGACGGCAGGATGCGCGCGAGATGGGCTCGCAGCTCTGACGGGCTGGGCTCGGTGTCCGGCTCGGCGCGCAGGTAGCCAGCGAGCTGCTTTTCCCCCGCCGGGTCGGTCAGCACGGTGACGACCGCCTGGGCGACCGCGGGATGAGCGGCCAGCGCGGTCTCGATCTCGCCAGGCTCGATCCGCAGCCCGCGGATCTTCGCCTGGTCGTCGGTGCGGCCGAGGAACACGATCGTGCCGTCAGCGCGACGCCGGACCAGATCCCCGGTCTTATACAGCCGGGCCCCAGATCCGGGACGGAACGGGTCAGGGATGAACCGCTCCTTCGTCAGTTCCGGCCGGTTCAGGTAGCCGCGGGCCACGCTGGCCCCGCCGATGTGCAGCTCCCCGATCACCCCGGCCGGCACCGGGTTCAGCTGCTCGTCCAGCACGTACGCCTGGTAGTTGGGCAGCGGCAGCCCGATCGGCGGGGGCAGCTGGGTGCCGGCGTCCAGTTCCATGCAGAGCGCGGTGACGGTGGCCTCGGTCGGGCCGTATTCGTTGGTGAACCGCAGGCCAGGACGCAGCCAGCGGCAGGCCAGCTCCGACGGCAGCCCCTCGCCCCCGGAGCTGAGCCAGCGCAGATCTGGGAACTGCCTGTCACCCAGGAGGCTGAGCACCGGCGGGGTCAGCAGGACGATCGTGACGCGGCGGTCCCGGATCAGCGCGGCCAGTCGCGGCGGGGACTGTAGCGTCTGCGCCGAGGCCAGCACCACCCGCGCTCCGCACAGCAGCGGCATGAACAGGTCCTGCACGGACGGGTCGAAGCTCAGCGAGTGGGACGCGAGCACCGCATCCTGCGCGTCGACGTGCCAGCGCCTGATCTGGCCGCGCAGGAAGTTGCTCACCTGGCGGTGCTCCACCACCACCCCCTTCGGGCGCCCGGTCGACCCCGACGTGTAGATCACATAGGCGACGTTCGCCGGGGTAATGGCCGAGTCCGCCAGGTCGCTGTCGTCCAGCTCGCTGACCGCCGCCCACTCGGCGTCGAGCGACAGCAGCGCCGCCTGCGGCTCGGTGAGCCTGCCCAGGGTCGCATCGTCGGCCAGCATCACCGCCATGCCCGCGTCGGCCATCATGAACGACATCCGCTCCGCGGGCAGCGCCGGATCCAGCGGCACGTACCCGCCGCCGGCCTTCCAGATTCCCAGCAGCGCGGCGAGCCTGCGCAGCGAGGCGTGCATGCACACGCCCACTAGCACCTCAGGACCGACGCCCGCCGCGCGCAGCCGCCGGGCGACCTGATTGGCCTGCCGGTTCAGCTGCGCATACGACACCCGCTCACCCTCGAACTCTGCTGCCACGCCGTCGGGGGTACGCGCGGCCTGAGCCTCAAACCCCTGATGCACGCACGTCACAGGAAACACCGCGGCCGTGTCGTTCCACTCGGCCAACTCCTGGTGCAGCTCGCGGGCTGTCAGCACCGGCAGCCGCGACAACCGCGCCGACGGATCCGCCACCGCCCCCCGCAGCAGAACCTCAAAGTTCCCCAGCAGCCGCCGGATCGTCGCTGCGTCAAACAACGCCGACGTGTACGTGGCCTCCAGCCACAGCCCGTCGCTGCGCGCCTCCGCCAGCAGGTCCAGGTCGAACTTGGCCGTGTCGGCGTCGCTGAGCTTGCCGGCCAGCCCGAACGTGACGCCTGCCGCGGGTACCTCCAGGTCCGGCACGCCTGCCAGGCTGAACGTGACCTGCATGACGGGGGGGCGGCTGGCCTCACGCTCGACGCGTAGCGTCTCGACGATCTTGCCGAACGGAAGGTCCTGGTGCGCGTAGGCACCTACCGTGGCGTCGCGTACCCGGCCGAGCAGCTCGGTGAACGCCGGGTCCCCGGACAGGTCGCAGCGGATCGGCAGCGTGTTCACCAGGAAGCCGATCAGGGGTTCGAGCACGGCTCGGCTGCGGTTGGCGGTGCTCGTGCCGGCCACCAGGTCTGTCTGCCCGGTATAGCGGTGCAGGAGCGCCTGGAACGCCGCCATCAGGGTGACGAACAGCGTCGTGCCCTCGCGGTGGCTCAGCTCGTGCAGGCCCTGGAGCAGTTCCACCGGGAGCGACCGGGTTTCCTGACTGCCATCGAAGGTATCCACGGATGGGCGGGGCCGGTCGGTGGGCAACCGCAGGAGCTCGAAACCGTCCAGCGCGTCGCGCCAGTACGTCTCGAGCTCCGCCAGCATGCTGCCCTGGAGCCGCTGCCGCTCCCACAACGCGTAGTCGGCGAACTGCACCGGCAGCTCGGCCAGGCCGGACGGCTCACCGGTGACCGCCGCGGCATACAGCGCCGCCAGGTCTTGCAGCAGCACCCCGGCCGAGAAGCCGTCGAAGACGGCGTGGTGGACCGTGACCAGCAGCACGTGGTCGTCGGCGGCCAGCCTGACCAGGTACGCGCGTAGCAGTGGCCCCGCCGCCAGGTCGAACGGGCGCCGCAACTCGTCGGCGGCCAGCCTGATCAGCCGCGGCCAGGCCTCGTCTGGGCCGGCGCCGCTGTAGTCGAGCATCTCGACGATGTCGCGCGGTGGCGGGCCGACCAGCTGCACCGGGCGGCTGCGCTCGCCGGAGACCAGCCGGGTGCGCAGCGCTTCGTGCCGGGCGAGCAGGCCGTCCATGGCCTGGCTCAGTGCCTCGGCGTCGAGCTGTCCGCGGATCCGGACCGGGCAGGGCACGTTATAGGTTGACCGGCCGGGCGCGAACCGGTCAAGGAACCACAGCTGCTCCTGGCCGAACGTCGCTGGCGGGTTCACCGTGCCCGCGGGACGCCGGGTGATGCGGCCGGCCGGATTGGCCGCACGGTCGCCACCTGGATTTGCCGCACGGTCGCGGCGCAGCCGCGCCGCTAGCACCGCCCGCTGGGATTCCGACAACATCTCCGCTTCTCCGTCCTGCCTCGATCTGACGCCTCGCGCTGCTTACCCGACCCCGGCCATGGACCTGCCCGGCCCTTCGTCGGTGAGCTGTTCAAGTCCGTCGATGCCATCGGCACCGAGTTCTTCGTCTTGCAGCCCGTGCTTGTCGCGCAGCAGCGCGGCGAACTGGCGCACGGTGGGAGCCAGGAACACCGACGCCACGTCGACGTCCACGGCAAGCTCGTCTTGCATCATCGTGATCAAGCGCATGGCCTGGAGGGAGTTGCCGCCGATGTCGAAGAAGCTGTCGGTGGCGCCGGCCTGCCCATGGCCCAGCACGGTGGCGTACAGGTCGACCAGGACGGTCTCGATCAGCGTGCCGGGCGGCACCCTTTCGGTACCTTCCTGACCGGCCCGCGGTGCGGGCAGCGCGGCCTTGTCGATCTTCCCGCTGGCGTTGAGCGGGAACTCGTCCACGAACACCAGGTAGCCGGGGATCATGTAGCCGGGCAGCCGGCTGGCCAGGAGCTGGCGGATCCCCGCGATGCCCACCTGAGTCCCGGCCCGCACCCGCAGGTAACCGGCCAGCTGCTTGTCCCCGGACGGGTCGGTCAGCACGGTCACCACCGCCTGGGCGATGTCCGGGCAGGTGGCCAGCGCCGCCTCGATCTCGCCCAGCTCCACCCGCAGCCCGCGGATCTTCACCTGGTCATCGGTGCGCCCGGCGAACACGATGCTGCCATCAGGCCGGCGCCGCACCAGATCCCCGGTCTTGTACAGCCGCTGCCCCGGCGCGAACGGGTCGGCGATGAACCGCTCCCTGGTCAGCTCAGGCCGGTTCAGGTACCCGCGCGCCACCCCAGCCCCGCCGACGTGCAGCTCGCCGAGCACTCCGGCGGGCACCGGGTTCAGCCGCGCGTCCAGCACGTACGCCTGGTAGTTCGGCCAGTTCGGCAGCCCGATCGGCGGCGGGAACACGTCGCCGTCCAGCTCGTGGTAGGTCGCGATGACCGTCGCCTCGGTCGGGCCGTAGGCGTTCACGAAGCGCAGGCCGGGACGCACCCACTGGCGGGCCACCTCCGACGGCAGTTCCTCACCGCCGGTCATCAGCACCCGCAGACCGGGGAACTGCTCACCGGCCAGCAGGCTGAGCACCGCCGGCGGAAGCAGCGTGAACGTCACCCCCCTCTCGCGCATCAGCGCGGCCAGCCGCGGCGGCGAGTGCAGCGTCTGCGCCGCGGCCAGCACCACCCGCGCCCCGGCCAGCAGGGCAAGGAACATGTCCATCACCGATGCGTCGAAAGTGAACGAGCCGAACTGGAGCACCACATCCGACGCGCCGACGTCCCAGTTCCGCACCAGGCCCCGCAGGAAGTTGGCGGCGTGCTGGTGCTCCACCACCACGCCCTTGGGCTCACCCGTCGACCCCGAGGTGTAGATCACATACGCCACATTCGACGGCTTCACCCCGGTACCAGCCAGGTTCCCGCCATCAAGACCCGAGATCTGCTCCCACTCCCGGTCCAGCGACACCACCGTCACCGGCCCGCCGCCCGGCCCGCCGCCCGGCACGCTGCCCGCGCTCGCATCATCGCTCAGCACCACCGGCATCCCGGTATCGGCCACCATGAACCCCAGCCGCTCAGCCGGCAGCCCCGGATCCAGCGGCACATACCCCCCGCCGGCCTTCCACACCCCCAGCAGCGCCGCCAGCCGCCGCAACCCCGACCGCATGCACACCCCGACCAGCACCTCAGGGCCCGCCCCCGCCGCCCGCAGCCGCCGCGCGATCCGGTTCGCCTGCCGGTTCAGCTCGCCATACGACACCCGCTCGTCCTCGAACTCCGCCGCCACCGCATCGGGAGTCCGCACCACCTGCGCCTCGAAGCCCTCATGCACGCACACCACCGGCAGCTCCGCCGCCGTGTCGTTCCACTCCGCCAGTTCCCGGTGCAACTCATCAGCGGTCAGCACCGGCAGCTCCGACAGCCGCGCCGACGGGTCGGCCACCACCCCCCGCAGCAGCACCTCCAGGTTCCCCAGCAACCGCGACACCGTGCCGGCGTCGAACAAGGCCGGAGCGTACGTGGCCTCCAGCCACAGCCCGTCGCGGCGTGCCTCCGCCAGGATGTCCAGGTCGAATTTGGCTGCGTTGATGCCCACGGCCAGGTCGGTGAGGACGAAGTCGACGCCTGCCCCGCGGATGGGGGTGGTGTCACGCTCGGCGTAGGTCATCGCGATCTGGAAGACCGGGGCGCGGCTGGCGTCCCGTTCCACCCGCAGCGTCTCCACCAGCTTGCCGAACGGCAGATCCTGATGCGCATACGCGCCCGTCGTGGCCTCCCGCACCCGGGACACCAGCTCGCAGAACGCCGGATCCCCCGACAGATCGCAGCGGATCGGCAGCGTGTTCACCAGAAAGCCGATCAGCGGCACCAGCTCCGCCCGGCTACGGTTCGCGCTGACCGTGCCCACCACCAGATCCGTCTGGCCCGTGTAGCGGTGCAGCAGCGCCAGCAGCCCGGCCATCAAGGTCACGAACAGGGTCGTGCCCTCTTGGCGGCTCAGCTCCCGCAGGCCGTCCAGTAGCTCCAGGCCGGTCATGCGCTGGGCCCGGGCTCCCGCGAAGCTGTCCAGCAGCGGACGCGGGCGGTCGGCGGGGAACTGCAACGTCTCGAACCCGGCCATCGCCCCGCGCCAGTACGCCTCAAGTCCCTCCAGCGCACCGCTCGCCAGCCGGTTACGCTCCCACAGCGCGTAGTCGGCGAACTGCACCGGCAGCTCCGCCAGGCCCGGCGGCTCCCCCGTGACCGCCTCCCCGTAGAGAGCCGCAAGCTCGCCCGCGAGCACCCTGGCCGACCAGCCGTCGAATACGGCGTGATGCACCACCACCAGCAGCACGTGCTCGCGGTCGGCCAGCCGCAGCAGCGAGGTACGCAGCAGCGGCCCCGCCGCCAGCGAGAACGGCCGCACCGCCTCGACATCGATGAACTCCCGCAACCCGATCTGCTGCTTGTCCGGTTCCAGGCCTGACAGATCCACGGTGTCCAGCCGCACCGGCCCCGGCGGGCTGATCAGCTGCACCGGCCGTGCCCCAGCATCGGGCACGAGCCGGGTGCGCAGTGCCTCATGCCGGGCCACCAGGCCATCCAGCGCACAGCCCAGCGCCGTCACATCCAGCGGGCCAGACAACCCCAGCGCAACCGGGATGTTGTAAGCCGCCAGGCCCGGCGCGAACCGGTCAAGGAACCACAACTGCTCCTGCCCGAACGACAACGGCAGATCCGCCACCCCCGCCCCGCGCCGCGGAATCTCACTCACCGCACCATCCCGGCCACGGCGCAACCGCGCAGTCAGCGCCGCCCGCTGAGCATCCGTCAACATGTCCGCTCCTCCTGTGTCGTCGCCGCGCCCGCCGGCCAGTCCGTCCGGGCGCGCGGCAGATTCCTGCCGCTCGCCCATGGCCCGGTGAGGCAGGGGTGTGTGGCCGCCGGATCGTCAGCCCACACCGGTGAGTCCCTCGATGCCATCGGCGCCCAGGTCTTCGTCCTCGAAGTCGTGCTTGTCGCGCAGCAGCGCGGCGAGCTGGCGCGGCGCGGGAGACAGGAACACCGCGGCGATGTCCAGATCCACCGCGAGGGCGGCACGGAGCTGGGTGATCAGCTGCATGGCCTGGAGGGAGTTGCCGCCGATGTCGAAGAAGCTGTCGGTGGCGCCGACCTGCTCGTTGCCAAGCACGGTGGCGTACATGTCAACCAGGATGGTCTCGATCAGCGTGCCGGGCGGCACCCGTTCTCCGCCCGCGCCGATCGCCTGCGGCTCGGGCAGCGCCGCCTTGTTGATCTTGCCGTGCTTGGTCAGCGGGAACTCGTCCAGGACCATCAGGTAACCAGGGACCATGTAGGCGGGAAGCTGCTCGGCCAGGTGCGCCCGCAGGTCGCCGGGCGGGGGCGCGCTGCCTGGTGCTGGCCGCACGTAGGCGGCAAGCTGCTTGTCCCCGGCCGGATCAGTGATCACCGTCAGCACCGCCTGCGCGACGGCTGGATGAGCGGTCAGCGCGGCCTCGATCTCGCCAAGCTCCACCCGCAGCCCGCGGATCTTCACCTGGTCATCGGCGCGCCCGACGAACACGATCGTGCCATCAGGCCGGCGCCGCACCAGATCCCCGGTCCGGTACAGCCGCTGCCCCGGCGCGTACGGATCGGCGACGAACCGCTCTCGGGTGAGCTCCGGCCGGTTCAGGTATCCCCGGGCCACCCCCGCGCCGCCGATATGCAGTTCACCCACTACTCCCACCGGCACCGGGTTCAGGAACCCGTCGAGCACATACACCCGGTAGTTGGGCTTTGGCCGCCCGATCGGCGGCGGCAGCCGCGTGCTGGCGTCCATCCGCATGAATGTCGCCCCGATCGACGCCTCGGTCGGCCCATAGCCGTTGTAAATCTCCAGCCCTTCCCGCAGCCAGGCACGAAGCAGCTCACTGGACAGCTCTTCGCCTGCCGACAGCAGCGTCCGCAGACCTGGGAATTCCTCCCCCACCAGCAGGTTCAGCACAGCCGGCGGCAGGCACGCGAACGTCACCCCCGCTTGGCGGATCAGTACCGCCAGCCGCGGCGGCGAATGCAGCGTCTCCGCCGACGCCAGCACCACCCGCGCCCCGCCCAGCAGCGGCATGAACATGTCCATCACCGACACGTCAAAGGTGAACGCCGCGAATGACAGCACCGCACTACCCGCGCTGATCCGCCAGTGCTCCGCCATTCCCTGCAGGAAGTTCAGTGCCTGCCGGTGCTCTACCACCACGCCCTTGGGCTCACCCGTCGACCCCGATGTGTAGATCACATACGCCACATTCGACGGCACCACCCCGGTACCGGTCAGGTTCCCGCTGTCCAAACGGTGGATCTGCTCCCACTCCGCATCCAGTGACACCACCATCACCCCGCCCGGCAGGCCGGCGGTGCTCGCCGCATCGGTAACCACCACCGGCATCCCGGTATCGGCCACCATGAACCCCAGCCGCTCAGCCGGCAGCCCCGGATCCAGCGGCACATACCCCCCGCCGGCCTTCCACACCCCCAGCAGCGCCGCCAGCCGCCGCAACCCGGTCTGCATGCACACCCCGACCAGCACCTCAGGACCTGCCCCCGCCGCCCGCAGCCGCCGCGCGATCCGGTTCGCCTGCCGGTTCAGCTCGCCATACGACACCCGCTCGTCCTCGAACTCCGCCGCCACCGCGTCCGGGGTCCGCGCCACCTGGGCCTCAAAACCCTCATGAATGCACACCACGGGGAACTCGCGGGCGGTGTCGTTCCATCCGACCAGCTCCCGGTGCAGCTCGTCGGCGGTCAGCACCGGCAGCTCCGACAGCCGCGCCGACGGGTCCGCCGCCACCCCCCGCAGCAGTACCTCCAGATTCCCCAGCAACCGCCGCACCGTCGCCGCGTCGAACAACGCCGGCGGATAGGTTGCCTCCAGCCGCAACCCGTCACCCCGCATCTCCACGATGAAGCTGAGGTCGTACTGCACGGCCAGCAGCTCGACACGGTCGTGGTGGAAGGTCACGCCCGCCGGCTCGATGTCGTCGATGGGCTCGGTGCAGGTGAGCCCGATCTGGAAGACGGGGAAACGGCCCGGGTCACGTTCGAGGTGTAGGACATCGACGATCTTGGCGAACGGCAGATCCTGGTGCGCGTGGGCGCCGGTCGTCGCCTCGCGCACCCGGGCCAGCAGTTCGGAGAAAGCCGGATCCTCCGACAGGTCAGTGCGGATCGGCAGCGTGTTCGCCAGGAAACCGACCGTCTGGGCCAGCTCGGGCCTGGCCCGGTTCGCGCTGACTGTGCCGACGACAGCGTCCGTCTGACCGGTGTAGCGCCACAGCAGCACCTGCAGGGCCGCCAGTAGTGTCACCGGCAGCGGTGTACCTGAACGACGGCTGAGCTCGCGCAGGCCGTCGAGCAGTTCGTGGCCGATGCTGATGCCCTCGACCGCGCCATCGTGGCTCGCCACCAGGGGCCGGGGCCGGTCGGTCGGGAACCGGGAGGCCGGCAGGCCGGCCAGCGCAGCACGCCAGTAGTCCTCCAGGTCCGCCAGCACGGGCCCCTCCAGGCGCTGCCGTTCCCAGCTGGAGTAGTCGCCGAACTGGACGGGCGACGCCGCGAGGCTGGCCGGCTCGCCGCTCGCCTCCGCCTCGTACAGCGCAGCCAGCTCCCTGAACAGGACTTGGAACGACCAGTCATCGAGCACCGCACGGTGAGCCACGATCACCAGCACGTGCTCGCCTGCGGTCAGCCGCACCAAGCGAGCGCGGAAGAGGCGATCGGCCGCCAGCCGGAATGGGCGCAGTGCCTCCTGGATGGCGAACTCGCGCAGCTGCCCGCGGGCGGCATCCGGTCCCAGTCCCGCGTAGTCAGTAAGCTCCAGCCCGGTCGGCGCCGGCCGGTCGATCAGCTGGGCAGGCCGGCCGTCAGCCCCCGCCGCCAGCCGGGTCCG
This sequence comes from Actinomycetota bacterium, assembly GCA_003168255.1. Classification (GTDB taxonomy): domain Bacteria; phylum Actinomycetota; class Actinomycetes; order Streptosporangiales; family Streptosporangiaceae; genus PALSA-505. Next base: position 83,551 of record PMSU01000036.1, read on the forward strand.
CAGTGCCTCATGCCTGGCGGCCAGGTGGTCAACCGCACGGCCCAGCGCCGGCACGTCGAGCGGCCCGCGCAACCACACCAGGTTCGGCACATTGTGCGCGGGAAAGCCGTCGTGGAAGTTGTCGATGAACCACACCTGCTCCTGGGCGAACGATGGAGCCAGATCCACCACGCCGGTGGCGCGCCGCGGGATCGGCGCATCGCCAGATACCAGCGGCGTGCCGCCGCGCTGCTGCGTCTCAGTCATTGATTTCGTCCTCGTCTGGCCCTGTGGGCATCTCTTTGAGCCGGAACACGGGTGAGAAGAAGAGCCAGAGCATCGGCGCGACCATCGCGATCACGGAAATCTCCAGCGCCGGACGCAGCCCCACGGCAGTGCCGAGCAGTCCGCCCGCAATCGCGCCCAACGGGGCCACGCCGAAAAGCAGCATCCGGTACGTCGCGTTCATCCGGGCCAGCACTCGCTTGGGCGTGACAATCTGCCGCAGCGTGATGGCGTTCACGTTGAGTATCTGGATGTTGGTTCCGTACACGAGCTGCGCCACTACCAGGATGGTGACGGACAGCAGGCCAGCGCCGCGCGGGACGATGAACAGCAGCGGTGCCAGGCCCGTGCCGATCGTGGCCACCACCATGCTGCGTCCCAGCCCGAGCACGTTCCTGATCCTGGTGGCGTACAGCGCCCCGGCCAGTCCGCCGACCATAGCGGACCCCACCACGATGCCGAGCTTGAGCGGGCTCAGGTGCAAAACCCTGAGGGCGTACACCAGCAGGACAGGCCACATCGCGCCGAAGGCCAGGTTGAGCATCGCGGTCTGCCCCAGCAGCGCGCGCAGCAGCTTGCCGCCGTATACCGCCCTGAATCCCTCAGCGATCTGGCGCCGGACCGGGGTGCGCTCCGCCTGCACTTCGGGCGCGGGCTCTGGTCTGGTGATGGAGATCAGGCCCGCCGCGGAGAACAGGTAAGACACCGCGTCGGCCGACATCGTGAACGGCGCAGTGATCAGCCCGACCAGCAGCCCGGCGAGCCCGGGACCGGAGACGCCGGCGAACGCCCGGATGGCCTGTATCTTGCCGTTGGCCTCCGGCAGCTGCCTGGGCTCCACCAGGTTAGGTACGTAGGACAGCGCCCCGACGTCGAAGACTACGTTCAGCCCGCCGACGAGCACGGCCACCACATAAAGCAGGTCCAGCGACAGATGGCCGGTCGCCGATGCCAGCGGCACCAGCCCGATCAGGACCGCGCAGCACAGCGAGCACGCGATCAGTACCGGCCGGCGCCGCGTGCGGTCCAGCCAGACCCCGGCGAACAGCGCGACCACGATCACTGGGGCCAGGCGCAGCGCGTTAAGCAGCCCGACCTGGAGCACCGTGGCCTTGAGGGTCAAGATCGCCACCAGCGGCATCGCGAACTGGGTGATCTCGGTGCCGATCAGCGACACTGACTCGCCAGCGAACAGCTTGACGAAATCCGGGTTGGAGAAGACACCGCCGCGAGGCTCAGCAGGCGGGCCGCTATCGCCGGTGGCGGCCGTCACGGTCTGGTCAGAAGCCATTGCCAGGCACCTTGCCGTTGATCTGCGCCCAGTAGGTCTCGAGGATTCGCTGCCGGCGGGGCTTGAACTGCGAGGTCAGCATGCCGTTAGCGATGCTGAACCGGTCGCCCGCGACGACGACGTTCTTGATCTGCTCGTCCTGGCTGAACGTGGCGTTCGCCGACTCGAGCCGCGCCGTGATCGCCTTGCTGTCTGCGGGGTCACCGGCCGGCGACACCACGGCCACCAGGTGGGTCTGCGTGGGGCAGAACACCACGCATTCCTCGATCGCGGGGCTCGCCTTCAGGTACTCCTCAAGCGGCCGGACGATGACCTTCTTGCCGTTGTCGAGCACGATCACGTCGTCGGCGCGGCCGCGGATGAACAGGAAGCCGTCCTCGTCGATGTAGCCGAGGTCCCCGGTGCGGACGGTCCCCTCTGCCCCAAAGACCCGCTCGGACTCGCCGGGAGCCGCGTACTCGTAGCGCCGGTTCACTGGATGATCGCTGTGGACGCTGATCACCCCGCCGGAGTCGAGCAGCACCTTCTTGCCTGGCAGCACCTGGCCGACGCTGCCTTCGCGGTGCGCCCGCGGGTGGTTCTTGCTGACGATGCACGTTTCGTTGAGGCCGTAGCCTTCGTAGATCGGCATGCCGACCTCGGTGAAGAAGCGCAGCATCGACGGGCGGGCCGGCGCCGAGCCGGTCCACAGGTATCGGATCCGGTCGCCGAACAGCCCTCTCGCGGCGGCGCGCAGCGCCTCGGCCGACTGCGCGCCCCTGGTCCGGGACTCGATGTGCTTCTTCGCCGTCTCGTAGAACCCGGGCACGCCCATCACCACGGTCGGAGCGGCACGGCGCATGGCAGCGAACGCCGCCTCGTAGGTGCAGACCGTGACGTCGTGACCGAAGCAGAGCGCGGAGTAGATCCAGTACCGCTGCTGTAGCAGGGACAGCGGCAGGAACGTGAACAGGTTGTCCCCGTCGCGGTGCCCGAACATCTCCTGCACGGCGTTGATCGAGCTGTCGATGCTGCCGGCCGTCGCGGCGAGCCCCTTAGGCTCCCCGGTGCTGCCCGAGGTGAACTTGATCGTCGTGGCGTCTTCGGGTTTGTACTCGACCGCCGGAAGCGGGCTCGCCGGGTCGGCGTTCTCGATCAGGCTCGCCACATCGCCGAGGGACCGGATGCCATCGCCGTCCGCCTTGCGGTCGGTGAACAGCACGGCTAGCCGGTAGCGCGCCAGCAATGCGCCGTCCGGATCGAACTTGCCGGGTTCGAACCCGGCGACCACGGCCTTGAGCCGCAGCGCCGCGAGGTCGAGCAGGACCCACTCCAGGCTGTTCGACGCGAGGATGCCGACGCGATCACCTGGGCCGATGCCCAGATCACGCAGGCCGCGGGCCAGCCGCTCCGCGGCGGCGTGCAGCTCGGTCAGCGGCATATCGCTGGCGCCGCCCAGTCGCAGGAAGCTGATCCGATGGCCGCCTCGCGGCGGCGCGGCCACGATCTGGTTGATGACGGAGTCGGTCACGCCGCACCTACCGCGCCCGGGCCCTTGGCCGACGCGCGGCCCGCCTCGATGAACGCGGCCATCGCCCGGATCGTCCGCACGTCGTACAGCCGGTCGAGGGTGATGCTCACGCCGAACTGCTTGCGCACCCCGGTGAAGATGCGGGCCGCGGCCAGGGAGTCGCCGCCGAGATCGTAGAAGTTGCCGTCGGGCTCGATGGACGCGGCCGGGATGCGCAGCACCGATGCCCACACTTCGGTGAGCTCCCGCTCGAGGCCGGTGGTCTCGCCGGCGGCGGCCGCGGCTGCCCCGGCGGTCCCGGCGGTCCCGGCGGTCCCGGCGGTCCCGGCGGTCCCGGCGAGCGGCGTCATCACGGTGAGCTTGCCGCGGTCCACCTTGCCGTTTCTGGTCAGCGGCAGGCTCTCGTGCCAGACGACAGCGGACGGCGTCATGTAGTCCGGCAGATGCTCGCGCAGTGCCCGCCGGATCTCCTCCTGCGTCGGGCGGACGTCGCCGGCCGCAGTGAGGTGTGCCACTAGCCGGTCGCCGCGTGCCGCTGCCTGCGGCACCACCACGGCCTGCTTAACCGCGTGGATCTCGGCAAGCCGCGTCTCGACCTCGCCGGCTTCGATGCGGTAACCGTTGATCTTGATCTGGAAGTCGCTGCGGCCGGCGATGTCGATGCTGCCGTCCGGCAGGTAGCGGCCGAGGTCGCCGGTTCGGTAGAGCCGTTCACGGCGACGCTCGTCGCGGCTGAAGCATTCCGCGGTGCGCGCCTCGTCTGCCCAGTACCCACGGGCCAGACCGGTACCCGCGGCGCAGATCTCCCCGGTGACCCAGTCCGGGGTGTCCAGGCCGTCGGGGTCCAGGATGTAGGCGCGGTTGTTCGCGTTGGGCCGGCCGTACGGGATGGGATGGCTGCCGTCTTCGTCGCCGATCGGGTGCAGGATGTTCCAGATCGTGGTCTCGGTGGGACCGCCGAGGGACATCAGCGTCAGGCCGTCCTTGAGCCGCCGCAGCGCGGCCGGCAGGCTGGGCGGGATGCGGTCGCCGCTCAACATGATCAGGCGCAGCGCACCGAGCCGCGCGCCGCCGTGCAGTTGGGCATGCTCGGCCATGAGGCCCGCGATGGCCGGCACCGAGTTCCAGACCGTGACCCCGAACCTGTCGCAGAGCTCGAGCCAGTGCGCCGGGTCGGTGGCGCCTTCGGGGTCCGGCAGCACCAGGGCGGCACCCGCGCTGAGCGCACCGAACACGTCGTAGACGGACAGGTCGAAGTTGAACGCGCTGACCGCGATGAACCGGTCAGCTTCGCCGATTCCGAACCGGGCGTTGCAGTCGGCCACGACGTTCGCGACGCTGCGCTGGCTGACCATGACGCCCTTGGGCTCGCCGGTGGTCCCCGACGTGTAGAGCACGTAGGCCAGGTCGTCGGGGGAAGCGCCGGGCAGCGGCGGGCAGCCAGAGCCGCCCGGCCCCGCGTCCAGCGGGCCGGCCGCGTCGAGCGCGAGCGTGTCGATGGTGTCGCCGTGCCCGGCCTGCCAGCCGGCATTGGTGAGCACGCAGCGCACCCGGCCGTCGCGCAGCATGTAGCGCACCCGCTCGGCCGGCAGGCCGGCGTCTACCGGCAGGTACGCGCCGCCGGCCAGCACCGCGGCCAGGATCCCCACGATCTGCTCGGGTCCCCGGTGCATGATCAGGCCGACGAGCTCGTCCCGCCCGATCTGCCTGGCCCGCAGCCACCCGGCGGCGTGTTCGGCGCGCTGGCGGAGTTCGCCGTAGCTCACCGAGGCGGAGGTGGTCAATATCGCGGGCGCGTCCGGGGTGCGTGCGGCCTGAGCGGCGAATGCGTCCAGTAGCAGTTGCGCTGGCATCGGGCGGGCTGTGTCGTTTGCTTCGTCGCGGCGTGCCCGCTGGTCTTGGGGCAGCAGGTCGAACGTCTTTGCCGACCACGTCGTCTCGTCGAGCAGGCTGTCGAGCAGCCGCTGGTAGCCGCCGACCATGGCGCTGATCATCGCGTCAGGGAAGAGCCCGTCCACCGCGTCGAACTGCACGATCACGCCGCCGTGCTGCTCGAACGCGAACACGTTGAGCCACACCTGGGGTGTCTGGCTGGAGGTGTAGACCTCGGGACCGAACAGCTCCAGGGTGGAGCCGTCGACGTCGGCCTGGACGTAGCCGATGGCGCTGTTGAAGGTGAACGGCATCCGCGCGTCGGCGCTGCTGCGACGGCGCGCCAGCTCGCGCAGGACCTCAATGCCTGAGAAGTGCCGATGGTCGAGGTCGCGGCGCAACTGGGTCTGTAGCGCGTGCGCCCGTTCGCCGAAGGTGCTGCGCCGGTCGATGTCGATCTCGATCAGCAGCGTCTGCGAGAAGTTGCCGATCGCGTCGGCGATGTGCGGATGGATCGGCGGACGGTTGGCGACCGTTGTGGTGAGAGTGAACTGGCTGCCAGCCCCCCAGCGGGCAAGCGTTTCCGCGTAGGCGGCGAGCAGCATGCCGGTGGGTGTCAGCCCGGCGCTTGCCGCCTGAACCTTCAGCCTGGCCCAGGAAGGCTGGTCGAGGCGGGCGGCATACTGCACGAACCTGGGGCGGGTGATCGCCGAGGGATTGGCCTGCAACGCGAGCCCCGGATGCGGCGGCAGGTCCTGGATCCGGTCCAGCCAGTAGGCGCGGGAGCGCTGCGCGGGCGGCTTCGCGCGCATCGCCTCGAGTGAGGCTACGTAGTCCGCGAACGACACCTTGCCGCCGGCCGGCTCGCTGTCGCCGGTGTAGCAGCCCCACCAGTCCCTGAAGAACAGGAACATGCTGATGCCGTCCATCACGAGACCGTCGTGACCTACGTGCAGGCGCATCCGGTCGCCGGCCAGCAGCGTGACCTCTACGGCCAGCATCGGCGCGCGGTCATACGGCAGGATGCGGTGGGAGCGCTGTTCGCGCAGCGCGTTCAGCCGGGCCTGCTGACCGGCCTCGGGTTCGCCGCGCAGGTCGAGACGATCGATCCGGACGTCGACGGCCGGCTCCTCGACCTGCCGGCCGTCGGCGGTGAAGCGGGTGCGGAGCATGCCGTGCCGGGCAACGGTCAACCGCAGCGCCGACTCCAGCCGGTCGATGTCCCAGCAGCCGTCGATCTCGTGGTAGACGTGGCTCGCGACGTTGCCGATCTCCACCGAGTCACCGCGGCCGATCAGGTAGCCGCGTTGCAGCAGAGTCAGCGGATAGCCGTTCGCCTCGGCCGACTGAGCGGCCGTCAGGTGGCTGATGAGCTCGGCCTTGACCGACCTGATACGGCTCACGAGCTCCGGGTCGACGCGCTGCTGCGGACCTTGCAGGCGCAGGTCTGTCCCCGAGACGGTGAGCCCGAGACCGCGCGCCTCCACCTCCGCGAGCACCTGGAGATGGTTCACGCCTTCACCACCACTTCCGCCGCCAGCGCCGGGCTGCCCGACAGGGCAGCGTTGGCTGAGAGGAATGCGGCGAGTTCCGCGACCGTGCGGTCGCCGAACAGGTCCTCCACGGTCACGTCCGCGCCGGTGCGTTCCAGGATCTGGTACTGCAACGCGATCACCTGCATCGACTCGATGCCGAGCGCTACCAGCGTCGCGTCCGCCACTTGCTTGTCCTCGGGCAGCCGCACTGCCTCGCGGACCAGGCCGCAGAGCCAGGGCAGCAGGGCCGCTGGCTGTGTCTCGGGCTCGGGCTGCGCGCCGAAGAACACCTGCCGGGCCAGGTTCACGCGGGTACCCGGCGGCACGAGTGTCACTATCCGCGGCCACTGGGTCGGCGGTTCGATGCCGAGCGCCGCGGCGAGCCTGGCCGCGAAGCGTGGCATCACCGGTGCGGCGCAGTGGGCGAGCAGCTTGGCCGCGGCGAGCTCCAGCGCGATGGCGGTACGCGCCTCATCCTTCCAGTCATCGATGTCCAGGATCGCGCCTTCGAGGCCTTTGAAGCGCAGTGTGTCTTCGACTATGCCGCGCAGCGTCTCGGCAGCGCCGTTCAGGGAAAATCCGTCTTGCCCTAGGCAGCCGGCCATCGCGCCGAGCCGGTTCTCCAGCCTGGCCAGGAAAGCGGTGTGCTCCGGCGTCCAGGTGCCTGCGTCAGGGACGATGCCGCCGTAGCGGGCCTGCACGCGGGCGCCGAGGTCGTTCAGCCAGCCTTGCCAGCTGCCGACGAGCGTCTCCTGCACGACCGCCTCGTACTCGGCGAGCGTGAAGTTGGTGCGGCGGGTCTCCGGGCGGGTCTGGGCCAGGTAGAACCGGACGGCATCGACGCTGGCCGGGGACAGGATGTCCTTGCCCCAGATCGCGTGCCTGCGGCTGGTGGAGAACTTGTCGCCGTCAAGCAGATAGAACTCGTTGACGTTGTAGTCGACGTCGGGGGTCCATTCCGGATTGGCGGTCTTGTACAGTGCCGGGCCGAGTATGGAGTGGTAGAAGGTGTTGTCGTAGCCGAGGAAGTGCACAATCTTCCAGTCGTCCTGCGGCGCGTCGGCTCGCCAGTCGAACCCGAGCGTGCGGCCGAGCTTTTCGATTCCGTAGATGAAGCCGAACGCCAGCTCGATCCACACCCAGATGACCTGGCCGGGCACGTCCTTCTCGGTCGGCAGCACGCCCCATGACGACGGGTGGGTGAGCGCGACGTCGATCCGGTCACGCTGAAAGATCCGGTTCGCGAGCTCACGCAGCCGGACCGGGGCGCGCCCGACATGGTGGTGCTCCAGCACATCGGCCCGCAGGTCGTGCAGGGACAGCGTGTACCGGACGATCGTGTCCGCACGTGGCTCGGCGGTGCCGTTGGCCGCATGCGGCTCGATCAGGTCGACGCAGAAGTTAGGCTCGCCGCACACCTCGCAGATGTTCCCGCCGGTGGCAGTGCCGCAGGTGGGACAGCCGCCGTTGACGTAGGGCTCGTAGAGGTACTGCCCGGTCTCGCCGTCGAACAGCGCGGCGCCGTCGCGGCGGGTGACCCGTCCGGAGTCGACGAGGCGGGTGAAGAACGCCCGGAGCGCGCCGGGATAGCGCTCGTCCGTGCTGGTGTGCGTGATCTGGTCCGGCACGATGTCCATCAGCCGGAGCGTTTCCTCGATCTCGGCGCCGTAGTGCGCGGCCACCTCGGCGGGCGAGCGCCCCTCACGCCTGGCGCATTCGGCGACATAGCTCTGGAAGTCGTCGGTGGCGGCCAGGTGCCAGACGCGTCGGCCGTTCATCCGCTGGAAGCGGACGAACGCGTCGGTACCGAGATAGGGCCCGGAGAGGTGACCTATGTGCAGCCCGCCATTTGGCGTCGGCGGCGTGGAGAACGCGAAGATCGGCCGGTCGCCGAATCGCCTGCGGTCAGTCCTCGGCGCGATCCGCGAGGCGCGAGGCGAGTCCCGCCAGTAGAACGTGGCGAAGATGAGATCGGCGGCGCCTGTGTTGTCGAGGACGTGCGTCTCGAACGGCTCGAACTGGATCGCCATGCCGGGCGACACGGGGGTGCGCTTGCCGTCCACGACCAGGTCGCCGGAGCCGGAGACGATGACGAACGTCTCGGTCTCGTCGTGCTGATGCGGATCCGAATGATGACCCGGCGGGACCTTGCCCCATGCCGCGCCCACGCCCATCGATTCGACCGCGCTCATGTCAATCTCGCTCAGGTCGATGCCGAACGAGCGGTGCAGCGAATCCGCGTCATACGTACTGGTGATCACCTGTGACTCCTTCGCTCCCTTGGTGGTGCAGCAGATCCGCTACTTCCGATCCGATCGCCGGAGCGAGCCGGTAGCCGGACCCGTTCGCGGCTCCGGCGAACACGATCCGCCCCGCCCCGTCCAGCGCGCGCACCAGCGGTTCCCGGTCAGGGCTGTACGCGTCGCAGAACACCCGCCCGGATCCGCACGCGTCCGCCATCCCCGGCGCGTAGCGGCGCAGGCAGTCGCGGGCCGCACCGATGTCGGAGGAGGACAGGCCCTCGGGCAGCGCGTCAGGATCGACGTCCCACTCCTGGCAGGAGTAGCTGAACAGCCAGTGCCCGCGATCGATAAGAGGCAGCAGGAAAGCGTCGTCCTCGTCGAAGACCACGACCTCGTCGGTGCTGTCAGGCCGCTGCTCGATGTGCAAGGCGACGATCTTCTTCACCCGCAGCCCGAGTGGGCCAAGGCGGTCCTGCCAGGCCGGGGCGGACAGCCACGGTCCCGGCGCCAGCACCACGGAGTCGGCGACGAGCCGCTCGCTCGTCCCGCCATGCACGGTGACTGTGCCGTCATCGGACGCGAGCCCGGTCACCGCGACGCCCTCGAGGAAGCGCACCCGCGGCCGGAGCTCGGCGGCGACAGCCTGGGCAAGCTGATACACGTCGGCGTAATGACAGCCAGCGATGCGCCACGCCCGTGACCCCTCCGGAACCGAGATCGCGGGGTTGGGCACGCCGTCGACTGGAGTCGGGGCAGCCTGGCTCAGGTATCCGCCGCCAAGCCGGTCGCCGTCCGCACGGCAGGAGATCACGGTCGCGCCGATCGGGTGGATCGCCGCGTCGGGGTGGCGAAGCTTCAGATCCGCGTAATACGCATGGCTATAAGCCGACATGCGTCGCGTCCGCGGCGTCGACCCTCGAGGCAGGTGTAATCCTGCGGACCTGCGGCTGGCCCCGGCGCCGACAGCGTCACGGTCGACCACGGTGATCGAGGCGTCCGGATCACGGGCGGCCAGTTCACGCGCAACTAGGCACCCGATGACCCCAGCGCCTATGACGACAGTAGCGGGCTGCGTCATCGCACTATGCTCCCTTGAATTCTCCTATGGATGACTTGGTCATCCATTCGATGAATGAGTTCAACTGGTTGTCGGTACGGATGCCGCGCAGCCGGTCGAGGATCCGCTGGCTGCGCCAGGCATTGAGGCTCAGGTTGGGATCGGCGAGGCCGCGCTGTCCGCGCGCGGCGTTCTGCACGAAAACGTTGTGTCTCGCCGGGCCATCCCACTGAACGGCGAAATTGTCGTCGATCTTGTACTCGTCGCCCTCGCGCTCCAGCCGCGACGCGATCGGCTCCAGGAAGTCCACCGGCGTCGGGCTAAACCCGGTGGCCCAGATGACTAGGTCCAGCTCCACGTTCTCGCGGACGTCTCCGTGGTCGTTGTGGGCGAGCGTGAGGTTCCACGCATGTTGCGGCCCGCGAGCGATGTCGGTGACGTTGCGGTTGGGGTAGAGCGCCACGAGATCCCGGTAGCCGTTGATGAAGCAATGCATGTAGATGCGCTGGTAAATGAGCCGCAAGGTGGCATGAGATATGCCGTCGCTGGTCAGGACGTGGCGCATATTTAAGGCGTGCCGGGTCTCGGTATCGAGCCTCGCGAAGTAGTCCGAGTAGCTCGGCGTGTAGTAGTCGTTGGTGAACGGCGAATCGTCCAGCGGGAAGTAGTTGGGCCGCCGGGATATCCAGACGACCCGCCGCGGTAGCTCGTCCTCGGGGCGGGAGACGAGGTTGAGGAACGCCTCCGCGCCGGACTGGCCGCCGCCGACCACGCCGACGCGCAAGCCGCGCAGGTCCTTCGCCCTGCTGAGGAAATCGCTTACGTGGAATTGCCGGTCGCCGAGGTGGGCCTGCGCCTGGGCCGGCACCCGCGGCTGGACTCCCACGCCGATCACGATGTTGTCCGCGGTCACTGTCTTCGTGCTGGTGCGGATCCGGAACGCGTTGGCGTACTCGACAGACAGCACCTCTTGGCCGAAGACGATGTTCTTGTTCTTGCAGCTAGCCCATTCCAAGTAATTGCGGAATTCCTGGCGCGGTACGGCGTCGAACTGCGCATTTAGGAAATGATAGATGCGACCGTGCTCGTGTAGATAAGACAGAAAGGAGTACGCGTTGGTCGGCTCTGAAAGGGTGACCAGATCCTTAAGCATAGAGACTTGGAGCGACGCGTCCGGCATTTGCTGACCGTCGTGCCACCCAAATCTTTCTTTCTTGTCCAGAAAGAGATTAGTGATCTCGGGATGACTGTGCATCAGTGCTGCCAGGCTCAGGTTCGCTGGCCCAACACCGATGCCGACGCAGCGGTAGTGTCGCGGATGTTCGTCCGCCACTTCCTGTACCAATGTCGTTGACCTTTCGGGGAGGTTTCAGAAAGGGTCGCGGCACCGTTTGCCGCTGCCCGGCCAGCCAGGCAGGGGCCGCGGCAGGCATCGCCGCGGTCACCACCGTCTCGGCGAACCGCCGGGACCTAACTCGCTGGCGCGCCCCCATCGGCGTACACACCCCTCACACAATCCGGCCTGACGATCACGTGCCGGCGAGGCTCCATGGCAACCGTCGCACCAGGCACCCCGGCATCGTGCACCAGGACCAGTTCCCCCCACGGCCGACACGCCGGGAGGGTGTCAATTGATTACATTACAGGATGAGACGGTCGAAACAACGGTGCGGCCCTCGCGGAAGGACGGGACCGATGTGGCGTCTGTGGCAAAGGAATCCGGCCGGCAGAGCAGGGTCCGCGGATCGGGTGGTTTCGCGCTCAAGTGGAACGCGGCGCCGCGGAGCCGGCGTCGCGGGGCCGTCATCCTGGACCGGTTCAGGCGGCCGGTGACTGCTGAGCGACATCCGCGTAAACGATTAGTGTCGTCACCGGATCTGGCTCTAGCCGCTGGACATTCCGGCCCCAGCACGGCTGGGGTGCGGGCCCCGCGTCCACGAGTTCTTCTCATGAGGTGATCACCGTCGCCGCGGCGGGTCCCCGTGGGCCGGCGAGTGCATCGGCAGGCTTTCACCTACGAAGGGCGCTGACCACTCCAACAGTGAATGGCGGCGTCAGGCATGGCGGATCACGTCGATGAGACGCCACACCCCGCTGCTCGGGTTGTTGCCTGGTAAACCATCTCTCATGTGCTTTTCGTCGAGCTTTACCGCCCATCCCCTCGCTTCGTCGTAACGGTCGGCGAGTACCCCCGACGAACGCGAGCAGATCAAGCCGAACCGCAGCCTTCGAGGGGCGCCACGCAAGGTAGCGACGGCCGATCGCTTCTTCCTTGCTCGGGTCGATGTCGACAGGGGGGTAAAGGCGCGTGCTGCCGTCCGCGTTCTTCTCAGAGAACCAGATCTGGTCGCGGCCGACGAGGCGATCACCGATCGAATCGCCCAGGATTGCGACGTCATGAGAGTTGAGCGCGAGTTGGGCTCGTCGCGGGTTGGACCTCGGATCCTGGAAAAGGCGGATCAGCTCTGCGACTAGCTAGATCCACGGCCCCTATGGGCGGACCTCGTAGATGAGGTTGAAGGGTGTTTCGGCTGCGCGGCGGAAGCGGGTGAAGCCGGCATCGGTGATGAGCTGCCTGATCGCGGCCTCGCCGGCTTGCGCACCGAGTGTGTAGCCGCCTGCCTGTGACATGGCGTTGGGGATGCACAGCAGGGTGGAGGCGTTGTAGTAGATGCGGCCGACGGGGTTGAGGTTGTCGTTGATGGTGTCGCCGGCGTTGGGTTCGGCGATGAGCCACGTGCCGTCGGGTGCTAGCGCCTGGCGGATGTGGCGGGCGGCGGAGAGCGGGTCGCCCATGTCATGCAGGCAGTCGAATGTCGCCGCAAGGTCGTAGCCGGTGCCGGAGAACGCGGCGGCGGTGGCGACCTCGAAAGTCGCCCGGCCGCTGACTCCGGCGTCCTCGGCGCGCTTGCGGGCGAGGTCGATCGATTGGTCATGGTAGTCCGAGCCGGCGAAGGCGGAGTTCGGGTACTCGCGGGCGAGCAGGATCGTCGATGCGCCGAGCCCGCAGCCGATGTCAGCGACCTTGGCACCGGACAGGAGCTTTTCCTGCACGCCCTCCAGCGCGGGGCTGCTCGGCCTTAAGCGCACCCAGCGCGAGCACGAACGCGCCCGGGACATAGACGCCACCGTCGGGGTTGGCCAGCGCGAACGCCTGTTCCTCGGTCATCGAGTAGGTGTCAGCCGCCGGGTCGTATTCGACGTAGCCGCCCGCCGCCTGCCGCATAGCCATTCGGCGACGTAACGGGGGCTGGTCTTCGTGCGGGCGGCTAGTTCCTCTGCGCGGGCGGGCCCGGCAGCCAGCGCCTCATACAGGCCGAGCCGGTGGCCGATCACCACGTTGCCTGCAGCGACGGTCGCGCCCAGGTCGGCGATGAACCGGGCCAGGAACTCTTGCAGCTTCTCGGTATCGATGGCCATGACGATCTCCTCCTAAGTTCAGATCTAGTGCTCACCTGAGGTTCGGCCGGGCTGTTGCAATGGCGTCGCAACGGCATTGCAACAGGGACCGCTAGGACTGGTGCATCAGCTAAGGCCAGGAGGGCACGATGAGGGCCAGGTATCCAGACGCCGAAGGTTTCGTGAATCGCGGCGGTGTCAAGGTTGGTTACGAGGTGTTCGGCGAGGGCGAGCCTGTGATGGTGTTCGCGCCGGTTAACCCGATCGTTCACTCTCTGGGGTGGAAGGCCCAGGTGCCCTACCTGGCCCGCTCGTTCCGGATCATCACCATTGATCCGCGGGGCAACGGGCGGTCCGACCGGCCACGGGAGGCCACGGCGTACGCCCAAACGGAGTTCGTGGCCGACACCGTCGCGGTGATGGACGCATGTGAGGTCGAGCGTGCCGTAGTGGTGGGGATATCCAGCAGCGGCTGGACGTCGCTGCTGATGGCCGCCTTGCATCCCGAACGCGTCCTCGGGGTGGTGGCGATCGCTCCTGCGGCACCGCACCTGCTGCTGTTGCCGGCTCACCGGACTGTCTATGACTTCGACGAGGCGCTGGACACCGAGGAGGGCTGGGCGAAGGACAACCGCCATTACTGGCTGCGGGACTGGCGGGGCTTCGCGGACTTCTTTTTCGGCGAGCTGCTGTGCGAGCCGCACTCGAGCAAGGTGCGTGAGGACTGCGTCGCCTGGGCGATGGAGACGAGCCCGGAGGTGGTGCTGGCGTATGATGACGCGCCGCAGGCGTCAGCGTCGAAAGAGGAAACCGAGCGGCTGCTGCGTCAGGTGCGCTGCCCGGTGCTGGTGATCCACGGGGACCAGGACCGCGCCCTGCCGCTGTCGTGGAGCGAGCGGATCGCCGAGCTGACCGGGGCTGACCTGCTGGTCGTGGAGGGCGCGGGGCATTGCCCGAATGCCCGTGAGCCAGTGGTCGTCAACCACGCGATCCGGGACTTTGCCGACCGGTTCCGACAAGGACCAGTCCCCCTGCGGCGGTGGACCAGGCCGCTGGACCGGCGCCGCCGGGTCCTCTACCTGTCGTCTCCGATCGGGCTCGGGCACGCGCGGCGGGACCTGGCCGTCGCCGAGGAGCTGCGCAAGCTGCACCCCGACCTGCAGGTGGACTGGCTAGCCCAGCATCCAGTGACCGAGCTGCTGGCCAGGCGGGGCGAGCGCATTCACCCGGCGTCGGCGTTGCTGGCCAGCGAATCGCGGCACCTGGAAGGCGAATGCGCCGAGCATGACCTGCATGTGTTCCAGGCGGCACGGCGTATGGACGAGATCATGGTCAGCAATTTCATGGTCTTTTCCGACCTGGTCGACAGCGAGCATTACGACCTGTGGGTGGGCGACGAAGCGTGGGACGTGGACTATTTCCTGCACGAGAATCCCGAGCTCAAGCGGGCGCCCTATGCGTGGCTGACCGATTTCGTCGGCTGGCTGCCGATGCCCGACGGCGGTGACCAGGAGGCGGCGCTGACCGCCGACTACAACGCGGAGATGATCGAGCAGATCGGGCGCTTCCCCAGCCTGCGCGACCGCGCGGTGTTCGTCGGCAACCCGGCTGACGTGGTGCCGGACAGTTTCGGTCCGGGACTGCCGCCGATCCGCGGCTGGGTAGAGCAGCACTTCCAGTTCGCCGGCTATATCTCCGGCTATGATCCGGCCGGCGTTGCCGACCGGGCGGCGATACGCGCCGAGCTTGGCTATCGTTCCGACGAGAAAGTCTGCCTGGTGACGGTAGGCGGTTCCGGTGTCGGTGCCGACCTGCTGCGCCGCGCCGTGGCTGCCTATCCGGCCGCCAGGCAGCTCGTGCCCGGGCTGAG
Source organism: Actinomycetota bacterium (assembly GCA_003168255.1). Taxonomy (GTDB): domain Bacteria; phylum Actinomycetota; class Actinomycetes; order Streptosporangiales; family Streptosporangiaceae; genus PALSA-505. The sequence goes on from PMSU01000036.1 coordinate 98,592, forward strand.
GATGATCGTGGTGGCCGGGCCGCGCATCGGCCCGGCCACGCTGCCGGCTTATGACGGCCTTGAAGTGCATGGATACGTGCACGACCTGTACCGGCACCTGGCGGTGTGCGACCTGGCCGTGGTGCAGGGCGGACTGACCACCACGATGGAGCTCACCGCAGCCCAGCGGCCTTTCATCTACGTGCCGCTGCGGCACCACTTCGAGCAGAACTTCCATGTCCGGCACCGGCTCACCAGGTACCGCGCGGGCCGCTGCATGGATTACGAGGACACCGGCGCGGACTCGCTGGCGCAGGCCATGGCCGAGGAGATAGGCCGGCCCGTCAGCTACCGGCCGGTAGAAACAGATGGAGCCGCGCGGGCCGCTGCCCACATTTCCGGGCTCATCTGACCAGGCTCGCTGCCGTTCGCGCCTCACGCAGGACATGAGCCAGGCCGTAGTTCCTGGCCAGGGAGGTGCCCCGATCCAGCGCCACCCGCGCCTTCGCCGGCTCGCCCAAGCGGACATGTGCCTGGGCGTCCACGACCAGGGCCGCCGCAAGCGCAGCCACCCACGGTACCCGCTCCGCCGCACCCAGCAGCGGGGCAATCACCGCGCGGGCTCGTTCTGGCTGGCCTCCCATCAGCCAGGCCCGCGCGACCGACAGGTACACCTCATACCCCAGCACCCACGCGTCCCCGGCCGGCCACGTGGCGGCGGCAAGCAGCCGGTCGGCCTCAGCGAGGACGGCGGGTGACCGCGTCGCTTCGGCAAGCGGTGCCAGGCAACGCAGCAGGTAGGCCTCTGCGCCGTCCTTCACGGCGGCCTCGTGGCCGCGCTCGAACAGGTCAATGGCCTCGGCCGGATTCCCCGCGGCCAGCAGAGCGGCGCCGAGCGCGGCGCACGCCAGAGCACCGCACCAGGGGTGATCATGGGCCTCGCCCAGGCGCAGAGCGCGACGCCCGAGCGAGACCGCCTCGCCATCACGGCCGCGCAGCCGGGCCAGCCAGCACAGATGGGCGACGTAGGCCGCGGCCCAGTGCGGGTAGCCGCTGCGCCGGTTGATCTCGATGGCCGACTCCGTGACAGCTGTCGCCTGATCCCAGTCGCCTGCCGCCATCGGCAGGTATCCCGACTCGAAGACAGCGTGCTGTAGCCGGAACAGGTCACCCTGACGTCGCAGCAGCGGCTCGAGCTCATCGAGCACCGTGGCCAGCGCGCCCGTGTGGCCCAGGTAGGCATGAGCGGTCTTGAGCCCGTCGAGGCCCGTCGCGAGCGCGTGCTCATCAGCGGCAGCCCTGCCAGCCATGGCGGCACGCTGCCCATAGTCAAGCGCACGATCGAATTGCAGCCTGTTGGTCGCGACGATGGCCAGGCGCGCCAGCAGGTCAGCCGTGGCCGCCTGGTCACCCAGCAGCTCCGCGAGGCGCAGGCCGCTGGCGAGATGGGACTCGCAGTAGCCGACCGGCATGCCGTGGGCGACGGGCACGTCCCCGCCGAGGTGCCGCAGCGCCAGCATTTCCAGCCGCCGGTCACCTACCATGCGTGCCGCTGCCGCTCCTGCTGAGAAGTCGGCCAGCGCTGCCGGGAGGGCGGCCATCGCTTCGTGCGCACGGCCACGGACGACGCGGGCGCGGGCTCCGACCTCCCCATCGCCTGCCCGCTCCGCCGCCTCTAGCGCCTGCGAGGCCAGGACCGCCGAATCGGTCACGGCGAAGCGGCGCAGTGCCGCATCGGCAGCGGACAGCAGCGCCCGTGACGCCCGCTGCCAGTCGCCACAGGCGGCTGCGTGCCTGGCCAGCGATTCCGGCTGGCTGGCCAGCAGGTCAGCGGCGCGCCGATGGTAAGCCAGCCGGGTGGGCTCTGGAGTGGTGGCGTACAAGGCCTCGCGGATCAGGTCGTTGGCGAACTCGAAGTCGCGCCCGGCAGCTACCAGCAGCCGCGCCTGCAGAGCCAGCTCACACTGTCTTAGTGCAGCCGCAGGCGGCACGCCGGCGACGGCCGCCACTGCGACCGGGTCAACCGTGGCACCGAGAACGGCCGCTACCCGCAGCAGCTGTTCAGCGGCGGCACCCAGCCGGCGGGCCCGTGCCTGCACGGCGCTGCGCAGTGACTCCGGCAGGCCGCCGTCGCCGTCGGTCAGCGCCCGGAGCATCTCAACCACGAACAACGTGTGCCCGCCTGTCTGCCGCAGGATGCGATCAGCCTGCCCGGCCTGGCCGGCCTGGCGGGCAAGCTGCCCGACAGCATCGGGCCCGAGCGGGCCGACCTCCATGCGGCTGGCCACATCGGCGAGCACGGCGCCGACTTCCGCGTCGTTCTCGGCGCGCACCGTGGCCATCACCAGCAGCCGGGCACCACCCGCGTGCCTGCCCAGGTAATGCACCAGCTCGAGGGTCGACTGGCCCGCGTACTGCAGATCGTCCAGCACAAGCAGCACCGGATTGTGCGCCGCCAGCTCACGCAGGAATGCCATCACACTGCGAAACATGCGACGGCGTTGCATGTCGAGGGCCACCTGCTCGACCGGCACCGGCCCTAGAACTGCCGCGGCCTCCGGCACCAGCGCGGCGAAGGCTGGCGCGTCCTCACCTAGCAGCTGTCGCAACTGCGCCGCGGGCAGCCTCGTCACCGCCGGCAGCAGCGCCTCCACCACTGGCTGCAAGAACAGCGACCGCTCGGTCTCATAACAGCGGGACGGCAAAATCATCGCACCAGAGCCGACCGCGTCCGCCGCCAGTGCCTCAGCCAATCTGGTCTTGCCGATCCCGGCCTCCCCGACAATCAGGACCACCCCTGGTTCACCGTCGGCAGCCCGCACCCAGGCCGCAGTCAGGTCGGCAAGCTCCCGGTCGCGGCCGACTAGCCGCCGCGATGCCGCCGTTGAGCCAGGAGCCCGGACAGGGGGCGCCCTTCCGGCGCGGCGCCTTTCCCGAGGTGCGCCGGCCTGGGCCATGTTGCCGTCCCGTCGGTACCGGTCACCGGAATGCTGCTGGCGCAAGATGGCCAGGTGCAGCTCGTGCGTGTCCGGCGCGGGATCGCTGCCCAGTTCCTCGGCCAGCCGGCCGCTCAGCCGGGCGTATGCCGCCAGTGCCTTCGCCCGCTCGCCCCCCGCCGCGCAGGCGGACATGAAAAGGCGGTGCGCGGCTTCGTCGAACGGGTCATCGGCCATAGCGTCCTCGGCGACGCGTGCCGCCAGGTGCGCGTCGCCTGTCGCCAGCGCCGCCCCGGCAGCAGCATGCCTAGCCCGGCGCAGCAGCCCGCACAGCTCCTGCCTGGCTGGCTCGGCCCACGCGGCGAACGGCTCATCGGCCAGCGCGGTTCCCGGCGACAGCAGCTCCACAGCGCGCTCGGCCGCCGCGCGGGCCAGCGCTGGTGCCATCGCGAGCTGTTGCTCTGCGCGGCTCGTCAGCCTGCCTGCCACGTCGAGATCAACCACGATCCCGGGGGCACCACCCAGCCGGTAACCCTGGCGGCCGCCACGGATCACTTCCCGGCCCAGCGCGCGGCGCAACCGGCTCACCAGCGTGGCGACACTCCGCACCGGCTCCGCGGGCGGGTCACCTGGCCACAGCACCTCGGCGATCCGGTCGACGGACACTAGCCTGGTGCGCTCCACCGCGAGCAGTTTCAGCAGCATGCGCGCCTTGCGGCTGCGCACTTCACCATCAGCGAGCCGGACACCATCGCGGACCACGCCGAACACGCCCGCCAGCTGCAACTCCAGCTGCACGCTAACCTCGGCTCCATGGACCAGGTCGCTTCCCGCGTCCTGTCTGCACACGCGGTGATCGACGGCAGGCAAACACCAGCCCGCCAGCCGGATTACACCCAATCGTGACGGATAGGGGTTTCAGGACCCGGCTATGCATGATCGTATAGCCGGGAGAACGACTGCTTACGCCGCCTGCGGACATCAGGGGAACCGGTCCGGGGAGCCGGAAACTTGCGACCACCTACTGCTCCCAGCTCGCCTAGCGCAGGCCCACCAGGTCCCGCAACTGTGCCGTGTCCACGAATTGCTTCAAGGACCCATACCGGACGGTACGCTTTTTTCATATTCTTTACAATCTCTTTGCCCATGCCGCCATATACGTGAACATCTGCCAGTCGGCGTTCTTCTGCCGATCGCGCAGATCAGATAATCTGCGCGTCTCCCTTGTGGGAACTTGTCCAGTTGGCGCTGCGTGAATATTCGGCAGGTTCCCAGAGGCTTCGGCCATCGCGTCACGCTCCGTGATTATGCCGGCCTGCTGGTTGACGATCTGTATCCGCCGTTACGGGCGGTCACCGGCTGCGCCGCGGTGGGTGAGACGCGCGTTGTGCTGAAGCATCAGTACAACTTCCCGGGCACCGCCGCAGGCACCCAGCAGCGCACGGCAGCGGCCGACGCCGCCCAGGCACCGATCATCGCCAGCCTCCAGCACAGCCAGGCGACGCAGGTAACCCAGCTTCATCTCATCGACGCCGTCGCCGCGACGGTGTCACCGGCGGAGGCCGGAGCACTCGCCGCCAACGCGAGCGTGGCAGAAGTCGTGCCCAACGCCGCGTTCAAGGCACCCGCGCCGGTCACCGCTCCCGCCGCGGGCAACGGCTCCGCCGCCCCGGCACCGGGCGTGTGCCCGGCCAAGGGCAAGGTGCAGCTCGATCCGGAAGGGGTCGAGCTGGTCCATGCGGTCTCCGGCAACCCGCGCGAGCACACCGCCAGGAAGCTCGGCTTCACCGGCGCCGGAGTGACCGTCGGCGACATAGCGGTCGGCATCGACCCGACGGAGACCGAGCTGATCCGCCCGGACGGGCAGCCGGTGATCGCCGTGTACAAGGACTTCACCGGCGAGGGCACCAAGGTGCAGGGCGGCGAGGACCTCGAGTCCTACCTCGACGACAGCATCATGGCCGCGCAGGGGCGGCTCGTTTATGACCTGCACGACTACACGGACGCGCCAAAGGGCTGCGACATCCGGCTGCAAGGCGTCGCGCCAGGCATCACCCTCGACGCGTACAAGGTGTACGCGAACAACGACATGACGACGACGTCCGCCTTCCTCGATGCGATCGACTACGCGGTTGACGTCAACCACGTCAACGTCCTCAACGAAGAGGGCGGGTCGTTCCCGATGCCCGACACCAGCCAGGACCTCATCAAGGAGGCGAACAGCGCGGCCATGGCGGCCGGCGTGACGATCACGTCGCCGTCCTACGACGCGGGCGCCGAGAGCACGATCTGGTCGCCGTCCACGCAGCCGGGCGTCATCAGTGTCGGAGCGTCAACTGCTTTCCGCAGCTACGCCCAGGACGGCATCGGCGAGTACAACCAGGTGAACGCCCGCGGCTGGGTAAGCGACAACATCAGCTCCCTCAGCTCGGGCGGCTCCACCGAGGGCGGCCGGTCGATCGACGTCATCGCGCCCGGTGACCTCGACTGGATCGCGTGCGAGTCGGGCACCGCGGCATGCGGCAACACCAACCTGACGGTTTCGGGAGGGACCAGCGAGTCGGGACCCCTCGTCGCCGCGGTGGCCGCACTCGTGATCCAGGCGTACCGCAGCACCCATGACGGCGCGAATCCTTCCGCCAGCCTCGTGCGCAACATCATCTCCAGCAGCGCCGACGATCTCGGCATGCCAGGCTCGGAGCAGGGTGCCGGCCTCGTCAACGCCTACCGCGCCGTCAAGGCGGCCATGGCCGCGAACCAGGGAACGCCCCGGAATGCCGCCGCCGGACCGGAACTGGTGGCGGGCACCCAGCAGCTCGCGGCCATCGGGTCACCGGGCGCCGCGGCCAAGATGTCCTTCGAGCTCAGCAACGAGGGCTCGAAGCCGGCCGACGTCAGCCTGGGCGCCCGCACCTCGGGGCCGTCCACGGTCGTCCTGGCGACGACCATCCACCGGACGTCGAAGAGTACCGTCCAGATCCTCAAATTCGCCCTTCCTAACGGCGCTGCCTCACTCACTGCCGATATCGCCTATCCAGGCGGACCGGATTCCAACCCGCTGGCCATCTCAATGATCAACCCGAAAGGGCAACTCGCGGCCTTCAGCCTTCCCCAGGGCACCGGCAACCATGGCCAGGTGGAAGTACGCCAGCCATCGGCGGGCACCTGGGCGGTGGATGTGATCAGCCCCTACGGTCCTTACCACGGGCCCGTGTACGTGCAGGTCACCACCGCGCCAGTGCAGAGCTGGGGCAGCGTGTCCCCGAGCCACGTCACGCTCGCGGCCGGCGCGACGACCAAGGTCACGCTGGCTGGCCACTTCCCGAGCGCGCCCGGCGACGAGAGCGCTTCGGTCACCATGGCGGCACCCGGGTGGGGTGACAGCTCGCTTCCGGTCACGCTGCGATCGCTCGTGCCGATCGTGAACGGGACTGGCCACTTCAAGGCCACGCTCGTCGGAGGCAACGGGCGGGGCTTCGTTCCGGCCCAGACGTTCTTCTACAACTTCGACGTGCCAGCTGGGCAGCCGGCTCTTGACGTGCAGACCAGGCTGGCCGGAAGCAACAAGGACCCCTACTTCACCTACCTGATCGACCCGGACGGCGAGGCCGTCGCCCAGGCAAGCAATCAGGTGGCGGTGGGAGCGTCGACAACCGTCGGAGAGCCGGGAGCCCGGCTGCACACGCTGTCGCCTCCGGCGGGCCGCTGGACGATCATCATCACGTTCACCAACCCGGTCAAGGGCAACGCCCTGCAGACGCCACTGTCGGGAACCGTCTCGTTCGCACCGATCACCGCGACGGTACGCGGGCTACCTGACAGCAAGATGGCTACCCTCACTCGGAGGTCGCAGTATGTGGCCAAGGTGACCGTGCACAATGACGGTGACTCCGCGGAGTCCTACTTCCTGGATGGCCGTCTCGACCGCGCGACGTCACTGACCCTGACGTCGACCACCCCGGCCACGTCCCTCCAGCTGCCGCTCTCCGGCTACGCCCCCTACCCGCAGTGGATCGTGCCCACCGACTCGACCTCACTCACGGCTGCCGCGACATCGAGCGCCCCCACCACGTTCGACTTCAGCCCGTACAACGGTGAGCCGGATATCGGCGCCACCGTCAGCGGCGACGACGCCAGCGCGACGATCACGGCACCGGCCGGCTCGCTCCTGACACAGGGCGACTGGGACATCGTTCCCCAGCAGATCGGCCCGTTCGGATCAAAGGGCGCCTCCCCGTCGACGACGACGCTGTCGCTCGTCGCCACGACCCCGGCATTCGATCCGGGACTGACCTCCGATACCGGAGACCTGTGGGAGCAGGGCGCCGCGGCACGGGCCGCCTTCAAGCCGGTCATCGTGCAGCCCGGCCAGACGATCACGCTCTACGCCGTGATAACTCCGACGGCCAAGAGCGGCTCGGTGGTCCGGGGCACCTTGTACCTGGACGACTCCAGCGCGGTGACCAACATCGGCCCGAGCCCTTCCGGTGACCAGCTCGAGGCCATCCCCTACGTGTACACGGTCGGCTAATCCGGACGTCCACCTGATCAATCGGCCCGCGCGCACGCCGCGTTCATGCCTGGATCGCCAGCGCGGGCTTGGTAACCTGATCGCCGCCGCGTCCGCGCGCTGTAACGCGATTCCGCCACCTGGAGTAATGAGTCGCCAATGTGCTCCCTCGGTCGCCCCATCCTGGACATGCTGGGCCGCTACCGCCCGCAGAACGAGACGGAGGCTGGCGACGTCGATCGGGCGCGTGCGCTCATCGAAGGCGCGGACGATCCGTGGCTGCGCTCGATTCCGCTGCATCTGACGGCATCCGCGCTGATCGTGCACCCAGGCAGCGGCCGGGTACTGCTGCGCTGGCACCAGCGCCAGCAGGCGTGGCTTCAGGTGGGCGGGCACGGTGATCCGGGCGAGAGCGATCCGGTGGCCATCGCGCTGCGGGAAGCCTGCGAGGAGACCGGGCTGACCGACCTGGAGCCGTGGCCGGACGCGGAGATCCGGCATGTGGTGATCGTCTCGGTCCCGGCGAACAGCCGGGAACCAGCCCACGAGCACGCCGACGTGCGGTTTGTCTTGTCCACCCGGACCCCCGACGCAGCGCGCGCGGAGAGCCCGGGCGCGCCGCTGCGCTGGCTGTCACAGAGTGCGGCGCACGAGGCCACCTCCGAAGCCAATCTCCGGGAAACGTTGTTCCGGGTAGAGCGCATGCTCGCGGGCTGAAATCGCGGCCTCAGCCGCTGCTGAGCTTCCGGCCGAGGTTGTCGTGCACAGCCGGAGTGGTTTCGCGCTCGAAGTGGAACGCGGCGTCGCGGAGCCGGCGGACCTGGCTGCGGTAGGCGAAGGTGAACCCGGGCCAGTTGTTGGTGTTCTTGCCCGCCTCGGTCTTGTACCAACTGGTGCAGCCGCTGTCCCAGACCGTTGCCTTTACACGTTCGCGGATCCCGGTGTTGAACTCGCTCTGGACGTCGGCCCGTACCTCGAGCCACCGGGCTGGCCGGCGCTGTAGGCGGTCGACGGCTTGGAGTACATAGCCGATCTGCGCCTCCAGCATGAACACGATCGAGTTGTGGCTGAGGTTGGTGTTCGGGCCGTAGAGGATGAAGAGGTTCGGGAATCCCGAGACTGTCATGCCCAGGTAAGCTTCGGCGCCGTCGCGCCACGCCTCGTTCAGAGTCTGCCCGCCGCGGCCAGTGATCTCCATCGGCGCGAGAAAGTCCGTCGCATGAAATCCGGTGCCGAGCACAATCGCGTCCGCCTCGTGCAGCCGGCCGTCCCGGGTGACCAGGCCGGTCGGGCGGATCTCGGCGATGCCGTCGGTGACGACGCAGACATTCGGCCGGACGAGCGCTTTGTAGTAGTCGTTGGAGAGCAAGATCCGCTTGCAGCCGATCTTGTACTTCGGCGTCAGCGTTTCCCGCAGCGACTCGTCGGCGATCTGGTTACCGATGTTGAGCTGGAAGCGGCGATCGATGTAGCTCATCAGCTGCGGGAACTTGGTGAAGGCCAGCGCGCGTGGCTCCAGGGTCCAGTATGTCGCGATGCGCGAGGCTGACAGCAGCCCAGGCACGGTCCGGAATGCCGCGACGGTCTTGGGCCGGTAGGGGTAGTCGGGCTTGGGCAGGACATGTGGCGGTTGCCGCTGGAACAGCGTCACGCTGGCCACTCGCGGCGCGATTTGCGGCACGAACTGGATCGCCGACGCGCCGGTGCCGATCACCGCTACCCGCTGGCCGGACAGGTCGTAGTCATGGTTCCAGTTGGCCGAGTGGAACATCTCGCCGCGGAAGGTATCGATGCCCGCGATCTTGGGGATGGCGGGGCGGTTGAGCTGGCCGCACGCCGACACCAGAACCGTCGCCCGGTGGCTGCTGCCATCGGACAAGGCCAGTGTCCACATTCCGGCGGCCTCGTCGAACCCCGCGCCGAGCACCTCGCTGTTGAACCGGATGTGGCGGCGGATGTCGTACTTGTCGGCGCAGTGGCGCAGATAGTCGAGGATCTCAGGCTGGGTGGCGAAGCGCCGTGTCCAGTCCGCCTTGGCCTCGAAGGAGAACGCATACAAGTGCGAGGGCACGTCGCACGCCGCACCGGGGTAGGTGTTCTCCCGCCAGGTGCCGCCGACATCGCCGGCCCGCTCGAAGACGGCGATGTCCTTGAGGCCGGCCTGCTTGAGCCGGATGGCCATGCCGAGACCGCCGAAGCCGGTGCCGATGATGGCCACCGATGGTGTGCGCGCCGCTCGCCGGGTTCGCATCGATCTCCCTCGGTCGTCTCCCCACTGTAGGAACGACACTAGGGACGGGCACGGCCGGGGAATAGATGAGCAGATGAGTTACTAGATTTGGTCTTCCGTTCCGTTCCGTTCAGGGAGGACTGCCATAGCCCGCGCGCTAGCCAGCGACTCCCGGCATCGGCTCGCCACCCTGGAGGCGGTCACGGTGACCCTCGGCCCGGTGTTCGTCCACGATGAAGCTGTCGTGCTCCCGGCACAGCCCGTAACCGCGCTCACCCCAATCGGGGATCACCGCGCGCTGGTTTGCGCGAGGACGTTAGCCGGCGCGTGACCGTGCACGGCGGTTCTGGCACGCCGTCGTCTGGAGTCCTCGAACAGCCGGCGCCCGCACCGGGCAGGGCGGCCCCCCAGGTGCCTCCTTCCGCGTCCTTTCCAAGATCGATGTGGCGGAGCCCCCCACCGGTGGTAGGCCATGCCACATCGATCTTCGGCGGCGCTCCGGAATGCGTGGCTCATGAGGTCAGTAGGGCCGGTGTGACGGGAGTAGTCCGGTCGGCCGGGTCCGCGGGCACCGCACGGTCGTCCGGACCAGGAAACGACGGTTTATTTCACGACGTGCCCTAATCGCTGCCGTTTCGGTCAAGCCCGTGCCCTGACGCAGAGGTCGTCGAGTTCCTGCGACGCGTCGGCGGCGTCGTCGCTGAGGACGGTTATCAGCAGGGTCTGATCGTCTACCCGCTGGGCAACCGACGTCGGCGACGCGACGACGGTGCGCGGCGTGCTCGCCGGATCGGCGAGCAGGGCGCACGCGAGCACGCGGCGGTGCGCGGCTAGCCCGGCCCATCCGGTCAGCACCGGGTCGGCGAGGTCGACGAACTGGCGCAGCACCGGCCGGCCGACGCGGGTCACGTCCCAGCGCAGCGTCGCCGCCCCGGCGGGCTCCCCGGTGCGACCGAGCACGATCAGCTCGCGCCACTGCACCGCCGCGCCCTGGCCCAGTGCCACCTCGACGTGAACGTCCACCCGGCCGCCCTGGCAGACGATCAGCGCGCCCGGGTCGGCGACGAGGTCTGAACCGTCGGCAAGTTCGGCATAGATCGACAGTGTCGCCGCGCCAAGGCCGTCACGTCCACCTTGTGCCAGGCTGGCCCCGGCCGCTCGCAGGGTGGCGCGGGCTCCGGCGCGCAGCTGGAGCGACATCGACAGGTCGTCGTCGGCAAGCGGGCCCGCCGCCGTCCCGACCAGGCAGAGCTCGCAGCGTCCCCGGACATCGCTGTGAACCTGCCGCAGCGTGAGCGGCGGCGCGCAGACCAGTTCGGCCAGCACGCCGCCGGACTCGATGACCGCGGCCGTCTTGGCGATCACGCCGGCTGGAGCGCGGAGCGGACCATGCGCACCCAGGCGGCGACCTCGGTGGCGGCCGGGTCGGCCGCGAGCGAGATGAACAGCGTCGGCAGCTCACCGCGCACCGCTCCGGCATCGCGGGCCATCACCGCGAGATCTGCCCCGACGAGCGGGGCGAGATCGGTCTTGTTGATGACGAGCAGGTCGGAGCGGGTGACACCGGGACCGCCCTTGCGCGGCACCTTGTCGCCGCCCGCGACGTCGATGACGAAGATCTGGCGGTGCACCAGCCCGTAGGAGAAGGTGGCGGTGAGGTTGTCACCCCCGCTCTCGATGAAGATCAGCTCGATGCCGGGGTGGTCGGCCTCAAGCTGCTCGACAGCGTCGAGGTTCGCGCTGATGTCGTCGCGGATCGCGGTGTGCGGGCAGGCGCCGGTCTGGACGGCACGGATCCGGGCGTCGGGCAGAACTCCCATCCGGCGCAGGAAGTCGGCGTCCTCGGTCGTGTAGATGTCGTTGGTGACGACGCCGATCGTCAGCTCGTCCGACAGTGCCCGGCACAGGGCGGCGACCAGCGCGGTCTTGCCGCTGCCGACGGGCCCGCCGATGCCGATGCGGGGCACGCGCGCGCCCGGCGGCGCGGTCCCTGGCGCGTCGGCATGGTCGTGCCCGCCGATTGCGTGGTCGTGGTGCGGAGGCGGGCGCAGCGGATCAGGACGCAAACAGACGCACCTCCGCGGTGAGATGGAAATCGGCGAGCAGGTCAAGCGCCGGCGCCCCGTCGCTCGGCAGCGATCGTGGCGGATCTGCCGCGGACGCCGCGGCGAGTTCCCCGCAGTCGCTGACGTCGGGGGCCAGCCGGGCGAGCATGGCCTGGACGGCGAACGGGTCAAGGCTGAGCAGGCGCACCGCCGCGCTGGCAGGCCCGGTGCACATCGCCAGGGCCGCGGCTCGCGCTGCCAGCTCGGGGGTGCCGCCCGCCAGGGCCACGCCGGCGCCCAGCACGAGCGGATGGTGCGGCGCTGGCGCGGCGCACTGCGCCCACGGCGTCACCAGGTCGGCGTCGGGCAGCATCGAGCGCAGCAGCCGCCGCAGGCCGCCGCCGAGCTGACGCGACGCTGCGCGCATCGCCTCCGATGGGGTGCGCGCCTCGAACTCGGCATCCAGCAGGGCCCACTCCGCCGCGCGACCCTGGCGGCTGGCAGCTGGCTTGGGGGCGTGCCGTTCGGAATAATGATCTTGAAGACGGCAGGCCGCGGCGGCGAAGGCGGCGGACACCCGGCCCGACGTCCGGAGCCGTCCGCGGCAGAACGCCTCGACGTCGGGCAGCCCGGCGACAAGACCCGTGCTGACCGCTGCTTCCATCCCGCCGGAGTGATTGTGCGCACCGGCCGGCGCCCTCGAGTCGAGCAGCAGCAGCAAGAGCGTGTCCATGGCTCAGAAGAGGAAATAGCGCTGGGCCATGGGCAGCTCCTGGGCCGGCTGCGGCTCGATGAGTTCGCCGTCGACGTGCACCGCGAACGTCTCGCTGTCGACGTCGATCGTCGGCAAGACGTCGTTCTCGGGCAGGCTGGCCTTCGACAGGCGCGAGACATCCTTCGTCGCGACGAGTGGCCGCTCGCTCGCCCAGCGGTCGGCGAGGCCGGCCTCGAGCGCGGCGGGCGCCACGAAATGCAGGCCGAGCCTGGCTGGCATGCCGCCGAAGGCGCCGAACATCGGCCGGGGCAGCTGCGGCTGCGGGGTGGGGATCGAGGCATTCGCGTCGCCCATGTTGGCCCAGGCGATCACGCCGGCCTTGAGCACGAGGTGCGGGCGGACGCCGAAGAAGGCCGGCTCCCACAGCACCAGGTCGGCCAGCTTGCCCGGCTGCACCGAGCCGATCTCGTCGTCGAGGCCATGCGTGATCGCCGGCCCGATCGTGTACTTCGCCACATAGCGCCGCGCGCGCATGTTGTCGGCGGCGCCGTCGCCCGGCAGCGCGCCCCGGTGCTGCTTCATCACGTGCGCCGTCTGCCAGGTCCGGATGATCGTCTCGCCGATCCGCCCCATCGCCTGCGAGTCCGAACCGATCATCGAGATCGCGCCGAGGTCATGCAGCACGTCCTCAGCCGCCATCGTCGAGGGCCGGATGCGTGACTCGGCGAAGGCGAGATCCTCCGGGATCGACGGCTTGAGGTGATGGCAGACCATCAGCATGTCGAGGTGCTCATCCAGGGTGTTGCGCGTGTACGGCCGGGTCGGGTTCGTCGAGGAAGGCAGCACGTTGGCATGCGCGGCGACCTTGATGATGTCCGGCGCGTGCCCGCCCCCGGCGCCCTCGGTGTGGTAGGTGTGGATCGGCCGGCCGCCGATCGCGTCCAGCGTCGATTCGAGGTAGCCGGCCTCGTTGAGCGTGTCGGTGTGGATCGCCACCTGGACGCCGGCTGCCTGGGCGACGGTGAGGCAGGCGTTGATCACGGCAGGCGTCGTGCCCCAGTCTTCATGCAGCTTGAAGCCCGCCGCGCCGGCCCGCAGCTGCTCCCACAGCCCCTCGCTGCTCATCGTGTTGCCTTTGCCGAGCAGCACGATGTTGACCGGCCACTGCGTCGTGGCGGCCAGCATCATGTCGAGCCAGAACGCCCCGGGCGTGACCGTGGTGGCCTTGGTCCCTTCGGCCGGACCGGTGCCGCCGCCGATGAGGGTGGTCATCCCCGCCGCCAGCGCGACCGGGATCTGCTGCGGCGCGATGAGGTGGACGTGGCTGTCGATTCCGCCGGCCGTGAGGATCATGCCGTTGCCGGCGATCACTTCCGTTGACGGGCCGATCACGAGTCCCGGCGTGACGCCGTCCATGGTGTCGGGGTTCCCCGACTTGCCGAGGGCGACGATCCGGCCGTCGCGGATGCCCACGTCCGCCTTGATCACGCCCCAGTGGTCGAGCACCACGGCACCGGTGATCACCAGGTCGGGAGTGCCGTCGGCCCGGGTGGCGACGGACTGCCCCATCGACTCGCGGATCACCTTGCCGCCGCCGAAAATCGCCTCGTCCCCGGCCAGCGGCCCTGGGCCGCCGCACCGGTCCTGCGTGACCTCGATCAGCAGGTCGGTGTCGGCCAGCCGCAGGCGGTCGCCAACCGTCGGGCCGTAAAGGGCTGCGTACCGGCTGCGGGAGATTTCAGCCATCAAGCGGCCCTGACCACTGCGGCCGCAGCCCCGGCACGACGCGCGCTCCGGCCAGCGCGACTAGGGTCACGTGCATCGAGATGCCCGGTTCGAACCGCACCGACGTTCCGGCGGGAACGTCCAGCCGGTAGCCGCGGGCCGCGTCACGGTCGAAGGACAGCGCCGGGTTGGTCGCGGCGAAGTGGTAGTGCGAGCCAACCTGGATCGGCCGGTCACCGGAGTTCTCGACGGTGAGCGCGATCCGCGCCCGGCCCGGACTCAGCTCGATCGTGGCGTCGGGGGTGCGGATCTCGCCGGGGATCATCAGCCCTGCTTCCTTAACGGATCGGTCCGTGCAGCGTGACCAGCTTGGTGCCATCGGGGAAGGTCGCCTCCACCTGGACAGAGTCCACCAACTCCGGTACGCCCGCCATGACGTCGTCGCGGCGCAGCACCTCGCGGCCGGCCGACATCAGCTCGGCCACCGTCCGCCCGTCGCGCGCACCCTCCAGAACGAAGGAGGTCAAGATCGCAACGGCCTCGGGATAGTTGAGTTTGAGGCCCCTGCCCCGGCGGCGCTCGGCGACGTCTGCGGCAAGCGTGATCAGCAACCGTTCTTGCTCGTGCTCGGTCAACCGCATGCGTGCACTTTAGAGCAGCGGAGTTTCGCTCGCATGAACCCGGCGTTGAACCTGACGTCGCCGTCGTCCGTGGTACCGGTGACTGAGGCCGCCAGCGGACTGCGATCGGTAGGGCCTGGCTGGCGTTGCCCGACGATGAAGGGGATCCGTCATGCGTCACGCGTCACTCAGCAAGCCCAGGCAATGGAACGACATCGAGGGCCCGGCTCGCGCTAGGAGATGGCCTGCGGCCTTCCTGGTGGTCGTGGCAGCGGCTGGCCTGATGGCCGCCGCCGAGCCTTCCATGGCGGCGGCGACCGCGCCGAACACCTTCAGCCAGACCAACCTCATCGCCAACAAGGCATCGCTCGGCGCCAAGCTGGTGGACCCGAACCTGACCAACGCCTGGGGCCTCGCGGCCGGCCCGAATGATCCGCTCTGGGTGTCGGACAACAACTCGGGCGACGCCTCGGTCTACAGCGGCGGGGTCAACGGCAGCGCCGTTTCGCTCGATCTCACCGTGCCGGTACCGGGCGGCAACCCCACCGGACAGGTCTTCAACTCGACCACCAGCTTCCCGGTAGGAGGCTCCAGCGGGAGCCCGGCGGACTTCATCGTGGCAACGGACTCGATCGGCTCGGCTCAGTCGCCGGGGGAGATCGCCGCCTGGGACGGGGGTGCCAAGTTCGTCGTCGAGGACAGCCCGTCGGGCGGAGCCGGCGGCACGACCCCGGCAGGAGCCGTCTTCAAGGGGCTGGCCCTGGCTAGCACTCCGAAAGCGGGCCCTGAGCTGTTCGCCGCGGACGTGGCAAATGCCACCGTCGATGTCTTCAGCAAGGACTTCGCCCCGGTTGCCGCGCCGACCGAGTTCAACGACCCCAAGCTCCCGGCTGGATACGCCCCCTTCGGGATCCAGGAGCTGGCGGGCAAGATCTACGTTGCTTACGGGAAGCAGAACGCGGCCAAGACCGACGTGGTGCACGGCGCCGGCCTCGGCTATGTCGATGTCTACAACGTCAACGGCAAGCTCCTGCACCACCTCATCTCCGGCGGCTCTGGCAGCCCGCTGAACGCACCGTGGGGCCTGGCAATCGCGCCGAAGGGGTTCGGTCCCTTCGCCGGCGATCTGCTCGTCGGAAACCTGGGGAATGGCTGGATCAACGCGTTCAACCCGACGACCGGGGCATACCTCGGTGCGCTCGAAGGCACCAATGGCTACGCGATCGCGATCAAGGGCCTGTGGGGACTTCAGGTGGGCAGCTCCGCGTTCGGCGGGGCGTCATCGGTCGTGTTCAGCGCCGGCCCCGGGTCCTACGCGAACGGCTTGGTGGGCATCCTCAACCCAACCGGGTGAGGCGCCGCCGGGACATGAGCCAGCCCAAAGGACCAGGTCGCCCATGACGGTGGGCGTGCAGCTGAGGGGCAGTATCCCCCGGGATGCTGCCCCTCAGGCATCATCTGGCGCTCCCGTGACATTGCGGATCTTGCCGGGGCGGATAAGCCTGCGTCCTGACACAGAACGCCAGGCAGCGGCTCGGTGCTCGTGACAATATGGCCACTATGAGTCACTACCGAGATCTTCTGGCTTCAGCCAGGAGCTCCGCGTGAGGTCCCGCGAGGCCGTACTGGTGGCCACCACGGGCGAGACGGGCGACAAAGCAACGCGAGGCCGGCACGGCAGTAGCACCACCGTGGTCGCGTACCTGATGAATCCGGCCGAGGACGTGATCCTCTTCGGCGACGAGTTGACCAACGGGATGTGGGTGCTGGCGGATGGCTGCGACGCCCGTCCCCCCTACGGAGGCACGAAGGACGAGCAACTGCACTCGCAGCGCTTCCGGCGGGTGACCCGGCTCAGGCGAGAGGGCGAGCTCGTCACCTTCGTCGGTGAGTGGCTCGACGGTTACCAGGCAGTACATCAGGCCGGTATCAGCAGCGGCTGGATCGTGAAGAAGGACTCGCTCCGGGCTGGTGAGGCATCATGACCCCGCCCGCCAGCGGCCGGCCGCTGGGGTGGGTGCCCGTGCCCTGAATCTCGTGTCGGCGCCACCTGCCGCTGCCGCCCTGCACCCGTGATCACGCACTCGTCGCAATGCAATGGGACGATCACGGCAGGATGGTGGGGTGACGCTATTTCATGACCTTCAGAAGTACATGGCGATTCCGCGAGTTGAGACGGTGCGGCTGTCGCCGGACGGGCGGCGGCTCGTCGCGGTCGTCCGGGCGCTCGCGCCGGACCGCAAGAAATACGCGACCGCGCTGTGGGAGATCGACCCCGGCGGCGAAGCGGAGCCGCGTCGGCTGACCCGGTCGAAGCAGGGCGAGGACAGTCCCGCCTTTCTCCCGGACGGGACGCTGCTGTTCGTCTCGGAGCGGCCCGATGCCCAGGCCGAGAAGGGCCTGGACGACAAGGAAAGCAAGGCGCTCTGGGCGCTGCCCGCATCCGGCGGGGAGGCCAGGCTGATGGCCGCGCGTCCCAGCGGAATCGCTGCCCCCCTCGTGGCCCGGGACGCGGGGACGATCGTCTTTTCCGCCAGCACGCTGCCCGGTGACGCGGCGGCCGACGGGGAGCGGCGCAAGAGACGCGCGGACGCGGGAGTCACCGCGATTCTGCACGATGCCTACCCGATACGGCTCTGGGACCACCAGCTCGGTCCCGATCAGCCCCGCCTGTTTGCCCTCGGGCAGGACGCGCATGACATCACCCCGGAGGCCGGGCAGGCGCTGGTGGGCCAGTCGGCCGCGGTGACACCGGACGGCTCGACGGTGGTGACCGGATGGTGGGTGCCGATCGACGGGGCCGCGCAGCGCTCTGAGCTTGTCGCGATCGACCGCGCGACCGGTCGGCGCCGGACCCTGATGGCCCGGGACGGCATTGATTTCCTCTCGCCGCTGATCTCACCGGACGGCCGCACCGTCGTCTGTGTGGCGGACGCGCACGGCACGTTGGCCGAGCCGCCGGACCAGACGCTCTGGCTCGTCCCGCTCGACGGTAGCGAGCCGCGCGATCTGATGGCCGGGCTGGACCTGTGGCCTGGGGACCACGCGTGGTCGCCCGACTCTGCGAGGGTCTACTTCTGCGCCGACCAGCGCGGCCGCCGTCCGGTTTTCGCGCTCGACACCTCTGCCGGATCGATCGAGCAGGTAACCCGCGACGACGCTGCCTACACCCATCTGGCCGTCTCTCCGGACGGGCGCACCCTCTACGCCGTACGGTCGGGGATCGACGCGCCGCCCGCAGCGGTCCGCATCGACTGCTCGACCGGCGATGTCGCCCGGCTGAAGGCGCCCGGCGGATCGCTGCCGCTGCCCGGACGGGTCACCGAAATCACCGCGGCGGCCCCGGACGGCGCGGAGATCCGGGGCTGGCTGGTGCTGCCCGCGGACCCGGCGGGGCCGGCGGACCCGGCGGGGCCGGCGGACCCGGCGGACCCGGCGCCGCTGCTGCTGTGGGTGCACGGCGGCCCGTTCGCCAGCTGGAACAACTGGTCCTGGCGGTGGAACCCGTGGATCATGGCCGCGCAGGGCTATGCCGTCCTGCTGCCGGATCCGGCCCTGTCAACCGGCTATGGCCAGGACCACATCCGCCGTGGTATCGGCAGCTGGGGCGAGGCCACCTTCGGGGACGTGATGGCGATCACCGATGCGGCGCTCGGCCGCGATGACATCGACGAGACGCGGACAGCGATGATGGGCGGATCCTTCGGCGGCTACATGGCTAACTGGATCGCCGGTCACACGGATCGGTTCGACGCCATCGTCACGCATGCGAGCGTGTGGAAGTTCGACATCCTGGTCACCTCCGACGAGAGCTACTACTTCATCCGCGAGTTCGGAGATCCCGCGGACCGTCTGTCCCGGTGGGAGGCCAATGACCCGTCACGGCACGCCGGGAAGATCCGCACGCCGATGCTGGTGATCCATGGCGACAGGGATTACCGGGTGCCCATCGGGAACAGCCTCTGGTTGTGGTGGGACCTCGTCCGCAACAAGGTGGACGCCAAATTCCTGTACTACCCCGACGAGAACCACTGGATCCTCAGCCCTGGCAACGCGACCGTCTGGTACGAGACGGTGCTGGCTTTCCTCGCCGAGCACGTTCTCGGCGAGGAATGGCGCAGGCCGGAGACGTTGTGACTTTCGCCGATTCCCGGCGATCTTGACGCCGGCGCCTCCGGGCGGCCGGCCGCCACCGTCATCGCGCTGACTCTCCCCGCTGAGCCTTCTTCTTGAGCCTGTACCGCAGCCGTTGTCTCGCCATCTCGCTTTTGCCACTGCGCTCGTTGGCCAGGGCCACCGTCTGGGCCAACTCGACATCCGCGTGCGTCAGCAGGCCGTTGGAAAGCAGAAACTCGGCAAGTTCGCGCGGGTGACCCCGTTCCTCCCAGATGAAGCCCTGGAGCAGCTTCTTGTAGTCAGAAATCGCGCCTTCGCCGCTCAGGTCCAGAGCGATGACGACATCGGTCATCGGCACCGGCTGCGGGGCGGCCAGCCCTAGGATGAATTCCTGGTAGTGGTGGGCCATCGCCATCCGTGCGGTGCCGTTGCGTTCGAAATAGGAGCGAACGTGGGCCACCGCGTCGGGCCGGGACCGGCTTCCCCGCCGGGCCGGCGAGCCGTTGGCCCAGACCTTCGCGTCCTGGGTGGGAGGCTGCTCATCGCTACCCCGGGCGGCCGACTCGGCGCCGCGCTCTGCCGGGACCTCGAGCCGAAGCGGCAGCACCCAGGTGCCGACACCCACCAGCCACGCCCCACCCGCAAGAACCACGGGCAACGTCTCGTAGCGCTGCGCCGGCGCCACCGGCAGGACGCGCTGGGCCGCCCTCCGCACTGCCCGGTGGTCCAGGGGGGTCTGGTCGGTGTGCGGCGCCAGGTACACTTGGTAGGTCGTGTCGCGGCTGAACAGCTCCCACCGATGGTGCACGTAGCGAAGGCCTGCGCAGCGCGGGGACCGGTGCAGGGTGAGATCCCGGTTGCCGCTGAGCATGCTGCGATCCAGCCAGGTGATCTCATCGGGCGGGCAGCTCACCCATATGCGGCGCTTGGACGACCAGATAAAGAGCTGGTCCATCCCCACTCCCCTGCCGCCGCGGCGATGGCGAGTCACCGGGAGGTCCGTCCAGTCTTGCGATGTCTCTGCCACGATAATGGTGACATTACCGGCCCGGCCGGCTTCGGCGGCCGGACGGATCAGCCGGTCGGCGAGCATGATCGGTGTGTCCACGCCCGCGTCAGCCGATCTCGACTCGGGACACAAGCGCCTCTGGCTTCTTGCCCCACCGGATCGAATCGCCGTCACGAACCGCGTGCCCGCCTACCAGGGGGGTGCCGTTCAGGGTCAGCCCGTTCCGGCCCAGATTGGCGATCCACCACTGCCCGTCGGCGAACGTGAACGTGGCGTGTTCCCTGGACACCGTGGGAACTTCGGGAAGAACGAGGTCCACGGCTCCCCGCCCGGCCCGAGCGCCTGACGTCCTGGTCTGCGTCACGGCGTCACCAGTGATCAGCTTCAGCACGGGGATCGGGGGGCTGCGCAGCTCGGCGACCGTCGGCAGGCCGGCGACGACAGCCGGGGCCACTACGGCTTCGGCGCGGGTGCCACCCTCGTGGGCACACCGGAAGCTGCCGCCCGGCTCGTGCCACACCGGCCGCGGGTCGGGCTGAGGGTCGAGCCCCGGGTCGAGCTGAGGGCCGAGCTGAGGGCCGAGCCGCGGGTCGAGCTGAGGGGCGGGCTGCGGCCCGGAGTGCGGCAGCCGCACTGGCCGCAGACCGTACCGGCCGGCCGGGACCGAGGGGTCGCTGATGACCCTCACCTCGGCGGGGCCGGGACTGACGAAGCGGGCATCGTGCGCGGCAACCTGCTCCTCGTACACCTCGGCAGCGCCCGAGCTGATCATGCCGATATCCATCAGCTCGCTGAGCGAGCCGAAGTCACGCGGGCTCAGCCGCAGTTCCACAGAGTTCGGCGCAAGCAGCGAGCCAGTCGGGCTTGTCACGAACACCTCGGACAGGCGGCGCAGGCTCAGCCGCAGCACGTCCTGCCCGTCGCGCCACGGCCGGGTGGCCAGTTGCTTCACCCATGGGTGGCCCGCATCGATTCCCATAGACCGCATCGACAGCACGCACGCGGCGCCGAGTGCCGCGAGGAGCAGCAACAACGCGGTCCCGCCGAATACCGACCCGGTAACGGCCAGCAACAGCGCCCAGCATCCGGCGATGCCGGCCGCCACCGCCCACCGTTTCCGGCTCCGCCGTGGCATTGGAGCATGCGGCGGCCGGCGCACAGCCTCCCTGAGATCAGCCATCAGACACCATCCTTGAAGGCCCCGCCGCTTGCCCGGCTGCCTGGTTCGTGCTTCGAACGATGCGGACACCGCAGGGCGCAGGTCAATAGATCGGGCCTAGCTCCCAGACATCTGGAAGTTGGCCAGCAGGGTGGCGAGGCTCGCCCGGAAGGAGAGCCGCTGCGGCACCGGGCAGTCACGTGCGGCAGTATCAGGGGTCTTGGCCGCGATGCCGGAGGCCGCCCGGAGCCCGGGCCAGACGATGACTACGACCTGGGGGGAACACCTCACATGAGCGAGATCGCAGCAGAGCCAGCTGGCGCAATGGTGATCTTCGGCATCACCGGCGACCTGGCCCGCAAGATGACATTCCGCTCGCTGTACCGCCTGGAGGTGGACGGCCAGCTCAACTGCCCGGTCATCGGCGTGGCCATGGACAAATGGTCCGACGAGCAGCTGCGCTCCGCGGCGCGAGCGGCACTCGATGCGGCCGGTGAAACCGTGCAGAAGAAGGCCTTCGACCGGCTGGCAGGACGGCTCAGCTACGTGCAAGGTGACTTCGCCGACCCGAGCACGTATCAAAGGCTGGCTGACCGGCTGAAGGGCTGCCACCGGCCGCTGTTCTACCTGGAGATCCCGCCCTCATTGTTCGCCCCGGTGGTGACGGCTCTGGGCCACGCGAATCTCACCGCGGGGGCCACCGTGATGATCGAGAAACCCTTCGGCCACGATCTCTACTCGGCCCGGGCGCTCAACGCCTCGCTGCATGAGGTGCTCGCCGAGGACCAGATCCTTCGCATCGACCACTTCCTGGGCAAGCAGCCCGTGCTTGACATCCATTTCCTGCGCTTCGCCAACGCGCTGCTTGAGCCGGTGTGGAACCGCGACCACGTCGCCGCCGTGCAGGTCACCATGGCCGAGGACTTCGGGGTGGAGGACCGTGGCGCCTTCTACGACCGGGTGGGAGCGCTGCGAGACGTGGTACAGAACCACCTCCTCCAGGTCCTCGCTCTCATCGCCATGGAGGCGCCCGTGGGGCCCGGGCATCGCGCGCTGTGGGACAAGAAGGTCGATGTCTTCCGGGCCATACCCGACATCGACCCGGTCCGCTGTGTGCTGGGCCAGTACGAGGGGTACAGCAAGGTAGCCGGAGTGAAGGAAGGCTCGACGACCGAGACCTACGTGGCGCTGCGCCTCGGGATAGACAACTGGCGCTGGGCCGGGGTGCCGTTCTACCTCAGGGCGGGCAAGGCGCTTGCGGCCCGGGCCACCGAGGTGCGGGTGATCTTCAAACGCCCGCCCCGCCTGGCGTTCTTGGAAGAGCCGACCCACCCCGCCCCAAACCAGCTTGTGCTGCGGATCGACCCTGATCCGGGCTTGCGGATCGTGCTGCTGTCCAAGGGGCGGGACGGCGCGGCGACAAGGGACGTGCACTTGGACCTGGCGTTCGCCGCTGAGCTCGGTCAGCCCCCCCAGCCTTACGAGCGGCTCATCCACGACGCGCTGTCGGGCGATCATTCCCTGTTCACCCGGGAGGACGCGGTCGAGGAAACCTGGCGGATCCTCGAGCCTCTGGTGGATTACCTGGATCACGCCCCCACCCCTGTCCCCTACCCACAGGGGTCATGGGGCCCATCCAGCGCAGGCGACCTCTGCCGAGGACATCCGCCCTGGCAGCAGCCATGGCTTCCCATCCAGCAGACAGAGACGATCAAAGGAGAAAAGGGCGATGGCAACAAGTAACCCGATGCAGCTCGGCATGATCGGGCTCGGCCGGATGGGAGCGAACCTTGTCCGGCGCCTGATGCGCGACGGCCACAGCTGCGTGGTCTTCGACGTGAATCCCGATGCCGTGCAGGCACTGGAGAAAGAAGGAGCGACCGGCGCGAGCTCGATGGCCGACTTCGTCGGCAAGCTGTCGGCCCCCCGGGCTGCCTGGGTGATGGTCCCCGCCGGAGACATCACCAGCAAGACCATCGAAGAGCTCGCCTCCCACATGGAACAGGGCGACACGATCATCGACGGCGGCAACTCCTACTACCGAGACGACATCGCCCGCGCCGCAGACCTGTCCGGCCGGGGTATCCACCTGGTCGACTGCGGGACGAGCGGCGGGGTGTGGGGGCTCGATCGCGGCTACTGCCTCATGATCGGAGGAGAAGACGGCATCGTCGAGCACCTCGACCCGATCTTCGCCACCATCGCCCCTGGCGTCGACAGCGCGCCCCGTACCCCAGGCCGGACCGGGGCACCGGAATCGGCCGAGCAGGGATTCCTGCACTGCGGCCCGAACGGCGCCGGGCATTTCGTGAAGATGGTCCACAACGGCATCGAGTACGGCATGATGGCGGCCTTCGCCGAGGGGTTCAACATCCTGCACAACGCGAATGCCGGCAAGCTGAGCATCGAAGCTGACGCCGAGACCGCGCCGATGGAGCACCCGGAGTTCTACCAGTTCGACATCGACACCACGGCGGTAGCCGAGGTGTGGCGGCGCGGCAGCGTGGTCGGATCCTGGCTGCTGGACCTGACCGCCGAGGCCCTTGTCAGCTCCCCCGACCTGGCCGAGTTCACGGGGCGGGTGTCAGACTCCGGCGAGGGCCGGTGGACGTCGATCGCAGCGATCGACGTAGGGGTTCCCGCCCCGGTGCTCACCAGCGCGCTGTACTCGCGTTTTGCCTCCCGGGGCCTCGACGAGTTCGCCGACAAGGTGCTCTCGGCCATGCGCAAGGGCTTTGGCGGACACGACGAGAAGAAAGCCTGACACGGCTGAGGGCCTCGTGACATAGAGCCATCCGGCGGAACGTTTGTGCCCGGCCGGGCACACCCGCGCGGCCGGGACCGGCCGGCTCAGCTGCTCGGCTTGGGGAGTGTGCAGGAGATCTTCGGGTTCACGCCCGTGTAGTTGAGCGGGCCCGCCAAGATCGTCACAGCGATCGTGCCGAGCTTGGCGCAGTTCGTGCTGGATCCGTTGTAGTAGCTGCGCTGGCCACCCGCTATCGCGCCGATGATCAGCCATATGACCAGCAGCGCTGATCCGATCCGCATTGTCAACCTCCGGCCTGCCGGGCCAAGCAGTGACCAATAATCAGCCGCCAGGTCCAATCCTCAGTGGTTAACAAATACCGCAGATTGACCCTTTTAAAGACCTGATCCTTAGCCAATCCGGCGGCCGGCGCCCTGACCTGCGCCGGGCGGCTGGTAGGAGACGGAAACTGGCGGCCCGCCCGGCCCGATGGTGAGGTCGGTCTGGAGTTCCGCGGTCGACTGCCACGTCACCGTGATCTCGACACTCTGGCCGGCCGCGAGGGAACCGGTAGACGGCGACACGGTCAGGTCCTGCGCGTATACGGCCGGAACCGTAATGGAATATGCCACCGAACCGCCACTCGCGGTCAGCGTGAACGTGCCGGTCGGATCCCCGCCGCCGGGCGACACGCCCAGCGTCACGCCAGTCGGTGCCGCCGACAGCGCCCCGGATGTTGGCGTCGGCGTGGGCTTGCTGGACGGGCTCCTGGACGGGCTCCTGGACGGGCTCGGTCGCGCGGTTGACGTCGCGCTAGGCGATACCGACACCGACACCGTCGCCGACGCAGACGTGGTGGGCGTGGCGTGGTGGGTGGCCCCGCCCTTGGAATGCGCGGCCCGTGACGAGGTGCGCGCCGCCGGGGAGAGGCCTGACGACGCCGCGGTTGCCTGCGGCGAGAGTGGCTGGCTGCCGAGCGAAGCGGCAGCAACCCGCGGGCTGTGGTCGTGACTCAGCCCGGCCCAGATCCCGACGGCGCAGAGCAGCACGAACGCCGCCGCGGCCGCGACGGCCAGCGCGGGGCGCCGGAACCTGTGAACCGGTTCGAGCGGGTCAATCGGAACGGGAAAGCCGGACTCGCCAAAGGGCTCGGCCCGCTGCACCACTCGGGCTCGGTAGGCGACGATATCTGGACTGCTGGACGCGACGAGCCCGAGAACCTGCTGCCGCAGGCCGCGTGCAATCGCCACCATAGGCAGCAGGCTGAGCATCATCGCGGGCTGTAGTTCACGGTGCTTGCGGCCGCTACAAGCACGGCAGTGCTGTATGTGCCTGTTGAGCCGCTTGCGTAGCAGCGCGGTTAGCTGGCCGTCCCAGCCGTCAAGCAGCTCGTCGAGCCTGGCGCAGGATGACCGTCCGGTGCGGGCGACAAGCAGTGTCCCGAGCGAGGTCTCGAACTGACCACCGGCGCGGGCGGCGAGAGCATGTGCCTGGTTGCGGGAAACTCCGAGTGCGCTGGCGAGATCGTCGCCGCTGAAATCTTGCCGCAGACTCAGCTCGATGACCTCGCGCTCACCCGGGTTGAGCCCGGCGATCACCGCGCCGACCACCTCCCGCAGCTCGGCGCGCTCCAGGTCGACACCGAAGTCAACGGTGTCATCGGTCACGTCGCCTGCTTCCAGGCTCGTGGTTCCTGTCAGCGTCCGCAGCCGGCGATGGCACTCATTGCGCGCCACGGCGTACAGCCATGGCTTGAGGAGGTCTCGATCGCGAAGGCCCGCGAGCTTAGTCGCGGCGACGATGAATGTGTCCTGGACGGCGTCGGAGGCGTCGGCACGCTCGGTGAGCAGCGACGCGCAGAAACCGTGCAGCGGCGCTGCGTACCGGTCGTACGCCGCCGCGAGTCCGTCCGGGTCGCCCGCCACGACGGCGGCGACCATCTCGCTGTCGCGCATGTGCCCACCTTAGGGGCCCCAATGGGCTGCCGAGCAGGCGAGCATACCACTGTCCCCGCCGGACGGCACCTGCGGCGCTGCCGCGCCGAAGGTGCCGTCCCCCGTTGGCGGGGAGAGCCGCACAGCGGCCTGACTCCGTGTCATAGGCAATCGCGTGGTCGTTATCTTTCGAGTAAGGATCGATTGAGCGGCCATCGAGCCAAAGGTCAGCCAGGCGCCACCGTCGCGGCGAGCGCGGCAGCCAGGCCGCGCCGGAAAGCAGCTCCCGGCGCTCGGCCGGCGGCACCAGCCGCAGCACGCGCTCGATCAGCTTGCCTGGACCGGTTGCAGCGCGGGCGCCGCCGATCGGCCGAATGTAGCAAAGCTCAGGTGCGATTCCTGAGGCCGAGCGCGCTACCGGCGAGCGACGCTCACCTGCGTGTGGGCACTACAACCCGAACGTGTCGTGCTGGAGTTTGAGCCGGGAGACCCGATCCAGGGGCGCCTGCTCGACAGCTCGGGCACGCCTCATGACTTCTATGGCTGGCTCGAGCTCTGCGCGGAGCTCGAGCGGGCCTGGCGCCGCGCCGACTGGTGACTTACCTGGAAGCCGCCGCCCGCCCGATCATGGCCTGCCATCGCTTCAGCACCCGCGGCTCGCGCGGCTCGCGCGGCTCGTGGTGCCGCATCTCGCGCCGGTTGAGGGCGTAGGCCCAGGTGCGCGCCCGCGCCCGCGCCTCGGCATGAACATGCGCGTGGTTGGCGGCGGCGTCGCCATCAAGGCCGAACGTGTCGGCTACCCAGTCCACCATGACCCGGTGGAGCCTGTGAATCGTCTGTCCCGGCATGAACGTCAGCTCCCCTGAGGCGATGGCGTACATTGTACCTATTGAGCGTACGCTGTACCACACAAAGAGTACAGTGTACTCTATCTTGGGTGTCAAGATCGGCCGACAGCGGCCCCATCTGGGCCCGGCCCGAGCCAGCCGCGCGACGTCCCCGCTTCAGCCGGGACCAGATCGCGTTGGTGGCGCTCGCCATCGCCGACGCCGAGGGCTTCGCGGCGGTATCGATGCGACGCGTTGCCGCCGAGCTTGGCTCGGGAACCATGAGCCTCTACCGCTACATCGACGCGAAGGGCGATCTTGTCGCGCTGATGGATGACGCGCTCATGGCCGAGGCGCTGGTGCCCGACGGCGAGCTGCCCGCCGACTGGCGTGCCGCGCTTGCCATGGTCGCTCGCGGCACCCGGGCGACCTACCTGCGCCACCGGTGGGCCGTGCACGCGCTGCAAGGCGAGGCGGGGGCAGGCAAGAGCGCGCCGATGGGCCCGAACGGCCTGCGCCACTTCGAGCAGTCGCTGGCCGCGGTCGCCGGCGCGCCGTTCGACACCCGCGGCAAGCTCGACCTGCTGACCATCGTGGACGACTACGTGTTCGGTCACGTGCTGCGCGCCGCCGAATTGCAGGCCCGGTCACGCGCGCAGCCCGATCCCGGCGAGATCGACGCGATCATGAAGTTCGTCGAGGATCAGCTTCGATCCGGGCGCTTCCCGCAGCTCCAGGCCCTGTCCGACGACCCGGCCGCGCGCTCGGTGACCGACGAGGCCCAGCTCGAGCAGCGCTTCGAGCTGGGGTTGCAGGCGCTCATCGACGGCGCCTTCCGGGCATGGGCCTACCCGGCGGCGGGGATCAATTAATTTACCGAACGGTGCACAGCATCCCTGATGGCCGACCAGAAAGTCACCGCCCGCTCGTAGAATCGCCGGGTGGCCTCCCCCAGTACCGGCATAGAAGCGAGCGAGGCCCTGCGGATACTGAACCGGGTCTTCGGCTATGACTCGTTCCGCGGCAGCCAGCAGGAGATCATCGACCACCTGATCGGCGGCGGCGACGCGCTCGTGCTCATGCCGACCGGCGGCGGCAAGTCGCTGTGTTACCAGATCCCGGCGCTGGTGCGCCGCGGCGTCGGCGTGGTGATCTCGCCGCTCATCGCCCTGATGCAGGATCAGGTCGGCGCCCTGACTGCCCTCGGCGTGCGGGCGGGCTTCCTCAACTCGACCCAGGATTCCTACGAGCGCCGCCAGGTCGAGACGGCTTTCCTCGCCGGTGACCTTGACCTGCTGTACCTGGCGCCTGAGCGCCTGCGGGCCGAGTCGACGGTGCGACTGCTCGACCGCGGCACGATCTCGCTGTTCGCCATCGACGAGGCGCACTGCGTGGCCCAGTGGGGACACGACTTCCGGCCCGACTACCTGGAGCTTTCCGCACTGCACGAACGCTGGCCGCAGGTGCCCCGGATCGCGCTGACGGCGACCGCCACCGAGGCGACGCGCGCCGAGATAACGTCCAGGCTGAACCTGGCGGGCGCGCGTCAGTTCGTGGCAAGCTTCGACCGCCCCAACATCTCCTACCGGATCGTGCCCAAGAACGAGCCCAAGCGGCAGTTGCTTGAGCTGCTGCGCACCGAGCATCCCGGCGACTCCGGCATCGTCTACTGCCTGTCCCGGGCATCGACGGAGAAGATCGCCGATTTCCTGGCAGGCAGCGGGATCGACGCGCTGCCTTATCACGCTGGACTCGACGCGCGGACCCGGGCCGCGAACCAGGCACGCTTCCTGCGCGCCGACGGGCTGGTCATGGTCGCCACGATCGCGTTCGGCATGGGCATCGACAAGCCCGACGTGCGGTTCGTCGCCCATCTCGACCTGCCCAAGTCAGTCGAGGGCTACTACCAGGAGACCGGCCGGGCCGGGCGTGACGGCCTGCCGTCTACCGCCTGGCTGGCCTACGGCCTGGCCGACGTGGTGCAGCTGCGCAAGCTGATCGACACCTCAGAGGGCGACGCCGCTCACCACCGCAGGATGGGCACCCACCTGGACGCCATGCTGGCCCTCTGCGAGACGGTCGAGTGCCGCCGGTCACAGATGCTTGGCTACTTCGGCGAGCAGGCGACCGCCTGCGGTAACTGCGACACCTGCCTGTTCCCGCCGCAAACCTGGGACGGCACGATCGCCGCGCAGAAGCTCCTGTCGGCGGTGTTCAGGTTGCGCAATGAGCGGGGGCAGAAGTTCGGCGCCGGCCAGGTGATCGACATCTTGCTCGGCAAGAGCACGCCCAAGGTCAGCCAGCACGGTCATGACTCGCTGACTGTATTTGGCATCGGCACCGAGCTGCGCGAAGCCGAATGGCGCGGGGTCGTCCGCCAGCTGCTTGCCCAGGGGCTGCTCGCCGTCGAACCCGACTACGGCGCACTGGTACTGACCGAGGCGAGCCGCGAGGTGCTCGGCAAGCAGCGCCAGGTCCCGCTGCGGCGTGAGCCCGAGCGGCCAGCCCGGGCCGCCAATACACCGCGCGGCAGCGGGCGAGCCGCCGGCCCCGGCGGCGGTGCGGCCGGCGCCGCCGCAGAACTGCCCGCGGCGGCCGCGGACCTGTTCGAGCAGTTGCGGGCCTGGCGCGGCGCCACCGCGAAGGAGCAGGGCATGCCCGCATACGTGATCTTCCACGATGCGACCCTGCGCCAGGTTGCGGTACAGCGCCCGGCGACCCTAGCCGAGCTCGCCACGGTGAGCGGCGTCGGCGAGGCAAAGCTGGCGAAGTACGGTCAGCAGGTCCTGGACACCGTCGCGGCGGCCGGCGCCGACTAGCTCGCATCGAGGTCGCGGAGCGCCTCCTCGATCGCGCGATGGAAGGTCGGGAACGCGTAGATCATGCTCCGCAGCCTGGCGACCGGCACCTCACCATGGACCGCGACCGCCAGAGCACCCAGCACCTCACCACCCACAGGTCCGGCCGATGTGGCGCCGATCAGGACTGCCCGTTCGGCATCTTCGACAATCTTGATAAAGCCGTCGTTGCCGGCCTTGTGAATCCAGCCGCGGGTCGACGTGGGTAGCTGTGTGATGCCGGTGCGTACCCGAAGCCCCTGCTCGCGGGCCATAGCCTCGGTGAGCCCGACGCAGCCGATCTCCGGGTCGGTGAAGGTGACCCGCGGCGCGGCACGGTAATCGGCGGCCGGCCCAGGCTCGCCGAGGATGTCGCGGACGGCGATGTCCGCCTGGTACATGGACATGTGAGTGAAAGCGCCCTTGCCGGTGATGTCGCCGATGGCCCACACCCGGTCGGCAGCCCGCATCCTGTCGTCCACGCTGATCGTCCGGGCGCTCTCGTCCAGGCCGACCGCGCCGATGCCGAGCCCGGCGATGTTGTTGCGGCGCCCGGTTGCCACCAACAGCCGGTCGGCGCTGACGCTCTCGCCGCCGAGTTCGACTGTGAAATTCGTGCCGTCATGGCTGACCCGCCGGGCGCCGACGCCGACCTGAACCGTGATTCCCTCGGCCGTGAAGACCTTCTCGATCAGCTCACCGGACTCTGGCTCCTCCAGCGACAGCAGCCTGGGCTGCGCCTCGACCACGGTGACCTTGGCACCGAAGCGCGCGAAGACCTGTGCAAGCTCGGCGCCGATGGCGCCGCCGCCTAGCACGATCAGCGAACCGGGGACCTGCTCGGCCTCCATCGCCTCACGGTTGGTCCAGTAGGGGGTGCCCGCCAGCCCGTCGATGGGCGGGATGGCCGGATCGGTACCCGTGTTGATCACGATGCCCCGGCTGGCGCGCAGCAGCCGCGGCTCGCGCTGGCCGTCCAGGCTGTCTACGGTCACCTCGCCGGCGGCGGTGATGCGGCCCCGGCCGCGGACGAAGATCCCGCCCTGGCCTTCGAACCGCTCTACCGCGGCCTTGTCGTTCCAGTTGTCCGTGGCCTCTTTCCTGATCCGCTCGGCAACCGGCGCCCAGTCGCTGGTCACCTGGGCGGTTCCCGCCATGCCGGGGATCCGGCGGCCCTCGGCGAGCAGGTTCGCGGCCCGGATCATCATCTTGGACGGAATGCACCCGTAATAAGGACACTCGCCACCGACCAGCCTGGCCTCGACGCCGACCACGGTGAGACCGGCCTGCGCCAGCCTGCCCGCGGCGGACTCACCGCCTGGCCCCATCCCGATCACGACGACGTCCGCTTGCTCGGCGTCCATCTGTGCCCCCCCTCGCAGATCCGGTGTGGCCGCGCTCCGCGTAGGCCGCCAATTCATTCTGGCCGGCTCATAATCACGAAGAGTCAGGCGGGTAGGGACAGAGACAACTCTTCGCGATCAAGCAGTGACCGGAGGGAAAAGGTGCTTGGGGACGGCCTGTCGGGCAAAGTAGGCTGACCTGCCAGGGCTCCTCGGGCGCGCGGCCCGCGGCCCTGTCGGTGAGGCGGTTCTGAATGCGACCCACTGTGCTTGCGGCTGCCCTGGCAGCCGCCCTCGCGACGGTGACCACCGGACTGGCGGGCTGCGCAAGCACCGCCAGCACCGCGGCCATCAGCTGCTCCCGCTCGTCCATTCAGGCGAGCCTCTACCAGAAGGGCGTGCTGACCGTCGCCACGGACAAGCCCGCCTATCCGCCCTGGTTCGAGGACAACAACCCGGCCAACGGCAAGGGGTACGAGAGCGCCGTCGCCTACGCGGTCGCGGCCCAGCTGGGCTTCAAGCGCTCGCAGGTGCACTGGGCCTATGAGCCGTTCAACGACGCCTACGCCCCGGGTCCCAAGAAGTTCGACTTCGACATCAACGAGGTCTCCTACACGCCGCAGCGGGCGACGGCGGTGACCTTCTCGACGAGCTACTACGACGTGCAGCAGGCGCTCGTGTCGCTGAAGAACAGCCCGATCGCGACCCGCCATACGCCGGCCGAGCTGAAAGGCTACGTCTACGGCGACCAGGTCGGGACCACCAGCCTGGCCTTCATCAACAGCGCGATTCAGCCGACGCCGACGCCCAAGGTGTTCGAGACGCTGAACGACGTGAAGCAGGCCCTTCAGACCCACCAGATCGCCGCCCTCGTCACCGATACGCCGACTGCCCAGTACATCTCCTCCTCGGAGATCACCGGCTCGGTCATGGTGGCCCAGTTCCCGAGCACCGGCGAGCACTACGGCCTGCTGTTCCACAAGGGCAATCCGCTCGCGGCCTGCGCCGACAAGGCACTGGCCACGCTGACGCGCAACGGGACACTGCGGGCGCTGCAAAAGCAGTACCTTCAGCTTTACCTGAAGGTGCCGGTGATCAAGCCCTGACAATCGACGACGGACGCGGCCCGCGGCTGCTTGGCGGCGGACGCGGAGACGGCGGACCCCTGGCGGGGCTTGGCTCCCGCAAGCGGATGAGCACGCGCCGGGCGGTCATGCTGTCGACGGCCAGCACCGTCGTCGTGCTCGGGGCGCTCGCCGCCCTGTTCCTGCTCGCCCCCGGCAGCAGCGAGGTCCGGCACACCTTCTTCAGCCCGCACGACATGTGGCAGGCGCTGATCGGCGACCCGCGGCAGGGCTACTACTCGGTCGGCGAGGCGCTCTGGCTGAACATCCGGATGTTCCTCGCCGCGGAGGTGCTGATCCTCGCCCTCGCGCTGCTCATCGCGGTGATCCGCCAGTCCGCCGGGCCGGTGATGTTCCCGCTCCGCATGATCAGCACGATCTACGTGGACTTCTTCCGCGGAATTCCCCTCATCCTGGTCATCTTCGTGCTCGGCTTCGGGGTGCCCGCCCTGTCCCTGCGGTTCTTGTCGTCTCAGTCGGCCGCGGTCTACGGGGTCGCGGCGCTGGTCCTCTCCTACTCCGCCTATGTCTCCGAGGTGTACCGGGCGGGGCTGAACTCGGTCCACCAGAGCCAGGTGGCCGCCGCGCGATCACTCGGCCTTTCGCACTGGACGTCGCTGCGCCACGTGATCCTGCCGCAGGCCGTCCGGACGATCATCCCGCCGCTGCTGAACGACTTCATCAGCCTCCAGAAGGACACGGCGCTGGTCGGGATCCTGGGCGCCATCGAGGCGAACAAGGCAGCGGAGCTGTACAGCGACACCGTCTTCAACTACTCCGGCTATACGGTGGCCGCCATTGCATTCCTCATCCTGACGATCCCGCTGGCCCGTTTCACCGATCACCTGATCGCCAAGGACCGAAGGCTGAGGCTCGCCGGGGCTCCCACGTGACCGGCCAGCTCGCCGGCACCGGCGGCGCCGACGAGGTGCCGCCCGCCGGGCACCCGTCCGAAGCGGTCCGCATCGAGGGGCTGCGCAAGTCGTTCGGCGCCAATCAGGTGCTGACCGGGATAGATCTGTCGCTTGCCGCCCACGAGGTGATCTGCCTGATCGGCGCATCCGGGTCGGGCAAGTCCACGCTGCTGCGCTGCGTCAACCTGCTCGAGCCCATCGATGAGGGGCGGATCTGGCTGTCCGGCCAGGAGATCACGGCGCCCGGCGTCGACGAGAACCTGGTGCGCAGGCACATCGGGATCGTCTTCCAGGCGTTCAACCTGTTCCCGCACATGACCGTGCTGCGCAACGTGACGCTCGCGCCGGTGAAGGTCCTGGGCACCTCGCGCCCGGATGCGGAGGAGGAGGCCAGGGAACTGCTGCGCCGCTTCGGCCTGCGCGACAAGGAGGCCGATTTCCCTGACCGGCTGTCCGGCGGCCAGCAGCAGCGGGTCGCGATCGTCCGCGCTCTGGCCATGCGGCCGCAGATCATGCTGCTCGACGAGGTGACCAGCGCGCTGGATCCCGAGCTGGTCGCCGAAGTGCTCGACGTCATCCGCGAGCTCGCCGCGGGCGGCATGACCATGCTGATCGCCACGCACGAGATGGGCTTCGCCCGCGACATCGCCCGCCGGGTGTGCTTCCTCGAAGAGGGCCAGATCGTCGAGGACGCGCCGCCAGCCGAGCTGTTCACCAATCCGCGGGACGAGCGCACCAAGCGCTTCCTGCGCCGCATCGTGGACGCCGGCCGTCTCTGAGCTGCGGCCCCGCGCAGTGATGCCGGGCGCAGCCTGCCGCGGCGGACTCAGGAATAGCTGGTGACCAGCCGCGGCAGATAGGGCGCCTCCAGCCGGGACACCTCTTCGCCGGTCAGCACCACGTCCACGGCGGCGACCGCGTCGGCCAGGTGGCCCGGCCTGGTCGCCCCGACGATCGGCGCGGTCACCCCCGGCTTGCCGAGCAGCCACGCCAGGGCAACCCGGGCCGGCGGCACGCCACGGCGGTCAGCGATCGAACCGACCACGTCAAAGTCGGCAGCGCGGTCGTCCTCGCGCAGCACCCACTGCTGCGACGCGGGATCGCCGTAGCTCATCATGCCCAGGCCGATCCTCGACACCTTCAGGCCCGACGAGCCCAGCCGCGCGTACTGCATGTCAGCTCCCATCCGGTCCTGGCGTCAGCATGCCAGCTCTCTGGTGCACCGCGACACCGGTGACGACCAGGACGATTCCCGCCGCGCCGAAGTTGACCCGCGGGCGCTTGGCTACGCCGTCTGCGCCATCGTCAGGGTAAGTCCGTGGAACCGGGATCTGCGAGCGATCCCCGAGGTCGCGCGGGCAACCCCGGAAATCACCGAGTGCTACCGGATCACCGGCGAGGACTGCTATTTCATGAAGCTCTACCTGCGGTCGATCGATGACCTCGAGCCGATCCTTGACACATTCACACCACATGGGCGCACCACAACATCGATCGTGCACTCGGCGCCGGTACCGCCACGGCAGCTACCGCTCGGCGAAGAAGGATAGGCCGACCTCAGGCGGCCGACAGGCCGTCGATCCTGACAACCTCCTCGGGGCTGAGGGTGAAGGAGAACAGGTCGAGGTTTGCCGTGATCCGGCTGCGGTCGGCCGACTTCGGGATCACGGCTATGCCGTGCTGGACATGCCATCGCAGGACGACCTGGGCGGGCGTGACCCGGTGCACGGACGCGATCTCGCCGAGCACCCGACCGCGAAGGTTCGTGCCCTTGAGCGGGCTGTAGCCTTCTACAACGATCTTGCGCCGCCTGCTCTCCGCCAGCAGCCTGGCATCGTGGCGGGGCGGGCTCCACGGGATCTGGTTCACCGCCGGGGCTTCCCCGGTCGCGCCGATCAGCTCATCGAGCTGGCCGGTCCGGTAGTTGCTCACGCCCACCGCGCGGGCTAGCCCGCGATCCCTGGCCGCGAGCAGTTCCCGCCATACCTGCGGCAGCGCCTCACCACGCGGCGGCCAGTGCACCAGCCAGAGGTCGACGTAGTCGGTGCGCAGGGTGCGCAAGCTCGCGTCGATCGTGTCGCGTTCCCGGCCCACGCCGCCGGACGGCAGCTTGGTGGTAACGAAGACGTCCTTCCTGTCGATCCCGCTGTCGCCGAGTGCGCGCCCTACTTCGGCCTCGTTGCCATACATCGTCGCGGTGTCGATGTGACGGTAACCCGCCTCCAGGGCGAAGCGGATGGCGTCATAGCCACGCTGACCGCGCAGTTGCCAGGTGCCGAAGCCGATCAGTGGCATTGCTACCCCTCCGGCCAGCGTGACGGTCGGCGGCTGTGGAATCTGTGTCATGCGGACAATCGTTCCCGCTGAGCCTGCTGTCACGCGAGGCCCGCGCCTACACTGCAGTCGCAAGATGAGAGCATGAGCGTTCGCCGCAGAGCTCACGAACAGGGAGAGATGTCATGCCGCTCGACGAGGACACGGTCCGCCTGGCAAAAGGCAAGAACCTGGCCACGGTAGTGACCCTGATGCCTGACGGGCAGCCGCAGGCGCTGCTCACCTGGGTGGACAGCGATGGCGAGTACGTGCTGGTGAACACCGAGCCGCAGCGGCAGCGGGCGAAGAACGTGGCGAGGGATTCGAGGATCACCGTGCTCATTCATTCCGATGACCCCTATGACTGGGCCGAGGTTCGCGGGCATGTCGTCGCCACCGTGACCGGCGAAGCGGCGCGGCAGCACATAGACGAGCTCTCGCACAAGTACGTGGGCACGGACTACGGCAATCCGATCGGCCCGCAGGGCCGGGTAATACTCAAGATCGCCGCGGACAAGGTGAACACGCCGGCCACGCTCGGGCGTTAGGCAGGGCGGTCATTCGCCTGGATTACATGAGGAGATCCGGTTCCGGACGGCATGACGGTCCTGATCGGCAGGCTGTACGCTCGGCCGAGCGAGGAGGCGCCGCATGCCGGATCAGGGCCAGGGGGTCATAGTCGGCCTCGACAATGGCGGCACGACCAACAACGCCACCGTGCTCGACAGCGCCGGCCGGTTCCTGGTGGACAGCATGCTTGAGACCCGCAGCCGGGTCCAGCAAGGGCCCGACAAGGCGATCGAGGCACTGACCGGGTCGTTCACGCATGTCCTCGCGGTAACCGGAACGCCCCGTGAGTCGGTGCGAGCGGTGGGGCTCGACACCCCGGGGCCAGCCAGCGCGGACGGCGTCATCTCGACCAGGGGCGCGGTGAATTTCGTGCACCCGGCCTGGCGCGGGTTCGACATCCGCGGCGCGCTCGAGGCCAGGCTCGGCGTCCCCGTCGTTTACAACAATGACGGGAACGCTGCCGCGCTCTATGCCCATCACATGCTGCTCGGGGCGGCGGCGGCCAGCCGTTCCTCCGTATCGGTGATCGTCGGTACCGGGCTCGGCGGCGCAGTGATCGAGTCGGGCCGGGTTGTGCGCGGTGCGGCGGGCATGGCCGGCGAACTCGGCCACATCAGGATCCCGCTGGACGGGCTGCTTGCACCCGGGCAGCCGGTGCCCGTCTGCAACTGCGGGCTGAGTGGCGACGCGGAGAGCATCGCCTCGCTGACCGGGATAGAGAATAACCTGCTGCCCTACTGGCTAACCCGCTTCCCCGACCACGAACTGGGCCGGGCGGGTTCCGTCGCGCAGGCGGCAAAGCTCGTCCGCAGTCACGGTGAGGCCGGCGACCCGATGGCCCTGGAGATCTTTGGGCAGCAGGCGATGGCAATCGGGCTGCTGCTGTCGATCGCGGCCAATTTCACCGATCCGCACACGTACTTTCTCGGCGGCGGTGTCGTGGAGGCTTCCCGCAGTTTCCGTGACTGGTTCCTTGCCAAGGTCCGCGAGCACACGGACCTGCGCGAAGAGCAGAAGCGGGCCGCATCCTTCGCCCTGGTGCCCGATCTGGACATGGCCGGTTCGCGCGGCGCGGCCATCGCCGCCCGCGAGGCGCTTGGCCTGTGGAGTGCCGCGCAGCGGTGATCGTCGTGGTAGCCGGCGTCTCCGGCAGCGGCAAGAGCACGGTGGGCGCGATGCTGGCCGACCGCATGCACTGGGAGTTCGCCGACGGAGACTCGCTGCATCCGGCGGCGAACGTAGCGAAAATGCACGCCGGGGTGCCGCTCACTGATGAGGACCGCAGGCCATGGCTGAGCGCGATCGAGGACTGGATGGACCAGCGGATTTCCGCCGGGGAGTCAGCGGTCGTCGCCTGCTCCGCGCTGCACCGGGCCTACCGGGGCGCCCTGCTCGATGGCCGACCGGAAGCGCGGCTGGTGTTCCTGACCCTCAGCCCCGCCGTCGCAGCCGCCAGGCTGGCCGCGCGGCACGGCCACTTCTTCCCGGCACAGCTGCTGGACAGCCAGTTCCGGGATCTGGAGCCTCCCGATCAGACCGAGCGGGTGCTGGTCATCGATGCCGACCAGGCGCCGGATCAGTTGATAACCAATATCATCGGGTGGCTCTAGGCGGCCGGCTGCCGCTCGAGCACGACGACGGGAATGGTGCGCTCGGTCTTGCTCTGATAATCGTCGTAGGCCGGCCAGGCGGCGGTCATCTGCCGCCACAGCGTCGGCTTCTCCTGCGGCGTCGCGGTCCGAGCCCGCGCGGTGAACTTGTCCGCCAGCACCTGGACGCCCACCTCGGGATTGGCCTCAAGGTTGAGATACCAGGCAGGCGGTGCGTCGGCACCCCCGGCGGAGGCGACGACCAGGTAATCCCCGCCGTAGGAACCGTAGATCAGCGGCGTGCTGCGCTGCTGCCCGGACCTCCGGCCGGTCGTGGTCAGGATGAGCACGGACGTGCCGTTCCACTCGTGGCCCTCGCGTCCGTCACTCTCGACATACCGCCTGACGTGTTCATCGCCGAACAGCATCCCGGCGCCTCCCCTCACGGCTATCACTCGAAGGGCAGCGTAGCGTGGCTGGTGGAACCGGACCTGGCCGGCCGGAGGCGCCATGAAACTCAAGCTGGACCTGCACGACATCTACAACCGCGGGGACGACATCGAACGCGCCCTGCGGTCGATCATCGACGAGGCGGTCAGGAAGAAGGCGCCGCTCGTCGAGATCATCCCCGGCAAGGGCTCGGGTCAGCTGAAAAAGCGGGTGCTGAGGTTCCTGGACCAGAAGGAGATCAAGGGGCTGTATCACAGGGTGGAGAAGGACTCGAAGAATTTCGGCCGGGTGTTCGTTCATTTTCGCTGGTAGCGCAGCGGTTGACCGGTGGCGCGGCTCCGCTTATGTTCGCTATAAGAACCGACGAACATGATGCGAACAGGCAGGGTGGAACAGGCAGGGAGCGCGGATGGCTGAGATCGTCCCGCTGAGCCAGGCGATTGCGGAGCTCGTCCACGACGGGGACAGCGTGGCGCTCGAGGGTTTCACCCACCTGATCCCGTTCGGCGCTGGTCACGAGATCATCAGGCAGCGGCGCCGGGACCTCACCCTGATCAGGATGACGCCGGACCTGATCTACGACCAGATGATCGGCATGGGCTGCGCACGGCAGCTGGTGTTCTCCTGGGGTGGCAACCCTGGAGTCGGCTCGCTGCACAGGTTCCGCGACGCCGTAGAACGCTGCTGGCCGGGGCCGCTCGAGATCGAGGAGCACAGCCACGCGGGCATGGCCAACCGCTACCAGGCAGGCGCGTCCGGCCTGCCGTTCGCCGTGCTCCGCGGCTATCAGGGCACCGACCTGCCCTCGGTAACCCCCAATATCAAGCCGATCGTGTGCCCGTTCACCGGCGAGCGGCTGACCGCGGTGCCCGCGCTCAACCCGGACGTCGCCATCGTGCACGCCCAGCGGGCCGACACCGACGGCAATGTGCAGATGTGGGGCATCACCGGAATCCAGAAGGAGGCGGTGCTGTCGGCCAGAAGGTCGCTGGTCACGGTGGAGGAGATCGTCCCCGAACTCGACGCCAGGCCGGGCGCCGTCGTCCTGCCATCCTGGGTGATCACCTGTGTATCAGTTGTGCCGGGCGGCTCCCGCCCGTCCTATGCGCTCGGCTACTACGAGCGTGACAACGACGCGTATGTACGGTGGGATGCTGTCAGCCGGGACAGGGATGCCTTCCTGTCGTGGATGAACCGTAACGTGCTGGAGGCATGACCGGCCGTGGCTGAGCCGACGGAGGAGCGAGGACCCGAGTTCGTCCAGTCGATGGCCCGCGGACTGGCCGTGATCAAGGCGTTCGACGAGACACACCAGGAGCTCACGCTCAGCGAGGTGGCCAGCATCACCGGGCTCGCCCGGGCGGCCGCCCGGCGGTTCCTGCTGACGCTGGCCGAGCTTGGCTACGTGCGCACCGACGGACGACGATTCAGCCTGACCCCGCGCGTGCTCGAACTCGGCTACGCCTACCTGTCCAGCCTGTCCCTTCCGCAGATCGCCGAGCCGCACCTGGAACGGCTGGTCGCCGAGGTGCAGGAAACCGCCTCCGTCACGGTGCTTGACGACACCGACATCGTTTATGTAGCCCGCGTCACGACCTCGCGCATCATGCGGGTGACGATCAGCATCGGCACCCGCTTTCCCGCGTACGCGACCTCGATGGGCCGGGTGCTGCTGGCCGACCTCACCGAGCAAGAGCTCGATGTCTACCTGGAGCGGGTCAGCATGCGCCCGATCACCCCGCGCACCATCACCGACCCCGATGTGCTGCGGGCCGAGCTCGACCGGGTGCGCGAGCAGGGCTGGGCGCTGGTAGACCAGGAACTCGAAGAGGGCTTGCGGTCGCTCGCCGCACCCATCAGCGACCGCTCCGGCCGGACCACCGCCGCGGTCAACATCGCCACGCATGCGACGCGGACTAGCGCGGCGGAGGCGCGACGCAGCCTGCTGCCGGTGCTGCTGCGCACGGCCGGCCAGATCGGCGCGGATCTGCAGGCGGCCGGCTCACCCGGACACGGCCTCATGCGGCTGCGCTGACCGTCGGCGCCCGATCTGAAGCCGACGAACCACGCGCACGTGACCCGGTGCCCGAGCCTGAGCCAGGGATGGCAGGCTGGCCTCATGCCCGTTACCGCCCGCGTCGAGCATGTCGGCAGCCTGCTCCGGCCACCATTCCTGCACCAGGCGCGGGCCGCCAGCGACCGCGGCGAGATCACCCCGGCGCAGTTCAAGGCGGCAGAAGACCGCGCGGTGCGGGAGGTCATTGAGCTACAGGAGGAGATCGGCCTGCCGGTCGTCAACGACGGCGAGCTGCGGCGAGAGTCGTTCCAGGCCGAGCTGACCGCTGCCTGCGACGGCTTCGCCGGGGTCGGACTTGACGCCTGGCTGTGGGGCGACTGGCACTCGGCGGAGGTGGGCGACGCGACGACCCCCCGCCCGGCCGGGCTGGCGGTGGTGGCGCCGCTGCGCAAGCGGCGGAACCTCGCAGCCGAGGAGTTCACCTTCCTGCGCGGCTGCACCAGCCGGCAGGCCAAGGTGACGCTGCCCAGCCCTACGCTGTTCGCCAACCTGTGGTCCCCGGAACTGTCGACAGGCGCCTACCCGAGCCTGGACGCCTTCATGGCAGACGTGACCGAGGTGCTTCGCGAGGAGGCACGCGAGCTCGTCCGGCTGGGCTGTAGCTACATCCAGCTGGATGCCCCGCACTACCCGCTGCTCCTCGACCCCACCTGGCGCGCCTTCTACGAGCAGCGGGGATGGCCGATGCAACGCTGGCTGTCCTACGGGATCGACCTTGACAATGCCGTGATCGAGGCCGGCCGGCCCGCCACGTTCGGCTTCCATCTCTGCCGCGGAAACCAGCTCGGCCGCTGGCTGGTGGCCGGCGGCTACGACCCGATCGCGGATCCGGTGTTCGGCCGGGTGCAGGCCGACCGGCTGCTGCTCGAATACGACGACGACCGCTCGGGGGGCTTCGACCCGCTCCGGCTCGTCCCCGACGACAAGGTCATCGTGCTCGGCCTCGTCAGCACGAAGACTGCCAGGGTCGAGCGGGCGGAGGACATCGTCGGCAGGCTCGCGCAGGCTCGCTCTGTAGTCGGCACAGAGCGGCTGGCCATCAGCCCGCAGTGCGGCTTCGCCACCTCGGCAGGCGGCAACCCGGTAACGCCGGAGGCGCAGCGCGACAAGCTCGCCCTGCTCGTTCGGATTGCCGGTGAATTTCTTGACTCCTGAGCCCGCGGGGCACCCTTGACGGGAACCCGAAGACCACAATCACCTGGAGGTGCCCTGGTGCCTGAGCTTGAGCCAGAAACCGATCCCGGCGAGGCCGGATTCCACCCGGGCCGGCTGGCCAGAATCGACCGGCATTTCGCCCGCTACGTCGACGACGGGCGGCTGCCAGGATGGCTGCTGACGGTCAGCAGGAACGGCCGCCTTGTGCACGTGTCCCGGTATGGCCTGCGGGACATCGAGGCGGGCCTGCCGGTCGAGACGGGGACGCTGTGGCGGATCTTCTCCATGACCAAGCCGGTCACCTCGGTCGCCGCGATGATGCTGTACGAAGAGGGCGCCTTCGAGCTGACCGATCCGGTGAGCGCGTTCATCCCCTCGTTCGCCGGCATGCGGGTGTATGCGGGCGGGCCCGAGTCCAGTCCGCTGACCGTGCCCGCCACCGAGCCGGTGCGGATCTGGCATCTGCTGACGCACACCGCAGGCCTCACCTACGGCTTCCACCGGACAACCCCGGTGGACGGCATGTACCGGAACGCCGGGTTCGAGTGGGCATCGCCGGCCGGGCTCGACCTGGCGGGTTGCTGCGACGCCTGGGCGGGCCTGCCACTGCTGTTCCAGCCGGGCAGCGAGTGGAACTACTCGGTGGCGACGGACGTACTGGGCCGGATTGTCGAGGTCGCGTCCGGGCAGAGCCTGGACGAGTTCTTCGCCGCGCGCATCCTGGGCCCGCTCGGCATGTCGGACACCGTGTTCCATGTCGCCGCGGAGGACCTGACGCGGCTCGCCGCCTTGTACGTAGCGGGCCCCGGCCGCAAGGCGGTCCGGGATGACACGCTCGGCGCCGTGGGTAAGCACGAGCCACGTTTTCTCAGCGGCGGGGCGGGGCTCATCTCCACCGCCGCGGACTATCACCGTTTTACCCAGATGCTGATGCACCGCCCGGACAGCCCGGCCGGGGAACTAGACGGCGTAACGCTGCTCAGCCCCCGGACGGTCGCCTACATGACCCGCAATCACCTGCCCGGCGGCGCCGACATGGAGACGTTCGGCCGCAGGCTGATCGCCGACGCCCCGTTCTTTGGTGTCGGCTTCGGCCTCGGTTTCGCCGTGATCATCGACCCCGCGGCGAGCAAGACTGTCAGCACCGAGGGCGAGTATTCCTGGGGAGGCGCGGCGAATACTGCATTCTGGGTCGACAACGCGGAGCAGCTGACCGTCTCCTTCTACACCCAGCTGCTGCCGACGAGTGCGCATCGCATCCGCTCCCAGCTGCGGCAGCTGGTCTACCAGGCGCTGACGGGCTGACCGCCGGGGGCAGTCAACGAAAAAGGGAGGGGATTGACCGATGACAAGCGCTGACCTGCTTGCCGATGGGTTCCACCGGATCCGGGAGGCAGTCCACCAGGCGGTGGATGGCCTGTCGCCGCAGCAGCTGGAGTTCCGGCTTGACGCCGACGCGAACTCGATTGCCTGGCTGGTGTGGCATCTGACCAGGGTCCAGGACGATCACATCGCCGGCGTCGCGGAGGTGGAGCAGGTATGGACGTCGGGTGGCTGGGCGGAGCGGTTCGAGTTGCCGTTCGGGCGGCTGGCC
Source organism: Actinomycetota bacterium (assembly GCA_003168255.1). Lineage (GTDB taxonomy): Bacteria > Actinomycetota > Actinomycetes > Streptosporangiales > Streptosporangiaceae > PALSA-505. The sequence goes on from PMSU01000036.1 coordinate 141,109, forward strand.
ACGGGATACGAGCACGGGACCGCTGATGTCGCGGCCGTCCGGGTGAAGTCCGGTGAGTTGCTGACCGGGTATCACGACGCGGTCTTCGAGCAAACGACCCGCTACGTCCGTACCCTGAGCGACGTCGATCTTCCGCGCGTGGTGGACGAATCGTGGGACCCGCCGGTAACGCTCGCCGTGCGGCTGGTGAGCGTGATCGCCGACGATCTCGAGCATGCGGGCCAGGCCGCCTTCATCCGCGGGATCCTGCTGCGCGGTTAGGCCTCGTCTGGCGGATCTCGTGCGGGCTCAGCGCGGAGCCTTAGTCGCGTATGACTCGAGCCCGCGGAGCATGAGGTCAATGCCGAACGCGTACCGGTCATCGCGGCTGCCGCCGAACAGCACGTCCACCGCCCCCCGGGTGTGCGGGAACCGGTCCTCGGGGAGCGACAGCAGGTAGTCCTTGAGCATGGTGAAGAACTGTTCGGGCGAGAGGTCCGTACCGGTGAAGGAGGCGGTCCCGAGGCTCTCCTCGAACGTGAACGCCCCGACGTAAAGGCCGAACAGGTCCCCGAGGTAGGCGATGACCTGGTCCGGGATGCCGACCGGTGTCAGCAGAGTGAACAGCCACTCGCTGACTACCGCCAGCGCGGGACCTGAGGGAACGCGCCCGAGCGTGAGCCGCGCCACGTCACGGTGGCTCTTCAGGACGGCTCGCATCTGGTCCGCGAAGACCCTGAGTTGCTCCTGCCAGCGCCACGGATCGGGCTCGGGAAGCTTGGCCTCCTCGATCACCCGTTCGAATACCAGCTGGAGCAACTGCTCCTTGTTCCGCACGTGCCAGTAGATCGACGCGGCGCCGGTGCCCAATTCCTCGCCCACCCGGCGCATCGACAGGCCATCCATCCCCTCGGCGTCAAGGACACGTAGCGCCGCCGCCACGATGGCTTCCTGGGTCAGGGGCGTGCGCCCGGCTGATTTCGGTGTCGTGCGCCAGGGTGGCTCGGGGACGCCAGCGGTGTTCGCCCAAGATCCCTCCCCGTCTTGTGTCATGTCAGCTAGTGTACCGCGAACGGAACGAGATTCGACTCTCTCGAACACTGTTTGACAACGCGACATTACTTATGTCAGAATCGCGTTCGAGCTTATCGAACGATGTTCTATGAGGAAGGTGCCACGTGGCGCTCATCATCGAAGCCAGGGGGCTGACCAAGCGCTTTGGCAAGACGCAAGCACTGGACGGGCTCGACCTTACGGCCGAGTCCGGGCAGGTCGTCGCCCTGCTCGGACCGAACGGCGCCGGCAAGACGACCTTCATCCGGATGGTCGCCACGCTGTTGCGGCCGGACGGCGGGGACCTGCGGGTCGGCGGGTACGACGTTCGCCGCCAGGCGCCCGCGGTCCGGCGGACCATCGGCCTGGCCGGGCAGTTCGCCGCCATCGAGCCGGCCATGACGGGGCGGGAGAACCTGGAGATGGTCGCCCGCCTGTTCGGCCAGAACCGGAAGAACGCGCGATCGAACGCATCATCGGTGCTCGAGATGCTCGGCCTGGCCGACGCGGCCGGGCGCCTGGTGCGCACCTACTCGGGCGGCATGCGGCGCAAGCTGGACCTCGGCGCCAGCCTGGTGGGCGCGCCGAAGCTGCTGCTGCTCGACGAGCCGACCACGGGGCTGGATCCGCGAAGCCGGATCGAGCTCTGGGACGCCATCAGGACGCTGGTCGGGCAAGGGACAGACGTCCTGCTCACCACCCAGTATCTCGACGAAGCGGACAACCTGGCCAGTCACGTCGTGATCATCGACCACGGCCGGGTGGTCGCGGCCGGAACGCCAGCCGAGCTCAAGCGCCGGGTGGGCGGCAAGGTGATCGAGGTTCATGTCCGGACCGACGACGATGTGGCCCGGGTCGCGCAGGTGCTGCGGCGGTTCGACCACGGCGAGGTACGCATCGACCAGGCCACCCGCCAGGTGAGCGTGAGCGTCGAGGGCGGCGGGCCGGTGCTCATGAACGCGCTCAGGGCGGTCGAGGAGGCTGGCCTCGAAGTCGAGGACGTCGCCTTGCGCCAGCCCAAGCTCGACGAGGTGTTCCTCACGCTGACCGGGCAGCCGAGCGCCGATGCCGCGCTCGAGACGACTGCTTCCTGACAGCCGATCGCCTGCAAGGCGCGGACGGAGAAAGAACCATGGCTGTTGCCACCATGCCGATCACCAAGACAACCTCGATCGGCGTTAGCACCCTGCAGATCGCGAGACGGGCGGTGCTGCGCTATCTACGCACACCGCAGCTCATCGTGCTCGGCACCATCCAGGGCGCGATGTTCCTCTTGATCTTCCGGTACGTATTCGGCGGTGCCATCGCGATCAGCGGCGGCATCCCTTACGTGGACTTCCTGGTCCCCGGGTTCATCACGACCGGCGTGCTGTTCTCCGGAATGGGCGCGGCGACCGGAGCGGCCGAGGATCTGGAGCAGGGATTCGTGGACAGGCTGCGCTCGCTGCCGGTCCCGCGCGTCTGTTTCCTGACCGGGCGAGCACTCGCGGACACCGCCTGGAACACCTGGGGGCTGATCGTGACCGCCGCGATCGGGTTCGCGGTCGGCTTTCGCCTGCACGACTCGGTAGTTAACGCGCTGGCCGCCTTCGGTTTGTGCGTGATCTTCGGGTTCGCCTTCGAGTGGCTGTTCATCATGCTCGGCCTGCTGGCAGGGACACCACAGGCGGCGCAAGGCATGGCATTGCTCGTCTTTCCCTTCACGTTCATCTCCAGCGCCTACATTCCGGTGTCCTCCATGCCGGGCTGGCTCCAGGCGTTTGCCAGCCGCCAGCCGATCACCTACATGGTGGACTCGGTCCGCGCCCTGACACAGGGCCAGGCTGCCGAGACGCTGATCGGTCACTCTGCCGGGTACCTGGTCGTCCGCGCGTTGCTGTGGGCGCTCGGCTTCGTCGTGGTCTTTGGCCCGCTGGCCGCCCTCAGGTACCGGCGCAGCTGACTCCGACACGACCAGCGCAGGACATGCCACCGCCACGCACCCAGCTCCCGGGTGCGTGGCGGTGGCGTGAGAGGGCTGCCCGGGAGCCGGCCAGGCGTACGGCCAGGCCCGCCAGCCCAGATGAATGCGGCGTGGCCTACCAGCGGTGGGGGTACTCTCACATCCACATCGCCGAAGCTCACCTGGCGGTCGCCAGCTGTCAGTCGCGATCGGCGAGGTTACCGAGCCGCTGTTTCAGCGCTGGCCACTCCGCCGCCAGGATCGAGTAGCGAGCCGAATCACGCACGGTGTTGTCGGCGGCGATCCGGTGCGCCCGAAGAATTCCCTCGTACTGTCCGCCGATGCGGCTGATGGCGGCACGTGACCGCTCGTTGCGCGCGTCGGTGTGAAAGCACACCCGCAGCACTTGCCAGATTTCGAAGGCATACGTCAGCATGAGCAGCTTTGCCTCGGTGTTCGCCCCCGTCCGTACCGCCGAGCGGGCCAGCCAGGTGTAACCGATCTCGCAGGCGTCAGGGGCAGAGCCGCCGTGCCTGGGATGGGCGGGTGGCCACGACCATCGCTCAAGGTTCCAGAAGCGTGTCGACCCGATCACGGTGCCATCATCAACGCGGACGGTCGCGAACGGCATCGCGTTACCCGCGTCCCGCCAGGCGAGTGCGGTGCTGACGTAGCTGATGGCCGCGTCGTCCCCCTGCGGAACCGAGCTCCATGTGTAGAGCGAAGGATCAGCCTCCGCGGCGGCCGCCAGGCCGTAAACGTGGCGGTACTCGAGCGGTTCGAGGCGGACGTGCTTCCCGGTCAGCACGATGTCCTCTGTGTCCATGGCGCCCAGTATGAGTGCTTGCCGCACCTGCGTGTCCCAGTGGTGCCAGGGAAACTCGATCGGGATGGCCGGAATCCGGCCTTAGATCAGCGGTGCCCGCTGTAAGAGCGCCGCTCAAAGGATCCGCGCGGGTAAAGTTCCGAAATGCCGCTGCCACCGGAGGTCGCACAGGTCACCGAGCGCTTCCTGGCGTCGATCGACAGGAAGTCGCCCGGGCTTGTGCAGGGTCTCTACCTGCACGGCTCGCTCGGATTTGGCGAGTACTTCGCTGGCAGCAGCGACGTCGATTTCGTGGTGATCTTGTCGGCCAGGCCGGGCGACGCGGACCTGGACGCGCTCGCCGCGGCGCATGCGGAGACCCGCGATGCACAGCCTCGGCCGGACTTCGACGGGATCCACCTGATCCGCAGCGATCTCGCCAGCCCCCCGGCCGAGTGTCCGGACGTTCCATATATGTTCGGCGGGAGTTTCTGCCGCGCTGGACGGTTCGAGGTCAACCCCGTCACCTGGCATGAGCTCGCCCGATACGGAGTCACGGTCCGCGGACCCGAGCTGACCGCGGGTGACGTGTGGGCCGACGATGCGGTGCTCCGGGCTTTCTCCTACGACAACCTGAGCTCGTACTGGGCGCGGGTAGCCGATGCGCTGGTCGCGGAGCCGACCGCGGCGGCCAAGCCGGAATCGGCCGCGTGGTGCGTACTGGGCGTCAGCCGGCTGCATCACCTGCTCGCCACCGGGTCGATGACGTCCAAGAGCGGAGCCGGAAGGCACGCCCTGGTCGCGTTCGGGTCGCAGTGGCAACCGATCATCCATGAGGCGCTGCGCGCACGAGAGCGACCAGGGGCAACGTCGGCCTACGCCGATGACACCGCCCGCCGAGGGCGGGACACCACAGCGTTCACCGCGATGGCGATCGAGACGAGTCTCGCGCATACGCCGTAGAACGAGCGCAGGTGGTCCCCGAAGTCGACGTGGAGCCACTCGCACCCGGCACGTGCGCGGGCCATCAAGGCCGAGGCGATCCCGCCGTCGCACCCTGGCCTGCGCATTCACCGCGTGATTTTGCCCCACGCCACGGACATCGAAGTCAATCCGCGTCGACCTGGCGGACGGAATAGGTGAAACGATCGTGCCGTGAAGTCGCCTCGGCCAAGCCCCGTGCCGGACGAGCCTGCGGGCCCGGTCCCGGTGGCGGCTGCGTTGCGGCCTCACCCAGTCCTGGTCGAGGATCATCTTGAGCGCCGGATCCGCAAGCCGATCGATCTGTTGCGCTGCATTGTCTGCTGTATCGGGATCGTTCTGCTAGCCGTTGCCGGCATCGTGGCGGCCGCGACGACGACCGGCGTGGAAACCAACATCGTGGAAGCTAGCAGGCGGGTGCCTTACACCGCGCTCGCCGCCGCGCAGCCGTTGGTCCTGTTCGCGCTGCTGATCCTGCCCGTCGCCCTGGCCGTCCGCCAGCTCGTGCGGCGGCAGGGGAGACGGCTTGCCGAGGCCGCGGCGACAGGCATCCTCACGGTCGCGGCAGTGACCATTACCGGCGCGCTGCTCCGGCGCGGTGCAGCCACGCCACTCTATGACGCGATCACCATGTCGCGGCCTGGCGCCAGCCATATGACGCCGCTCGACGGGTACCTGGCTGGCGTTGTCGCTTTCGCCACCATGATCGGCCTCAGCGGCCGACCGCGCTGGCGGACCGCAATGTGGCTGGTATTCGGTAGCTACGCGCTGGTGAACCTGGCGGCGCTGCGCACGACGGTGCTATCGCTCCTCATCACGCTGCTGGCCGGTCGCGTGATCGGGCTCGGCGTGCGGTACGCCGCCGGCTCCATGTCGCTGCGTCCCACCGCTGAGGAGATCGCCGCGGCACTGAGCACCGTCAGCTGTCAGGTGGTCGAGATGCGGCGGACCTTGCCCGTCGGCGCGGAGTCCCGGCACTATGCGGCAACCGCGCGTGGCGGTGACCGGCTCGATGTCTTCGCGTATGACCGGGACCAGCAGGCGGCCGGCGCGATCTACCGGCTATACCGCTCGGTGCGGTTGCAGGATCAGGTATCACACAGCGCGCCGTTGTCCGTGGACCGAACGGTGGAGCGACGGGCACTGCTTTCCTACGCCGCCGAAAACGCGGGCGCGCCCATTCCCCAGCTGCGTGCCCTGGTCCGAGCCGGCCCGGAGGCCGACGTACTCGCCTACCAGCATCACGAAGGGGCGACTCTCGCCGAACATGATCCCGGTCCGACCGATGCCGAGCTAAGGCGCGTCTGGGATGCCGTGCTCCGGCTGCACGCACACCGCGTCACGCACGGAGCCCTCACCGCGGACCGCATCCTGCTCACCACCGACGGCCGCGTCATGCTGCTCGATATGGGCAGCGGCGACGTGGCCGCGACGGATCTACAGCTCCGCCTTGACCTGGTCCAGTTCATTACCGAGCTCGCGCTCTGCGTCGGGCCGGACAGGACCGCGGATCTTGCTGTTGAGAAGGTAGGCGTCGACGAGGTTGCCGCGGTTGTGCCGTTGCTGCAGACCGTCGTGCTCGCCCCGTCCACCAAGACAGCCCTGAGCCGCCGCAAGGAAGTCCTGCCTGCCCTGAGGAAGCGGCTCCTCGCGGCTGTTCCTGGCGGCGAGGTCACTCCCGTACGGCTGGAGCGTATCCGGCTGCGCACCCTGCTAACGCTGGTCGCGAGCGTCGTGGCGGCCTATCTGCTCGCGGGCGAGCTGGGCCGGGCCAGCCTCGCGAGCGTCCTGCGATCGGCGGACTGGCGCTGGAGCATCGTGGCGCTGGCTTTCTCGGCACTGACCTACGTCGGTGCGACGTGGTCGCTATCGGGATTCGTCACCGAGCGGCTGAGCTTCGTGCGCACGATGCTCGCCCAGCTGGCTGGTTCCTTCGTCACGCTCGTGACACCCGCGGCCGTCGGGGGGGCTGCGCTCAACATCCGCTACCTGCAACGCAGGAAGGTATCGGCGCCGGTCGCAGCGGCCAGCGTTGGCGTGTCCCAGGTCGTGGCCTTCGTCCTGCACATTCTGCTGCTCGTCGTGTTCGTCGCGGTCACCGGAACCGCCAGGAGTCATGCGTTCAGTCCGCCGTCATGGATCTACTTCGTGCTCGCCGGGATCGTGGCGATCGTGCTCGCCGTCTTCGCCTTGCCGGCCGGCCGGCGGCTGCTGCGCGCCCGGCTTGCACCGACGCTCAGCCAGGTGCTGCCACGGCTGCTCGAGGTGGCACAGCAGCCGCGCAAGCTTATCCAGGGCATTGGCGGCGCGCTCCTGCTAAGCGCCGCCTACATCCTCTGCCTGGCCGTATGCGTTCGCGCGCTTGGCGGCTCCGTGCCGGTGGCGAGCGTGGCCGTGGTCTACCTGACCGGCAGTGCGCTCGGATCCATCGTGCCCACACCCGGCGGACTTGGCGCCGTCGAGGCGGCGCTGTCTGCCGGGCTACGGGCGGCCGGGCTGGCGGGCGCGGTGGCGGTCAGCTCGGTGCTGCTGTTCCGGCTGCTGACCTTCTGGCTTCCCGTGCCCGCCGGCTGGGCCGCGCTGAAATACCTCGAGCGGAAGCAGGCACTGTAACGGCTGCCAGGCAGCGGCCGGCGACGGCGGTCTGCTCGCATCCGTCCGCCGTCCGCCGTGCCAGGGCGCTGGCGTTCCGACTGCTGTTCCCCGTGCCTCGAGGACGTTCTCTGGGAAGGACTGTTGAGCGTCCTGTACCGGCAGCTATCCGACTGGCTCAGGGCCGGCCAGGAGCGCGGCCTGGTAAGCGTTGCCGACCCAGCCGCCACGGCCGCAGTGCTGGTGGCGTCGCTGACCTACTACCGGGTCCTGAACGCACTGATCGGCCACACGCCCGGCGACGTCGGTCTCGATGCCTACCTCAGGGCCTGGGTGGACTCCGCCGCGGCCACTCTGAACATCGCACCTGGAGACGGCTGATGATCTACGGAGAGGCCTCCACGACGGTGACCGAAGCGCCAGCAAGCGGGCCTTTCTCATCTTCATCGTCGGCGCAGCCGGAGTCGACGCGGCCCTGGCGGCGAGGATCAGCGCGAGGCCGAGATCCTCAGCCTCATCGCTCAAGGGCTGACCGATCCCGAGATCGCGGGTCGACTGTTCCGTGCGGCCGGATCGCCCGGCGTCCACTACGCACCCAGCAGCTCGGATAAGCGTCGGCTGGGGCTCCGCACCCGACGCACACCATGTTTCGGATGTATCTGAATCGGTTCGTCACACTCTGCGTAATGAAGGCCTGAAACGTCCTAGCAGAGTAAGGGTGGACTAAATGCTCAGATTCGGAAGATTCACGATCTTCGCCGCAACTGCGGTCGCAGTGGTTGGCGTGTCGGCGGGCTCGGCGGCCGCACACCCGATAGCTGCCAGTTCGGCGCCGCGGCCAGTGATCCACGGGACGGGAGGCCTCCGGCCCGACATCCGCCTCCCCAGGGACGGGCGGGCTGCCGTCAATGCGCAGGGAATCCCGATCCAGTACAGCGGCAACTGGTCGGGCTACATCGCCCTGCCGAAGTCGGGGAAGGCGACATCGTTCCGCTATGTCCAGGCCGACTACACCGTCCCCAGCGTCAACTGCGGCGTCACCCCGAACGCCTTCTCCTACGACTGGGTCGGGCTCGACGGGGACAGCGACAGCACCGTCGAACAGGATGGCGTCAGCGGTTACTGCGTCGGCGGGAGCGCAAGCTACTTCGGGTGGTACGAGATGTACCCTGCCGGGGTGCAAGTCGAGTTCTACCTGAATGCCGGCGACGCGATCAACTCGAGCGTCTACTACAACTCCTCGACGCACGTCTACACGCTGTCCCTCACGGATATCACCTCCGGGCAGACCTTCAGCGTCAACACCACATGCGCCGCGACCTGCAACAACTCCTCGGCCGAAGTGATCACGGAGGGGTATCCGTCGGGGTCCTACGACGGGACTTCGGACTTCGGGATGGTGCACTACGACACCATCTGGGTAACCGATAGCGCCGGCCACCGGGGCGAGCTGACGGACACGAACTGGAACACGGACGAGTCGATCTCAAGGGATCCCAGCGACGTGGTGGACACCGAGCCAGGCGCGCTCTACGCCGCCTCTGTCCCGTCATCCCCGCTGCTGTCTGCATTCGACGACCAGTGGTACAACGAGGACTGACCAGTCCCAGTTTTGTTAATCATCAGGCGGCCGTCGGCTACGACGGCCGCCTGAGCCATTCCGTCCGCCCGCGGCGGATTGGATCTCCCCGGAAGAAGGGGTCTCCGTCTGGTGGGAAGACATGTGTCGCACCCAGGCAGCCAGGTGGCCGCTGGGGCTCAGTAGCTGCGCGGCTCGCCGGTGTTTCGCGGCCGGGTTGAAGCTGGAGCCGGTGACCGGGACTGCGGTCCGCGTCTTCGAAGAGTTCCTGAGGGTATTCGGGGCGCGACTGCTGGTAGTGGTCCGCTGTCGAGGCAACCAACGTCCATGCAGTTCAGGGGGTGATTGCAATCGCGTCTGGTCCCTTGCCCACCTTGATCGGCTTTCCCGCCGTGTTGGTCGCCGTCGCGATCGGCGTCACCGTACCCGACTCCCAGCTGGCGACGTAGGCGGTCTTCCCATCCGGAGTGATCGCGATCGCCCACGATCCCGTGCCGACCTTGATCGGCTTTCCCGCCGTGTTAGTCGCCGTCGCGATCGGCGTCACCGTACCCGACTCCCAGCTGGCGACGTAGGCGGTCTTCCCATCCGGAGTGATCGCGATCGCCCAGGGTTCCTTGCCGACCTTGATCGCCTTTCCGGGGATGTTGGTCGCCGTCGCGATCGGCGTCACCGTATCCGAAGTGAAATTGATGACGTAGGCGGTCTTCCCGTCCGGAGTGATCGCGATCGCCCAGGGACCGCTCCCGACCTTGATCGGCTTCCCGGGGATGTTGGTCGCCGTCGCGATCGGCGTCACCGTGCTCGGAGAGCCATTGAGCGGTCCGCTGTTCGCGACGTAAACGGTCTTCCCATCCGGCGTCATCGCGATCGCCATGGGGTTATTCCCGACCTTGATCGGCTTTCCGGGGATGTTGGTGGCCGTCGCAATCGGCGTGACCGTGCCCTGGCTCGAGCCTTGATTGACGACATAGGCGGTCTTCCCGTCCGGCGTGATCGCGATGACCCTGGGACGGACTCCGACCATGATCGGCTTCCCCGGCGTGTTGGTGGCCGTCGCAATCGGCGTCACCGTGTTCGAGTCAATGTTGGCGATGTAGGCGGTCTTCCCGTCCGGCGTGATCGCGATCCCGTCGGGATCGTCCCCGACCTTGATCGGCTTCCCCGGCGTATCAGTGGCCGTCGCGATCGGCGTCACCGTGTTCGAGCTGTCGAGGACGTATGCGGTCTTCCCATTCGGGGTGATCACAACCGGCCCGGGTGACATGCCGACCTTGATCGGCTTTTCCGGTGTGTTGGTGGCCGTCGCGATCGGCGTCACCGTATCCGCGCGGCCGTTAGCGACGTAGGCAATTTGCGCCATCCGCTGTATCCCTGTTCGCGGCCCAGCGGAGGTGTGGCCAATTGCCCCGGTGACCGCTGGGACGGCGGCGGCGATTACGACGACTGCTGCGGTCCCGGCAACGCCGCGGGCTCGGCGACGGCGTCGGAGCCTGATGCCCGCCCGCAGTGAGTTGCGCACGATCAGCCCGATCGGCGGCTCGCCGACGATGGCGCTATCTAGCAGTCTGCGCAGTGCCGTGTCATCCATGTCGGCCTTTCCTTGTCTCATGCCGTTCTTCCCGCGGATGGTCCGGCGAGCCAGATTCGGTGATTGCGTCGCCCAGTACTGCCCGCAGCTTGTCTAGTGCCCTAGCGCTCTGGCTCTTCACGTTGCCCGGCGAGCAACCAAGCACGTCCGCCACCTGCTCCACGCTCAGGTCCGCCCAGTAGCGCAGCACCACAACCGCGCGGCTCTTAGGCGGGAGCGTGGCGAGCGCGTCGAGCACTACGATTCGCGCTTCCGGCGTCGGCGACTCGACTGAGCGCTCGGGGAGCTTGTCGGTGATAACCTCTCCGGCGCGCTTCAGTCGCTTGTCGGCGAGGTATGTGTTAACCAGCGTGCGCGTGGCGTAGGCGTGCGCTGCGTCTTGCCGGCTGACCTTCCGCCAGGAGACAAATACCTTCGCCAGCGTCGTCTGCGCAAGATCCTCTGCGGTATGCCAGTCGCCGCAGAGGAGGAATGCCGCCCGCCGCAGGCGGGGTGATGCGGCTGCCGCGAACTCAACGAACTCCTCCGCGGATGTCACGTGACCAGCGCTCCTCCGAGGCGGCCGACCCCCAGGCCGACATGCTGTCACTTATATAGATGCCTCAGGTGCCGCATCAGGTTGCATACTCGCTCCGAGCCTGTGCGCTGGCGTGCTCGATGGATGCTTGGCGACGGGTCATGCTGCAGCTGTTCAACTGGCGCCGCGCGGTCTTCCCGTCCTCCCGGAGCCCGGCCAGCGCCAGCGGTCGGCGGACTGCGAGATCTCTTCGATATCAGGCCAGGACAGTCATGCTCGGCAGTGACATGATTTGTGGATGCTCGGGCGATCCAGGACTGATTGGTGGGGCGTGGTGCTGGAGGCACCCGATGGCGTTGCCCTAGCCAACTTCTATGCCAGCCTGCTCGGGTGGCCGATCGCGAAACAGGAGCACGACAGCGCGGCGATAGCCGTCCCTGGCACTTCGTCGTACCTTGCTTTCCAATCCTCGCCGGACTACGTGCCGCCAGTCTGGCCGTCTGCCGACGGACGCCAGCAGATGATGATGCATATCGACATCGCGGTAGACAATCTGGCTGCTGCCGTGGCCGATGCGGTTGAGCTGGGTGCGACATTGGCCGAGTTTCAACCGCAGGAAGACGTCCGCGTGCTCCTCGATCCAGCGGGCCATCCGTTCTGCCTGTACTTCGACCACGAGCTTGATTGAACCTTCACCCGCACTGCCTCGGCCCACGGCGGCAACTGTTGCGCGTCACTCGCCACGAACCCTCGGCGTCGTTGATTGTGAGTATGGCTCGGACCGTAATACTCTGGCTGCCGACGACGACTTCGTGAGCATCCCGACGCCAAGCCGACTCGATGGAAACCTCGAGCCGAGCCAGCAGCAGTTACGAAGAGTGAGTAAGCCTGCCGGGGCGATGGTCTGCTGCACGCGCAGTACGCCGAATCGGCGCGCTTTGCGGTTCGGTTTACGTGTGGACCCAGGTAGTGCATATCAGCCAGATCTGCGCGGCATCGTGGGCAGCACGTCAGGGGTTGCCCCAACCAGATCGGCGGCTACGCGCGCTGCTCGTCTGATACCCCCGGTCACCTTGAGTGGCGGTTCTTCTGGTATTCGGGCGCTTGCTGATGGCGGGCAATGGGCAGTTCCAGGTGACGGTCAGTGTGGCGCCGGTCTGCACCCGCCTTGTGGTGAGTCGATCTGATATCCACGGCTGTCACGTCCTGATGCTCATGAGGCGGGCGCTGTGTCCCTGTGAGAGCAGACGGCCCGCACGGCGCTGCGCCAGCCAGGCAGTCTGGTCAAGCCGGCGGGCATCTGGGGTCGGGACCGGCCGTGGCTGGCCACCGTTTCAGGTGGCCGAGCCGGTCTGCCCGGACACCAGCCCGGAGTCGAAGCGCAACGGCCCATAGCGGGAACCGGGCCCTGGAGGTAAGGGGGCGTAGCGTTGGGGTGTGGGGGTTGCGCGGCGGGTTTTCCTGAGCCATACCGGCGAGCTGCGGGAGTTCCCGGCGGGCCGGTCGTTCGTGGCTGCGGCCGAGCAGGCGGTGATCCGTGCCGGGGACGCGATCGTGGACATGGCGTACTTCACCGCCCGCGACAGCAAGCCCGCACGGTACTGCCAGGACCAGGTCCGCGGGTGTGATGTGTACGTGGGCCTGATCGGCCTGCATTACGGCAGCCCGGTCTGTGACCAGCCGGGGGTGTCATATACAGAGCTGGAGTTCGATACCGCCACCGAGGCGGGCATCCAGCGGCTGATGTTCCTGCTCGATTCCGGCGCGGAACTGCCGGTGCCGCCGGGTCAGGACCCGGCCTTGCGGGAGCGGCAGCGGAAGTTCCGGGTGAAGGTCCTGGACTCCGGTGTGACGGCGGCGACGTTCGCCACTCCCGGGCAGCTGGAGCTCCAGTTACTCCAGGCTCTTCATGACCTCAAAGACTTGCGCCCGGACGCGGCCGCGGCGCCGGGCGGGCTGCCCGGCGTGTGGAACGTGCCGCCGCGGAACCCGAACTTCACCGGCCGTGCAGACGACCTGGAGAAGCTGCGTGAGTGGCTGGCCGGGCACCGGGCGGTGACGGTGCATGCGCTGCACGGGATGGGCGGGATCGGGAAGACCCAGGCAGCTATCGAGTTCGCCTACCGGAACGCGGGCGACTATGACCTGGTGTGGTGGGTCAATGCCGGGCAGCCGGCGCTGATCGGCGATCAGTTCGCCCGGCTGGGTGCCGAGCTCGGCCTGGCCCAGGTAGATGACCTCGCCGTCATGCTGGCGGCGATACACCGTGCCCTGCGCTCGCGGGACAGGTGGCTGCTGATCTTCGATAATGCGGAGAGCCCGCAGGAGGTCGGGCCGCTGCTGCCGGGCGGGCCCGGGCACGTGCTAATCACCACCCGCCGCGGCGGGTTCCGTGCTCTAGGCGGGGTCTTGGACCTGGACATCCTCGCCCGGGATGATGCGATCGCGCTGCTGCGGCGCCGGGCCCCAGCCCTTACCGATACCGAAGCGGCGGAGCTGGCTGCCCGGCTGGGTGACCTGCCGCTCGCGCTGGACCAGGCCACCGCTTACCTCGACCAGACCGGCATGCCCCCGGGTGAGTACCTGCAGCTGCTCGGCACCCGCAGCGCCGACCTGCACCGCCGCGGCCAGGCCGCCGGGCACCCCGGCACGATCGCTACCATCTGGTCGCTGTCCATCGACCAGCTCGAGGAGACTGCTCCTGCCGCGGTCCAGCTCCTGGAACTGTGCGCCTGGCTCGCGCCCCAGCCGATCCCGCTCGACCTGTTCACCCGGCACAGCGGCCAGCTCCCCGAACCCCTGGCCAGCGCCGCCGCGGATCCGGTCGCCTTCGCCGACGCGATCGGCGCCCTGACCGGGTACTCCCTGGCCCGGCGCAGCGGCGGCAGCATCATCGTCCACCGGCTCATCCAGGACGTCACCCGCAACCGTCACCCCACGACCGCCGCGGGCACGCCGCTGGAAACGGCCCTCGTCCTTCTTCATGCCGACCTGCCAAGCAATGTCTGGACCGCACAGGAAAGCTGGCCGCGCTGGCGGACACTGCTGCCCAGTGTCCTGACGGCAACGGCACATCACACAGGAACGGCACAGGCAGACACCACTGCCTGGCTGCTCACCAGCGCAGGCGTCTACCTGCGAAGGCACGGCCGCTTCGGCGAGGACCTGCCCCTGCACCAGCGCGCCCTGCGCATCCACGAAACAGCTCTCGGCCCCGGCCACCCCCACGTGGCCACCACCTCAACTACCTGGGCCAGGCACTGGCCGCCCTGGGCCGCACCGCCGAGGCCCTGCTCCTTCAGCAGCGCGCCCTCCGCATCCGGGAAGCCGCCCTCGGCCCCGGCCACCCCGACGTGGCCGATGACCTCAGCTATATAGGCCGGGCGCTGTCAGGCCTCGGCCGCGAGAGCGAGGCTCTTCCCCTGCACCAGCGTGCCCTGCGCATCCGGGAGGCCGCCCTCGGCCCCGGCGATCTTCACGTGGCCTTCGACCTCAATCATGTAGGCCGCGCCCTGACCGGCCTCGGCCGGGCAAGCGAGGCCCTGCCCCTGCACGAGCGGGCTCTGCGCATCCACCAGGCTATCCTGCGCCCCGGTCACCCCGACCTGGCCAACGACCACAACTACCTAGGCCAGACACTCACAGCCCTGGGCCGTCCCGGTGAAGCCATCCCCCTGCACCAGCTGGCCCTGTGCATTGACGAGGCAGCCTTTGGCCCCCACCACCCCTACGTGGCCATCGACCTCACCCTCGCAGCCAGAGCGCTGACCGCCATGGGCCGGCCCGACGAAGCACGCCCCCTGCACCAGCGAGCCCTCCGCATCCGCGAGAAAGCCCTCGGCCCCGACCACCCACACACCCGCCAAAGCCGCCAGTCCGCCAGTGACCCCACCCAGCCCTGACCACAGGATGAAAACCGAAGCACGCCGCGACCCAGCTGTTGGGCACCATTCGCCACGAGAACGCAGCGACGTTGATCGTGAGCATCGCCCGGACCGTAATTCCGTGGCCGCCAACGACGACTTTCGCGAGCATTACACCGCCAGCGCGACTCGTCGGAAACCTCGAACCGGGCCAGCAGCAGTTACGAAGAGCAGACGAGCCGGAACGATTTCTGCCGCACGTACAGCACGCCGATTTTGTGGTTCCAAGATCGTGCCCAGGTGATTCTTGGGTGCCGTACAGGGCAACGGGTTCTGTACGGCGAAATTTCGGTACCGCCGTGGTGAACGTCTCGGCAGCCGCAGATGGCGTCCGATGCGGGCAACCTGGCTCTCTAACGCTGACTTCATCGCCGACCTTATCAACTTCGTCATGTGGCCAGGAAATTACCCGCCAGGCTTCTACGAGAAATTGAACAGGATGACAGTTTCGCGCCTGGAGACGCACTGCGGGCACCCTCAGGAATCTGGCGTCGGCCAATCCAGAGGGTGCCATTACCCAGCCGTTGCTGCAGAACAAGGGCTACAGGAGGCGACGCTACATCCCGGGACGTAAGCTGCCGTCGTGGTGAACCCCAGCGTCGGAACCGAAGGATCGAGATGAGTGCCTGGATCGGTCTGGCAGGCGTAGTAGCTGGTGCACTAATTGCGCTGCTCAGCCAGCACCTCTTACGGCTCCTGGCGGTTCGCGACCGCGAGAACGACCTGCTCCTCGAACAGCTAGCGACTGTGCTGGCCCTCGAAGAAGATTTCCGAAACCGAGTGTGGCTGGAGAGAGAGGAGCTGTCCGACGATGCTGTAGCAGGCTGGGATTTGGCTGCTTCCCTGCTCGCCGCCGCGCGGCTTCGGATCCTCTGCCCGGATGGAGATCTCATCATGGCACTGGATTCGCTTAAAGAGGCTGGCAAAGAGCTTGCCATGTCCAGGACTTTCGCTCCGCAAGACAAACAGCGGATACAGGCCGCATGGGAGGCGCATCGAAGCGCGCTGGATCAGTTCGTCGACGTCAGTAGCCGCATGATGCGGCGTGGCCAGACCTCCCGCCGCCGACGCTCTCTTCCACCCTGGCGCGAGCCACAGCGGGACTGACCTGGATAGGGACCAGGCTCGCTCAGAACACGCTGTCTTGTGCGCTTCACGTCAATGAATACGCAGATGCGCGACCCGCACGTAACGGCGGATATCGCGTGGCCTATGACTGAAGGACCGTAACGTTCTGTAGCGAAACATCGGCCCCGGGCAGGCGCGCCAGGTGCCACAAAGGCCAGCTCTCTGTCAAGCAGAACGTCACGGTGAGCATGCCATCGTCACTGCGACGATCAATGAAGGGTTTCGGTCAGCCTCATACGATCTGCCCGTACTCATCAGGAGCGACGTTCGACGCTCGTTACGAGTGACGCGTAACAGCAACCCCCCTAAGTGGACCGGATTTGTTACGCACGTACGTCGATTCGATCTACGTCCACGCAAGCGGCGACGACCTGCACCGATGGCGTGCCGGCTCCGCCAAGATTCACGAGATCGCTTAGCGCTGTGAGAAGTAAGATGGCCTGAATCCGGCTATCTGATCTTCGTCGACCTGTTTCCGCAGGTGGCGCGCTCGGAGAGATTCGAACGCTGACCTTCTAACCCGAAAAATGGAGATCAGCTGGGCGCGCGGCAGCGGACCCTGGCCATCGGGAGCCGGTCAGGGCCGGTGAGTGCGGTACGGGTCAGGCGGCCTGGGTCTGGCCTGTGGGGTCTGGGTCTGGTTCGGGGATGCGGCACAGGGTGACTTCGAAGCCGAGGGCGCCGAGCTTGCCGACGTGACGGGCGATCTGGCGGCGGACGCCGGCCTGGCGCTCGTAAGCACGCACTCGAACCCCCCGGCCTCCAGCCGGCAGAACGAGCCCTTCCAGTAGTCGCTGGCTGCCTCCATCACCACCGCGGGCACCCTGCCAGCTGCGCAGCCAGTCCGCCAGGACCAGCACCTCCCGCTTCGTGGTCCCGAAGCTGCGGGTCTCGCTCGCCCGCCGCGCCGGGTTGCTATCTGATGGCACCCGGATCGCAGTCGCACGGCGACCAGGAGACGTTGGAACTAGGGTTTGAAGCTGACCGTTTGACCGATGCGAGCCAGGGCCTGGAACGCCCGTGGCTTCGGCAGCGAAGTCGTACCCAGATGTGGCGGGTTCAGGCGGTAAGCAGGCGAAGGCCAAGCTCTGCCGCGTCGAGATCGACGAGGTCGCGGTTGCGTTCGGCCCACCGACCTGAGGCGAGGTCATTACGGAGGCTGCGCACCGCCTTCTGCTCGGCGTCCGGCCCGACTCTGGCCCAGACCGATATTCCGCGACGGACATTCTCGTCCAGGTATGCCTCGGGCCGACGCCAGTAGGCCTCGAAGAAACCGTCCACGCAGTCCCACGGAATGAGCACCGGCTCCATGCGGGCTCCGATCGCGCGGGCCTGCTCGGTCAGGGAAGGACGGCCGACAAGGAGGTCCGCGGCCTCTGGCAGGTAGTCGCGAGTAAGCCAGAACCGACGAAGCCATCCGGGGTCACTGGTGTCGAACGTGAACACCACCACGCGGCGAGCCACGCGACGCATCTCGCGCAGGCCGGCGATCGGGTCCTGCCAGTGATGAACGGTGGAGAAAGCCATCGCGGCGTCGAAGGACTGGTCCTCGAACGGAAGGCTCTCCGCGGTGGCAGCCACGCACGGCGCTGCGCCTGCGGGACGCTGCGCACGCATGAGCGCCGACGGTTCCACCGCGATTACGTCACGGCCGGGGGGCTCGTAGGAGCCGGTACCCGCCCCGACATTCAATACCGTCCGCGCATCGCCGAGCGCAGCCCAGGTCCTGGCGGCGATCCGCGGCTCGGTGCGCCGCGTCACGGTGTATGTGGCTCCGATGGTGTCATACAACTGCGCGCTGGACATCTCGCTGCCTCCCTGGCTGTCACCATCCCCACGCCGCACGTGGCCTGGCATCGCTGCCCTGGATACTTGGCCACTTGCGCACCATTTCAACACATTGGCCGACCTGACGTTCCGGAGGTCGGTCAATGACCGCCTATGGAAGGCGCTCAGGAGATTAGTCTGAGCGACCCGTGTCGTCCCCCAACCAGCGCGTCAGGGCGGCTTCCAGGCCGGCGGGGTCACTGGCGCCGTCGGCCGCCGCCCACGCCACGAAGCCATCGGGACGCACCAGCAAGCCGCTCACCCCGGCGCCCTCCGAACGATCCCGGACCAGCTCCAGACGCCCGGCGTTGGGCTTGGCCAGGGCTGCCAGCCGGTCGTCCCCGGCGAGATCGACGAGCAAGCCCCGGCCCTCATGGGTGTGGTCGGAGAGCCGAGTGCCGTCGCCCAGCCGGGAGGTTGGGCATCGTCGCGCCGACCAGCGGATGGCCGTTCCCCAGGTCGTAGCGCTGCCACAGACCGGAGATCCGCTTCACGTAGTAGGTCGCCCCGTCCCGTGTACCGAGGAAATCGGTGACCACATCCCTGAGGGCACAGCTTTAGGCGTCGCCGCGCGCTCGCAGGTCGTACGCCCTTCGGGTTGCCCGTGGGTGACCGCTGGCGATCGCGGTTTCCGCCCGTTCTGGCACGGACGTGGCACGCCACCTGGATGCAAACTGTCGGTGCCGACCATCGGTTCAGGACCGGATCGCCCGCTGAGCGTAGTGTACTGAGTTGCACTCTGGACAAACCTGGAAAACTGATGCTCTTTCGGCCAGCGCTGCATTTGCTGCGACAACCGCATCAGCCGCATCAGCCGCATTAGCCGCATTAGCGCCAGGCGTTCGGCTGCCTCCTGAACGCGCCATAGGAAGCCCCTGCATGTGCGGGTGCGCGGCCCATCTAGGCACGCGCCAAGCGTGACCACAATCAGCGCAGGTTCTCTCATATTCTCGCGCTCGCCATGGAATGTGCATTTCTTGGTCCTCTGTTCGGCGCCGCATCGGCCAGCATCTTCGACGTTACGGGTCTCGGGTCTCTCCCGTCCTGGGCCGAGATCGGATCCCGGCTCGGCGTGGCTGCGCGTCTGCGACATTGACCTGAGCCGTCGCAGGATCGACGTACGACGGGCCTTCTCAGATGTCGGTGGCCGCATCGTGCTTGGCACTCCGAAGTCGCACCAATCCCGCACGGTCCCGATTTCTCGGTTCCTGGCACGCGAAATTTCGGCCGCCATGGTCGGCAAGGACGCTGACGATCTCGTTTCACGATGCCTGCCGGAAGCGTGCTGCGGTTGTCCAACTGGCGGCGTGCCGTCTTCCCGCACGCTCGGAACCGGGCTGGTGTCAGCGCTCGGCCAGAATCAGGCCAGATGACAACGAGGACGGACCAGGCAACACGCGAGCAACGCTTCTACCTGCGGGAACTGTGGCGCGCTCGGAGGGATTCGAACCCCCAACCTTCTGATCCGTAGTCTCGCACCGCTCGTCCGTCTCGTGCCGCCGCGTCCGGCTGGCACGTCCCCGTGCAGGTCACAGGCATCTCCCCGACCGCCCGGTGCCACCCCGTCCGCTCGGTACCGGGCAGTCCGTGCAACTGCCGTGCAATTCCACCCCACAGACGCCCCGTCACCGGGGCGGGCCGCCGCATGCGCTCAGAACGCTGCGACGGCCCTTGATCATCCATCCCCGCAAACAGGAAAGGCGACCCTTATGTCAGTTTCGCACCCAATCCGGCCGCTGCCGTGAGCCGTGAGCCTGACCGCGCGGTGCACACGGCCCCACCGCGGAAGCACCGTTTCCGGCCGTTTCTGTCGCTGCTGCTGCGCCGCCGCTACCCGGCCGGCGCACTGGCTCCGTGCCACTTCCTGCCGCTGCGTCCTGACCCGCACCACCCGGGCCGCGTGTTCTGCGCGGTCAGGGGCGAGCGGTACCGGGCGGCATAGCCAACGGCCCGGGCGGGTGTTCACGCACCGGCCCGGGCCTGGATCACCGATCCCCAAGGAGGACGGATGACCATGACCGACAAGGTAGACGAAAGCCGGGTGCTCAGCGCCGCCGAACGCGCCGGTCATGACGCCCGGATGGAGCGGGCCCGCACCGGCCGCCAGCTCCTTCATGCGCTGTGCGAGGTGGCCGTCCTGGCGCCGTGCGGGCAGTGCTGGGCACCGCGCGGCACTCCGTGCTCGCGGGGAGCCTCTGGCCCCGGCTATCACGTGGCCCGGTTCGCGCGGGCCCGGCGCCGCGGGCTGCTGACCGAGGCCGAGCTGGACGTGATCACCAATGCGGCGATCGTGCGGGACGGTGCCCGGTGACCGGCGAAGAGCTGGCCGCAAGGGTCACGAGTGCCAGGGCCGCGCTCGGCGACTTCCGGCGCGAGGGCCTGGATGCCCTGGCGAGCGGCCCGGAGCCTGACTGGGCATCATGGGCGCACCGGCTCGCCGCACAGCTGGCGTGGCTCTGGCTGGTCGACGCGCTCGCGGTGACCCTGGATGCCGCGCAGCTCGAGACCGTGCTCGACGCGCTGGACGACGCGGTGGAACTCAGGCACGGCATCGGCGGCCGGGAGTGCGCCGACTGCGACGCCCACCCCGCCGGCCTGTGCGAGGACCACGCTGCCGACCTCGGCCGCGCCGACCGTTACGCCGCGACCGCGCGGCAGCTCCGCATGGAGGCCCGGCGGTGAGCGAGACCGTGCTCGACGCCGCCGGCCTTTGTCAGGCGTGCACCGGGCCATGGTTCAACGGTGCCGTCCCGATTGAGGACTCACTGGCCCGTGCCCGGGGCTGCTCTCGCCCGGCCACGGTGACCCTGCGCGGCGGGTGCGTGCATGAGCACGTCAAGGAGAAGCGCTACTGCGGCGAGCATGGCCAGGTGGAGTCACCCGCCGCTGCATGGTTCTGCCTTGAGTGCGCCGATCTTGGCCACGACTGCCCGGTCACGCCTGTGGTGGTCACGTCATGACCGCGGCCCAGGCCACGGGCTACAAAACCTGGGCCGGGCGCCAGGCCGAACTACGGGCCGCAAAGGGGCGCTAGTGGCTGGCGAGCGGTGGGCTGACATCCCGGGTGCCCCTGGCTACCAGGTGTCCGACCAGGGCCACACGCGGTCAGTGGACCGCACGCTGGCCGATGGCCGGCTGGCCGGGGGTGTCCTGCTGGCGCCGATGCCGGATAAGGACGGGTACCTGGTGGTGAGCCTGCCCGGCGGGAAGGTGCCCGTGCACGTGCTGGTGCTGGGCACCTTCCGCGGCCCGTGCCCGGAAGGCCTGGAGCGGCTGCACCGCAACGGGAACAACCAGGACAACAGGCTGAGGAACCTGAGGTATGGGACAAAGGAGGAGAACGAGAGGGATAAGGGGAACAAGAGGACAAGGGGAAGGAAGGAAACAGAGGGATGGAAGGGAATAGGTTCCCGTCCATCCCTGATTGTGTCACCTGTTTCGAACAAGGTGGCGGGCTGATGGGCCTGGTCCTGCTGGCTCTCGCCGCTATCGCGATCTTCGCCCTGCGCGGCCTGTACCTGGTCGCGCGGGGCCGCGTCCGCTCTCACGGCATCCACCGGCTGGTGTGGCGCTGGCTGACCGGCCAGCCCTGGCACGGCAAGCCGGTCACCGACGCGGGCTGGCTGCGGCCCGGGACGCGGCCGCTCACGGTGACCGGGCACGCCTCCCGGTTCCATCACCGGATCCGCTGGCACCGGACGGCCATGCGCACCGGATCCACGCTGGCCGTGCTGGCGCTGGCGTGGCTCTGGCTGGCCGACCCGCTGGCCGCCGTGCTGCTGCTGTCCGCCGTGCTGCTGCTCGGCCTGGTGCTCGGCGCGCTGCTGGCGTGGCGGGGATGGCATCAGCGCAAGCACCGCCGGACCTGGATCGAGCCGCTGCACGTGGTGTGCGCGCCGCTGGTCGGCCACCCGGTTGCGGTGGCGCCCCGGGCCTGGCTGCGCATCGAGCCTGACCGGTCCCACGCGGTGCTGTCCCTGGTGGCCGGGCGCGACTACAGCGACCCCGCCGAGCAGTCCCGGATCGTGCGCGCCGCGGCGGCCAAGCTGGCGATCGAGGCACCCGGTGCGTCCTGGCGGCTCGGCGGCCCGGAGCCGACACTGACGATCACCCGCAGCCAGCCACCGCCTCCCAGGGTGCTGCTGGCCGACGTCCTGCGCTACTTCGATGAGCTGGGCCCGGAGGTGCTGGTGATCGGCCTGGGCAAGGGCGGCAAGCCGGTCACGATCAGCCTGGACGGCGACAGCCCCCACCTCGGCCTGACGATGGGCTCAGGCGGCGGGAAGTCGGTCACGGCGCGGCTGCTGGCCGCGCAGATGCTCTACAAGGGCGCGATCGTCCTGAACCTGGACATCAAGTGGATCAGCCACACCTGGGCGGCCGGGCTGCCCAACGTCGCCTACGCCCGCGAGATCCACGAGATCCACCAGGCCCTGGTCTGGCTGGCCGGGGAGGTGGACCGGCGCAACCGGGTGGCCGCGGTCGCCGCCGACGTCGAGGGCCGCGTGCACGCCAATGTCGGGCCCCGCATCTTCGTGGTGTGCGAGGAACTCAACGCCACCATGAAGAAACTGCGCGCCTACTGGCGGAAGGTCCGCGAGTCCGGCGACCCGGTGCGCAGCCCGGCTCTGGACGCCCTGGACGAGGTGAACTTCACCGGCCGGCAGGTCCGCGTGAACCTGCTGATGATCGGCCAGCGGCTGTCCGCGGAGGCGACCGGTGGCGGCGATGCCCGGGAGAGCCTGGCCGCGCTGATCTTCTCCCGCTACAAGCCGTCCACGTGGAAGATGCTCGTCCCGGACATGCCGATGCCCCCGGCGACCCGCCATGCCGGCCGGGCCGAGGTGGTCACCGACAGCGTGCGGCAGACGCAGGTGGCCTACCTGACCGGCGCCCAGGCGCGGGAGCTGGCCGTGGCCGGCCGGGTCTCCGTGTGCCCGGCCGGGATGCCGTCCGCCGGGGCGCCGCTGCCCGCGGCACAGAAACAGGGCGAGCTGCCAGACCGCGCTGACGTGGGGAATGGAACAGTTTCAGGCCCTCCGGAGCGGCCCGCTGTTTCAGCCCCGGAACCGGTCACCCTGTCGGCCGCGGTCGCCGCCGGGATCCTGCCCATGAAGCTGGCCGCGGCCCGGACCGCACGCCACCGCGACGAGCAGTTCCCGCGGCCGGTCGCCCAATCCGGGCTGGCGAACCTGTACGACCCCGTGGAGCTAGGCGACTGGTTCGCAGCAAGGAGCTCGTCATGACGTACCTGATCCTCACCCTGGCCGCGGTCGCCGCCGTGACCGCGTGGCTGCTGCGGCTGCGCTGGTGGCCCTACGGCCGGTGCCCAGCCTGCCAGGGACGTAAAGGACGCGGCACCGGCTCGTCCCCGCGCGCCTGGTCGCGCTGCTCACGCTGCGGCGGATCCGGCGAGCGGCTGCGCCCCGGTGCCCGGATCTGGCAGCGCAACAGGAAGGACGGCTGAGTAATGCGCAATCTGAGAACAGCCTTTGCGGGCGCCTGCGCGGGCGCCCTGTTGCTGGCGGCGTGCACGAGCGGCCCGGCACCGCTGAGTGCGGCATGCAAGACGGCGCTGGCGAATGAGCGGACCGTCGTCGGCGGCAACAACCGGGCGGTAGCCGCGCTCAACGCCCAGGGCTACAACACCGCCAGCAGCCTGCTGCCGACGATATGGAAGCAGGACACGCGGGCGCTCAAAGCGGTCGCCGCAGCATGCCCGGGAACCGTCCAGGTGGTCGGGCCGGCCTGACTACTGCTGGCGGCCGATCCTGGCTTGGCGCGATTCGTTCAGGTTCATCGCCGTGAAGGCGCTGCGGACCTGCTGCTCGAGCGCCATCGCTGACCACGCGTCGGGGAAGTTCGCGGTGTATGTGGTCCCGCCGCCGCCCTGCGCGAGGCTGATGAGCTGGTCCGGGCGCACGACAGCTTCGGGAGCACCGGTCATATTCGCCGCCAGGGACAAACCAGGCGGCAGCCACGGGCCATTCAGGCCCTGGTCGTACCAGTGGTGCTGTAGCTCATGAGCGTCGGCAGCGGCCGGTGACCCGTACACCGGGCCGATGTAGTCGTCGATCATCCACCGGAGCTGGGTGTAGCCGCTGGTCTGCCAGTCGGCACCCGCCGCGGCCATCTTCGACCCCGGGAGCGCCTGCGGGATGCCGTAGGCACCTGAGGACGGGTTGGCGGCGTTCACCCGCCACCCCGACTCGCGCATCACGATGTCGTTGAACGCGGCCCACTGCGACGCCCACCCGTGCGCGGCCAGCAGATCTTTCGCATACATCTGGAGCGGCCCCGTCGCGGCGACGCCAGCACCCGAGAAGGCTGCTGCCGAGGCGGCAGCGGCGCTGGCGGCAAAGCCCTTCGCCATCGCTGCTGCCATGCTGCCGACGGTCGCGTTGAGGTTGCCCGCCAGCCATGGGTACAGGCCCGGGACGTTTCCCGAGTAGTCCGGGACGACGCCGCCGGCGCTGAACCCCGGCACCCCGTGCGCCTTCATCAGCGGCGCGACCGCCGGGGTCAGTTGCTTGGGGACGATCGTCTCCCCGCCCTCGACCAGCACCGGCCACCGGTCGCCGCCGCCGAAGCCGGGGACCTTCCACCCGGTGGCGGCCCGGTAGATCTGGTGCGGCGGCGCCGCCCCGGTGGTGGTCGGGTAGACCACGGCCCCATGGACGGTGTAGGTACCGTTGCCATTCAAGGTGACCTTCGCGGTCTCGCTCTTGGGGATCTTCCCCAGCGAGCGCGACAGGCCGTCCACGTAGGCGCCGGCCTGCTTCGCCGACAGGCCGGAAGCTTCCAGGTCCCTGATGAGCTGGGCACGGTCGGCGCGGCCCTCCCCGGTTTCCTGCCGGTTGCTGGCCAGCTCCGCGGTGTAGGCCTTCAGCGCGGTATTGGCACCCGTGGACGCCAGCAGGTCTTGCCTGAACGCGGCGTTGAGGTCGTTTTGCAGTCCCTGGGCGAGCTGGGAGGCGGCGACGGTGGACTGGTCCACGATGGCCTTGAAGCCGGCCAGGCTGGTGGAGTTCCGGCCCACCCAGCCGTTCATGTTGCGCAGGGTCACGGTGCCGGGGCCGAGGGCGTTGTCGACCAGATCCATGACGGCGGCGCGGGCCGCGTCGTTGCCCCTGGCGAACGGGAGCAGCCCCTTGGCGATGTCGGCAACCGCCCCGGTGAGCTGGTTCGTGCCGATGAACTGCGCATTGAGCGCGTCGATCTGCTTCTGCCCGGCCGGGATAAGGGTGGACCAGAAATCGCCGGCCAGGGTCAGGCTGTTCTTCGAGAGGCCCGCCAGGGACGCACCTGTTTTCGCGGCGTCGGTGCGGGCCTGCCCCAGGTCCGTCACCCAGGCGGTGAATGCCTGCTCACCGCCGATGAGAGTGGTGATGTAGCTGTCCTCGGCCGCGGTGACCTGCTGGACGGCTTTGGCCTGGGCGGACTGGCCGAGCAGCATGGCCTGCTGCGCGGCGAGCGCCCGGCCGCCCTGGTAGCCCGCCAGCTCGGTAACGGTGTTCAGGTACCCGCGGGCGGTCTGCATGTCTTCGGCCCACTGGCTGGCGGTGTCCTTCGACAGCGCGCTGGCCTTGATGTTGACCAGGTTGAAAATGCCCATCGCCTTGCTGAGGCTGCCGAACGTCGTGACGAGCTGCCCGGCGCGGGTGGCTTCGAGGCCCTGCTCGGTGACGGCGGTCTTGCGCACGGCGTTGACGTCGTTCATCCGCTGCGCCTGGATGCCGTACTGCTGGGTGAGGTCGGCCTGGCTGGCGCCGAAGGTGTCGCTGCTGGTGGTGAGAACCTTCAGGCTGCTGCGGGCACCCGCGACGGCGACGCCGTAGGTGCTGATCGCGGCATCGGTGGCGGCGATGATGCCGCCGAAGGTGGATTGAGTCTCCGCGGCAGACAGGAGCGAGGCGGCCCACTGCGTCGTGGCGTCCTTCGCCACGACCATCTTGTAGGCGAGGAAGCCGACCCCGGCCGCGGCGGCTCCCGCCGCGATGGCGATGCCGCTGGGACCGGTCAGGATGTCCGGCAGCAGGCCGGCGGCGCGCGCGAGCAGGCCCGTCCGCGATGCGGCGCCTTCGGCGTCCTCGCCGACCTTGACGAACCCCGCGGGCCCGATGACGCCACCGAGGCTGGAGGCGAGGCTGGCCATCTGGTGGTCGGTCGCGCCCAGGTGCCCGGCCGCGGTAAGGGCGCTCTCGCCCATGATGCCGAGTTTCGCGGCGGCGCTGACAGCCATCAGGCTGAGCGGGGTGCCTGCCTTGACCAGCGCGGTCACCGCCAGGCCGCCGTACAGGAACGCTCCGTGCAGCGCCAGCCCGGCCTTGATGACCGGCCCGGCGGCGGCGCTGGCCACCTCGAGGAAATGCGAGCCAGCCACGGCCAGGTTCAGGAAGTCCTCGGCGTAGCCTGGCATGTCCTTGAACACGTTGCCGAAAACGCCGCCGAGGTTGCCGACGACGGTACCGATCTTGCCCAGGTCCGCGGCGGCCCCCGCGGCGAACGTGCTGAAGCCCTTGCCGCTGGTGATGGCGACGGTAAACCGGGAGTCCAGCTGATCCAGGGCCGACCCGGCGCCGGTCGCCAGGGTCGCGAAGGAACCGGTCTGGTGGTTCGCCACGGTCAGCGCATCACCGAACAGCGAGAACACCTGCGGTTTCACCGACGCCTGCAACCTGGCGAACGAGCCCGACAGCCCGGGGATCGCCTGGCCGGTGGCGGCCGACACGGTGTGCAGGTTCATCATCGCCGTGTAAACCTGCTGGCCGGCGGCGTAACCAGCCAGCCCGAACGCGCCCAGCGCGATCGTGGCAGGGATCACTACAGCGCCGACCTCGATGATGCTGTCGGCCAGGAGGTGCCAGCCGCTGACCTCGCCGATGACGGGCGCGGTCCCGAACAGGCCCCCGGACAAGGTGATTTTCTGGGACAGCAGTCCCCAGAGGCTGAAGTATCTCGCGCTCGCCCGCGTGGCTGCGTCGCCGGACTTGACCGTATCGGCGGTCAGTGCCCTGACCGCCGTGTCGGCCTTCATCAGGCTGGCCGAATCGACGTTGACAGGGATGGTCTTCCCGGCCGCCAGCGGGCCGAGGGCTGCGCGGGCCGCCGCCACCGACGCTGGATTCACGGTGAACTCGAGCGGCACGGACTGGCCGGCGGACAGCGGGCCGAGGGCTGCGCGGGCCGCCGCCACCGACGCTGGATTCACGGTGAACTTCAAGGGGACAGAAGTGCCGGCCAGCGGCCCGAGCGCGGCCTTGATCTTCGCCAGGGACGCGGCATCGATGTCCGCCGAGACTTTGACGCTGGGGTTCAGCGAGGCCAGCTCGGAGCTGATCTTCGCCTGGGTGGCCCCCAGGAACCCGGACAGGTCCGGGAGCACGGCAACCCGTGCCGTGCCGACCAGGATGCCGTCTGCCATGTCAGCCCCCTCCTGCCCACCTGATGCCGTCGTCGTTCACGATCACGCCGTCACACGGCGCAATTTCCCGGCGCGTGGATACCATTTCTTGCGGGCTTCCAGGAATTCTTTGCAATTTTCCGGGTGCCCCATTGCTTTCAGGCATTACGCAGGCTTCAAAACCTGGGCGGACCGGCAGGCTGTATGACGTGCCGGCCGGCCGCCGGCTGGCCGGCGGGGTCACCCCCCACACCCTGCGCCAGGCGCTGCTGTACCCTGCAGTGTTCCGTCATCGCAGGTCACAGCGTTATGCCCGCATGCACGATGGCCGGAGCCTGGCCTGACACAGGCTCCGGCCATCGCCCTGGCCCGGCCGGACTGAGCGGACCGCACGGCCACCGCGCCGAAGGAAGGGACGCGCGCCGCGTCTCGCACGCTTTCCGCGCCTGGGCGCATGGGACGACACCCGGCCCCGAGCGGCGAGCCGTTCATGTCAGGTGGTCGCTGTCACGGTGACGGCCGCTGCGGTCCCGGCGCTGGCGTGCAGTGTGTCGCCCGAGTCGAGGCGCAGGCCGCCGTAAGCGAGTTTCGCCGGGTCGAGGACCTCTTCCATGACCGACGCGCCGATGCTCAGCGCGGTGCATACCGGCTCGGTCTGGCCGCTGATGACCCTTTGCACGGCCATGGTCAGCGGGACCGCGCTGCCGGTCAGGTTGGCGGCGTAGATCTGGCTGAGGATGATGCCGCCGGCCGGGCCGGTGTACATCACGCTGTCGGCGGTCCCGGGCTGCGTGCTGGCGACGATCGCCGTTCCCATGTCAGTGTCCTTCCGTGGTGTCCGCACTGGCGGCGAGGGCCTCGATATCGCCGTGCTTCAGGTCATCCGGACGGCCGAGGTACCGGTAGAAGCTTTCCGTGAGCCTGTCGGTTTTGCTGCTGTCGAGGGCGGCGAGCGCGCCAAGCTCCCGGTTCCGGTCAGGGCTGCTGGCCGCGTAGGCGGCCAGCACGCCCTCCCAGTGGTCGCCGAAGTCAGCGGGTCCGCGCATCGTCCAGGCCCGCTCGCCGATGGCCCGGCTCAGGCTCACGTCGCCGCGCATGTCGGCCGAGGCGAGCTCGCGGAGCGCGTCGGCCGGCTTGTCGATCTTCGCGGCGAACTGGCGGGCATCGCGGTCGGCGAGCACGTCGCTGCTGCCGGCCGCCTGCATTCCGAAGGCCCGGAAATACGCGTTCCTGGACTCCCGCGCGTGCCGGGCGTCGGACGCCTCGGTGATCTGCCGGTGCACCTGCTCGGCGGCGAGCTGCTCGCGTGCCTTGCGCGCCCGCTTGCCCTGAATGCTCAGGCCCGGGTCCGCGTCGATTGCCGCATGGCGGGCGCGTAGGCGGCGCGTGAGGGCGTCGAGCTGGCCGCGCTCGTCCGGGGTCAGCATGCCAGCCGCCGTGCCAGCTCGCCGGCGGGGATGAGCCACACGCCGGACCTCCGGACGGCCCGGATCGTGCCATCGGCGCAGCCGCGCCGGACGGTCCGCATCGAGCATCCGGCCGATGCGGCGAATTCAGCAGTGGTCATGTATTCAGGGTCCTGGCCGCCCCCGCCGATGGCTATTCCGTGGCCGTCTGCGGCCAGCACGATCGCGCTGATGACGACCAGGTCGTCATAGACCGGGTCGGCGCGGTACCGGACCCGCAGCCGCCGCAGCGCGGCCGGGCTGGCGAGCAGCGCCAGCGCCCGGCCGCTGATGACGACGTTCCCGTCAGCCGGGCTCGCCGCCATGCTCCTTCTCGCGGTGGGCGCGGTCCTGGTGCGCGATCAGGTACCGCTCGCTGACCCATTCCGTGTCGCACAGGCGGCACAGGAACAGTTGCAGCCGCGGGCCGAGAGGCCGCTCGCGGTTGTCCGCTGCCGCCGCTCTCAGCGCCTCGTTCACCATCTCCGAGGTCACCGGCTTCTCATAGCATTCATCGGCGGGCAGGCCGCCGACACGCATGCTCTCGACATCTCGACGGGTCATCTCGTGCTCCTTCATCGTCGTAGCCGCCGCGCTCAGATGGCTCGGCGGGAGTGCGGGCGAGCTTGGCCAGCTCATCGAGTTCGGCCAGGCGCTCAGCGATGCGCCCGGCTGCGCGGGCATCGGGAATGAGCGCGGTCACGGGTCCTCCGCCTCGTCGCTGACGGTGGCGGCGATGACGCCGCGCGCGTACTGCGCCGGGTCGTAGCCGGCCTGGACAATCCAGCCGTGCAGCGCCGTGAGCGTCCACCGGAGCACCGGCCACGGGTCGTCGGTGGTGGCGATGATCAGCCCGGCGCGCTCGGCGTCGCCGTCAAGATCGGCCAGCAGCAGCGACATGGCGATCCGCATGGGCTCGAAGTCGAGTTCGTCCGGGTTGGCGGTCACCGGGTCACCTCCGCATGCGGTGATGTCCGGCACGGCCGGCCGCGGTCGCCGTAGCGATGGTGAGGCTCCCCGCAGCGGTCACATGGGGGCTCAGCGCCGTTTGCGGACGGGGTATCCGCTACGTGCGCTACTTCCGCTACACCGCTGGTCAGGGGCGTAGGTCCGGTAGCGGGTAGCGCTTGCTGTCCGCTACCCGCTACCGGACCACCATCGCTGACCTGCGAGGTAGCGTTAGTAGCGCACGTAGCGCTTCCCTCGTGAGCGGATGCCAGATAACGGCGCCAGGCGTCGTGCAGGCCGCGGTCACGCCGGTAGCCCTTGCGGTTAACGCCGTCGATTTTCACGTCGACCGACGTGACTTCGTAGGGCCCGAGCAGTTTCGCCAGGTCGCGTGCGCTCAGCGGCCGGCCGAAGTAGTCAGCCCACGGCGCTTCGGGTATGTCGCGCAGCCTGCCGAGGATCGTTTCGCCGTGGAGCGCGTCTGCGTCGCCGAACACGTCGCGCAGGTCGGCCAGCAGGCGCGCGCCGAGCGAGGTGTCCGTGTCGTCGTCGGCGGTCAGAGCAAGCGCGGCGGCGCTCGCCCGCTTCGGCCAGTCGGCGCCGGCCAGGTCGGCTATCGCAAACAGCGGCTCCCACGTATCGGCCGCGCGGTCCTCGACTGGCATGTCCGGCTCAGCCGTGCTCAGCTCGCCGAGATGGGCGCGGACCCATGCGCAGAGCCTCTTGCCGAGGTCTTTCATAGGCTCGCCGTCGCGCCGGTCACGCCACCGTGCGACCGCCTCGCCGGGCGCGCGGCGCCGCATCTTCACCACGACGGCGCGGTCGGTGATCGTGTCGGGCAGCGAGCCGATCCCCGCGAGCGCGGCAAACGCGAACGTCGGGCAGTGCTCGGGCTTGCGGCCGAGCATGTCCCACCTGATGTAAGGCCGGTTCTTCGAGTGGCCGGCGTTGATGATGCCGCGCAAGTCCTCATGGCTGTCGGCAGCCTTCGGCCCGAAAATAGTGTCCGCCTCGTCGATCAGCAGCGTCGGCGGGTCGTCAGTGATCGAGCGCACCAGCGCGGCCGGGCTGATGTTCACGGTCAGCAGCGCGTCATGGCAGGTCGCCATGATGACGTCCAATAGCCTGCTCTTGCCGCAGCGCTTGACCGGGCTCGTGACGTCGAGCCGCGGCGCGCAGTGCCACGCCTGCACGCCGTGACTGGCAGCCGTCCAGAGGACCACGGCATCGGCGGCCTCGGGCGACGGCAGGATCACGTAGCGGCTGAGCGCAGCGTGCAGCTCGTCGAGCAGGGCCGCGCCGTCGAGGTCTTCGCCGCGGGCAACCGGCTTGCCGTCGTCGTCGTAGTCGGTGCCGTAGAAGCCGGTCACGCTGCACCTGCCAGCCGCTTGGCACGCAAGATCAGCGCCACCGTCTGCGCGTAGTCGCGATGGAACGGGTCTCTAGCAGCGGCTTCACGGCAGAATCGTTCATCCTTCGATAGCCGATACAGCTCGGCCCAGCGTGCCCGCCAGTGCTCGGCCGCGTCGCGGCGGGTGCCCGCCTCGGCTGCCCGCAGCCGCCGGGCGGCTGACTCGCGGGCTTCCGGGCCGTCCGGCATAGCTATCGAGAGCACCCGGCGCGCAAGAGAGTTCCACGCCTGGTCGCGCTCAGTAACCTCGGCAAGACGGCCGTCCTGGGCGCCGAGCGCGTACCCGTGCGCGTAGCCAAGCCGCCAGGTGTACAGGCGGAGCACCAGCTCGCGGTCGCGTTCGTCGCTCAGCGCCAGCAGCGCGGCAACGTCGGCGGCAGACGGTAGTGTGGCTGTCGGCGAAGTTGTGTCGTGAGGGTCGCCCTGGCGGGGGCGGCCTTCAGCCTTTTCGGGCGTCACCGGCACCGCCTTCGAGCACGCGGAGTAGATCTGCCGTCAGCACGACCACGCGACGCTGCACAGTGATCGTCTTGACAGGCGAGCTGCCGACGCGGATGGCCTCGTACAGAGTGGTCTTGCCGATGCCGAGCGCCCTGGCTGCGGTCGGCACGTCGATCGTCGCCGGCAGGCGCCGCACCTGCGCGAGGGTCAGCCCCGCCGCGCTCATGCGGCACCGCCGCGCGACTGTGCCTGTAGCCAGGCGTGGACATCTGGCCACGCATACCGAACGTGCCTGCCGACCCGGGAAAACCTGGGTCCGCGACCGCTGCGCCGCCACACCTCCAGCGTGCGGGGAGGTACCCGCAGGAACTCGGCGACCTCTGCCGAATCGGCCAGAGGCTGCTCAGTTGCTGCCTGCATGAGCCGCCCTTTCGATACGCGGATCGATCACTACGATGTCTACCGCTATCACTACGCGATGTCAAGGTGTAATGGTCGGGTATCACGGGGGCTTGCGTATATATCGAAATGATGCGTAAGGTGTGGGCGTGCCGTCAGACGAGAGTGCCCCCAGGAAGAACCCACAGGGTCCTGTCGGCGCGTACGTGGTCGCGAACCTTGTGCAACTCCGCGAGGACCGCAAGCTCACCTACCGCGAGTTGGCCGACCGGCTGGCGGAGCTTGGGCGCGCGATCCCCACACTAGGCCTGGCAAGGATCGAGAAAGGAGAGCGGCGAGTTGACGCGGATGACCTGGTGGCTCTCGCTATTGCGCTTGGGGTAACCCCGAATGCGCTGCTGCTGCCGCGTGACGTCGACGCGACCGACGATGTTGCGCTGACCCCGGCGAAGTCCGTGATGGCTGCGGGCGCATGGAACTGGGCGGATGGCCGCAACTTCCTGCTCGGGCCACAGCACAGCTCCTGGCGAGCCCAGGTTGATTTCCTTGCCCAGTCACGACCGCGCTGGCAGCAGGCTGAATATGTCCGGCAGCGGATGGAAGAACTCGCCGAACGGCAACTCGCCGAAGAGGAGGGGAGTAGTAGTGCCAAAGATCCGTAGCCATACCCTCCCGAGCGGCCGCAAGCGGTACTCGTTCCGCGTGGACACCGGGCGCGGCCTGGACGGCAAGCGCATCCAGGAGCACCGCACGTTCGACCGCCGGTCAGATGCGGTCGCCGAGTTGGCCCGGATCATGACCGAGGCCGGCCGCGGGCTGTATGTCCGGCCGTCCCAGGAGACGCTTGGCGATCACCTTGACGGGTGGCTCGAGGGAGTGACTCGCGACCTGCGCGCCTCGACGAAGCGCAACTACGAGGACGCGTTCCTGCCGGTACGCGACCGGCTTGGCGGCCGGCGTCTCCAGAGCATCAGCAAGGCCGACGTCGAGGGCCTGATCTCGTGGATGCTGACCGCTGGGCGCCGCCGCGGCGGGAAGGCCGGATCCGGGCTGTCGGCGAGGTCGGTCCGGCTGACCCTCGGACGGCTCACGGCGGCGCTGGAATCCGCCGTCGAGGAGGGCAAGCTCGCCCGCAACCCGGCCAGGTACGTCAAGCCGCCGAAACACGCGCCGCGCGAGCAGGAGACGTGGAGTGCGTCCGAGGTGCGCCAGTTCCTGGGCGTGGCTGACGCCGACCGGCTGGCCGCATGCTGGCGTCTGTCGCTGTACGGGCTGCGGCGCGGCGAGGTGCTCGGGCTGCGGTGGGCCGACGTGGACCTGAAGGCAGCCACGATCACGGTGCGCCGGGCGCGTGTCCTCGTGGGCTACGAGGTCGTCATGGCGGGGCCGAAGTCACGCAACGGGGAGCGCACGCTCCCGCTGGATGAGGTGCTCGTGTCGCTATTGCGGGCGCTGCGGAAGCGGCAGCGCGGGGAGCGCGTGGCCGCGGGCCCGGCGTACGAGGCAAGCGGCTACCTGGCCGCCGACGAGCTGGGGATCCCGGTTCACCCGGAGTGGTACACCGACGAGTTCCACCGGGTGGCCAGCCGCGCCGCAGTGCGCCGGATCCGGCTGCACGAGTCACGGCACACCACGTGCTCGCTGATGGAGAAGGCCGGGGTTCCGGTGTCCATCATCGCCGCGTGGGCCGGCCACTACAGCGGCGCGTTCACCATGGCCACCTACGTGCACGCGAACCCGGATGACCTGGCCGCCGGCCGTGACGCACTGACCGCGATCTACCGCGCGGAGGGCTCGTCGTGAAGGCCCGTGTGCAATTTTGTGCAGTTCCGGGCACATTCACGGATGTGCAGCCGGCCGACACCGGAGCAAAGTGCCTGGTCAGCGGTGGCGCGCTCGGAGGGATTCGAACCCCCAACCTTCTGATCCGTAGTCAGATGCTCTATCCGTTGAGCTACGAGCGCCAGTCTTCAGTTATCTGACCTGCGACTTTGCAGGTTGTGCACTAAGCCAGCACACCCGCACAGCAGCGCAGGCGCCTGCGATTCGTTCTCGGGAACGCGCCCGATCACGGAGACAAGGATAGGGCACGTCGTGCACATGATGCACAGCGTGCGCCGGACGGCGGGCGGCAATCATGTGACGACGCCAGCTTCGTACACAGCGTCGTGCTGTCCGTCGACGGCGGGCGTGACGCTACCTGACACCTTGCCTGCGGGTAAGGCACCTGCAGGACAGACCACGCCGGGCCTGCCTGGCACTTAACGTATCCGGGCGCCGAGCCGGGGTCAGCGAGCCGGGCGGACGCTGGTCGTCCCGCCCCCGAAGGGGTCATCTGCGAGGCGATGCGGGTGAGCATGGCGCTTCCCAGCGAACCGATCGGACAGCCGCCGCAGCAGTTCAACTGGCGCTGGTGCTCGACAAGGAAATCGCGCCATGCGCGCAGCCCTTCCAGGCTGTCGAGGTCGGCCAGCATCGGTTCCTGGCCACCGACGATGGTGTCGGCCCGCGCACCCCGGCCTGATCAGCGAGCGCACCGGCGAGGGATCTGTCACCCGGACTTACTCGCTACCCCACATCGGCGGCCCGCCTGGCGGTAGGGGTACGACAAAGGCGTTCAACAGGAAGGATATGAGGGTGTAGTAGCCGCAGAGCGAGACTAGTTCGATGACGCCGGTGTCCCCGAGGAGCTGCTGGGCGGCGTTGTACACGTCCTGGCTGACCCGTCCGGTCTCGGTGAGCTGCCGGGCGACCGCATAGACCGTCCGCTCGTCGTCGGCCTCGAACGCAGGCTCCTCGCCCCGGCCGATGGCGTCGACCACCGCATCGGCCACGCCGTGCTCACGGGCCATGCGGGCATGCGCCCACCACTCGAACTCGGCTTTCCATCGGGCGCCCACGGTGATGATGGCGACCTCCGACAACCGGCGCTCGATCGAGGTCCCGAACCGCAGCACACTGCCAAGCGAGGTCAGGTGCCGACCGACGTCGGGCGCGTGGACGAAGGCGTTGAAGGGCCCGATCAGGCCGCCCTGCTCGTTGACCAGCGCTGCACCTCGCGAGCCCACGACGCTGTCCCACACCTTCTGGCGCTCGGGGTCAAGGTCCTCATAGCGCAGGTAAGGAAGACGACTCACAGCAACACAATAGTGCTGAGAGAGCCGGAAAATTCTTCGAAGTATCTTCCGGCGCGGTGTCGATCTGGAGTCACGGCGTTCGACGCGTGGGCAAGAGAGAGTGGGCAGCGGTGAAGATCACCAGCCCAGACCGCTCTGGTCGCCACCGCGGCGTCCGGTCACCAGAAGGGAACAAGACAATGCGATTCCTCGGATACACAATGGGCGATCCTTCGACCCCGATTGCGCCGCCGACCCCGGAACTCATGAACGAGATGGGCAAGTTCGTCGAGGAGGCCACCAAGGCGGGCGTCCTGCTCGCCACCGGCGGGCTCGCACCCGTCGAGGAGGCCATCAAGGTGACGCTCGCCGACGGGAAGTTCTCCGTGCTGGACGGGCCCTTCACCGAGGCCAAGGAACTGATCGGCGGCTGGGCGCTGATGGAGGTCCGCGACAGCGACGAAGCCGTCGAGTGGACAAAGCGATTCCTCAGCATCGTCGGTGAAGGCGAAAGCACGGTCCGGCAGGTCTACTGACCGTGATCGGCATGGCGGAGCCCGATCCAAACTCCGCCGATGTTGCCCCGCGGCAGCAGAACGTGGCCGGGTGGTGCTGGAGCCGCGAGCCCAGCGCCACCCGGATGGCCATGCCGCTGTTACTGACTTCCTCCTGCCCGGTCTCGCTGTTCACCGAAGCTCATCGCGGCAGGCACCGACGGGATCCGGCTTGCTCCGGCGGCCCGATGGATGGTGTCATCGGTTGTCGTGACGGCTTCGGAGACTCATGCAGCGATCGAGACCGTCATCCGGATGGAGTCAGCACGGCTCATAGCCGGACTCGCCCGCTACACCGGTGATGTCGGCCTAGCCGAGGAACTCGCCCAGGACGCCGTGGTCGCTGCCCTGGAACAGTGGCCTGAGTCGGGAGTTCCCCGCAATTCCGGTGCCTGGCTGATGACGGTCGCCAAGCGCCGGGCCATCGACCTGTTCCGGCGCAACCGGGAGCTACAGCACAAGTACGCCCAGATCAGCCGTGCGCTTGAAGCTGAGGGGGACAGCGTCACCCCTGACTTCGACGGCGCCTTCTCCGACCACATCGATGACGACCTGCTGCGGCTCATCTTCACCGCCTGTCATCCGGTCCTTGCCGTGCAGGCGAGGGTCACGCTGACCCTGCGGCTGCTCGGCGGCCTGACCACCGCCGAGATCGCGCGCGCCTATCTTGCGCCGGAAGCGACGATCGCGCAGCGGATCGTCCGGGCCAAGAAGACCCTGGCCAAGGCACAGGTGCCATTCGAGGTGCCAGGCATCGAGGAGCGGCCAGCCCGCCTTTCCTCTGTCCTGGAAGTCATCTACCTCATCTTCAACGAGGGCTACTCAGCCACTGCCGGGGATGACTGGATGCGCCCGGCGCTCTGCGAGGACGCGCTGCGCCTCGGCCGTATCCTCGCCCAGCTCACCGCCGAGGAGCCGGAGGTACACGGGCTGGTAGCGCTGATGGAAATACAAGCATCCCGGGTCCGCGCCCGCACCGGGCCCTCGGGAAAGCCGATCCTGCTGCTGGACCAGGACCGGCGCCGCTGGGATCGCTTGCTGATCAACCGTGGGCTGGCGGCCCTCGCCAGGGCGGAGCAACTCGGCGGGGAGCGCGGCCCTTATGCCCTCCAGGCCGCCATCGCCGCCTGCCATGGGCGCGCATTCCGGCCGGAGGACACAGACTGGGCGCGCATCACCAGCTTGTACGCCATCCTGGCCGGGGTAATGCCGTCCCCGGTGATCGAGCTGAACCGGGCGGTCGCGGTATCGATGGCGTACGGGGCGCAGGCCGGCCTCGACCTGCTGGACACGCTCGCTGCCGAGCCTTCGCTGCAGGGATACCACCTGCTCCCTAGCGTGCGCGGGGATCTCCTGATGAAGCTAGGGCGCCCGGACGAGGCGCGGGCGCAGTTCGAGCGCGCTGCCGCGCTGACCCTCAACACACCGGAACGGGAGCTATCCGCGGAGCGCGCTCGCGCGGCAGCGGCCCAGGCCTCCGGTGCCGGACCGGCGTGACGCCAGAATCGCGGCCGTGCCGCGCCGGTTATGGGACGCGGCAGATCGCCTAAAACTCGCTCGACGCGCGGACCGCAGCCGACGTTCAATGACCGCATGCAGATCGCCCCGATGACGCTGGCCCATGCGGCCGACATCGTCACCTGGCGCTACGCCGCACCGTATGACTGCTATGACATGACGAGCGCCGACGCTGCCTTCCTCACGAGCCCGACCAGCGGCTTCTTTGCGCTCACCGACGCAACCGGGCTCATCGGCTACCGCTCTTTCGGCGCTGACGGCCAGGTGCCGGGTGGCGAGTATGACGGATCCGCGCTCGATACCGGCGGTGGCCTGCGCCCCGATCTCACCGGGAAAGGGCTAGGCCGCGAAGCCATCCAGACAGGCCTGGACTTCGGGCGACACCTACTGGCCCCGGCAGCGTTCCGAGTTACCATCGCCACCTTCAACGTCCGGGCACAACGCGTGGTCGAGGCGCTCGGCTTCCGCAACGTCGGCCGCTTCCAGGCGCTGGCCGATGGCCGGAGCTACGAGATGCTGATTCGGCCAGAGTCAGCCCCATGTGACAATCTTGCGGAGTGATCATGACCGCGCGAACCCTTCTCTGGCGCGGGCTCGACGCACCCAGGATGGAGATCGTGCACGTCAAGAGCCTTGATCGTGCGCACGGTACCCAGATCGGCGTCACATACGAACTGCGCTGGCGACTCGAGGGCCCGGTGCTCGACCTCGAGGTGACCGGCGGCCCCGCCGCCCGTGTCGAGCTCGGCGACGCGGACTTCTTCGACCTGCACCATTCGGCGTTCTTCAATTCCCTGCCGGTCGCCCGCGACGGTCTCCTTGAGCCCGGCCCTGCCCGCGCGTACACGATGTGCTTTGTCCGCGTCCCCGAGCTGACCGCGGACCGCGCGTGGCAGCGGTACGAGCCGCTGGGGAACCGGACAGTGCACTACAGTTCGAGCGGCTTCGAGGCCGACATCAGCTTCGATGATGACGGCTTCGTCACCATCTACCAGGACTATCTCGAGCGGGTCGGGTGACGACATGCTGATCAAGGCCTGCCTGAACGGCGGCACGACCCGGCAGCAGCACCCGGCCGTGCCGCGCACACCGGCAGAACTCGCGGCCGACGCACTGGAGGCGGCGCGCGCCGGCGCGGGCGCCATCCACGTCCATCCGCGCGACGCCTCCGGCAACGAGACCCTGGAGGCGGAGCCCGTGCTCGCGGCCGTCCGCGCCATCCGGGCCGCGGTCCCGGATGTCCCCGTCGGGGTGACGACAGGAATCTGGGCGGTCGAGGGTGACCCGGCGCGCAGGATGGTTCTGGTGTCCGGCTGGACCGGTGACGACCGGCCGGATTTCGCATCGGTCAACCTTTCCGAGCCGGGCGCCAATGAGCTGGCCGCGAGCCTGAGCGGGCTCGGGATCGCGGTCGAGGCCGGCATCTGGACGGCTGATGATGCCGAACGGCTGGCGGCAAGCAACTTCGGCCGCAAAGTGATCCGGGTCCTGATCGAGCCGAGTGAGAGCTCCCCCGACGCTGCGGTCGCCACGGCGGCGCAGGTGGAGGAGGCGCTCGACCGGCACGATCTCCACGCGCCGCGCGTCCATCATGGATACGGGATCGCTACCTGGCATGTCATTCGCGCCGCCATCCGGCTCGGCCCCGACGTCCGGGTCGGGCTCGAAGACACGGTGGTGCTGCCCGACGGCCAGCCCGCCAGCGGGAATGGCGAGTTGGTCGCCGTCGCGATCCGCCTCGCGGCCGACGCTGGGCACCAGTTCTGACGGCGAATCCGGGGCGGCATTCACCGGGCGCGGGCCACGCCGTCCGGGCCTGGGGCGGCCGCGAGGACGCAGATCACTGGCGGGTTGAGGGGGAGGGTCTCGGTGCTCATCTGCGTGAAGCCGGCGCTCCGCAGCAGGTTCTCGACCTCATCGGCGGCGCTGCGGGACGTGCCCGCCGTGGCGCCGGGGCAGCGGGGCTGGGATGCGATGGCGATGCGCCCGCCGGGTGCGAGCCGCCGGCGCAGCTCGGCGAGCCGTTCGGCGGCCGCGGGCCAGAACCCGAGGGAGTTGACGGCGAGGATAGCGTCGAAGGGGCCGTCGAGGGCGGCCGGAAGCTGATCGACCGGTGCATGGATCAGGGTGACCCGGCCGGCCCGGATGGCGGCAGCGTTGCGCCTGGACGCCTGCCGGAGCATCACGCCGGAATGGTCGACGCCATACACGTGACCTGCGCCGGCGCGGATCAGTTCCGCGACCGCGAGGCCGGGGCCGAAGCCGATCTCAAGGACACGGTCGGCGGGCTGCACACCGAGCAGCGAGACCGCCCAGCCGTTGCCCTGCGCTACTACGAACAACTCGGCCTGCTCCCCGCGCCGACCAGGATCTCCGGGCAGCGCCGCTACCCCGAATCGGCGGCCAGGCTCGTCGCCGCCATCCTGCTCTACAGCGACGCGGGGTTCACCCTCGCCGAGCAGAAAGCCCTCATGGCACCGCGCGCGGACACGCCCGACTGGAGAGAGTTCGCACAGCGCAAGCTCGCGGAACTCGACGAGCAGATCGCCTGGGCGCAGGCCGCCCGCGAGGCCATCAGGCACGGGCTGCGCTGCCCCCACGAGGACATCACGCAATGCCCCAACTTCAACGCCGACATCACCGCCCGTCTCGCCGGCCAGCCACTGTCACAATCCCACCAGCAGTTGCACGGCCAACGGTTCCACGAGGCGCCAGCCAGCTTCTAGCGAGTAACGGCTACCGCTCATCTAAACCTGATCCCTGCAACACTCCGGTCAGCCGGGTGCCATGTCCACGAACCGGCTGTAGTGGCCCTGGAAGGCGACCGTCACGGTCGCAGTGGGCCCGTTCCTGTGCTTGGCCACGACCAAGTCAGCCTCGCCAGCCCGCGGCGACTCCCGCTCGTAGGCATCTTCGCGATGCAGCAAGATGACCATGTCAGCGTCCTGCTCGATACTGTTGTGCGCCAGAACCCCATCGGCGATGAAGTTATGCGTCTTCTTCACAGTCGCGTCGTAGACGGGCTGCGGACCGAGAGCCTCGATGGCCACTACCCGGTCCCAGTAGATGTCACTGCTCGCCGCTTCCCTGAGCACAGCGGAATCCAGCGCATCCGCGCAGCGCAAGAGCCGTTCTCGTGACGGACAGCTCTTGTAGAGGGTGGACCCGCAGTAGTGAGTGTGTATCGCCGCCTGTAGCTGGCGTTCTGACAGGCCAGCACGAGTGCGCTCGGCTTTGACGAGACTCCAGACCTCAATCGGCAGCGTATCCGCGTTCGTGTTGACCGACCGCCCGTCAAGGAAAGCGAGCAGCTCACCCACCAACTCTCCGCGCGCGCCATGGACGCCGACCTCTCGGCAGAACGTCCGCAGGCTAGGGCCGTCAGCAACAATGACGTGAAAGTTGGACCGGTATCCGGGCTTCGTCACCCGCCGGATGCGCGCGACGATTCCAAAGCGGGCGAGCAATAGCGCGACCCCTTGGGCGAGTTCGCTGCTCGACGACGAGTAGTAGACCTTTGGCCCTGTCTTGGTCCGCGGAACCGTCACATTTCCGTCGGCCGCCCACAGATGCCGCAGGAAGATGGCGACCTCTGCGTTGCTCGCTGAATACAACGCAGCAGGGATCCGCTTCTGGTATGACCGCAGGTCAGATATCCCCAGTTCGATGAACCAGGTATGCAACGGATTGAGCCGCCCGCGGGCGCATCTATACGGCGCGGGCAGGTAGACGTGGGACCACGTACCCTGCGGAACTCGCCTCGGAGTGATGCCGAACTCTGCCGCCGCAGTCTCCACGAAGGCCAGATTGGCTTCGTCGGCCGACGTGTAGTGAACGGGCTGCTTGCGCAGCACGCATCCGTCACCGATGAGATGCGCCAGGAGACCCAGCCGGTGCTCTGACCAGCCGAGACCGGGACTGATGGGTTCCGGGATACGACGCGGTATGCCAAGGCGGTCGCCGACGGTCAGCTCTTCCAGCGGCGTCCATCCTTCGAAGGTGAGGAATGGGTGATTGCCCGAAGCCTTGACTTCACGGCCGGACGCCAGCCGCAACCGGTAGACGTCTTTGACGCCGGACGGGAACACGTCGGTGATAGGCGACGCCACGAGGCGCCGATGCTGATCGATGGACCAGACGAGAACGTCCTGGTGACCGTCGCGCAGCAGTTCAGCGAAGGTGACCGGTGCACCAGTATCCGCGCGAAGCAGTGCCGTGTCCGCCGTCATGCACCCGCTTTCACGCAGGTCAGAGAGCATGGGGCGCTTGTCCTGCCGTTGCTCGGGACCGCGGTTCAGCTGCGAGACGGCGATCACAGGAACCTCGAGCTCCTTGGCTAGCAGCTTGAGGGACCTGGACATCTCCGACACTTCCTGCTGCCTGTTCTCCACCCGCTTGGGCGAGCTCATCAGCTGTAGGTAGTCGATGATCACCATGCGCAGGTCGTGACGCTGCTTCAGCCGCCGGCACTTGGACCGGATCTCCATCATCGACATGTTCGGCGAATCGTCGATGAACAGCGGCGCATCCGCCACCTCGCTCATCCGCCGGGCCAGCCGGGTCCAGTCTTCGTCGCTCAGCTGGCCGGTCCGCATGGTGTGCAGCGGCACCCGCGCCTCGGCCGACAGCAGCCGCATGGTGATCTCATTGCGGCTCATCTCCAGGCTGAAGATCACGGTTGCCATGCCGTGCTGCACCGACGCGGCCCGCGCGAGGTCAAGCGCCAGGGTCGAGTTGTGCGTCGGTATCCACGAGCGGCTGGCCAGGTAGAGCCCGTCGGGGCTGCTCACCTGCACGCACCTGACCGGCACGGACGACACCGGCCGCACGTCCGCGATGTGCCTGCGCAGGCTGCCCGGCGATGCCTGGCAAGCCTGCCTGGCCAGCTTCCTCGGCAGCCGGAACACCTTGTCCGCCGGGGTGAACGCGACCGTGTAGCACGCTGTGGGATCGCCAGCCGCCGGCGCCGTCATCGTCGCCTGGTAGCCCAGGCTGAGCACGAGCTCCCTGGTGCCGGCCGCCAGCCGCTCGCCGGCGGTCGCGAACACGACGCTGCCATCGGCAGCCACCTCCCCAAGGGCGTCGAGCAGGCCGGCCAGCAGGCAGCGCCGCTGCGTCTCGCTTGCCCTCAGGTACCCGGCCGGGATGTGCCTGTCACCCAGTACCCCGAGCCTTCGCAGAACCTCCGTTACCGTGCGGTCGCCACCCTGATCTGGCCGGCCGTCGGCGATCGAGTAATGGCCGTCACCGTTCGGAAGGGGAATGACCTGGAGTCCCTCGCTCTCGATGGCGAGAACCACCTCTGGATCCGTGATGATGATCCTGGCCGAGTCATCAGCCCCTGCGCCGAGCCAGCCACCAAGCGCGTATGGCGGCAGCGGCAGGCAACGCTCGGCCAGCCCGGCGGGCCGCGCGACCGGAACCGAGTAGCCGGCCGACCCGCCGCCGGGACCGCGCAACGCCGCCGCGAGCTGCTCGGTAGTCCGCAGGGTCACCGGCTGATGGCTGCCGCCGCGGGGTGGGGCGATCTGCCACTGGTGCTGAGCGTCCGCGACGATCCGTGTGCCGTCGCCAAACTCGACCTCGTAACACGGCCGGTCATGCATGACCTCGGTGGCGGCGACCACAGTGGTGGGCCTGCCATCGGCGCCGATCAGCTGGTCGCCGGCCGCGACCTCGCCCATCGTCGTCCAGCCGTCCGGCGTCGGCAGCGGGGTGTCAAGCGCCAGCGCCTTGCCCAGCGCGGGCCTGGCCGCGATGACGATCATCTGGCCGGCGTGCAGCCCGTTGGTGAGGGCGTCCAGGTCGGCGAAGCCGGTAGGGACGCCGGTCATCCCGCCG
The DNA here is from genome assembly GCA_003168255.1 of Actinomycetota bacterium. Taxonomy (GTDB): domain Bacteria; phylum Actinomycetota; class Actinomycetes; order Streptosporangiales; family Streptosporangiaceae; genus PALSA-505. The sequence continues at coordinate 184,102 of PMSU01000036.1, forward strand.
CCGCGGCTGCCGATCGCCTCGATCTCGTCCAGCGCTCCGGGCATGATCTCCGACAGCGGCAGGTAGTCCTCGCTGGACCTGCGGTCGGTGACCGCGTACACCTCGGCCTGCGCCAGATCGACGAGATCGTCGGCATCGCCGTCACCCGCATAGCCGAGCTGGACGATCCGGGTACCGACCTCGACCAGGCGCCGCAGGATCGCCCGTTCCCTGACGATCCTGGCGTAGTAGCCGGCGTTGGCCGCGGTCGGCACGGAGGCGATCAGCGTGTGCAGGTAGTCGGCACCGCCCACCCGGGCGACCTCGCCGCGCCGGGTCAGCTCCGCTGCCACGGTTACCGCGTCGGCGGGCTCGCCGCGGCCGTATAGATCAAGGATGACCTCGTGCACGATCTGGTGCGCCGGCCGGTAATGGTCCCGCGGCCGGATCACCTCGATCACGTCGGAGATAGCGTCCCTGGACAACAGCATCCCGCCGAGCACGCACCGCTCGGCGGCGATGTCATGCGGCGGTGTCCGCTCGAAATCGTCGCCCCTAGGCGCGATCTCGGTGACGCTCACCTGCCCATCGCCTCCCCCTGCCCCCCGGCATGTTCGCGACGGCGCGCGACCGGTTGATTCCTTTGTAGCGAACGGCTACGACAGTCTGGCGGCCCACGCGGCAGATGGCCAGCCCCAGCGCACCAGCCCCTGTGGATAGCCTGTGCAGACACGCCGCTGGCGCTGTGCGCAGCCTGGGGGCACCGCTGGGGACATTTCTGGTTACGCCGCGAAGCCGAGCCGTCTGCCTGCTGTTATGCGTTCCACCGGCTGTGCGGAAGAAAAAGTTTGGAGCTTTCTTCTGGCCCACAACAGGCAGAAGTTATCCACACACGGAGAATGACCAGCGGGTCGGGCGCGGGCTATGGCGATTCTCCCGATCCCCGTGCACGCCACGCGCCGACGGGCTATCGTTCGAGTGTGTGTTCGATCCCCGATGCCGCGCTCGGCAGCCTTGCCCGTGCCATCGACGAGCTTGCCGCGGACAGCCACGACGGTGCGACACCGGCGCAAGTGGCCGAGCGCATCGCCCGGATATGGGGGATGGTTACAGACCTCGACCCCGAGCTCGCCAGGCGTCGCTCGGGGTACGAAGAGACGGCGGACGGCTAGGCCGTACCGGGCGGACAGCTCGGGCCGGCCGGGGAAGCCGGCCGGCCGTCAGCGTGATACGTCAGTGGCCGGCGATCTCGACGTCGACAGGAGCGCTAACCTCTGGATGCAGCCGCACCATCACCTGGTGCGTGCCCACCGTCTTGATCGGGTTGGTGATCTCGATCCGCCGCTTGTCGAGCTCGGGGCCGCCCGCGGTGCGAACCGCCGCCACGATGTCCGCGGGGCTGACCGAGCCGAATAGCCGGCCGCTGGCGCCCGCGCGGGTCTCAAACCGGACGGTGAGCGCCGCGAGTTCTCCCGCGACCTGCTTGGCGTCGTCGAGACCGCGGATCTCGCGCGCCGACCTGGCCCGCTTGATCGAATCAATCTGCTTCTCCCCGCCCCGCGTCCAGCGCATCGCGAGCCGGCGCGGGATCAGGTAGTTACGCCCGTACCCGCCTGCCACCTCGACCACATCGCCGGGGCCGCCGAGGCCGGTGACCTCCTGGGTGAGGATGAGCTTCATCGGTGTGCGACTCATCGGTGTCTGATCCCCTCGGCCTTAGCGCGCGATGCTCGTGTAGGGCAGCAGCGCCATCTCGCGAGCGTTCTTGATCGCGGTCGCGACGTCGCGCTGGTGCTGCGTGCAGTTTCCGGTGACTCGCCTCGCCCGGATCTTGTGCCGGTCGGAGATGAACTTGCGCAGCAGTCCCGTGTCTTTGTAGTCCACGTAGGAGATCTTCTCCTGGCAGAACAGGCAGACCTTCTTCTTGGGCTTGCGTATGGGCGCCTTGGCCATCATGGTGCTCCTTTGCAGAGCCCCGCGGTCGGCGGGGATGGTCGGTTTCTCGGGTTGGAGTGTTGCAAGATCAGAATGGTGGCTCGTCCGTCGTCCCGCTGCCGCCGCCGGACTCGGACGCCCACGGGTCGTCGGCTGGTGGCCGACCGCCGGAGCCGCCGGAGCCGCCGCCGTATCCGCCGGACTGCCCGCCGGAGCCGCCTTGTCCGCCGGAGCCGCCGCTGAAGCCGCCGCTGGACCGGCTGGACTTGGTGACCTTGGCGGACGCGTTGCGCAGCGAGGGGCCGACGTCATCGACGTCAACCTCGTAAACGGTGCGCTTCTCGCCCTCCTTGGTCTCGTAAGAGCGCTGCCGCAGCCGCCCGGAGACGATGACCCGCATGCCGCGCTGCAGGCTCTCGGCCGCGTTCTCCGCAGCCTGCCGCCACACGCTGCAACTTAGGAAGAGGCTGTCGCCGTCCTTCCACTCATTGGTGGCCTTGTCCAGGAACCGGGGCGTGGAGGCGACGCGGAACTTGGCAACCGCCTGCCCAGTCTGCGTGTAGCGGAGCTCCGGATCGTCGACGAGGTTCCCGGCGATCGTGATCTGTGTGTCGCCTGCTGCCATGGGGGCTGCTCCCGGTCGTTCGGCTGGTGGGTCTATCGCGGCGGAATGGAGCCGCTCAGTGGCGTCCGGGACGGAGAATCTTCGTCCGCAGGATCGCCTCGTTCAGGTTCAGCTGCCGGTCCAGTTCCCGCACGGCATCAGGCTCCGACGTCAGGTCCACGACCGCGTAGATGCCGTCGAACTTCTTGTCGATGGCATAGGCGAGCCGCCGGCGGCCCCATACGTCGACCTTGTCGACGCTCCCGCCACTTGTCTTGATGACGTTGAGAAACTGGTCAAGGGACGGCTGGACAGTACGTTCCTCGAGCTCAGGGTCGAGGATGATCATCATCTCGTAGTTGCGCATGCGCGGAACCGGCCTCCTCTGGACTGACGCGGTCACGGTGTCTCCGTGACAGGAGGTGCAGCGCGCCGTGGCGGGATGGCCCCGCCTCTGGCGCGCGCAGCGCGGCCAGCCTACCAAGGTTCTTCCGGTGGATTAGCCAATGGATTAGCCGAACGGTGCCGCCTGGCCACGCGCTCGCTCCGGGCCGGCCAGGCGCGTGATTCACCTGCCGGGATTCCGCGCCAGTGAAAACGGGAACATTCCCCGATGACGGCCCCGCCGCGAAGGCGCCCTGGAAGAGGTGGCATCCGTGTCGCACGTCATCAGAATGCACCCGCACCTGCCGCACGTAAGCCTCAACAGCGACGGCAAGCCGCATCCGCTGGTGAACATGCTCACCGGCGTGACGCTGGTCACCGGCGTGGCGGCGCTGGTCCTGGGCTTCATCGTCGCCGAGCATCTGTCCGCCGTCATCCTTGGCCTGATGGCCCTGTTCGTCGGGTTGTACGTACAGATGATCTCCGCCACCCGGGAAGAGCGGGTCCTCATCGTGACCGGGCTGGTGGCTGCGTTCGTCGGGGCAGGGCTCGGCTTCGCGCACGGCGGCTTCTCCATCTGACCGCTTCTGCGCACTGGCCGGGCGGACAGACGTTGCGGCCACCAGCCTGGATCGCCGGGCCTCACCCGCCATGAACGGGCTCAGGCGGCCTGGCCAGCTCGCCTCGCTGCCACTGGCCCGGGGGCTGTCCGTGGTGCCGGCGGAACGCCGCGGCGAAGGCGTTCGGCGAGGCGTAGCCGGTCCGGTTAGCGATCTGGGCGAGGGTCAGCTCGCCGGTCCGCAGGTAGTCGCGGGCGAGGGTCATCCGCCAGTCCGTTAGGTATTGCATGGGTGCTTGGCCGAGTGATCGTTCGAAGTTTCGGGCGAAGGCCGGGCGGGACAGCCCGCTCAGGGACGCTAGTTCGGGCACGGTCCAGGGGTGGCCGGCTTCGGCGTGGATCGCATGCAGAGCGGGGCTTAGCCGGGGATCACTAGAGGCCTGATACCAGCGAGGGGCCGTCGGGCTCTGCTCAAAGCAAGCCCGCATCGCCAGCACCAGCAAGACATCGAGCAGGCGGTCCAGAACGGTCTGCTGCCCTGGGGCCGGGCCGCTCAGCTCGCGTGAGAGCAGCGCGATGACGTCGTGCAGCGGATCGTGGGCGGCGGCACGCAGCAGCAGGGTCGGCGGCAGAGTCCGGATCAGGCCACGACCGACATCACCGGAGAACCGGTAGGCGCCGCACAGGAATACTGTCGCTTCCCGGTGGTCGATGTGCTCGTCATCGGCATGCTGCTCACGGAAACGCCCGGGTGAGATGCAGACCGCATCCGGCTTGTGCGCGATGTGATGGTCCGGCCCCCCCGGCACGAGGGCCAGGTCACCCGGCGCAAGCTCCAGCGCAGCTCTCGGATCTTCGAGCCATAGCCATGCGCGGCCCTGGACGACGGTATGCAGAGCCAGCTGGATCGTCCCGGGCAGGCGCAGTCCCCACGGGGGCCGCGCTACTGACCGGGCGAAGACGCCGCCCGATGCGCGCGCTCTGGTGAGGTGATCCTGCAGTATGTCCACGAAGTGAGCGTATCTCGTAACTAAATGAGCGTATAGCACATTGATTAGCTCGGCTACAGGTCAGAAGATGGAGTCATGTTGACCCCAACTTCTCTTACGCTCGTACTCGGCGAGGCCCGATGACGGCGGTCGGGAAACTCGCCGACTTCCGGGCCTTGGACCCGTTCTTTCGGATCATCGAGGAAGGCGTGGCCGGGCTGGCGGACGGTGCGCACTTCTTCGACCTGCTGGCCGAGGACGTCGTCTTCGAGTACGTCATTACGGTCCCGGGCTACCCGCGCCGTGTCGAAGGGCGCCAAGCCGTAGCCGAGCTGTATCGCCCGTATGGCGCCACATTCTCCCTCGATCGTTGCTATGACCTGGCCGTCCACCACGACCAGGTCACGGGCGTTGTCGTTCTCGAATACGCCTCGCAGGGCCGCGCCATCCCGACTGGAACCGCCTACAGCAACCGCTACATCTCGGTGCTGTCGATCGTCGACCGCAAGATCGCGCACTGGCGGGACTACCTCGACCCGCTAGCAGTCTTTGACGCGATCGGATGGCCCGCCGCCGCAACAGGCAGCCACTGACTACTCTCAGCGTCCGGGTTCGGCGACCCGGCTTTGCTCGCCGTACCGCAGGGATGCCTGGATAGTGCAGTCAACGGTCCGCTGCGGCTGCCTCTAGGCTCGGGGGATGACGAGCATCGGGGCACATGTCGACCGCGTTGATCCCCTCGCCGAAGCGACCGCATGCGGCGCCGCTGTCGCCCAGTTCTTTCTCGGCGACCCGCAGGGCTGGAAGGGCCCGGTCTTTCCCGGTGACCCGGCTGCGCTCCGCGACGCGTTCGCCCAGGCGGGAATTGACGTTTACATTCATGCCCCGTACCTGATCAACGTTGCTACCACGAACAACCGGATCCGGATCCCCAGCCGCAAGATGCTCACCGATCAACTGGCTGCCGCCGCCGCCATCGGCGCGAAGGGCCTGATCGTGCACGCTGGCCATGTCACTGCCGGGGTGGACCCGGAAGAGGGATACCTGAACTGGCAGAAGGCAGTGCAGCGGGTCGACCGGCCGGTACCGATGCTGATCGAGAACACGGCCGGCGGCGACCGGGCGATGGCCAGAGGGCTGGCGGCGGTCGCCAGGCTCTGGGACGCGATCTCGTCCGGCCTTGACGACAACATCGGCTTCTGCCTGGATACCTGTCACGCGCATGCCGGCGGTGAGGACCTGGCCGGCATCGTGGACCGGGTCAAGGCGATCACCGGCCGGATCGATCTTGTGCACTGCAACAACTCGCGGGACGAGCAGGGATCCGGCCGGGACAGGCACGCCGGCCTCGCGGACGGAGTGATCGATCCGGCCCTGCTGCTTGACGTGGTCCGCGCGTCCGGCGCCCCGGCCGTCTGCGAGACGCCCGACCCGGCCGGCGACATCCGCTGGCTGCGCGAGCAGCTTGCCAGCTGATTCCGGCCGCCAGAGTCCCCGCCGGTGCGGCCGGCGCCGCCGCCGCCGGCGCCGGCCGCACCGCGATCAGGCGCGGCGCAGTCGCAACACGAAGCGGTCTTGCGCACCCGCGAGGACTCCGCCGGCCGGATCATCTTCGGCGGCCGACCGCACCACGTCCGTGTCCGGCCGCAGGATGTCCTTGACGACCAGGCCGCAGAGCAACAGGACCGCACCGAACCTGGCCAGGAGTGCGGCGAAGTACAGATCCGGGCCGATGCCACCGGGGCCTCCGACCTCGGTGAGCAGGTAGGCCCAGATCGCGAAGAAGTAACCCACCTCGGCAACCTGCCACAGCGCATACGACCAGAGCCTGGGCCTGGCGAGCACCACGAGCGGCACCAGCCAGATAACGTACTGCGGCGACCACACCTTGTTGGTCATCAGGAACACCGCGAGGATCAGGAAAAACAGCTGCGGTACCCGGGGACGGCGCGGCGCGGCCAGCGTGAGCATCGCGATCGCCACGCAGGCCAGGCAGAAAGCCACGAGCGACATCCGGTTGAGCGATACCAAGGATGTCGCTCCGACCAGCGGCCAGCGCTGGAACTCGAAGAAATACCAGATGGATCCCCAGTCTGCTCCCCGGGTCTCGCTCAGCCAGTAGAAGGTATCCCAGCCTGTTGTCGCGGCGATCATGACGGGCAGGTTCACCGCCAGCCAGGCGGCCGCCGCTGATCCAAAGGTGATCCAGAAGGCGCGCATCCGCCCGGCCCGCAGGCACAGCAGCAGCAGCGGCCCGAAGAAGAGCAACGGGTAGAACTTGGTGGCCACGGCCAGGCCGAGCAGCACCCCGGCGAGCACAAGCCGCCGCGCCGCCCAGGCTGCCATGCCGAGGGCGACCAGGCCCATCACGATCAGGTCCCAGTTGATGAACGCGGACAGGATCAGCGCGGGAGACAGCGCCACGAGCAATGCCGTCCACTGCCGGCCGGGACCGGCCAGGTAACCGGTGGCGAGCACGCCCGCCAGCGCGAACAGGGTCAGCAGGACAACGGTGAGGTCGAAGAATTCCCGGCCATTGACGGATGGATTGGTGATCGGCTGCACCAGCCAGGCGACCGCCTGCATGGCCCCGCCGATGAGCACCGGGTACTCAACATGGTGGCCGATGTACGGAACCTGCCCGTCGGACAGCTTCTCGCTGAAATACAGCGGGTAGATGTCGGTGTAGCAGTGCGCCTGGAACTCGCCGAAAGCGCTGTTCCATGCGCCTGCCCGGCAGGCCGCCTTATCGAGGAAGCCCAGCGCGCTGCCGGCCAGGCTGGCGACCACCAGAGCGGTCACCGAGCCTGCTAGTGCGGTCAGCCAGGGCCGCTGCCACGTTGCTCTCGAGCTGCGGCCTGGCTCGGGGGTAGCCCGGACTGCCCCCGCCGCGTCGTGCTCCGCCATCAGCCGTCGGTCCTGTTAGCCCCCGCCGCCGGGGTGGAGACTGCGCACCCGATCGGCGGCCTGAGCCTGGCCTGTGCCGTTAGTCGCCAAGCCGCCATCCGCTGGCGGGGTGGGCTTCCCCGTCCGGCAGCGCAGCCCGGCAGTGCACGTCGGCGTAGGGCTCGAGCTCGTCGGCGGGGGCGAGGTCGGCGGCGGGGTGCCGCAGTTCCCGTCGGGCGAGTCCGGGGTGCAGCTAGTCGACGGGTCTGGTGTCGGCTGTGGTGTGACCGTTGGATGTGGCTTCGGGGTCAATCCCTGCCCGGGCCCCACCAGGTTCCAGGCGGTGCCGCCGAAGTCAGCCGTCGGGAAGTCCTCGATGGGCAGCTGCGCGAATTGCTTCTCGGCGAAGGAATGCCAGATCATGGCGGGCCAGTCGCCACCGTATCCGGCCAGTCCGCCAACCCCGTTCAGGGTCTGGGCGTGCACGCTCGTGCTCGCGTTCTGGTTGTTGGTGAACATCCCGACGGTCAGCGAGTACTGCGGGATCGCGCCGAGGAAGAAGGCAGACTGAGCGGTGTTCGTGGTACCGGTCTTGCCGATGATCGGCCGCCCGTCGCTCATCGCGGCGTTGGTGCCCGTCCCCTCGGTCGTGTCGAACGACAGGGCGTAGTCGACGTCGGACGCCTCATCCGGGGTGAGCACCTCGCGGTGAGTCACCTTCGCGCTGATCAGCGTGGTTCCCTGGGTGATCTGCTTGATCACGTGCGGCGTGACGTACTCGCCGTCGGCGGCTAGCGTGGCGAAGGTGTTCGCCTGCTCCTCGACGGTCAGGGCAGCCTGTCCGAGCGCAATCCCGACCTCACCTTTCGTCGCCATGTTCTGGAGGCCGGAACCGACCTGAGGATAGGGGCCGGTGTTCACCCCGAACTGCTGGGCCATGTCGGTGACATTCTGCAGTCCTACCCGGTGGGCGAGGTCGGCGTAGGCCGTGTTGAGTGACTGTGCTGTCGAATAGACGACGCTCTGCGGGCCACCAGAGCCGCTGTCCCCTGCATCGTTCGACAGGTTGTACCAGCCATCCGGCGAGGTCGGGCACCCGGCCGACCCGGGGCCTGTGGCGGCCACGGAGTAGACGAACCGGTTGCTGCCGATGTCGTCGGGCACGCAAAGCGGGGATGTCCCGTTGAGGACGCTGGTCTTGACGTTCATTCCCTGGGCCCGCGCGGTGGCCAGAACGTACGGCTTGAACGACGACCCGACCTGCTCCCTGTTCTCCAGGGCCATGTCCACGTTGCAGTCGCGCTCGCGGCATTCCCTGGCCGGCTCGGAGTAGCTGGGCCCGCTGTACATAGCGACGATGGCGCCGGTGCCAGGCTGCTCGAGCACGGCGCCGACGTGCGCGTACCAGGGCAAGGGGGCCCCGTCGGCCGCCATCAGCTTCTCGTCATCGCTCACCGTGGCGTACAGGGAATTCATCATCGGCTTGCTGAACGTGGTAACGACGTGCAGCCCGTCGGTATCGATCTGGGGGATCGTGTAGTGGTAGGTGTTCTTGAGCTCGTACTGCACCGCTTGCATGATGTAGCCCTTGTAGCCGGTCCAGCCCGAGGCGGTCGGCCGGGTACTGATGATCTTCGGGAACGTCTGCGCCGAGGCCTGCTGCTCGGTCACCTTGCCCATGGTGACCATGCCCTGCAACACGTACTGCCAGCGCGCCACCAGCGGCTTGTACCCGGCGGACCCCGGCGTGGGGTCGAACTGTCCCGGTGCGTTCAGCATCGAGGCAATCATCGCATCCTGCGCCACGTCCAGCTCGCCGGCCGGCTTGCCGAAGTACGTCTTCGCGGCCGCCCCGACCCCGTACGCGCCATCGCCGAAGTAAATCGTGTTCAGGTACTGGGTGAGGATCCAGTCCTTGGACTTCTGCCTGGCGAGCTTGACCGAGACGAAGATCTCCTTGAGCTTGCGGCTGATCGTCTGATCCGACCCGATGTTGGCGTAGTAGTTCCGGACGAATTGCTGGGTGATGGTGGAACCACCCTGGAGCGCCGCGTCGCCCGAGCCGGTGACGTCGTCAAAGGCGGCCCGCAAGATGCCGTTAGGCGAGATCCCGCCCTCGCTGTAGAAGTTCCTGTCCTCCGCAGCGATCACGGCGTTCTTGAGCTGGGCAGGAATCTGAGTGGAAGTAAGCACCTGGCGGTTGGTGGTGCCGAAAGTGCCGACGACGGTCTTGCCGTCGCTGAAGTAGACCGTTGAAGACTGCTGGAGGGCCAGCTGTGAAACGTCGGTGGGAATCGGGGTGCTGGCATACGCGACGCCGACGAGGATCGCGCCGACAGCGACTACTCCGCCGCACGCCCCGAGAAATACCGCGATTGCCTTCTTCAGCGTCCAGTGCCGCCACCAGCTGCCCTTGCGCTTAGCGGGCCTGCCGCCGCGGCCGCCACCGTTCCTGCCGCCGTTTCCGCTACCGCCCGCGGCGCCGCCACCTGCACCATCCCCCGCGCGGCTGTGGCGGGTGGCTCGGCGGCCGCCAGGGCGAGCTCCGCCGCGGCCGGCGACTCCTCGCCGGCTGCCGTCACCGCGTTCTCCGCCGTCGTCCCGGTCATAGCCGTCACCGCGACCGCTGCTGTCCCGGCGGCCGTAGCCCTCACCGCGACCGCTGCTGTCCCGGCGGCCGTAGCCCTCACCGCGACCGCTGCTGTCCCGATGACCGTAGCCGTCACCGCGGCCAGCGCTGTCCCTGAGGCCGTAGCGTTCGCGATCATCACCGCGGCTGTAGCCGTCACCGCGGTCAGAGCCGGCCGCGGTGCGGCGATCGCCCCGGCCGCGGCCATTGCCTCGCGGGTGACCGTCTCCGCCGCCATAGACATCACCACGCAGGCGATCGCCGCGCGCTCGGCCGACAGGGCCCGATTCGCGCCGACGTGGCCGGCCTGATCCGGTGAAGTCTGGAGTATTCACGCGTCCTCACTGATTCGCTGCCCGCGCATAGGCGGCCCCGAGCGCTATCGGGGATCTAGCGGGCAATGGCGCCCGGGCCAGCACTCGAAACTACCCGGTCGCATCCTTGCTACCGGCCCGGTGGTTGTTACCGTCACACCCGCACCGTGATCGCCGAGCCCCGCGATGACTCAATCGCCGGCCCGGACACGACGTCCGCGCCGGGCGCGCGGCTCGCCTGTGCCAAGAACGTAGGACGACGCGAGGTGGTTCCACGCACAACTCTGGCAGACCTCAACGACGTAGGCCTGGAACTCCCCGTATTCCAGCGCCATTTCATCTAGTTCGGGGCCTCGTTTCACCCGTCCCTCGTACTGCCCGAGTTCGTCCCCGTATACGTAGGTGACGTGGGTGAGCTTGGTTCTCCGGCAGATAGGACAGGTCCTGTCGGTCGGCTCTCCGTGGAACTTCGCAGCTCGCAGCAGGTACGGATGAGCGTCGCATACGTCAGAGATCGTGGTTCGCCCGGCCAGTACGGACTTCAGCGTCGCCCTCCTGGCGAGCGCGTAGTCCACAACAGAGCGCATAGAGCCCATGCCCGACAGGGTACGACGGAAGACCGCCGGAGCCGAGTCCGGAAGTTTCCGTAAGTTGCCGGGCTTGCGCCGCATCCAGTTGGGACATATCTTTGCGATGTATCGCTGCGATACATCGCGCCGAGATAGGTCACGGTTACCCCGCGGTCGGCCGCGGACCGTGATAGGCCGATCAGAGGAAGGCACAAGCTGAGTGAGCGACCATCGCGCTGGCAGCTTCGGCCCAGCAGAGGGCCGCACTGGCGGCAAGCGCTCGGGCGTGCTCGAGCTTGCCGTACTCGGCCTGCTGCACGAGACGCCCATGCACGGGTACGAGCTGCGTAAGCGGCTCAATGCCCTGCTCGGGGCCTTCCGCGCCTTTTCCTACGGATCGCTGTATCCATGCCTGAAGGAGCTGCTGCTGCGGGGCCTGATCGCGGACGAATCCGCGGACGACGCCCCGCGAGCGCTGGCCGGACGCCGATCGAAGATCGTCTACCGGATGACCGCCGAGGGCAAGGAGCGGCTCCAGGATCTGCTCGCCGAGGCCGGGCCTGCCGCCTGGGAAGACGACGGATTCGGTATCCGCTTCGCCTTCTTCGGCCAGACAAGAGCGGACGTCAGGCTGCGGATTCTGGAGGGACGGCGCAGCCGGCTCGAGGAGCGAATGGAAAGCGTGCGCGCCGCCCTCGCCAGGACCAGGGAGCGCCTGGACAGCTACACCCTGGAGCTGCACAAGCATGGCCTGGAGTCGGTGGAGCGAGAAGTCCGCTGGCTGAACGAACTGATCGCCTCGGAAAGAGAATCCGGTCCGGGCGCCAACACCCCGACGTGACGCCGCGCCACCGCCGGCCCCCGGCGGTGGTGCGTTGGCGCCATGAGTGAACGCAACCCTGAATTGCACGAGTAAAGGAGCCATCCTGATGGGATCGGTACGGGTAGCCATCGTAGGCGTGGGCAACTGCGCTAGTTCCCTGGTGCAGGGCGTGGAGTACTACGCCGACGCCGACCCGGGCGGCCGGGTGCCCGGCCTGATGCATGTGCGGTTCGGCCAGTATCACGTCTCGGACGTGGAATTCGTCGCTGCCTTCGACGTGGACGCCAAGAAGGTCGGCCAGGACCTGTCCGCGGCCATCCTGGCCAGCGAGAACAACACCATCAAGATCTGCGACGTGCCGCCCACCGGGATAACCGTGCAGCGTGGCCCGACGCTGGACGGACTCGGGGAGTACTACCGCGACATCATCACCGAATCCGACGATCCGCCGGTGGACGTGGTGGAAGTGCTCAGGGAAACCCGGGCGGACGTGCTCGTGTCCTACCTGCCGGTGGGCTCGGAGGAGGCCGACCTCTACTACGCGCAGTGCGCCATCGATGCGGGCGTCGCGTTCGTCAATGCGCTTCCGGTGTTCATCGCCTCGGACCCGAAGTGGGCGGCCAAGTTCACCGAGGCAGGCGTGCCGATCATCGGCGACGACATCAAGTCCCAGGTCGGTGCCACGATCACCCACCGGGTGCTGGCGAAGCTGTTCGAGGACCGCGGGGTTGAGCTGCTCCGTACGTATCAGCTCAACGTCGGCGGCAACATGGACTTCATGAACATGCTGGAGCGCAGCAGGCTTCAGACCAAGAAGCTGTCGAAGACCAGGGCTGTCACGTCGCAGATCCCGCACGAGATGGACCGGGCTTCCGTGCACATCGGCCCGTCCGACCACGTGCCCTGGCTGGACGACCGCAAGCTGGCGTTCGTACGGCTCGAGGGCCGGGCGTTCGGCGACGTTCCGCTGAATATGGAGTACCGGCTCGAGGTCTGGGACTCGCCGAACTCCGCGGGCGTCATCATCGACGCGATCAGGGCAGCCAAGATCGCCAAGGACCGCGGCATCGGCGGCCCGGTGCTCTCTCCCTCTTCGTACTTCATGAAGTCACCGCCCGAGCAGTACGGCGACGACGTGTGCCGGGACCGGGTGGAGATGTTCATCCGCGGCGAAATCGACCGCTAATCGTTCAGTTATCGGGAAGGATCCTGGTCGTTCAAGCGACCAGGATCCTTCCCGATAATGGATCCAGGGATTAGCCGCGGCGCGTGCTCTCCGCCCTGGCTATTCGGTGCTAAGCCGTGGGCGGCTCTTTGCCATCGTCGGCGACTACGGTCAGCCCCTCCGCCTCGGCCCACCGGACCAGCTCCTGAATGGCTTTCTCCCTATCAAGGGGGCCATGCTCGATGCGCAGGTCTAGCAGGTGCTTGAGCGCATCGCCGACAATGCGGCCAGGTGGGACGCCCAGGATGCCCATGATCTCGTGACCGTCCAGGTCCGGCCGGAGGCTGGCGAGTTCCTCCCGCGTGCCGAGTTCCGCGATCCGGTTCTCCAGGCCGTCGTAGGACCGGGCCAGCCGCGCCGCCTTTGCCTTATCCCTCGTCGTGCAGTCTGCCCTGGTCAGCGCGTGCAGGCGGGTGAGCAGCGGCCCGGCGTCCCGGACGTAACGGCGGACCGCGGAATCGGTCCACTCGCCGGACCCGTAGCCATGGAACCGCAAATGCAGGCCAACCAGGCTGGACACGTCGTCCACGACCGAAGACGGGAACCGGAGTTGCTTCAGTCGGGTGCGCGCCATGGTGGCGCCCACCGCCTCGTGGTGATGAAATGCGACCCGTCCGCCGGGCAGCCGCGACCGGGTCTTGGGCTTGCCGATGTCGTGCAGCAGCGCCGCCAGCCGGAGGACAAGGTCGCCCGTCAGGTCATAGCGCTCCTCGAGCGCGATCGCCTGCTCGAGGACGGTGAGCGAGTGCTGGTACACGTCCTTGTGCCGGTAGTGCTCGTCGACCTCCAGCCTGAGCCTGGGAATCTCGGGCAGCACCTGCTCCGCCACCCCCGTGTCGACGAGGAGCGCGATGCCAGCCACCGGGGCCGGCGCGAACATGAGCTTGGTCAGTTCGTCCCTGATCCGCTCGGCGGACACGATCGCCAGCCGCCCGGCGAACTGGGTCATCGCATCCCTGACGCCGACGGTCGGCTCGAAGCCAAGCTGTGCGGCAAACCGGGCCGCACGCAGGATGCGAAGCGGGTCGTCGGTGAAGGAGTCCTCCGGCCTACCCGGGGTCCGCAGCACCTTGTCCCGCAGGTCACGCAAGCCGCCGAAGGGGTCCACAAGGTCACCGGCGGGCAGCCGTGCCGCCATCGCGTTCACCGTGAAGTCACGCCGACCCAGGTCTCCTTCCAGCGTCTTCTCGTACCGCACGTCAGGCTTGCGTGAGCCTTCCCGGTATCTCTCGCTCCGGTAGGTGGTGATCTCGAGTTTGCTATCACCCTTACGCAGGCCGATCGTGCCGAACTCGATTCCGACCGTCCAGCTAGCGTCCGCCCAGTCAGCGGTGATCTTCAGAACCTGCTCGGGCGACGCGTCGGTAGTCAGGTCGATGTCCCCTGGACGCCGGCGCAGGAAGACGTCGCGAACCGGACCGCCGACGAGCGCCAGCTGGTGGCCATGCCTGGCGAAAAGGAGAGCTAGGTCGTCGAGCGGGCGGGTATGGGCAGCAAGCAGCCGCGCGGCTGCTTTGCGCTGCTCTGGGGTCAACGGGGTCGAATCCGACACGGGCATCGAGGGTAGGTGATGTGGATAAGCTTAAGAGAGCCGGGTGGTCCGTAGGGGCCGGGGGCCGCAGCTTAACGGGCACCGCGACCCCGCGCTACGCGCAACGCGCCTCCCGGTGGGCCGGTACGGTCCCGCAGGGCTCCGGAGGCGCCGATGAATGACGTTCTCACCGCGACCGGTGAATCGAGAACCGCGCTAAGGATCCTGGTGGCCGACTTCCGTGCCCGCTGCACCGCGAAGCCTGCCGCACTCAGCGGACGGCAATAGCATTTCAGCCGTGCCACGTACCCACGCCGCCGGGAGCCGGACGGAACTGACCCCTCCGCCGAGCCGGAGAGGATGGCGGGGACTGGCATGGCGCGCCGTGCGCGTGACCGGGAGCGCGGTTGCCGCCGCGATCGCCGTCACCCTGGCAGCCGGGCCTGCGGCACTGGGCCAGCAGTTGCAGGCATCCGCGCAGCTTTCAGTCTTCATCGAGTCCGTCAGCCCGCAGTGGGCAACGCCTGGGCACGACGTGACCGTGACCGGCATCGTCAGGAACGGCACGGCGGCCGCGCAGGAGGGAGTGTCCGTCCAGCTCCGATCCTCAGCAAGCCCGCTCAGTGACCGGGACGACCTGACCCTCTACGCGGCCGGCGACTACCCCGTAGACATGCCGGAGGGGACGGCGGTGCCACTGCCCGGTGTCATCCCTCCGGGCCAGAGCGTGCGCTGGCGGGCGACGCTGAACCCGTCCGCCGTCGGCATGACCCAGTTCGGCGTCTATCCGCTGGCCGCCCAGATCCTGGACAGCGTGGGCGCGCCGGTCGCCACCGACAGGACGTTCCTCCCGTTCTGGCCAGGTGGCGCGGCCTCGCAACGTCCGAAGCCGCTGAGCATCGCCTGGATCTGGCCGCTCATCGACCAGCCGTACCAGGCGGCCTGCCCGGCACTGCTCTCCGGCGGCCTGGCCAGCAGCCTTGCCTCCGGCGGCCGGCTGGCCGAGCTGCTCGCCGCGGGCGGCTCTTATTCGGCTGCGGCCCACCTGACCTGGGCGATTGATCCTGCGCTCGTACAGAACGTGCATACGATGGGCAGCCCGCATCTCACCGGCGGCTACGCCGACTGCAGCGGCGCCACAGCGGCGCCGGCCAGCAGTGCGGCCCGCAACTGGCTGAGCGAGCTGTCCAGTGCCACGTCCGGCCAGCAGGTCTTCCTGACCCCGTATGCGGACGTAGACGTCGCCGCTCTGAGTCATGACGGCCTCGACGCAGATCTCCGGAGTGCGTTCAACGAGGGCCGGTCCGTCTGGTCTGCTGACCGCCAGGTCCTGCATTTGCCCGCCAGTACCGACACGATCGCCTGGCCGCCCGGCGGGTTGGCTGACTCGGGCGTCCTCGGCAGCCTCGCGATCGACGGGATAAGCATAAGTACCGTTGTGCTCGACTCCACCGTGATGCCGCCGTCCGGTCAGGTACCCAGCTACACGCCAAGCGCGCAGACCTCGGCCCCGTCGGGTGTTGGCTCGTCGCTGCACGTGCTGCTCGCCGACCACACGATCAGCCAAATCCTCGGGACCGCCAGTACTTCCACAGCCGACCCAGGCGGTGCCTTTGCCACCGGGCAGCGCTTCCTCGCGGAGACAGCCATGATCGTGGCTGAGGCCCCGGCGCTGTCCCGGTCCCTCGTGGTCGCTCCGCCGGCCCGGTGGAATCCTGCCCCCGGCCTGGCCAATGACCTGCTCAGCGAGACAGTGCGGGCGCCGTGGCTACAGCCGACCAGCCTGGCCGACCTCGCGGCAGCAGCGCACCCCAGCGGGCAGGTACCCCGCCAGGCACCGCCCGCCGATCGGGTCAGCAAGGACGAGCTGAGCCCGGCGTTCCTCCGACAGGTGGCGCGCCTCGGCGCGGCCGTAAAGCTACAGGCAAGCATTCTCAGCCCGCCCGACCAGGACTATCTGAGCTCCGCCATAGCCGCCCTTGAGTCCTCCGCCTGGCGCGGCGGCCGCAAGCAGGCAGCCATCCGGGAGGATCTTCTCAGCCGTGTGCTCGATTATGTCGCGGCCCAGGGCAATAAGGTCGCCATCATCGACTCGGGCCACATCACGCTCGGCGGCTCGTCCGGCAAGGTGCCTGTGTCCATCTCCAACGGCCTGTCCCAGACCGTCCGGGTCCGGCTGCACGCCAGCGTCCCCGGCGACGGCAGGCTTGGCATCGGACCGTTCGACAGCTTGGTGACCATTCCGCCAGGGAAGACCATGACCGTCCGGCTGCCCGTGCGCGCCAGCACGGTCGGCGCCACCGAAGTAACGCTCGGCCTGCTCAGCCCGGATGGCCGCCCGCTGCCAGGAACGCAGGTGCAGCTGCCTGTGCATGCGACCCGCTTCGGCACGCTCGCTCTGGTGATCATGTCGGTGGCACTTGCGGTGTTCGTGCTGACTTCGTCCGCGCGGGCCATCCGGCGAGGGCGCAAAGATGGCGTGCAACACGATGATCAGGCATCCGATCCACCAGGTCCGGCAGCCGTAACGGGTAGCGTCGGGTCAGGCGACGACCTCGCGAACGACCACCCGCCGGAGGATCCGGATGAGTACGCCGACGCACGGGGCCGGGCGCGCCGCTGATCACGGCCGCGGGGAACCCCCGCGGCACGGCGAGCCGCCCGGCCGTCTCGTGCTACCCCCACCGGGGGGCGCGCGTGCCTGAGGATCGTGCAGACCGGCCGGTCCGGGTGCCGCCAGGCTGGCCGGGGCAGCCGCCCGCTGGATCCGTGCTGCCACCCGCCGAGCAGGGCCAGCGCCGCGGTAACCCGGGACCCCCGGCCGGCAACTCTGGCCAGCCTTCCGGGGAGCCCGGCAGGCGTCCCGGCCCCGCTGGGCAGCCTCAGCGGGGCTCGGGACAGCCACCTCGCACCCCTGGAGAGCCCCCGCGCGCGCCCGGACAGCCCCCACGCACCCCCGGACAGCCTCAGCGCACCCCCGGACAGGCACCACGCACTCCCAGACAAGCCCCGCACAGCACCGGACAGGCGCCGGGCGACCCCCGGCGGCCGCTGCGGACTTCGGGACCGCCGGTACGCCCCTACGGTCAGCCCTCGCCGAGTTCGCGTGGACCGCGACGGCCACCTGCCCCCGGTGACACCGACGCCAGCCTGCTGAGGTCCAGCGGCGGAATGGCGCTCGGCACGCTCGCTTCCCGGCTGACCGGCTTCTTGAGCACCCTCATGCTCGTCTACGCGATCGGCGAGCAAGAACTCGCCAACGCCTACAACGTCGCCAACACGCTGCCGAACGTGGTCTACAACCTGATGCTCGGCGGCATCCTGACCAGCGTCGTCGTCCCGCTGCTTGTCACCGCCGCCAAGCGGGACAATGACCGCGGCGACGGGTACTTCCAGCGGATCTTCACCCTCGGGGTGATCACGCTTGGCGCGATCACCCTGGTCGCCACCCTGGCCGCGGCGCTCATCGTGGACCTGTACGCCCATTCGGTGCCCGGGCCCGAGCACCACGTGATGGTGGTGTTCGCGTACTTCTTCATCCCGCAGATCTTCTTCTACGGGGTGAGTTCCCTGACCGGGGCGATCCTGAACGCTCGCGGCCGGTTCGCCGCGCCGATGTGGACGCCGGTGATCAACAACATCGTCGTGATCCTGATCCTGCTGATGTACATCGCCGTGGCAGGCCTGCACCGCACTCCTACCACGGTCTCCTCCGGCGAGGTCAGGCTGCTCGGCATCGGCACCACGCTCGGCATCATCGCGCAGACCGCCGCGCTCATCCCCTCGCTGCTGCGGTGCGGCTTCCGACCCCGGCCCACGTTCGGCTTCCGGCGCGCCGAAGTAAGCGAAATCGGCCGGCTGGCCGGCTGGCTGGCCGGCTACGTGATCACCACGCAGGTCTCCTTTTTCTCTACTCTGGTGATAGCCAACGAGATATCCAGGCACGACCCGTCCGCCGGGTACTCCACGTACTCGTACGCCTATCTGCTGTTCCAGATGCCGTACGCGATAGTGGGCATCTCGGTGATCACCGCGCTGCTACCGCGGATGAGCGCGCACGCCTCGGCCCGCCGCTACTCCCGGGTCCGGGCGGATTTCTCCACCGGTATCAGGCTCTCCGCGGTAATCGTGGTGCCGTCCGCGCTGCTGCTGGCGGTGCTCGGCGGGCCGCTCGCCGAGTTCCTGTTCGGGCACGGCAGCACGTCAGTGGCGAATGCGCACTACACCGGCGAGGTGTTCGCCGTGTTCTCCCTCGGGCTAGTCCCCTACATGATCTTCCAGTTGCTACTCCGGGTCTTCTACTCGCTGCATGACAGCCGCACCCCGTGTCTCATCGGGCTCGTCACCATGACGACCAACATCGTGATGAACCTGATCGCGCTGAACACGCTGCCGCCCGGCCGCATCGACGAGGGACTCGCCGCTGCCTTCGGCGTGGCTAATCTCGTCGGCTCGATCGTGGCCTGGCGGCTGCTCATCCGCCGGGTGGGCAGCCTGGACGGGCGGGTGATCACCAGAAGCCTGGTGAAGATGCACGTCGCGGCCATCCCGTCGGCCATCTTCGCCATTGAGATGATCTTCACCGTCGGAGTGATCCTCCATCCGGGCAGCGCATTCGGGCTGATCACGGTGGTGTTTGGCGGCTGTGGCGGGCTGCTGATCTACGTGCTCGTGGGCAGAGCCCTGCGTATCACCGAAATCTCTCAGCTGATGGCCACGGTCGGCGGACGATTCGGCGGCGGCAGCCAGCCGGGCACCGGAACCCAGCAGCGCCCGGGAACCCAGGGCCGGGGCGGCCCGCCACGGCGGTAGCGGGGGCGGCGGCACACAGCCGATGGCGCACCAGCCCGGCTATCTGACGGTCTGACGGCAGACCCGTGCGACGGGTGAAATCCCAGGTGGCTGCTGGCAAATTCGCTGCGCCGGAGGATAACGGTTTGCGTTTCCGGACGCACCGCAACTCCAGATGAGGTCGCTCACGGCCTAGCATGGTGTGCAGCACGTGCGGAATACCGTATCGCCGGTATGGTCATCTGCCGGGGCTCGGAAGGAGCGTCGAGAGCTGGCCCCGCTCTCGAGAGCAGACGTATGAGCACGTTCACTTCTGAGCCCGGAGCCCGGCTGGCCGACCGCTATCGGCTTGAGGACCGGGTGAATGCTGCCGACGGCTGGGCGGCATGGAAAGCGATCGACGAGACTCTCGCCCGGCCCGTCACGGTGCTTACTTTCGCGTCCGACTTCCCGCGCGTATCGCAGGTCTTGACGGCCGCCCGTGCGGCCAGCAGGCTCACCGACTCCCGTCTTTCCCAGGTGTTCGACGTGGAGGACGGCGATGAGCGGGCCTACATCGTGATGGAGTGGGTGGCAGGCGACTCCCTCGACGACCTGCTGGCCGGCGGACCGCTGGACCCCGAACACGGCGCCGCTCTCATCACCGAGGCATCCAAGGCACTGGCTGGGGCGCACGCGGCCGGGCTCGCCCACCTCTGCCTCACACCCAGCTCCCTGCGCTGGACGCAAGGCGGTGGCGTGAAGCTCGTGGGGCTGGGCATCGATGCCGCCCTGGCCGACATCTCCGCCGAGGATCCCGCGCTGGCAGATACCCAGGGTCTCGGCAGGCTTCTCTATGCCACCCTGACCGGGCACTGGGCAGGGATGGAGAGCACCTCACTGCCGCCCGCGCCCATGGCCGAGGGCCTGCCCTGTAGTCCGCGGCAGGTCCGGGCTGGCGTCCCTGCGGCCATCGACGCGGTTGCCTGCGAGGCGCTGTTTCAGCGACCGCGCCGGGACAGGCCGACGCTGACCACCCCGGCGCTGCTGGCTCAGGCCCTTGCCGAGGTCACTCCCTCGCCGGGTCTGGCGGGAGCTCGACCGGTCGACCGTTTTGTCACGAATCAGACGCTGTCAGGAACCGACCGCGACGGCGCCTTCTCCTGGGCAGCGCAGGCCCAGGCCAGTCGGGGAGGACAGCCGGGCCGTACCCAGCCCGCACCGGGTCAACGTGCTGTGACCACAAGTGCGGTGTTCGCGATCGTCGTAGTGCTCGTGCTCGCAGCGATCGGCGTAGGCGGCTGGCTGCTCAGCCACCACCACAGTGACAGTCCAGTGACGCACAGTCACAGCTCAGGATCGCCCGCCGCATCCTCGGACACCGTGCTCAAGGCGGTGGGCGCCACCGCGTCCGACAACCCGGCCAAGGCGAGCCTGGCGATCGACCCGAGTACGACAACCGACTGGTACACCGAGTACTACGACAACAATCCGGTGTTCGGCGGCCTGAAGAAGGGCACCGGGCTTGTCCTTGACATGGGCAAGCAGGTCAAGATCAGCCAGATCCAGATCCTGTTCGGCCCGAACGCGGGGGCAAACGTCCAGATCAAAGTAAGCGACTCGCCGCCTTCGCCGGCCTCGGCCGGCTCGCTGCCCACCGTGGCGCAGGCCAGAGGTGTCAGCGGCGCCCATACGTTCTCCATCAACGGCTCAGCCACCGGCAGATATGTCACTGTCTGGATCACCCGACTGCCGCCGAAGATTGGCAACTCCAGTCAGTATCAGGCGGAGATTTACAATGTCGTGATCCGAGGCGCAGGCTGAACCTCCGGCGGGCCAGCGAGGGTGGCCGGTCAGACGCCGAACTGCTGCGCAGTCACGTCGCCGGCGACCCTGCCGCGTTCGGCGACCTGTTCGGGCGCCATCGCGACCGGCTCTGGGCCGTGGCGCTCCGCACGATGCACGACCCCGACGATGCCGCCGACGCGCTACAGGAGGCGATGATCTCCGCGTTCCGCCGGGCGGCCGACTTCCGCGGCGACGCAGCAGTGACCACCTGGCTGCACCGGATCGTCGTGAACGCCTGCCTTGACCAGTTGCGCCGCAAGGCCGCGAAGCCGACGGTGCACGCCGACGATGAGGAAACTCTTGACGCGCTCAGCCAGCGGGCCACCGGGCCGACCGCCGACCCGACGTCTGCCAGCGACACCGCGCTGGACGTCGAGTCGGCTCTGCAAGTGCTGCCGGCCGAGCAGCGGGCGGCGCTTGTCCTTGTGGACATGCTCGGATACTCCGTCGCCACGGCCGCGGACGTGCTCGGCGTCGCGCCTGGCACGGTGAAGAGCCGCTGTGCCCGCGGACGCGCCCGGCTCCTTCCGCACCTGGCGCACCTGCGGAACTCCGCACAGCCGCCAGCCCAGTCGCGGAACCAGACGGCCGCCGGCTACGTCTCACCATCGCAGGCCGCACCGGGCACACGGCCGACCGCCGCGGCAGCTCGCCCCGGCGGTCTTTTCTCGCGCCAGGCCAACCCGGGCTATGCAGCAGCGCCAGCTGACCAGGCAGCAGCCGAGGAAGGGGGGAGCACAGACCATGGCCCGCCATCCTGATACGGATGTCCTCGCCGAGTTCCGCGAGGGACTCATCGGCAGGCGCCGATCGGCACGCATCCGCGCGCATCTGTCTGGATGCTCCCGCTGCGCGTCCCTGGAGAGCGGCCTCGCAGAGGTCACCACCCTGCTTGCCAGCGCGCCCGCGCCTAGGATGCCCGACGAGCTCACGGCCCGGCTGGAGAGCGTGCTGACGGCCGAGGTGGCGGCCCGTGCGCAGGCCGAGAGCACCGGTACAGCCCGCAAGAGCACCGGCACGCCCCGCAAGAGCACCGGCACGGCCCGCGAGAGCACTGGCACGCCCGGCGAGGCCGATCGGCGGCGCGGCGGCTGGTACCGGCCAGCCCGCTCGGCCGGCCGGCCTGGGCAATGGCGCACAGCCGTGCTTGGCGTGGCCGCGGTGATCGCAGTGATCTTCGCGATCGGCGGCAGCTACGGCCTGGCCAGGCTGGTACACAGCGGCAGCGGTGTGTCTTCCGCACTTTCGAGCGGACGCGCGGAAGGGAGCCACGGGGCAGTGCCCACGCCCCCGTACGAACCGCAGCGCGAAGGAGGCCCAGCCGCGGCCCAGCAGTTGGCCGGACACGTGCCCGTGATTCACAGCGGCACCGACTACCTGCCCGACCGGCTGCGTGCCCAGGCGGAGACGATGCTGGCCGCGCACCGGGCCAGCGTCACGCCGCAGGCGCAAGCGGCTCCCCTTGCGTCCGGGCAACTCGCCGCCCTACAGGGCTGCGTCACGCTGATCACCGGCGGGGCGCGACCGCTACTAGTGGACGTGGCCAGCTACCAGGGGCGGCAGGCCACGGTCATCGTGCAGGCACCCGCCGGCAGGCAGCCAGGGCAGGTCTGGGTGGTCGGCCCAGGCTGCTCGGCCGACCACCGCGACCTCGTCGCGCACACCCAGCTGACCGGTACCGGCTGAGCCCACCCGGACCTGGCCGGAGGCGCCGAGACCCGCCGGCGCGGGCCGGCCGACAACTGCCCGTTCGGGAATCTCCGAGCCCTAGGATCGGTTGATGTCCCTGGCAGGCAAGGTGAAAGGGCAGCAAATCGTGACCGACGTTCGTGATGTGATCATCATAGGATCTGGGCCCGCGGGGTACACCGCGGCGCTATACGCCGCCAGGGCGGATCTGAAGCCGCTGCTGTTCGAGGGCTCGGTCACCGCCGGCGGCGCGCTGATGAACACGACGGATGTGGAGAATTTTCCCGGGTTCCCCGACGGGATAATCGGCCCGGATCTCATGGACCTGCTAAGAAAGCAGGCCGAACGGTTCGGCGCCGAGCTTGTCGCCGATGACGTGACCGCCGTCGACCTGACCGCCGATCCCAAGGTGATCAAGACGGACAGCGAGACCTACCTCACCAAGGCCGTGATCATCGCCAGCGGATCTGGCTACCGCGAACTCGGCGTGCCGGGCGAGAAGCGGCTGGCCGGTCACGGCGTGTCCTGGTGTGCCACCTGTGACGGGTTCTTCTTCCGCGGTCAGGACATCGTCGTGGTGGGCGGCGGCGACTCGGCCCTGGAAGAGGCGATGTTCCTTACCCGCTTCGGCACTGTCACCGTTGTCCACCGCCGCGATAGCCTCCGCGCATCCAAGATCATGCAGGACCGGGCCTTCGCGAACCCCAAGATTACGTTCCTCTGGAACAGCGAGGTGACGGAGGTACTCGGCGAGGACAGGCTGACGGGCGTGCGGCTCCGGGACACCAGGACCGGGGCCGAGCTGATCCGCCAGGCCGGCGGCCTGTTCGTGGCCATCGGCCATGACCCGCGCAGCGAGCTGTTCGCCAGCCAGCTGGCAACAGATGCCGACGGATACCTGCTGGTCGAGCAGCCGTCCGCCCGCACCGCTGTCGACGGGGTGTTCGCGTGCGGTGACGTGGTGGACCGCACCTACAAGCAGGCGATTACCGCCGCGGGTACCGGCTGCGCCGCGTCGCTGGACGCCGAGCGCTGGCTAGCCAGCCGAGAAAGCTGAACAAGACCTCACATCTCAACTCAACCGCAAGGAGTCATCATCGTGGGCGCCACCAAGACCGTGACCGAAGAGACGTTCGACGCGGAGGTACTCAAGAGCGAAAGGCCCGTGGTCGTTGACTACTGGGCCGAATGGTGCGGACCGTGCCGGATGGTCGCGCCGGTGCTCGAGGAGATCGCCGCCGAGCACGCCGACAAGATCGACGTCGTCAAGCTCAACATCGACGAGAATCCCCAGGTCGCTCAGCGCTACGGAATCCTGCAGATTCCCACGCTGAACGTGTTCTCCGGGGGCGAGGTCGTCAAGCAGGTCATCGGCGCCAAGCCGAAGTCGGCGCTGCTGCGCGAGCTGGCCGACTTCATCTGACGCAGGCAGTTCAGGCTGGCCGCAGTGCCCGCTCAGGCGTCATAGAGCTGAGCAGCCGCTCGAGCGCCACCTCGACATCCTCCCGCCAGGACAGCGCCGTCTTAAGATCAAGGCGCAGCCTGGGGTAGCGGTGATGCGGCCGGACAGTCTTGAAGCCCACCGCCAGCAGGTAATCAGCCGGCAGCACGCAGGCGGGGCGTTCCCATCTCAGGTCGCCAAAGGCCTCGATGGCCTTCACGCCCCGCCTGGTCAGATCCTTCGCCACACCCTGTACGAGCATCCGGCCGAGCCCGCCGCCGACGAACTCGGGGAGTATGTGCGCGGTCATCAGCAGGACGGCGTCCGCGCTGACCGGGCTGGTGGGAAAGGCTAGCGACCGCGGCACGTAGAGCGGCGGCGCATAGAGCACGAAACCTGCCGCGATCCCGTCCACGTAGGCGGTCTTGCCGCAACTGCCCCACTCGAGCAGGGTGGCGGAGACCCAGGCTTCCTTCTCGAGGGCAGCGTCACCAGACTCCTCGGCCCTGGTCTTGGCCACCGGCTCAAGCTCCCAGAAGACGCAGCGTCTGCAGGCGAGCGGAAGATCATCCAGATTGTCGAGGGTGATACTGGCAAGACGACGCGGCACCTGGCACCCCTGTGGTCATTCCCCGGCCGCTCTTCACGTCCGCGGGCCAATGTTCTAGCGGAGGACCCCGGCTGGAGACCGCTGTGCCGCAAATCACCGGCGCGTATCCCCGATCCGGCCCGTACCCTGACATGGTACCCAGTGAGCGGAGGCATGTGGTGAGCAACGATCCCCGGCAGCGGCTGGACCGGTATGTCGATCAGTACGCCGCCCGGGCCAGGACGATGGTCGCTTCGGAGATCCGCGCGCTGTTCGCCGTCGCGGCAAGGCCCGAGATTGTGTCGCTGGCCGGCGGGATGCCATACATCACGGCGCTCCCGCTCGACGCCGTCGGCGAACTCGCCGGGCAGCTCGTGACCGACTGCGGGGCGGTCGCCCTCCAGTACGGGTCCGGCCAGGGCGACCCTGGGCTGCGCGAGAGCATCTGCGAGGTCATGGCGCTGGAGGGGATCCGCGCGCACCCCGACGAGGTAGTGGTGACCGTTGGCTCGCAGCAGGCACTCGACCTGATGACGCGGATATTCATCGATCCTGGCGACGTGGTGCTTGCGGAGGCTCCTTCCTACGTGGGCGCGCTCGCTACTTTCGCCTCCTATCAGGCCAGCGTCGTGCATGTCCCGATGGACGATGACGGGATCATCCCCGAGGCGCTTGAAGAGACGATCGCGCGGCTTGCGGCGGCCGGGAAGCGGATCAAGTTCCTGTATTCGGTGCCCACGTTCCATAACCCGGCGGCGGTCACGCTGCCCGCACAGCGGCGGGCCCGGGTCCTCGACATCTGCCGTCGGTCCGACCTGCTCCTGATCGAGGACAACCCGTACGGCCTGCTCGGATTCGACGGCGAACCGCAGCGGGCGCTCCGGGCCGATTCCGCCGACGGCGTGGTCTACCTCGGGAGTTTCTCCAAGACCATTGCGTCCGGCCTGCGTGTCGGCTGGGCACTCGCGCCGCATGGCATCAGGGACAAGCTGGTCCTGGCCGCTGAGTCCGCCGTGCTCTGCACGTCCAGCCTGGCGCAGCTCATGGTGCGGGAGTACCTGGCCACTCAGCCGTGGCAGGATCAGATCAAGGTGTTCTGCGAGCTCTACGCGGAGCGCCGGGACGCGATGCTGAGCGCGCTGGAGGCCAGCATGCCGACCGGCTGCCGGTGGACCCGGCCGGGCGGGGGCTTCTACGTCTGGCTGAAGCTGCCCGATGGCCTCAATTCCAAGGTCATGCTTCCGCGCGCCATCTCGGCCCGGGTCGCCTACGTGCCAGGGACCGGCTTCT
The DNA here is from genome assembly GCA_003168255.1 of Actinomycetota bacterium. Taxonomy (GTDB): domain Bacteria; phylum Actinomycetota; class Actinomycetes; order Streptosporangiales; family Streptosporangiaceae; genus PALSA-505. The sequence continues at coordinate 210,156 of PMSU01000036.1, forward strand.
ACGCCGACGGTTCGGGCAGCGAGTACCTGCGGCTGTCCTTCTGCTATCCGGAGCCCGCCAGGATCAAAGAGGGCGTGCGGCGGCTCGCCGGTGTCGTCGAGGCCGAGATCGAACTCCGCGATACGTTCGGTAGCTGGCCGGCAGATACCCCCGCATGATCAGCGATCACATGGCCGACAGCCGCGCTGCCGAGCTCGGGCACATCCTCATCCTGGCCGGCGGCCTGTCCCCCGAGCGCGAGGTTTCGCTGCGTTCTGGCGACCGGATCAGGGACGCGCTCAGGGGTGCGGGCGTGGACGCCGACGCCGTGGACGCCGACGCCGCGCTGATCCCGCTGCTTACCTCGGATCCGCCAACTGCCGTCTTTCCCGCGATTCACGGGAAAGACGGCGAGGACGGGGCGATCAGGGAGGTGCTCGGACTGCTCGGCATTCCGTATGTCGGGTCCGCCGCCCACGCTTGCCGGCTCGCCTTTGACAAGCCCGTGGCCAAGGCGCTGGTAGCCGCGGCCGGCCTGACCACGCCGGAATCCGTCACGCTGCCCAGGGAGACGTTCCATGACCTGGGCGCGGGCGCGGTACTCGAGCGGATCGTGGCGAAGCTGGGACTGCCGCTGTTCGTCAAGCCAGCTCGGGGCGGCTCTGCGCTCGGGGCGGGCCCGGTGCGCACCGCGGACGAACTGCCGGCCGCCATGATCAGTTGCTTCGCCTATGGCGACACGGCGCTGGTGGAGCGGTTCGCGCAGGGGACCGAAGTGGCTGTGGGAGTCATTGACCTCGGCGACGGTCCGCAGCCACTGCCGGCGGTGGAGATCGTCCCCGCGAGTGGCTGGTTCGACTACGCGGCACGCTATACGGCGGGCAGGACCGAGTACTACGCACCTGCCCGGCTGTCCGATCAGTCCGCTCGCGCGGTGGCCGCGGCGGCCGTCACCGCGCATACTGCGCTCGGGCTCCGCGACCTGTCCCGGAGTGATCTCATCGTGGATCCGTCCGGCGAGGTCTTCTTCCTGGAGGCGAACGTCGCTCCCGGGATGACCGACACGAGCACGCTGCCGATGGCGCTGGAGGCGGCCGGCCGCGATTTCGGTGTCCTCTGCCGTGACCTGCTGTTTCTCGCGGCGAACAGAAAGTCCTAACAGCCGGCCAGGCGGGCCTGCGGGCACCAGGGAGCCCCTGCACCGTTCGGAAAAGCAGGTCCCTAGGCTTGACAGATGATCAAGCGGAAGAGTTTCGGCAGTGACAACCATGCAGGCGCCCACCCAAGCGTGCTCCGGATGCTCGCCGACGCCAATGCAGGTGATGAGCTGCCGTACGGTGCAGACTCATGGAGCGAGCGCGCCGCCGCCGAGCTCCGGACCATGTTCGGCGCCAGCGGCGCGTTCTTTGTGTTCAACGGGACGGGCGCCAACATCCTGGGGCTCAGCCTGCTGCTGCGCCCCATCGACGCGGTCATCTGCCCGCAGACCGCGCACATCAACGTGGATGAGTGCGGGGCATGTGAACGGGTTCTCGGCATCAAGCTGCTGCCGGTCGACGTCGGGGACGGGAAGCTCACGCCGGACGTGATCGCCGACCGGTTGGGCGAACGGGGAGACGAGCACCGGCCGCAGCCGCGCGTCGTGGCCATTTCGCAGGTCACCGAGTTCGGTACCTGCTACACGCTCGACGAGCTCGGCAAGCTCAGCGGTTTCTGCCGGGCCAATGACCTGCTCCTCTACATGGACGGCGCGCGCCTGGCCAACGCCGCGGCATACCTTGGCTGCGAGCTCGCTGAGCTGGCCGCGCACGCCGATGTACTCAGCTTCGGCGGCACCAAGAATGGCGCCATCGGCGCGGAGGCGATCGTCGTCATGCGCGAGGACATCACCGCGGCTGTGCCCTTTCACCGCAAGCAGCTGCTCCAGCTCGGTTCGAAGATGCGGTTCGTGGCCGCCCAGTTCCTCGCCCTGCTCACCGATGAGCTGTGGCTGAGCAACGCCCGCCACGCCAACGCCATGGCGCGGCGGCTGGCCGACCGCATCGGCGGGCTACCGACGGTAGAGATCCGGCAGCCGGTCGAATCCAACGCGGTGTTCGCCGCCCTCAATCCCGATCAGATCACCTCGCTCCAGCAGGACTGGCGCTTCCATCTGTGGGACGAGCAGGACCATGTCGTGCGCCTGATGACGGCCTTCGACACCACGGAAGCGGACGTGGACGAGTTCGCCGCGGCCATCTCGGCCGCGGCTCGGGGCTAGCACCTGCGTGCGCCGGCGAGATCCGCCGCAGCGGACCGGCTGCGGCCGTTGTTTCACGTGAAACATGCGCCTCGGATCCGGGGTCGTCATGCCGCTCGCTGCGCCGCTACCCGACTTCCGGCGACTCGGATCGCTCCGGCGACATCACCTTGACGATCCGCTCCAGGTCATCGAGGGTGGCGAACTCTACGACGATCTTTCCCTTCCGGCGGCCAAGCTCGACCTTGACGTGCGTGTCGAGTACATCGCAGAGACGATCCGCCAGGTCCCGTAGCTGGGGCGGGGTCGGAGTCCTGCCGCGAGGCTCTCGCGGCGCCCTGGCCGACGAGCCATCGCCAACGGCGACTATCTCCTCCACCGCCCGAACAGACAGCCCTTCCGCCACAATCCGGTGCGCGAGGTGCTCCTGAGCCTGCGGGTCGTTCAGCGCGAGGAGTGCGCGCGCGTGGCCGGCGCTCAGCACGTCCGCGGCAACGCGCTTCTGTACGCCGGGCGGGAGGTTGAGCAGCCGCAGGGTGTTCGAGATGTGCGGGCGGGACCGTCCGATCCGGGCTGCCAGCTCTTCATGCGTCGCACCGAAATCGTCGAGTAGCTGCTGGTAGGCCGCGGCCTCCTCAAGCGCGTTCAGCTGCTCCCTGTGCAGGTTCTCGATCAGCGCGTCGCGCAGCAAGCCGTCGTCGGCGGACTCGCGGATGATGGCGGGTATGCGGTCCAGTCCTGCCCGCTGGCATGCCCGCCACCGCCGCTCTCCCATGATGAGCTCGTAATGCCCTGGCATGACCATCCGGACCACCACGGGCTGGAGCAGTCCCACCTCACGTATGGAGGCGGCCAGCTCGTCCAGCGAGTCCTCATCGAACGTCTGCCTGGGCTGGCGGGGGTTCGGCGTGACCGCGGCTATCGCGATCTCCTCGAAGTACGCGCCGGGGACCGCGTCAGCCGACTGATGATCCTGCCCGCCGTGGCCGACCTGATGTGATTGCTGACCCAGCCGGGCCGAGGGGGACTGCTGACCGGCCAGCGCCGCCTGGTCCCTGCCCGGCATCCCGGCGGCAGGGGGGATCAGCGCCCCGAGTCCCTTGCCAAGCCCGCGCTTCTGCTGAGCCACTGCATCTCCCTGCGCATCGCCATGTATCCGGTGGAACACATCCTGCCAGCACCGAGGGCCCGCGAGGTCCTCGACGCCGACTGCGGCCAGGCCGGTCCTGAGACGTCCCCGCTCACCCGGCCGGGGGACGTGGCGCCACGTTCTGGTTGGCTATCTCCCTGGCGGCTTCCAGGTATGCGAGCGCCCCGGTGGAGCCAGGATCGTAGGTCATCACGGACTGCCCGTAGCTCGGCGCCTCTGAGACCCGGACACTGCGCGGGACGACCGAGCCAAGGACGACGTCGCCGAAATGCGATCGGACATCCTCGGCGACCTGGGCGGCCAGCCGTGTCCGGCCGTCGTACATGGTCAGCAGGATGGTGGAGACCACGAGGCTGGCATTGAGGTGTCCCCTGACCAGGTCGACCGTGCGCAGCAACTGCTCGAGTCCCTCGAGGGCGTAGTACTCGCACTGGATAGGGATGAGCACCTCGGCGGCAGCCACGAGTGAGTTCACGGTGAGCAGGCCAAGCGAGGGCGGGCAATCGATCAGGATGTAGTCCAGGCTGGAGGCGTCATACGCGGCGATCGCCCGGGCCAGCCTGGATTCTCTCGCAACCAGGGGAACCAGTTCGATCTCTGCCCCGGCCAGGTCAATGGTCGCGGGCGCGCATAGCAACTGAGGGATGCCCTCCACCGGCTGGACAATCTCTGCCAGCGGCTGATCGTCGATGAGCACGTTATACACCGAGGCGGATCCGACGTGGTGATCCACGTCGAACGCGGTGGAGGCATTCCCCTGCGGATCCAGGTCGATGACCAGCACGCGCGATCCGTGCAGCGCCAGCCCAGCAGCGAGATTGACCGCCGACGTGGTCTTGCCGACCCCGCCCTTCTGGTTCGCGATCGTGATGATCCGGCATGCCCTGGGCCGAGGCCAGGGCCGGGCGCGGCCACCACTCCTGGCCTCAAGCGCCGCCTCGGCAGCACGGGCGATAGGCGTGTCCCCGCCCAGCCCGGCCGGCTCCGGGACTATCACCGGAGGGGGCGAGGCGGGCGAATAGCCGGGTGTCCGGCCCTGTCCTGCCCGGCCGTACTCGGTTCCGCCGAGACCAGTCACGCGTTTCCCCTCACCCAGCTCTGGCCGCGTCTGCATGACCCGGGCTCCCGTCTGGGGATCGCCCTGCACGGCCCGGCCGCGCGCCTGATGACCATTCTCCGGTCTTGTTTCACGTGAAACAGCCGCCGTAAGTGCCCGCCGGACGCGCCCGGACGAGTCCGCTGAGAATTTCCGGTCCTTGTCGACATCGCCGGACGCGCTGCCGGAGTCCGGCTCCGCCAATCCGCCGGTATCGCGCGCTACCCCATCCCCGTCCACGTCCGCATCCTGCGGCTGACGATCCGCCATCGACGAAAGCGGCCATCCCAGGCTGCCCAAGCGGCGCGGCGCGGGCGGGACGACCTCAACCTGTCCGGTCCCGGAGACCACCGCGAGGACCTGGTCAGGCACCTCAAGATCGGTGTCTCCTGGCCATCCCAGCCCCCGCAGCGAAGCCATATCGAGTTCCTTTCTCAGCCTCCGGCAGCGGCCACTGGTGACGCTACACCGTCAGGAATCCCTGGAGCGGGCATGCACACCGAACTCAGGGCGACAGCGTCCGCCCATGCCACCGATTTACCGGCGTGCCCTGACCGCGCCCCCGCGCGCGGCGCGGGGTGCCGTTCTGCGTCCCGCCCGCGGCCCCGGCTCCTGTCCCGGTCCTGCCTCCGGTCCGGCTATCAGCCTGATCACCGTGGTTGCCGGAGAGACCACGGCGGTACCAACCTGTAGCACTGTGATCTCGCTGACGCCCAGCCGCCGCAGCAGCGGGCCTGCCTCATCGGCCTCCGCGGCGGCCCGCTCCCCCTTCAGGGCCAGAACCATCCCCCCTGGTCGCACGAGGGGCATCACCAGGCCGGCCAGCCGGTCAAGCGGCGCCACCGCCCTGGCCGTGACCACATCGGCGATGAGCTGTCCGCGGATCTCCTCGGCCCGTGCCCGGTGAACGGTCACGTTGCTCAGCCGCAGGTCCGCCAGGCACTCGTCAAGAAACGCCACCCGCCGGGCCATCGGCTCAACCAGTGTGACCTGCACATCCGGCATCAGCATGGCCAGCACAATGCCAGGCAGCCCGGTCCCGGACCCGATGTCCAGCAGCGACGACGGTCGCGGAATCAGATCGGCGACCACGGCGCAATTCAGCAGGTGCCGGTCCCACAGCCGCTCCGCCTCGTGCGGGCCCATCAGGCCGCGGGTGATGCTCTCAGCCAGCATTACGGCGAATCGCTGGGCAAGCGGAAAAACAGGTCCGAAGACTTCCCTGGCCGCGGCCGGCGGCGGCGGGCTAGTCCCCGGCGCCGCTGCTGGGTGCTGCGCTGGCACCAGCCTCATCCGGCCGGGTAGACAACCACGCGGCGGTCCGGGTCTTCACCCTCCGACTCACTGCGCAGTCCTGCGGCTGCGACCGCGTCGTGCACGACCTTCCGCTCGAAGGCGGTCATGGCCGACAGTCGCTTCGGAACCCCGGTCTCCTGGACCTCCGCGGCCGCATCCCGTCCGACCTCGGTCAGCTCGTCCCGGCGCTGGGCGCGGTAGCCGCCCACATCCAGCATCATCCTGGTCCGCAGGCCGGTCTGCCGCTGCACTGCCAGCCTGGTCAGCTCCTGTAGGGCGTCAAGTACCTCGCCCTTGCCCCCGACGAGCTCGTCAAGCTCCCCGCCGACGACCGACACCAGGGCACGGTCGCCTTCCACGTCCATGTCGATGTCGCCATCAAGGTCGGCGATGTCGAGGAGCGCCTCTACGTAGTCGGCGGCTATCTCGCCTTCCTGCTCAAGATCCGCCTGGGTAACCTCCGCCGGGCTATCCCCGTCCCGCCGCCGGGAACCGTCCGACAAAACCGGATCGCCGAGGCCCTCGGCGTCTTCGGCGACCTCGAAGGCATCTGGGCCAGCCGCACTGTCCAGGACATCGTCGGGAATGGCCCCGTCACCCGCAGGAACCTCGGCGAATGCGTCGTCCACCGCACCAGGCTGCCGGTCGCCCAGCGTCTCCGCCTGAGCGCTCTCCCCATGACTCATGACAAGATCTCCGTTCCCAATCCGCGCCAAATCCAAAGGACGTTCAGCCGCAGCGTCAATCCGCCAGAGCCTAGCCAGCGCAAGCGCCGCGCACCGGAGCGCTGTCGCGCCTCAGTGTGCTGCTCATCGCTTGCCTGTGCGCTTGCTCCGCGACTGCTTCACCCGCTGCTGCCTGACAAATGTGACCTCAGGCGGCTCGGGCTCGGGCTCCGGCTCGCTGCGCCGCGTAACCAGCTTGCGCAGCATCCCGCCGCTTCCGTTCGGGGTCGGCGGCGGTATGCCCAGCGAGGCCGCCTCGGCCTTCGCGGATGCCGGCTTCTTCTCGGACCCGGTCGGCTTCTGCGCGGTGGACTGCTTGGCAGCCGCCACGGACTGCTTGGCAGCCCCGGCGGACGGCTTAGTAGCCCCTGCGGACGGCTTAACAGGCGCGCCGGACTGCTTAGCAGGCGCGCCGGACTGCTTGGCAGCTCCGGCCCCCGCGGACGGCTGCCTGGCAGAACCCGGCTGCCTGGCAGAACCCGGCTGCTTCGCGGCTGTAGCGGGCCGCCTGGCCGCGGCCTGCGAGGTCCCGCCCCTCGGCCGGGCTGACGTTCCCGTTGCCGTAGTGCCGGAGACCCTCGCGGATCCCGCAGCCGCGGCCGCCGCGGCAACTGCCTTCAGCGGCGGGATCTTCTTGAACAGGAAGTACTGCTGGCCGAGCGTCCAGACGTTCGAGGCGAGCCAGTAGAGAACGAGACCAAACTGCCAGTACAGCCCGCTGAGCGCGAACAGCGGAGCGATGTAGGCCATGTACTTCTGCGCGCCGGCCATCGGGTTGTCGTCGAGGGTCGGCGTCTGCATCATGCCACGCCGCATGCTCTGCCGCACCGTCAGGAAGGTGGTGACGGCACTCAGCACCACGGTGATGCCGATCACGAGCTTTATGCCGCCTGAGGTTCCAGGGTGCTGGAAGAGAAACTTGTCGGAGATGGAGACGCCGAAGATCCGCGCGTTATTCGCCTCGGTAACGACCTTCGTCGTCAGGCCGTAGAGGGCCTTGCTCTTTGTTCCCGCCGACATCGAGCGCAGCACGTTCAGCAGGGCAAACCACACCGGAAGCTGAGCGACGAGGGGAAGGCAGCCGGAGAGCGGGTTAGCCCCGTTCTCCTTGTACAGCTTCATCATCTCTTCGTTGAGCTTCTGCTTGTCACCCTTGTAGCGCTTGCGCAGCTCCTGCATCTGGGGGTTGAGCTGTAGCATCTTGCGCTGTGCGTGCATCTGCTTGACGAAGAGCGGCAGCAGGGCCAGCCTCAGCAAGACGACAAGGACGATGATCGTCAGCGCCCACGTCACACCGCTCGACGGGCCCAGCGGCACCGCGAGCACCGCGTGGATGTGCATGATCAGCCACGCGACGGCGTAATACAGCGGGTCGAGGATGCCCACCAGCTAGCTCCCTTGCGCTCTCGCCGACGCGATCCGCACTGCGCGGCGTGGCGGTACCGGGTCATAGCCGCCCGGGTGGAACGGATGGCACCGGACTATCCTGCGCACCGAGAGCCAGCTCCCGCGCAGCGTGCCGTGCTCGGCGAGCGCCTGGAGCGCGTAGCCGCTACAAGACGGTGCAAACCTGCACCGAGGCCCGAGTAGCGGGCCCACGCTGCGCCTGTACCCGCTCACCGCGAGCATGAGCAGCCGCGTCACGCCGTTCGGCTCGTGCGCGGCTCGCACACCTTGCTCCCGCGTCATCACCGCTGCAGCGCCCCTACCTGCCGCCGCAGCAATGTGCCGAGTACCAGATCGAACTCGGCGGCAAGATCCGACTGGCGTGCGGCCGCGGCCGGGGGGTTGGCGCGGACAACAAGCAGGCTACCTCCAGGCAGCGAGTCGAGATGACCACGGGCCAGGTGTCTCAGGCGGCGGCGTACCTTATTTCGCACCACCGCGCCGCCCACGGCACGGCTCACTACGAACCCAACCCGGGCCGGCTCATCCCGGCCGCCACGGACAATCAGGTGCCCGGTGACCAGACGGCGCCCCGACCTGCTGCCACCGCGCACGGCTGTAGTGAACTCCGCGCGCTGCCGCATCCGTGCCTCGGCTGGGAGCATTAACGAAACCCGCCCGGGCGCCTGCCCGCCTGTATTCCGGTCAGGCGCTGAGCCGCTCACGGCCCTTGCGCCGGCGTGCGGCGAGTACCGCCCGTCCGGCTCGCGTGCGCATCCGCAGGCGGAATCCATGCGTCTTCGCGCGGCGGCGATTGTTCGGCTGAAACGTACGCTTGCTCACTTCGGGCTCCAGATGCGGTGCTTAGCTCACGCCCCACCGCCCGGGCAGCCGCATCAGCACTGCGCCGGCCCGGTGGCCAGTCGACCAGCCTAGGTGCCGCCATCCCCGCCGGTCAAACCGACGGCCGGCTCGCCTTCGCGGGCACTTCACCCGCAGGTCACCGGAACACTGCCATTTGCCGAACGCGCCGATGGCGGGACGCCTAGGCTGTGGACAACCGTTTCCGGTCCCGGGGCGCGGACACGAGAATCGCGACTGGTCTCACGAAACTACGCAGAGTAACCGGGGTCGGTGTCGGCAAGGCCGTGTACAACCTGTGGATAGACCTCTGACTGCCAGTGGGACGCGAGGGTGGAGACTTAATGAGCGAAACTGACCTCGCAGAAGTATGGGCCCGCTCGCTTGACGACCTGAACGGGATGCAGATCGAGGCACACCAGCGTGCCTGGCTCAAGCTGACCAGGCCGCTCGGCCTGGTCGAGAACACGGCGCTGATCGCGACCCCTAACGAGTTCGTCAAGGAACAGCTGGAGACCCGGCTGCGCACCCTGATCACGCACGCGCTCTCCAGGGAACTCGGCCGCAGCATCCAGCTCGCCGTCACGGTGGATCCGGCCGCGGACGTCCGCGGCCTGACGGGCACAGCGGGCCCACCGCCAGACGGCGACGACCAGCCAGAACCCGATCCGCACCAGTCAGCCGATCAGCGGCCGCCCGCTATAGCAGGCGTCGACCCGGACCGGGCAAACCTCGCCAGCCCGGCCGGCGACGACGGGTCCGGCGGCCAGCTGAAACCCATCCGCCCCGGCGGCGGGGGCCAGCAGGTAGCCCGTCCAGCGGCGGCCAGGCTCAACCCCAAGTACACCTTCGAGACGTTCGTCATCGGGTCGAGCAACAGGTTCGCGCACGCGGCCGCGGTCGCAGTGGCCGAGGCGCCCGCCAAGGCGTACAACCCGCTGTTCATCTACGGTGACTCCGGGCTCGGCAAGACTCACCTGCTGCACGCCATCGGCCATTACGCGCAGAGCTTCTACCAGGGCGTCAAGGTGCGATACGTGAGCTCGGAAGAGTTCACCAACGACTTCATCAACATGATCAGGGATGGCAAGCAGGACGGGTTCAGGCGCCGCTACCGCGACGTGGACGTGCTGCTGGTGGACGACATCCAGTTCCTGGAAAACAAGGAAGGGACCCAGGAGGAGTTCTTCCACACTTTCAACACCCTGCACAACGCCAGCAAGCAGATCGTGATCTCCAGTGACCGCGCACCAAAGCGCCTGGTGACGCTGGAAGACAGGCTCCGCAGCAGGTTCGAGTGGGGGCTGCTCACCGATGTCCAGCCGCCCGAGCTTGAAACCCGCATCGCCATCCTGCGCAAAAAGGCCATCCAGGAGGGACTCAACGCCCCGCCAGAGGTCCTCGAGTACATCGCGAGCCGGATCTCCACCAACATCCGCGAACTCGAGGGTGCGCTCATTCGGGTAACCGCGTTCGCCAGCCTGAACCGGCAATCGGTGGACCTACAGCTGGCCGAGATCGTGCTGAAGGATCTCATCCCCGAATCTCAGGGTCCGCAGATCACGGCAGCGACCATTATGGGCCAGACTGCCTCCTATTTCGGTCTGTCCATAGACGACCTCTGCGGCACATCCAGATCACGGGTTCTCGCCACTGCCCGGCAAATCGCCATGTACCTGTGCAGGGAACTCACCGACCTATCGCTTCCTAAGATCGGTCAGCACTTCGGCGGCCGCGACCACACGACTGTCATGTACGCGGACCGCAAAATCCGGTCCCTGATGGCGGAACGCAGGTCGATCTACAACCAGGTGACCGAGCTCACCAACCGCATCAAGCAGCAGGCCCGATCCGGATGAACGGCGGGAAACACCGGGGTGACTGCCACGCTAACCGTCGCAAATCGTCTCACGAAGCACAATCTGAACGCACAGCCTGTGGACAACTCTGGGGAAAAGCTCGGGGCAACCGGCGGACAACCAGGCAACCGCAGGGGAGAACGCGCGAACAATCGGCCTGGGCGCCGCGACAGCGCACAGCCGGCCAATCTCGACGGCCTTCCTTCCCACATCCCCTGTGGACGCAGTTTGCTGGGCCGACCTGGGGTAACGGCAGTTCTCCCCACGATCCACCGCACCTACTACGACTACGTTCTCTTCTTTCTCAGAAAACATCTAAACCAACAGTGGGTGGCGGCGGTCAGGCACCTGCGTCAGGCACCAGCACGACATCCTTGGCTCGCTGGCGTCGACTTACCCAGGGTGAGCATCGCTACACACCCAGTGCGAGGATCACTAAAAACATGCATCGGACAGGAGGCGGATTGCGGTGAAATTCCAGGTAGAGCGCGATGTACTGGCCGAGGCCGTGGCGTGGACGGCACGGGCGCTGCCGGCCCGCCCGGCGCTTCCGGTGCTGGCCGGCATGCGGCTACAGGCGGGCGAGGACCTCACGCTCTCCAGTTTTGATTACGACGTCTCTGCCCAGGCGTCCCTTCCCGTCGCGGTCGAGGAAGAGGGGGATGTGCTCGTCTCGGGACGGCTGCTTGCCGAGATCACCCGGAGCCTCCCGCCACGGCCGGTAGAGGTGCACACCGATGGGGCACGGACGATCCTGACCTGTGGAAGCGCGCAGTTCTCCCTGCTCATGCTGCCGGCTGAGGATTACCCGGCGCTGCCCGACATGCCGCCCGCGGTAGGCACCGTGGAGAGCGATGTGTTCGCGGCCGCCGTGGCTCAGGTGGCTACCGCCGCTGGCCGCGATGACACCCTTCCCGCCCTCACCGGCGTGCGGATAGAGATCGAGGCGGACACGCTGACGCTGATCGCCACCGACAGGTACCGGCTCGCGGTGCGCGAGCTCCGCTGGAGTCCGGCCAAGCCGGACCTGAGCGCAGCCGTGCTCGTGCCCGGCCGGGCACTGGCCGACACCGCCCGCGCGCTGACCGCGGGGGCGGAGGTCTCGATCGCGCTCGCGCTGCCAGGCGAGAACGGGGACGGGATGATCGGCTTTGAGGGTGGTGGCAGGCGCGCCACGACCCGCCTGCTCGGCGGCGAGTTTCCCCGCTACCAGGCCCTGCTGCCCGACCAGGTGAACGCCACGGCCGAGTTGCCTGCGGCGCTGCTGTCAGAGTCGGTCAAGCGTGTCGCGCTGGTGGCCGAGCGCAATACCCCGGTGCGGCTCTCCTTCACTCCCGGCCAGCTGCTACTCGAAGCCGGCACCGGTGATGAGGCACAGGCGGCGGAGACGCTGGAGGCGAGCTACGAGGGCGATGACATCCAGATCGCGTTCAACCCGCAGTACCTGCTCGACGGGCTGACCGTGATGGACTCGGACACCGTCCGGATCTCGTTCACCGCACCGGCCAAGCCCGCCGTGATCACTGGCAAGCCTGCCGCAGATCAGGCACCCGACTACCGTTACCTGCTGATGCCGATCCGGCTTGGCGGCTGACGGGCGCGGCGAAGAGCGCGCCGCAGTAGCCTCGCATCCGTGCACCTCACCCGGCTCGCGCTGACCGACTTCCGCAGCTACGCCACCGCGGATCTGCACCTGGAGCCCGGCGTGACCTCATTTACCGGCGCCAACGGCCAGGGCAAAACGAACCTGGTGGAGGCGGTCGGGTATGTGGCCACCCTGGCCAGCCATCGCGTCGCGACCGATGCGCCGCTGGTCCGCAGCGGGGCCGACCGAGCCATTGTGCGGGCCGGCGTGACCTCGGCGGAGCGTGCCTGCCTGGTCGAGATCGAGATCAACCCGGCCCGCGCCAACCGGGCAAGGCTCAACCGCGCCCCGGTGCAAAGGCCGCGGCAGATACTCGGGACGCTGCGCGCGGTGCTCTTCGCTCCAGAGGATCTTTCCCTGGTCAAGGGCGATCCGGGCGAGCGCCGGCGGTACATCGATGACCTGCTCGTCCAGTCCGCACCCAGATATGCGGGAGTCAGATCCGACTATGACCGGGTAGTGCGCCAGCGGACTGCGCTGCTGAAATCGGCCCGCTCCCGGCCGCCGGGGAACCGGCCGATGCTCGGCGCCCTTGAAGCCTGGGATGAGCAACTGGTGCGGATAGGCGCCGAGCTGATGGCAGGCAGGCTCGAGCTGGTCGGCGCGCTCCGCCCGCTCGCTGTCAAGTCATATGCCACGGTCTCTGGTGATGAGTGCGCCGTGGAGATCACGTATCGCCCGGCGCTGCGCGACAAGGCCGAGCCCGGATGCGATCGGGACCAGCTAGAGGCCAGCCTGCGGGAGGCGCTCATCGAGGCCCGCGGCGCGGAAATCGATCGCGGTGTCTGCCTTATCGGCCCGCATCGCGATGAGCTGGAGCTGCGGATCGGCCAGTTGCCCGCCCGCGGCTACGCGAGTCATGGGGAGTCCTGGTCGCTCGCGCTCGCCCTGCGGCTGGCCGGCTATGAGCTGCTGCGCTCGGCCGGCGAAGACCCGGTACTGCTGCTTGACGACGTCTTCGCCGAGCTCGACGGACAGCGCAGGGAGCGCCTGGCCACGATGGCGGCTGCCGCGGAGCAGGTGCTGGTCACCGCCGCCGTGCCCGCCGACCTGCCGGCAGGTCTCGGGGCAGCCAGGTTCGATGTGGCCGACGGGGTGATCACCCGTGCCCGCTGACGATGCGGAGCGCAGGATCCGCAGCGCCCGCGAGGCACTCGCTGCTGCCATCCAGGACGCGAAGGAACGCGATCCGAGGATCCAGCCGACACGGCTGGCTCCACGGGATCAGCCTGAACGGCAGCAGGATCGCCCTCCTGCCCGCAAGCGCGGATCCGGCGGGGATGATCCGCAGCGGCTGGGAGATGCGATCAGCGGATTGCTTGCCGAGAGGGGGTGGCAGGAGCAGGCCGCCGTCGGCTCGGCATTCGGCCGTTGGGAGCAGATCGTCGGTGCTGAGCTTGCTGCTCATGCCCGGCCCGACGGGTTCTGTGACGGTGAGCTGGTGGTGATCGCTGACTCGACCGCGTGGGCCACCCAGCTGCGGTTGCTCGCCGGAACGCTGGTGCGGCGGCTCAACGCTGAGCTCGGCGACGGCACGGTGCGGCGGGTCAAGGTCCGCGGCCCGG
>PMSU01000106.1 GCA_003168255.1 Actinomycetota bacterium
CTGCCCCGCGCACGATGGCCAGGGCCACGAGGCCAAGGGCTGCGGCGGCGATGATGCCGGCAGCAAGGGCGCTCATGGCCCTTCCTCCCGTCCCGCAGCGGCAAGCTCAGCAGCCCACAGCTCGAAGTCCTCGCCTGCCGGGTGCATTGCTCGGGCCAGCTGGCGGGCGAACCTCCGCGCGTCATGCCTCTGCCATGCCCGGCAGGCTTCTATGGCCAGGGCGATGATCACGAGGGCGGCAGCGGCAGCGAGGATGGCGGTCATGCGGCATCACCGCCAGGCTCATCAGCCCACTGGCCGTCACAGGCAGCGAACCGCTCAAGCCCTCCGTCAGCGGTGTGCACGAGCACGCTCACCGAGCCGGGGAACAAGATCTCAGCCGGGATGATCAGCCCCTCGGCCTCAGCCTCGGGGCGGTCCTTCCCGTGAACCCAGATATGACATGCGGCGCACAGCCGCACGAGATTGCAGGCGCAGTCGGTATGGGATCGCGAGTCTCCCCCGTCGCCCTTGAGCCGCCGGTGGTGCTGGTGCAGGGACCGGGGCGAGCCGCAGTGCACGCACCACGGATCGCGGGCGTTCACCATCCGGCGGACCTTCGGCGGGATGGTGTCCTTGCGGTGCTGAGCGGCCCTCCTGGCTGGCGCGGGCTTCGTTCCCGGCGCGAAGTGCACGGCAAGTCGTTCCTCGCGCGCGCGCCTGCCGAGCGCCGACCGCGCGTCCAGGGCCGTCCGCTTGATCGCCTTCCTTGCCAGGACTGACGTGCCGCGGGGCATCGGCGTCTTGCGCTGAGGGGGGCCGGATCGCTTCACCGGCGCTCCCACGGCTCAGACCCGGTGTTCTGGTATGCGGTTCCCACGCTCTTAGTGAGCGTCTGCTGGAAACTTCCCTGCTTGCCGACCTTCCGCAGGTGGTCCGACGCCGCCTGCCGTGCCACCCTCGCCAGCCGGTAGGCGTGCTGCGCCCCGGCGCTTAGCGGTGTCGCGTGCTTCCTCGGCTTCGAGCTCGGCGTTGCGGGCTGCCGCGAGTTTCTCCCCGGCCTCCTCAAGGGCGTCGGAGTACGACTGCAGGTCGCGCTCGGCACCGGGCGGCGTCTGCGGGCTGCCAGCGGTCTTCGCGACGTGGTGCGCGCAGACGCAAAGACGGCACCGGGTGATCTCGTCAGGACGCGCCCAGTGGCCGCAGTCGCAGCGGCCGGCCGGGATCGTCTCGTTGCGCGGGGGCATGCTCATGGCCGCACCTCCCAGCCGTCTGGCTGCCGGTCTGCGGGCAGGTCGCTGATCGCGTTGAAGCAATCCCTGACCGCCAGGTCGAGAACGTGCTCGGCTCTAAGCAGCCGCACCGCACCGCCTGATGCCCCGGCGGTCCGCTCGGCGAGGGCCAGTTCCATCACGGCGCGCACGAGCTTCTCCCGGGCCCACCGGGCGGCGTGCATGGCGTCAATGACGGCGCGGGCGTCGGCGGTCATGCAGTTCCGCCTGTCATGTCACAGCCGCAGGCGCCCCAGTCATCGGCGTCGAACATGCCGGGCTGGCGCTCGATGCGCTCGCGGAAATCGCGCAGCGTCAGCGGCCTTGTGTTGCGGTCATCAAGCACCAGCCGGCCGATGGTCCCGGTGTTGTGGCACTTCGGGCAGTCAAGGGGGTTCGGCAGGTCCCCGCCGCCGTCAATGAAGTCGTCCGCATCTATGCCGGGCTCCGACCAGGCACAGTCGCAATCGGTGCCCTCGGATGCGACTACGGGCTTGGTGCGGTCCCGGAGGATCGACACGTCCTTGCCGAGTTCGTCCCGGCTCTTGTTCTCCTCGGCTTCCCAGTCCAGGTAGCGGGGCCTGTTCACTTGCAGTAGGAGCGACCATTGCGCCTGGCCGCCACGGACGCACGCCCCTCCGCAATTCGCGTGACCGAAGCCGTACTTGTACAGCCGTGGCGGCTCAATGCCGCGCTCGCGGAACAGGTCAAGCAGTTGCGGCTTCCAGAGATACGGAGGCCGGGTGAGCGGGCAGTCCACCGTCCACGGCGCCCAGTGCAATGCGGCGGCGTCCACGCGGTGCTGCTCGGTCCAGTCGAAGCCGAGGTAAATCACCGTGCCGGCGGGGTCGTAGTGCTCGTCCCGGTACCTGTCCAGCAGTTCGCGCTTGAGAATGCGCGAGCAGACGGCCATCCGGTTGTTCGGCACCACGCCCACGTCACGGCCGACCTGCATGGGCGTGCGGCCATCAGTCAGGCGCACCCACTCGCAGCCGAGGCGGTCAACGACCTCCTGCGCGAAGCGCCAGTTGTCCTCGTCCTCAACGAGAGTGTCGGCGGTAAGCAGCACGACATCGGCGCTACCGCGCTCAGCGACGACGCGCCACGCAACCTCAGCACTGGCCGCCCCGGTTGAGAACTGCACGAGGTGCTTTGTGGCGGAACTCATGCAGCACCGGCATCCAGCGCCCGGGGGCGCACCACGTCAATGGCGCTCAGCTCGCCCGCGGTCCAGGCGTCGGCCACGGCGTCCGCACCACCCGTCCGGAACCGCACGGAAACGTAGGGCCGGGAGTCCCTGATCCCGATGCCGGGGATCTTCTCGCCCGTCACCGGGTCAAGCGCGTGGCCTGTCTTCTTGGCGGCGTCCAGCACCTTCTTGCGGTAGCCGTCCCGCACCAACGTCTCGGTCTCGCCGGGGTGATTAGCCAGCACCCAGGCCAGGAACGCGGCGTCATCGGTGACGGAGGCTGAGATGCCGTCCCCGCCCGCGAGGGAGACCGTGGCGACCTTCGTGCCATCGGGCAGCAGCGCGGGTGCCTGGCTGGACTCCGCGTCGCGGAACGCCTCCTCCGCAGCGGCCTTGACGAGTTGCAGCCGGGCGGCGATCTCGTCGCCGAGCACCTTCAGTACGGCGGCCTGCAGCGCGAGGTTCCCGAGGCTCATGCGGTGCCTCCTGCCATCTGGCTGGGACGTGCCACGGCCCATATCGCGGAGTCCAGCTGCGGCGCTGCCGTGATCGCCAGCAGGAACAGGACGTTTTCCCGCTCGGCATCGCTCAGCGCCTTGTAGCGGGCGATCCGGGCTGCCTGCTCGGGTGTAAGGGAGGCATCTACCGCGCTCATGACGTCACGTCCCCGGGCAGCGATGCGGCCTTAGCGTCGATCGCGGCGCGGATCCGGTTGGCCTGCGTCAGGTCCATCGACCCGTCCTTGACGGCTTCCAGTACCTCGTCCCGTGCGGCGAGCGCGTCTTCCTGGCTGGCCAGCTCGTCCACCTTCGCCGACCACGGGTCCTCCGGGTCAAGCGGCGGGATCACGACGCCGGCAACTGGCTCCGCGAGTTCCGCATGCCGGGCCTTGATCATCTTCGTGATCAGGTCGGCCTCGGCCTTGGTGCACTTCCCGGCCCGGAGCTTCTCCCCGATCTCGGCGTGGACCTTCAGGCCGGCTGCCGGATCCGTGAACTTGCCGGCGCGCTCAAGGGCGGACGCCAGCCATTCCTGGTCCGTCGCGACCTCGGCCGCGTGGCCGTTTGCCTGTGCATCCGGAGTGCTGCCGTTGCCGAGCCGGCCGCACTGGATCAGCGCAAGGCACCACTGCCCGGCGTCCCACCGGCCCGGCGCGGGCCAGCCCTGGCCCTGCCACCAGCGGGTGAGCGCCACCTGCGTGTCCTCGGGCAGCGTCCCGATCGCCGACCGCGCGGCGTCGGCCACGACCTGCGCGGCGGG
>PMSU01000027.1 GCA_003168255.1 Actinomycetota bacterium
TGCGCCCTGCACGCAGACGACGGCACATCCGCTGGCAGTTACCGCACTACCCGGCCCCCAAGAGACCGAGAAGCCCCCTGGCCAGCGCCGGTGCGGCAACTTATCCAGGCACCGGCGATCTGAGTGCTGCCCTGCACCGCAGAGCTCGGCTCTGACCAGCCATGATCGGAAACCACCTACATCTCTGACGTGCACCCGACTGGCCGGGGTGCGTGGACGCTCCTTTGATGGCCGAGAGCAGGGCCGGTGTCTGCCACTGGGCCGAATCAAGTTCGAGGCTCCCGTCGTGTTGGTCGTGGACACGGTGGCGATGAGGTTGCTCGGCTGGCGTCCGCGGTGTGACCTGGCGGCTAGTGCAGACTGCAGCTGATAGTTGTCCGTCAGGCAATTCGTAGCTTTAGCCGCCTCGGTCTGGAGGGTAGCGTTGTTACTGACAGCACGGATGTTGGCAAAGTGGTGAAGATGACGCCTGAGCAGGAAGCCGCATACGCTCTGGACTTCGGGGTCGCTAGGAGCGATCTGCCGCAGGACGCGCAGCTGGCCTATGACCGTCTGGCGGAACGGCGGGTACGCGCCAGCTCCCCGGCACCTGTCTCCCAAGCGAATCGAGGGGCTGCCAGCGGCCCGGTCGTCATGCCCAGGTGGGCTACCATCCTGGTAACTGTCCTATCTTTCCCGGCGGGGCCGGGGCTCGTGGTCGTGCTGCTGCCGTGGCTGATCACGCACTGGCAGTCAGGCGCGGCGTACCCGGCTGCGGTGCGGGCAATCGGCGTGGTCTTGATAGCGGCAGGCGGCATCATGATGGTCACGGCGTTCGTGCGGTTTCCTGCCGAGGGAACCGGCACGCCATTCCCGACTGATCCGCCGAGTTCGCGGCGCTGAGTACGAGGCCTACCGCAAGCAGGTAGCTGGCTGGTGGCCCCGCTTGCCACGCCGAACACCCTGACATCGCATTGGACGCGGGAACAACGAGCGTTCCGTCGCATGCGAGGGCCGCCCAAAAACGTCTAGGCGGTGTCGAGGATCAACTGAGGCCCGGTTTGTCCAGCATCAAGTGAATCCGGCCTCAACTGCCTGCACCGGCTGACGCGGATCCATCTTCGGCTCCAGCCGGAGCGGGAGCGCCAGAGCGGGGGGCGAGCGATGAAAGCCGGCGCTCGGCGGCGAGCCCGCGCGCTCCGAAGGCTTCTGCAAGTCGGACGAGCCGGGCCAGGTCCACCTCCGGGGCTCCGCTCGCGATGGCCTCGGCGAGCCGCTCCGTGCCCCCGTTGGATCGAGACGCAGGGCACACTCGAACACCGCCCGATCGAGTGCATTCCGCTCGGCGACAGATAATTCGCGCGGATGGCAACCGGGGTGGTGCGGTCGGCGTTCAGAAGGGCATGCGAGTAGACGCGGAGTTCGAGGACTTCGTGCGCGCGAGCTCAGCAAGGCTCCTGCGCACGGCCTATCTTCTCGTCGGAGATCATGGCCACGCGGAGGACCTGCTGCAGACTGCGCTGCTGCGTACCCTCCGGCATTGGAGTCGTGCGCATGCGGCGCCGGAGGCATACGTCCGGCAGGTCCTGCTCAACCTGTGCAGGGACCGAGGGCGCCGCATGCGCCGGCGCCCTCGGGAGACCTTGTTCGCCGCGGAGCCCAGCATGCTCCCCAAGGTGGACGGGCTCGCGGAGCAAATCGGCGAGCGTTATCTCCTGGTCCAGGCGCTGGCCGCGCTCCCGGCCAGCCAGCGGCACGTGATCGTGCTGCGGTTCTTCGAGGACCTGCCCGTCGCGCAGACCGCGGAACTGCTCGAGATTTCCCCCGGCACCGTGAAGTCATATACCGCCCGCGCGCTGTCCGCCTTGCGCGCGGTTCTCCAGGACGGCCCCGGCGACCGCAAGGACGCCCCGGATGGCCGCGACATCCACACCACGGAGGTATCCAATGCTCACCGATGATCAGCTAGCCGAGCGCATCGGCCCCCGGCTGCACGCGGAACTGGACGGCGTCCAGCCGGGGCATGACCCGGAGATCCTGCTCAGCCGCTTGCGCAGCCGCCGGGCACGGCAGACCTGGGCTGTTCGCGGTGGCGTTGTGGCGCTGCCGCTGGCTGCCGCCGCCACCGCGATCGTGCTCGCCGCCCCGGCCAGCTCTGGCGGCCCGGTGACACCACCCCGCTCGTCCGGGCACAGCCAGCCGGGCGCGGAGCCGTCGGGGTCGACGATCCGGCTGGACGGTTACGTGGTTGCCGTCCCCGCAGGCATGAAGATCACCAGGGACAGCCACGGATTCGTGGTGACTAAGGGGAGCTCGAGGATGTACGTGTCCGTGGCCCCCCATACGACCGGTGCGCCGGGCTTGCCGGCGGGCTGGGAAGTGACGCTGGGAACAGTCCGGTGCAGGCAGACGGGTGCGAAGAACACGGCACAGACCACGATTCCCAGCGCCACCACCGGCGACGGCTCGACATGTCTCGTCGTTCAGGCGACCGGGCCCGGCGCCCCGAAAGGCGTGGCGTCGTTTGTTCACATCCTGCGCGTGACCAAGATCCGCTGAACACGCGCGGCCGGGTGGGTCGGGTAGCGCATGACCGCCACCGGGGCTGCATCACGCCTGACGAAGCCGCCGCCGGATTGATCGCCGATGTCGATCACCTCACCCCGGAGACGAGGTGATCGGCTGGTCCGAGGACCGCTGCCGCGCCGCGCCGCCACCAGGACGACATGGACGTCGCCGCGGGAGCGCGTCGTCGCAGTCGGAGCGGCCACTGTCGGGATGAGCGCCGCCCACCAGGCACTCCGCGGGCAAATCAGTGCGCCGGGCACGAGCAGGTAAGGCGCGCTCGGGCTTCGTCCAGGCGGCGTGCACGTTGCAGAGGGTCATGAGCTGTTCGGCCAGGACCAGCCGGAAGGGCTCGGCCAGGGTGCCGGAGGCCAGGGCGGCTTCGGTGGCGGCGATGGTGACGGGGTCGGCCAGGGTGGCCGGGTAGAGGAAGCGGGCGAGGCGCGGCCCGGTGCGGCCCGGCCGGGCGGCGGCCATCGCCAGGGCCTCGCCGAAGTACCGGTCGCGGAACGGGGCGAGGATGTCCTCCTGCCCGGGCACCCAGACGCCGCTCGCGTGCGCCACCGCCAGGTGCGGGGGCTGACCAGCCGCCAGGGCCGCCGTCCAGGCGGCCTGCTTGGCGGCCGGGTCTGGGCGCATCGCGCGGCAGGTGGCCCGGTGCACCTGACCGCCGACCGGGTCGGCGGCGGCGTAGGCGTCCAGGTCCGCGCCGCTGGCCAGGCCCACGGCGGATAGCGTGGCCAGGATCTGCCTGTGCAGCTCCAGGCTCACGGCGCGCCGTCCGGCCCCGCGCCGCCGTCCAGCCACAAGCGCAACAGGCCGAGCTGATCATCGCCCTCGGCGCTCGCGGCGAAGGCCCCGGCCAGCTCACCCCGGCTCCGGCGGCCCGAGGACTGGGCGTCCATGGCCGCACCGATGGCGGCGGCCAGCCTGTGGCGCAGGGTGGGCCGCTGCCCGGGCGGGGCGTAGCGGTCGGCGACTGTGACCGCTTTGGCCAGCAGCCGGGCCAGGCCCACCGGCAGCGCACCGGACGTGATCCGGCGGACGGCCAGATCCACGTATCCGGCCGCATCCAGCTCCGCGGCCGCATCCAGCTCCGCGGCCGCATCCAGCTCCGCGGCCGTGGCCATGTCCCAGGCCGCGGCCCAGCACACCGCCTCGGCCAGCGGGTCGCCCACGTCCAGCGCGACCTCGGACAGGCTGCGCCAGGACCGCTCGTCGAACCGGGTCCTGGCGAACGCGAGGTCGCCTTCGTTGACGATCAGAGCATCTGGCGCAGGCCAGCCGTCCAGCCCTGGCACCGCCGTTAGGGGGCCTGATATCTCTGCGCTCAGCGCGTGGCGGCGGCGCAGGCGGCCACCCTCGCGGGCGTAGACGCCGACCGTGATCCGGTGGGTCCGCAGCGGGCCACCTTGGGCGGGCGGCTCCTGGGCGACGGCCAGGGACGCGACGGTGCCGTCCGGGGCCAGCGTCAGCTCGGGCCGCAGCGTGTTCACCCCGGCCGTGCGCAGCCACTCGTCCGCCCACCCGGTCAGGTCCCGGCCGCTGGCCCGCGACCAGCAGTCCACCAGGTCATCGGTTGTCGCGGCCGAGCCGGAGTAGCGGTCCAGGTAGTCGCGCAGGCCCGCGCGCAAGGCGTCGTCGCCAATGAGGGCGGCGAGTTGGCGGATCACACAGCTGCCCTTCATGTAGAGGATGGACGCCGGCCGGGTCTGCACGTCCGCTGCCTCGGGCACCGGGGCGGTCACCGGCTCCATGCCCGGCACGCTGTCGGTCACATAGGCGTCCGGCTTCGCGCCCATGCCGATCCTGGCCCAGGACCAGGTCACCCCCAGCCCCTCGACCATCGCGAGCTCGCTGAGGTAGTCGGCCACCGCCTCGGCCAGCCACATGTCATCCCACCACCGGCCCTCCACCAGGCAGCCGAACCACAGGTGCGCGACCTCGTGCGCGAGCAGCCCGGGCGGGTACTCGTCCTCGGGGTCGGCCGCCTGCTGCAGGAACTCCTCGCTGACCTCCATCACCGCGGGCAACTGCGTGGCCTTCGGGCCCAGCCCGGGCGCGAACACGATGTCGTACTTGGGGTAGGGCAGGGCCGCTGGAGCAGCCGCTCGTAGTACTCCAGGATCTGCCGCACGATCCCGGCGATCCGGGTCAGTCCCGGCTCCCCGGCCAGGGTGGCCCGACAGCGCACGGTCAGCTCGACCGGGCCAGCCGACTCCTGCCCGGGCGCGGTGACGTATGGCCCGGCGGCCAGGGCCAGTTCGAGCGGCCTCATGGCCGGCACGGTGGCGAACCGCCACACGCCCGCCTGCCCGGCCGGGGGACGGCTGGTCACCGCGCCGCAGGACACGCACTCCCAGCCGGCCGGCGCCGACACGGCCAGCGTGAACGCGGCCCGCAGATCGGCCTGGTCGAAACAGCAGAAGATGCTCGGCCCGGCGGTGGGGAAGCAACTGGCCAGCACGTACACCGCGCCGCTGGCCGGGTCGCTGAACCGCCGCAGGCCGCGGCCGTCGCTGTCCAGGGCGTAGGCGGATTCGGTGTGCACGGTGAGCACGTTGCCGGCGGCCAGGCCGTCCAGCTTCAGCAGGCCGCCGGTGAGCACGGTCGCCGGGTCGATGTCGCGCCCGTTGAGCCGCAGCAGCGAGACGGTGGACGCCCTCAGGTTCGCGAAACTGGCGGCACCGGGCTGATGGCAGCGGAACCGGATCTCGGTCTGCGTGCGGAACGACCCGGGATCGCCGGCCAGGTCGAGGAAGATGTCGTAGGAATCAACGTCGATCAGCGCGGTGCGCGCCTGCGCCTCCTCTTTCGTGTAACCGTTCACCGGAGCAGCCTAGGGGGCTTGCGGTCGAGATGCTGGACCGGGCGGGGACCACACCCCGGCGCAGGCCCACCAGCCAGACCCCACCAGCCAGACCCCACCAGCCAGACCCCACCAGCCAGACCCCGGCGGCCAGACCCCGGCGGCCAGCTGCCCGAAACGATCTTCCGCGAAGTGCGCTTACATCTCGTGTTGACCAATTTAGAAATCTGGTCATATTATAGAACCATGCAAGGTTCTGTACGTCTTCCGGCGGGATCCAGCGCGCGCCAGGCGCGTGCCGAGCGGATCCTCGACATCACCTCAGAGCTCCTGCTGCTGCATGGGTACAAGCGGGTCACCATCGACGATGTCGCCAGCCGGGCTGGTGTCGGCAAAGGCACCATCTACCTGCACTGGAAGACCCGTGAGGCGCTGTTCTGGGCGGTGCTCGGGCGGGAGGCCATGCGGATGCTGGAGCAGCTGACGGCCGACCTATCGGGGGATGCCGGGCTGGCGCTGCCGCACCGGCTGATGCGGGCGATCTTCCTGGAGGTGTCGCACCGCCCGCTGGTCCGGGCGCTGCTGCTCTCCGACGCCGAGGTGCTAGGCAATCTGGCGAAGGACGAAACGGTCCTGACAGCACAGCGGGAGCTGGCGGGAAACGCGAGTTACCTCGAATTGCTCTGCGAGCAGGGACTGCTGCGTACTGGCCTGACGGCCGAGACGGCCGGTCACATCCTCGACAGCGTCATGCGCGGGTTTCTGGCTGTCAATGAGACCGGCGAGCACGGCGGGCTGCCGCTCGAGAAGCGAGCGGATCTGCTGGCGGATGTGCTCCAGCGTTCACTGGAGATCGAGGGTCGGCCGCCGACGGATGCGGTGGCTGCGCTCAATGCGCGGGTAACCGGGCTGCTTGCCGGAATCGCGGCAGTCCTCCGGGACCAGTTGCAGCGCGCGTACTGACCGGAGTTACCAGATGTTCAGCTTCCGCCTCGCTGCCTAGCGGGGCGGTCAAAGAAATGCCCCGGGGCCGGGAGTCCGGCAAGACAGGCCCGAGCCCCGGGGCCACGCGACCGGCCGAAAGGAACCGATCATGCATGATTCTATGTCTCGACTGCCCGGTGAGACCCGAGGTCAGCGGCCCAGATCACGGTGGTGGTCGGGCTGGACAGCTACATCCTGGTGACCGCTTTGCCGACGCTGTCGGCCAAGCTGGGCGCGTCCACCAGCCAGCTCCAGTGGATCACGGTTGGCTACACTCTCGCCTCGGCCGGCCTGCTACTGCCCGCGGGCAAGGTGGGCGACCGGTTTGGCCACCGCAGGATGCTGCTGGCCGGACTGGTGATCTTCGGTGTCTCTTCGATCGTCGCCAGCCAGGTGGACACCGCCGCGGAGCTGATCACGCTGCGGGTCCTGATGGGGGTCGGCGGAGCGATGATCATGCCGATGGTGCTCGCCCTGCTGCCGGCGATCTTCCCGACGCCGGCCGAACGGCAGCGGGCCGTCGCGGTGACCGCGATCGGCGCCATGCTGGGAATGCCGCTGGGCCCGCTGCTCGCCGGGTGGCTGCTGACCCACTTCGACTGGGGCTCGGTCTTCCTCATCAACGGCCCGGTGGTGGCGGTCAGCATGATCGGTGTCGCCTTCCTGGTGCCGCAGAGCAAGGACCCTGTCGCTGCCCGGATCGACTGGGCGGGCGCGCTGCTGGCCGCGATCGGCGTCGCGAGCGTGGTCTACGGCGTGATCGAGCAGCCGGCCTACGGCTGGGACACCCCGGTCCTGGCCGGGCTGATCGGCGGTGCCGTGCTGCTCGCCGGTTTCATCGCGCGCCAGTTGCGGGCCCGCTCACCGCTGGTGAACCTGCGGCTGCTGCGCAGCCGCGGGTTTACCTGGGGGTCCATCGCGTTCGCCGCGACCAGCTTCACACTGAGCGGAATGCTGTTCGTCCTGACCCCTTACCTTCAGGTCGTCCAGGGCAGCGACGCACAGGGCACGGGACTGCGGCTGCTCCCGATGATCGGCGCCATGCTGGCCGGGGCGGCTCTCAGCGAGAAGGTGCTGGCCGCGCGCCTGGGTGCCAGGATCCTGGTTCCGGCCGGCCTGCTGGTCAGCGGGGCCGGCCTGGTCGTGCTCACGCTCGTCCACGCAGGCAGCGGGTACGGCATCGTCGCGGTGGCACTGACCGTGTTCGGTCTCGGTCTCGGCCTGGCTCTTCCGCTGTCGGTGGACGCCGTGCTCGCCTCGCTGTCACCAGGCGAGACCGGGGTCGGCAACGCCTTGTCCCGGACTCTGCAGGGCGTCGGGGTCGCCTTCGGCTCGGCGATCCTGGGCAGCGTACTGAACGGCGCCTACCGGGGGCGGCTGACCAGCGTCCTGCCCGGCCTGCCCGCTGCGGCCAGGACCGCAGCCAAGGCCAGCGTGGCGGGCGCGCATGCCGTCGCGGGACGGCTGCCGGCCGGGCCAGGACGGCTGCTGATCCGTGCAGCCGACCACGCCTACCTCTACGGCATGACTCAGGCGGCGATCATCAGCGCCGCTGTGCTCGCCGTGGGCGCCCTTCTTGTCCTGCTGTACCTGCCGGGGCGCGGGTCAAGCCCGGCCGCTGCCGACGCGACCAGTGCCCCAGACCGCGACAGCCGAGGTGCGGTCAAGCACGCGAGCTAGCCCACCCGCAGCTACCCCGATCTGGCTACGACCACAGCGTGACAGAATGAATATTCATGACAGAGGTGGCGTCGATCGTCGTCTTCACCGAGCACCTCGAACAGTCCGTCGCGTTCTACCGTGCGCTCGGCCTCCCGCTCGAAGACGAGGATCACGGCGATGGTTTCCTCCACGCCGCGGGCGATATGGGCGGCGTGCACGTAGCCGTGCTGCCTGCTTCCGCCCCGGGGAGCGCCGCCGGGTGGCGTGCCGCTGGCAGCACGTTCGCGGGTTTCTGGGTGCCCTCGCTGGAGGCCGTCATGGCGGCGCTGGAGCCGCTCGGCGCAGAGGTGCTCCTCGGGCACCAGGACTGCGACTGGGGATGCCGCATCGTGGTAGCCGACCCAGACGGCCGGGCGGTCGAGCTGAATCAGCGCGACCACTGCCCGCAGCGCGACTTCTAGCGCATCAGCCGGCGTCGCAGGCCGGCCGCTGATCACCGAGGCCAAGCCACCGCCCCAGTGTCCCGCCGCGGCACCCGCCCACAAGCAAACACCGCGTTAAATGGAGCGGATGCCTGCCTGAGCCCGGGACAGCCAGGCGGCATCCCGCTACCTCCACCACCGGCGGCCGAGCGCGCGGCGGGCGTGGCGCCCGACTAGAGTTTCGGTTCGGGATCTGGCGAGAAGGCGGTCACAGGCATGGACGTGCGCGGCTACATCGAGGCGAACTCACGCGGTTACTTCGACGCGCTGAAGGAGTGGCTGACCATCCCGTCGATCTCGGCCGACCCGGCGCATCACGATGATGTCCGGGCCTCCGCCGAATGGCTCGCCGCGAGGCTGCGCGCTACCGGGTTCCCGGTGGCGCAGTTGTGGGAAACGGGCGGCGACGACGCGGGAGCCAGCGGGTTGCCCGCGGTCTTCGCGCAGTGGCCGTCCGCCGACCCGGCCGCGCCCACCGTCCTTGTCTACGGGCACCACGACGTGCAGCCGGTCGAGCCGCTGGAGCTATGGGACAGTCCGCCGTTCCAGCCAGCCGAGCGCGACGGCCAGCTCCTCGCCCGCGGCTCGTCCGACGACAAGGGCCAGGTGCTCTTCCACGATCTCGGCCTGCGGGCCTGCCTGGCGGCAGGCGGGCCGGCCGTGCGCTCGGCGCCGCCGGTCACGCTCAAGCTGCTGATCGAGGGCGAGGAGGAGTCGGGTTCGCCGCACCTGGCCGCGCTGCTCCGGCGGGAGCGAGAGCGGCTCGCCTGTGACGTCATCGTGATCACCGACACCTCGATGTGGTCGGCCGACGTGCCGTCGATGTGTACCGGCATGCGCGGTCTGGTCGATGCGGAGATCGACCTGACCGGGCCTGAGTCGGACCTTCACTCCGGGTCGTTCGGCGGCGGCGTGCCTAATCCGCTGCACGCGATGGCGGCGCTGCTGGCCGGGCTGCACGACTCCGGCGGCCGGGTGACGCTGCCCGGGTTCTATGACAAGGTCGCCCCGCTGTCGGCGGAGGAGCGCGAATTGATCAGCCGCTTGCCGTTCGGCGAAAAGGAATGGCTGGCATCGGCGGGAAACAGTCTGGCGGCGACCGGCGAAGAGGGTTTCGGGACGCTTGAGCGTCTCTGGACACGGCCAACGGCCGAGGTCAACGGCATGTGGGGCGGCCACACCGGCGCTGGCGGGAAGACCATCGTGCCGCGCGAGGCGCACGCCAAGGTCTCGTTCCGGCTGGTGGCGCACCAGGAGCCAGCGGACGTCGCGGCTTCGCTGCGGGAATATGTGGCCGCCAGTACGCCGCGGGGGATTGCGGCGACGGTGACGTCGCACGGGCCGGGCGTGCGGCCGGCCTTCTCGCCGATCGACTCACCGGCGGTGGCGGCGGGCCGGCGGGCGATGGAGCGGGCGTTCAGCCGCGAGGTGCTGTTCACCCGGGAGGGCGGCAGCGGTCCCGAGGCCGATCTCACCGACATCCTGTCGGCTCCGCTGGTCTTCATCGGCGTCGGGCTCGATGAAGATCGCATTCATGCCCCGAACGAAAGGGTGCAGATGTCGCTGCTGCTCAAAGGAGCCGAGGCGGCCGCCTATCTCTGGGACGAGCTCGCTGCCGCCGGCCCGGAACTCACCGAGGCCAGGACCGGCCGCACGGGGCCCGGTTGAGCCAGCCTGGCCCGCTGCCGCCGCTGCCGCCGCTGCCGCCGCTGCCGCAGCCTGCCCCGCTGCCGCCGCTGGGGCCGCTGCCGCCGCTGGGGCCGCTGGCGCTCGCCCGCAGCACGGTCGATCGCGCCACCGAGCACCGCTCAGACGCCGCCTGGCTGGCCAAGGCCTGGGCGGATCCAGATACCAGCGTGCTTGTCGTCGATGACGGCCGAGCACTCGTCCGGTTCGGCGAGTCGACAGCCGACCTGGTTCTCCTGGCCCCGGAGCAGGCACCAGACGGGCCGCGCTACCTGCTCGGCGTTGACGCTGAAGGCCGGGCCTACTTCATGGTGACCGCCCCCCTGCCGGCCGCCGAAGTCACCGGCCCGGGACCTGCTGACCACGATCACATCGAGCCGGCCGGCCTGCGGCGGGCAGGCGCGCTGCTCGGCGACAGGGACGCCGGCCTGCTCACCCACGCCGTGGCGCTGGCCAACTGGCACGCCACGCACACTCACTGCCCGCGCTGCGGCGCGCCCACCGAGCCCGTCCTGGGCGGGCATTCGCGGGTGTGCACTGTGGATGGCTCTGAACATTTCCCGCGAACCGATCCCGCGGTGATCATGCTGGTCACTGATCCTGACGACCGCGCCCTGCTGGCCCGTAACCGCGCCTGGCCGGAGCGGCGCGTGTCGATCCTCGCCGGATTCGTCGATCCGGGGGAGTCGGCCGAGCGCGCGGTGGCGCGCGAGGTCGCCGAGGAGACAGGCATCACCGTCGGCGAGGTCCGGTACCTGGGCAGCCAGCCCTGGCCGATGCCGCAGAGCCTGATGCTGGGGTTCTGGGCAGGTGCGGTCGGCGGGCAGCCGATTCGCGTCGACGAGGAGGAGATCGCCGAGGCACGCTGGTTTAGCCGCGACGAGCTGCGCGCCAGCATGGCAGCCGATGAGGTGCGGCTGCCGCCGCCGGTGTCGATCGCATACCGGATCGTCGAATCCTGGTACGGGGAAGAACTGCCGGCCCAGTGGTGACCGCCGGCCAGCCGATCACAGCAGCGGAATCTGGCCGGCGTCATACCCCGAGAAGTCCGTCTTCGCGCAGCCTGAGTCCCGGCGAAGGCTGATGCTCCATCAGCCGCCCGTCATGAATCAGATGCCGAACGGCACGTGGCGGGCCGCCGACACGAAGTCCGCGACCATCAGGCGATGACACCGTGGCGGTCCGGTCAGCCGACGCGGTCCCGTGGCCGAACGTGACCAGCACGTCCAGCCACCTCAGCGCGGGGCGAGCAGCGGCACCATGGCGGCCACCTCGACCCCAGGCGCAGGAGTGATCGCGACGACCGGAGTGTCGAGACCCTGCGCCTGGTACTCGGCGACGCGTTCCCGGCAAGCCTCCGGCTCGCCGTGCACCACAAGCTCGTCTACCAGGTCATCGGGAATGGCGGCCAGGGCGCCCCTGCGGTCCCCGGCCGCCCAGGCGTCCTGCATGGGCTTGAGCACCTCGGCGCGGCCAAGCCAGGCCTGGAACGCCGCGTACACGGGCACCGTCATGTAAGCGGCGATGAGCCGCCGCCCGATGCCCCGGGCCGCCTCGGCGTCCGTGGTCGGGCAGACAAAGATGCGGGCGACGAGCTCGCAGTCATCCCCGACCACCGCCCGGATCTGCGGCACGTCGGCGGGCGCGAGCCAGTTCGTGATCGCAGCGTCGGCCTCGGCGGCCGCCAGCCGCAGCATGCCGGGGCGCAGCGCGGCGAGCGCCAGCCCAGGCGGTGTCGCGGGCGGCGGATCTAGCCTGAATCCCTGCACCGTGAACGTCTCGTACTGCTCGCTCACCTTCTCGCCAGCCAGCGTGCGGCGCAGGAAGCGCAAGGTGTCACGGGCGCGCTGGTAGGGCTTGGCCAGCTCGATGCCGTTCCACTGCTCGACGATCACCTGCGAGGAGGTGCCGACGCCGAGCACGAACCGGCCGGGAGCCAGGTTGGCGATGGTCGCCGCGTTCATCGCGAGCAGCGCAGGCCCCCGGGTGTACAGCCCGGCGATCGCGGTGCCCAGCCGCAGCCCATCCGACCACCCGGCAGCCAGGGCCAGCGGGGTGAACGCGTCCACGCCGTTCGTCTCGGCCGACCACGCATCGGTGTAGCCGAGTGACTCCAGGCTCTCGACAATCTCGCGATGCTCGGGCAGTCCCATCCCAAACAGGGGGAGCGTGAGGCCCCACCGTGCCGTCCGTACCGCCGCCATGCGTCACCTCTTCGTGTCTTGCGTTCGGTGCTCCTATTGTCGGGTCAGACGCGCGGCAGCCGGGGCGCGGGGCCTGTCGTTTCGGCTGGCTCCGCGAGCACCCAGTCCGAGCCGTCGAGCCTGACGTAGCGCTCGGCCACGTTGCGCTCGCCGGGTTCGCCGCGGCGGGCGAGCCTGGCACTCACGAATTCGCCGGCTCCCGGGCAGGGCAGGCCAAGCGCCGTGGCGAGCGCCTGATGCCCTGCGTAGTCGCCAAATATCACGATGCCCTCGCCGCGCAGCTGGTCGCGAGCCCCGCCGCCGGCCCGGACCCGCTTCATCGGGTCGTCCTGCTTGGCCACGGTGGCGACCACGGCCCGGCTGATCCTGCGGCCGAGTGCCCGCCGGAACAGCTCGTTCACCCGCTGCTGCCCGTGCGGGTAGCCAAAGATCGCTGCGATGTCCCGTTCGGGCATCCGGAGCAGGGCATTCTCCGGCAGCGGCGCGCCGCGCGACAGCCATTCGATGGCGCCGCGGCCGACGTCGTTGAGCGTCCGCTTGTGGTCACGGTTGCCGGCCTGGGTGAGATTCTCTTCCCGGGCGCGCACCAGCCCTGCCGACCAGGTGCCCTCCTCGTCGCTGCCCTGCACCAGGAGCAGCAGCCGGCCCTCCGCTTCCGGCGGGATCATCCAGCCGCCGCTGCGGTGCGAGAACTTGCAGTCCACCTCGATCCCGGCGACGCAGTAGTCGAGGGTGCTGCCGTCGGCCAGCCCGAGCAAGCGCTGGATGCCGATCTCGACCAGGGTGCCCGCGTGGGTCTTCTCGGTCTTGTGCAGCTGATCCCAGCGGTAGCGCCCGGTGTGCTGGCCGTCGAGCAGCAGGTCGAAGGCGCCGCGGATCGCGGCGGCCAGCCGGGACGAGTCAGGGTCGGCCGCGCGCAGCGCCACGGCCACCTGGTCCCGCTCCGGATCCGGGTCGGCCGCGCACGGCGGCCTGGGGACTTCTTCCATGCCGGGTAGCGGCCGCTGCGCGGCGCCCGAGGCGGGCTCGGGTTCCAGCCCGGGCAGCGGCAGCTGGCCGGGCAGTTGCTCCGCCGCGCTGTCGGCCAGCGAAGCCGGAGAGTCGGCCCGCGTCACCCGGTGACTGTAGCCCACCCGCGCCTGGCCGCGCGGCCTGCCGCCAGTCCGGCCTGCCGCCGGCCCATTAGCTGCCAGGTCCCGCCCACCTCACTGCCGGATCACCCGTTGCGCCGCGGGCGACGGTGAAGTCGGCGAAGTCGAAGCCGGGCGCCACCACGCAGGTCACCAGCACCTCCTGCGGTCCGGCTGGCCCGGCGGCCTGCCAATGGCCGGCCGGCACAAGCTGCTGGGGCTGCTGCCCGGCCGCCAGATCGGGGCCAAGCATCACCGTGGCGGGCTCGGCGCTGGGACTGCCGCCGGTTCCGCCGAGGGTCAGGACCAGCGGCCCTCCAGCGTGCCACAGCCACAACTCATCGGACCGGACCGCGTGCCAGCATGACCGCGCGCCAGGCGGCAGCAGGAAGTAGATAGCGGTCGCGGCGGCCCGCCTGCCCGGGTAGCCGGGCGGCTCAGACGATGGCCCAGCGGCCCAGGTCTGGCGGTACCAGCCGCCCTCTGGATGAGGCAGCAGGTCCAGCGCTTCAGCGGTGACGGGCCTGGCTTCCAGCCCGGTGTAATACCCGCCAGGATCACGCCGCAGATACCTGATCCCGGTGACCGCTGCCTTCTCCACTGGGCCGTACACGCGTGGGAACCGCGTTCCGGCCGGCACACCGGGCAGCGGCGCCAGATCCCCGGCCTCATACCGAACCGGCGCCGACAGCGCGGACTCGCTCAGGGCCAGCGCCAGCAGCGGCTCCCCGGCCTGCCCGTACAGCGCGCTGGCGACCGCCAGCGTGGTCTGCTCATCCGGCCAGGCGGGTACGAACCCGGCTGCCTCTCGCGTCCCCGGCACATATTCCGATCCCGGGTCAGAACGCCATTGCGACAGTGGTATCAGGTACCAGATCATGCCGACCGTTGTAACCCACCGGACAACGCCTGCGCCACCGCACCAGCAAGACCGCCAGACCGGCGAGTACCCGTACGCGCGGCGGCTGGTGCAACTTGCCTGCGCACAGGCCCGCCGATGTGGCGGCGGCTATCACCGGCCTCGCCACCGACACTGTCACATAGCCGTGTTATCCCCGGCGATCATCGCCCCATACCGCCTACCGAGGTGCGGGGGCATCTTGCCCGGCCGCCGTGGCGGCCTTTACCCGGCTGGATTGGGTAATGTCATCGCCGCCAGGCGGGCGAGAACATTGTCACTGATTCAGCGCGCCCGCTTTGACAAATAGACCGGTGAACCTGGACGATCACGGCATGGCAAAAATTACGGTGGTCACCGTCACTGACGACATCGACGGATCAGCAGACGCGCAGACCGTGACGTTCGGTCTAGGCGCACAGGCCTACGAGATCGACCTCGGCAA
>PMSU01000047.1 GCA_003168255.1 Actinomycetota bacterium
CGGGCCTGCCGGGCCTGCCGGGGCTGCCGGGCGATCAATCAGGGCAGTGCTCGTCATGGCGTCTGTCCTCTTCTTCGCTGTGTGATGTCCATGCCGATCATCGGCCGGGAGATGTCCGCCCGTCGTCCCTCCCGCGGCGGCTTTGCCGTACGCTGTCCGGCGCAAGTAAGGGCGCGGCGGATGCTGCCGGCGGTGGAGATGGCCGCCTGCCAACACGCCCAGGGTGAGGCCAGGCGTGGAGTCAGGACGTTTGACCTGGGAAGACGCAGAAACGTAAGGGCTGTCGCCTGGATTACGTGTACCCTGCGGCCGAACGTGACAGAATTCGCCGCCTGAATCGGGCACAACCGTGGCTTCCCGAGCGTTACACCCGCGCGACAAGGCATGAAGATGGAGGGGGATGGGCCGGATGGCCACCGATTACGACAGCCCTCGAAAGACGGACGAGGACCTAACTGAGGACAGCTTGCAGGAGCTGCAGGCACGCCGGATGGACAAGTCATCGAGCACGATCGACGTTGACCCCGACGATTCGGCAGAATCGCTTGAGCTTCCTGGGGCTGACCTGTCCAACGAGGAGCTCTCGTTCCACGTGATTCCGCGGCGAGCAGATGAGTTCACCTGCTCGCGCTGTTTCCTTGTGCACCACAGGAGCCAGCTTGCGGAAGACAGAAAGGGCAAGCTCGTCTGCCGAGAGTGCGCGGCTTGACCGCGCGTGATGTGCGGGATGGACAAGGTGACGCTGGGCCGGGCTGGCCCTGAGGTATCAAGGGCCGGCCTTGGCCTGATGGGCATGTCGGGCGTCTACGGCCCGGCTGACAGGGCAGAAAGCATCGCGACAATTCACGCTGCCCTGGACGCCGGGATCACCCTGCTCGACACGGGCGACTTCTACGGCATGGGGCACAGCGAGCTGTTGCTAGCCGAGGCACTGCGCGGTGTCCCCAGGGACAGCGTGTTCATCCAGGTGAAGTTCGGCGGGCAGCGCGAGCCCGGGGGCGCCTTCATCGGGTACGACACCAGCCCCGCCGCGGTGAAGACCGCGCTCGCCTACTCGCTGCAGCGGCTCGGCACGGACTACGTGGACTTGTACCAGCCGGCCAGACTGGATCCTGATGTTCCTATCGAGGACACGGTCGGGGCGATCGCCGAGATGGTCCGGGCCGGATACGTCAGGTACATCGGCCTCTCGGAAATGGGCGCGGCGACGATCAGGCGGGCCCACGCGGTGCACCCGATCACCGCCCTGCAGATCGAGTACTCGCTGATGAGCCGGGGCATCGAGGCGGAGATCCTGCCCGCGGTGCGGGATCTCGGCGTGTCGGTGACCGCCTACGGGGTGCTATCTCGCGGGCTACTCAGCGGCGGCACCGCGCGGGGCATCGGCGCGACCGACCCGCGCGCCAGGTATCCCCGCTTCCGTGACGAGAACCTGCGGCGCAACCTGGGTCTGCTCGAGGCGCTCGAGACGATTGCGGCCGGTCGGGGAGTTACCGCTGCCCAGCTTGCGATCGCCTGGGTAGCCTCCCGGGGCGACGACATCATCCCGCTCATCGGAACGAAGCGGCGGGACCGGCTGGACGAGGCGCTCGGCGCGTTCGACTTCACCCTCAGCGAGAGCGAGATCGCCGCCATTGAGGCCGCTGTTCCAGCCGATCAGGTGGCGGGTGGCCGGTACGACCCCGGGGCAATGGCCGACCTGGACAGCGAGCGCTGACCCGTCAGCCACCCGGCGCGACTGAGCGCAGATAATTCCCGGCGATCCCGCGCACCCCTGTCGTGCGCTCCGTCCATCACGGCAGGTACCGCTTGACGACTTTCGCCACGCTGGTGTGTCACTGTCCAGGTCGCAGCACGTGGATGTGAAATTACCCCCCATCGGTGGTAGGCAACGCCGCATCCATCTAGCTAGCGGGCCCGGCCGGTGCTCTGGCGGGCCCGGCCGGCGTCTGACCCGCCCTGCCCATGTCAGCAGCAGCCGCCCGCCCAGCAAGCGGTAACTTCGGCCCGCATTTTCCGCCTGGTCTTGCCAGGGCCGTCGGGGTGTTCGCGTTTCCCGCGCGCAGCGGGTTCCGCCGGCCCGGTCATCGCGCTTACGATGCGACTGACCCTGGCTTGCGAGGCGATAGCGATGTCTGGAAGGACCGACCGTCCCCGCGGTGATCCGCCAGAGCGGCCTGCGGACGGCGGCTCGTCTTCGGGATCGTCCGACGAGCTGAAGCGCAGGCTGGCGAGCCTGCCCGCGAGCCATCCGTCCTCGCCCTGGTATCGGGAGGCGCGGCGGTCCGCGCCGTCCCGGGAAAGTCAGCCCGGTGAGTCATCTGAGGGCCGGGCCGGAAAGTCGCGGGCGGAGCGCCCGGGCGAGCCTGAGGCGGCCCGGGCGGCAGAGCGGCCGGCCGGACGTTCGGGTGAGTCCGGTGGTGGCTGGCGGGGGGAGTCGCGGGGTGTGCGTCCTGGCCGGTCCGGTGGTGGCTGGCCGGGGGAGTCTGGCGGTGTGCGTTCGGACCAGTCCGGTGGTGGCTGGCGGGGGGAGTCTGGCGGTGTGCGTTCGGAAGAATCTGGGGTTAATCGTCCCCGGGCGTCAGCGGAGGGCGGCCAGATGCCGGCCGCCTCGGCTGCCGGCGGCGGCATCCGGCGGCCTCGGGGGGAGCGGGCGGGCCGGGACGATGCCGCCGAGAGGGATCGTGGGCGGCCAACAGCAAGCGCCGCGGACGGCGCAGAGCAGGGCAAGTCGCGGGAGGCGGGCGGGGGAGCTGCCGCTGCCGCGGGCCGGGCACTGCATGGCGGGAAGGACGGCCGTCTGTCGGACGATTCGCTATGGGCACGCGCCGCGAGCCAGCACGCCGCCGGTGAGGCACGGCGCCAGGCGCGGGGGCCGGGGACGCCGCATGCCGCCGGGTCGGGCCGACGCGAGCCGTACCGGCCGTGGTTTACCGCTAGCGCCGAGGAGGACTTGTGGCTCAACGCCGACGGAACCGGGGAGCCGTGGTACGTCGGGGATGGCGAGGACTGGCTGTGAGCTGAGCCGCGCGGGGCCAGGTTCAGCCGCGGCTGAACGTCGCCGGGTCTGGCTGCTGGGTGGGCAGCGAGACCTGGGCCGTGATGTCCGCGGCGAGCCGGAGATTGTCGCCGTCGGCCAGCCTGACGTCCACGCCGGGGAGTACCCGGTCGCCGTTGACCCAGGTGCCGTTGGTGGAGTGCTCGTCGCGGACGCTGGCGCGTCCCGAATCGTCTACCGACACGGTGGCATGCTGGCGTGAGACGTTCTCGAACCTGGCAAAGGCGGCGGCCACCAGCGACTCTTGCGGGTCCCGGCCGAGCAGCAGCGACGTTCCCGCGGGAACGTCGACGTTGCCGGTGGGAAACGCCAGGCGCAGCACCACGGGGGAAATCTGCGCTGCCGCCCGTGGCAGCGGCTTCCCGCAGGCCGCGCAGACGATATCGTCCGGGTCAGCGACCGCGGTACCGCAATTCGAGCAGTCCCGCACCGCGCCGTCACGCTTCAGGTGCGCCTGCATGAGCGTCGGCGGCGTGGCCTGATCGTCGTCCAGCGCGTCTGCCCTTGGCAGGTTGGCGCCGCAGGTAAAGCAGATGAGATCGTCTTGCTGAACCTCCGCGGCACAGACCGGGCAGGTCAAGGTCGGCATGTCGTCCTCCACGACGGCTGGTCTGTGCACGAGTGCGTGATGTCCTCCGGGCGGTCGGCAAGGCCGGGCCGCACCGTTTCCTGACCGCACACTACGCCACTGGAGGGGGCGGAAAAGCCAGCCGCGTACGATGGGCGCTCACGAAGCCGCGAGGGGCAGACATGATCAGCTACGAGCTCGACGATGAGCACGCGGAACTTCGCGGGACGGTCGCGGAGTTTGCCCGCGACGTGGTGGCACCTGTCATCGGCGGATATTACGAACGCGGTGAGTTCCCGTACGAGATCGTCGGGCGGATGGGCAAGCTGGGGCTGTTCGGGCTCCCGTTCCCTGAGGAGTTCGGCGGCATGGGCGGCAACTACTTCGCGCTGTGCCTGGCGCTCGAGGAGCTGGCCAGGGTGGACTCCTCGGTGGCCATCACGCTGGAGGCCGCGGTATCGCTCGGCGCGATGCCGATCCACCGGTTCGGATCCGACGAGCAACGCCGCCGGTGGCTGCCCGAGCTGTGCTCGGGGGAGCGGCTGGCGGCATTCGGGCTCACCGAGCCGGGCGGCGGGTCGGACATCCCCGGCGGGATGCGGACAGTGGCACGGCTTGACGGTGGCGAGTGGGTCATCGATGGCAGCAAGGCGTTCATCACCAACTCGGGCACCTCGATCACGTCTGTGATCACCGTGCTCGCGATCACCGGGACCCGGGATGACGGGTCGAAGGAGATCTCCGCGATCATCGTGCCGTCCGGTACCGCCGGTTTCACGGTCGGCCGCGAGTACTCCAAGGTCGGGTGGTGCGCTTCGGATACGCGCGAGCTTTCGTTCGCCTCCTGCCGGGTGCCGCAGGACAACCTGCTCGGCGGCCAGCGGGGCCGCGGCTATGCGCAGTTCCTGCAGATCCTGGACGAGGGCAGGATCGCCATCGCGGCGCTGTCTGTCGGCCTGGCTCAGGGCTGCGTGGACGAGTGCTTGCGGTATGCGGGGGAGCGCGAGGCTTTCGGTCACCAGCTTGGTCACTACCAGGGCATCCAGTTCAAGATCGCGGACATGGAGGCGCGGGTGCACACAGCGAGGCTCGGCTGGTATGACGCCGCCGCCCGGCTAGTGGCCGGCCAGCCGGTCAAGAAGCAGGCAGCAATCGCCAAGCTGACAGCCTCGAACGCGGCCATGGACAATGCGCGGGACGCAACGCAGATCTTTGGCGGCTACGGGTTCATGAACGAGTTCCCGGTCGGCCGTTTCTACCGCGACGCCAAAGTGCTGGAGATTGGCGAGGGCACGTCCGAGGTGCAGCGGCTGATTATTGCCCGCGAACTCGGTCTGAGCGCTCGCTAGCCAGCCGTCAGTGAAAGATCATGCTGCTGACGTTGAGTGCCTGTGCGAGCATGCCGAAGTCGTACATCAGGTCGGCCACCTGCTGCACGCCATTGACGTTCAGCGAGGTGGGATACAGCCCGAGGGTGACCATTGCAGCGGTCTGCGTATTCATCTGCGAGGAATCCGCGAGCACCGACCGCACGTCATTGCCTGCGGCGGCTTCGGCTTCGGCTTGCAGCAGGACCGAGCGGAAGATCCGCAGCGGGTCGGCATTCTTACGAGCGAATGAGCTGCGGGTGAAGTAGCCGGAGAGGGGAAGGTTTGCGGTCGCCCCGCTCAGCGAGTCGAGTACCTCGGTGGCGCCGAGCTGGCTCTCGGCCTGGAAGATATAGGGCTCGGTTACCACGATGGCGTTCACCTGGCCGCTTTTGAGCGCACCGACCAGGTCCTGCGACGGCATCGGCTTCCAGGACACCTGGGTCGGCTCCACCCCGTCGTTCAGCAGGACCGACTGTGTGGCCATGGTGTCCAGGCTGTACGGCGTGCTGGCGTTGAACGGGAATTCCTGCGGCTCAGGCGTGCCGATCGTCTTGCCCACCAGGTCCTGCGGCGTTGTGATGCCGGAGCCGGGAAGGGTAAGGACTTCCATCACGTTGGGCGCCGCATCGTAGCCGTCGGCGACGATCAGCAGATCGGAGTCGTTGCCCTCGACACTGAAGAAGTCGGCGTAGTCGCTGGAGGCAACATCTATGGTGCCCGCCGTCAAGGCGTGCAGTTCGCTGGAAGCCGAGTTAGAGGACTCGATCGTGACCCGCAGGCCGGCCCTCGCGAACAGTCCGTCACGGGCGGCAAGATAGAGCGGCGCATCGGCTACGCCAGGTGTTGCGGCCACGGTGAGCTGCGACGATCCGGAGATTCCCGCACCCTCAGACGCTGTGGTGTGGGCCTGGCAGCCCGCAGCGAGCAGTGCCATCGCAACGGCGGCGACGGTGACGGCGGCGATGTTTCGCCGGTTCGTCCGGCCGCCGCGGACGGGAGAGGGCCAGCCGGGCGAGAACTTCATCGCCCTCCCTCACACGCAATTGGGCGTAACAGAACAAGTCAGGAACGAGATGAGAGTACCCTACGGCTGACGGCTTGTACTGAAAACTATAGGTAACGTCCATTTTACCTGGTCGTACGCATATTGATGTTGCTTGGCCGGTTACACGTTAGAGTTGACCACTGGCGGCACCGCTGACGGATCCTCGCTGAGGAGGGGGTGCGCAATGCCGCTCCCGCCACGGGGTCCGGAGGCACGGGGGCACGCCACTGCAGCCTGGTGAGGGGTGAAGACGCTGTGCGGGCGAAACGCAAGAAGATCCGCCGTGTCGATTCCGAGGCTGCTTCCAGCGAGGCGTCATCCGGTACTGAGCCAGCTTCCCACGTCGACCCCGCCGCGTCTGTAGCGGCGGACGCGCCCGCCGCGACTGCGGTGCCGCCCTCGGGCAGACGCGGCAGGTCCGGGTCGTCCAACGGGACCGGGCCGTCTGGCAGGTCTGCGGCGTCTAAGGCATCTAGCGAGTCCGGGGGGGCAAAAGCGTCCGGGGCGTCTGGCGGGAACGGCACTTCCGGCGGGCAGCCCGACGATAGCCCGGAGCACGAGCGGCCATCGGCGCAGAACGGCGAGGCAAAGCCGTCGAGCCGTGACCCCGGTCGCCGCTCGCTGAAGAACTGGCGGGTCAGATCCCGCTTGCTGCTGCTCGTCGCCATCCCCACCCTGACCGCTCTGGTCCTCGGCGGATTCCGCATCGCCTCGTCCGTGCAGAGCGCCCAGACCTATCAGCGGGTGCGGCAGCTGGCCACCCTGGGCGAAGACGTCACGGTGCTGACCCAGAGTCTGGAGAACGAGCGGGATCAGACCGTCGATTACATCGCCCTTGGCGCCGGCGGCGGCCGGGCAAACGGGCTGTCCTCCAGCGC
The DNA here is from genome assembly GCA_003168255.1 of Actinomycetota bacterium. Taxonomy (GTDB): domain Bacteria; phylum Actinomycetota; class Actinomycetes; order Streptosporangiales; family Streptosporangiaceae; genus PALSA-505. The sequence continues at coordinate 6,920 of PMSU01000047.1, forward strand.
GAGCGTGCGGGCCAACGCGAGCCCAGAGCTCACCTCGATCAGTGAGCAGTACGCACGCACGAATGCAGCGGCCGCAACCGTAAGCGAACTGGCTAAGCAGATCAACGGGTCCTACCCGACGCAGACCCAGCAGGCAGCCGCCGTCATGCTGGAGTCGATCTCATCGGACACTCTGCACAACTTGCGCACCGCATCCGCCCACACCCAGCTGCCCCTGCTTGTGGTCGTGCAGAAGTACAGCCAGACGATCGACGCAGCGCTCGGGTTCAACAACGACATCGCGCGCGGCGTCGGCGACTCGACTCTCACCCAGACGGTGGACGTGCTCGGGCTCGTTTCGGTGATGAAAGAAGACGCATCGGAGCAGCGGGCGATTCTTGCCGCCGTGCTGAGCCAGGGCAGCTTTGGCCCGGGCGAGCTGACGGCACTACAGGATTCTGTGTCGTCACAGCAGACCACCCTGCAGGCGTTCGATGCCGCTGCCACTCCCGCGCAGCTCCAGTTCTGGGACAGCAGCGTGTCCCGGTCGGATTATGGTCAGGCGAGCGCGGATGAGCAGCAGGCGCTTTCCCTGGCCGCGAGCGCCGGGCCCTCGCAATCGCTCAGCAACGACCCCACGACGCCTGACGACTGGTACGACACCATGTCGAACACCATCAATTTCCAGATGGGTTCGGTGCAGAAGCAGCTGGTGGACTCGGTCACCTCGCGGGCCGAGTCGCTGCGCAGGAACGCGATCACCACCGCTGCGATCGCCGGCGCCGCCGTGCTTCTCGTGCTTGCCCTCGGCATGCTGTTCACCATCATCATCGGCCGGTCGATGATCCGGCCGTTGCGCCGGCTGCGCGCCGACGCACTCAGCATCGCGGGGGTGCAACTGCCCGGGATGGTCAGGCGGCTCAGCGACAGCGATGGCGCGGAGGGCGAGCTCGAGGTAAAGCCGATCAACGTCGACTCGACCGACGAGATCGGCGAGGTCGCGCGGGCCTTCGATCAGGTGCACGCCGAAGCGGTCAGGCTCGCCTCCAACGAGGCCAGGCTGCGCGGGAACGTCAACGCCATGTTCGTCAACCTCTCGCGGCGCAGCCAGTCTCTCGTGGAGCGCCAGATTCACCTGATCGACGACTTGGAGCAGGGGGAGCAGGACTCCGAGCGGCTCGGCAGCCTGTTCCGCCTGGACCACCTGGCGACCCGCATGCGGCGTAACTCCGAGAACCTGCTCGTGCTCGCCGGGCACGAAGCGGCGCGGCGCTGGACACAGCCGGTCGCGCTGGTGGACGTGCTGCGCGCGGCGGTATCCGAGATCGAGCATTACGAGCGTGTTGTGCTGAACGTGCAGCCAGGGATCGCTGTCCGCGGGCAGGTGGTCAACGATGTCGTGCACCTGCTGGCCGAGCTGGTCGAGAACGCGACGGCGTTTTCTTCCGCGCAGACCCAGGTAAACGTGTCGGGACACCTGCTGAACAGCGGGGGCGTCCTGCTGGACATCACCGACCAGGGTGTCGGCATGGCGGCCGACGAGATGGCGCACTCGAACTGGCGGCTGGACAACCCGCCCGTGGTGGACGTATCGGTCTCCCGGCGGATGGGCCTGTTCGTGGTGGCGCGCCTGGCGTCCAGACATGGCATCAGGGTCCGGCTCCGCCCCGCTCCTTCGGGCGGACTGACGGCACTCATCTGGCTGCCGGATGAAACGGTCACCAGCGAGGTGTCCGGCATGCCATCGGGGCTGCGCCGATTCGAGCTGGACCCACCCGCCGCGACCACGTCCCTGGAAGGGCTCGAGGAGTTCACCGCCGAGGGGCCCGCCGGACAGACCGCCGCGCAGGCGGCGGTAGCCGCGGCGCGAGCGCCCAGGTTCATGGCAATCGGTCCGAGCACCGAGGCAGAGCCGCCGAGCATCCCGCAGGTGCAGCAGCCGAACGGGGACGAGGCGCCGCTGCCGGACCGGGACGACGCGCCCCTTCCGGTTGCGGGTATTGAGCCGCTGCCGGTCCGGGGTAACGGACCATTGCCGGTTGCGGGTATTGAGCCGCTTCCGGTTGCGGGTATTGAGCCGCTGCCGGTCCGGGGCAAAGGGCCGCTTCCGGTTGCAGGTATTGAGCCGCTTCCGGTTCGGGGTAAAGGGCCGCTGCCGGTCCGGGGCGACGGGTCGAAGCCGGGTCAGGCCAATGAGGCAGAGCCGGTGTTCGGCGCTCCCACCGGGAGCCTGGCGGCTGAGCTCGGTGCTCCCGCGTCTTCCTGGGCAGGCTCGTCTGGTGAGGCTGACCTGGATAGGGGGTCCGCGCTGGGTCAGGCCGACCAGGGCCGGTGGCCCGGCAGACGGCAGAAAACCGACTCGGATCTGCAGTTCGGCCTGGGCCCGCGGGCTGCGTCACCTGCCTCTGGAAGTGATCCCCCCCGCACCGGCGAAGTGATCGTGCCGCCAAGGCCAACCGTCGAGGAGAATCGGTTGCCCATCTTCGAGTCCGTAGAATCCGACTGGTTCCGCCGAGGCAGGCATCATGCCGGCGCCACCAGCGCGGAGGAGGGCGAGGAGGAGATTGCGGGCGGCTGGAGTTCCCCGGTGGACGAAGGCTGGCAGGCGGCCGAAGCGGCGGAGTCGCCGTCCTCGGCAGGCATCACCTCAGTGGGCCTGCCCAGGCGAATTCCGCAGGCGAACCTGGTCCCCGGCGCGGTGGTCGAAGGCGAACGAGCGCGCCTGCCGGATCTTGTCCGTTCGGCCGCGGCAACCAGGCAGCGGATGGCAAGCTTCCAGCGCGGCTCGCGACAGGGCCGTGCGGCGCTGCAGAGCGATGACGCACCGGGCGGGGAGGACGAGGATGCCACCTGATGCACCAAAGCCACCAGGAAGCCGCATAACGGGCGGCCCGGCAGACATTAGCCACGAAACCGTCCCCGGACGGCCGGGTTCCGAGACAGTTGTCACGAGAGCGTCGCGAGGCGCCCGTGTGGAAAGTGAGGAGGGCTCGTGAATCCGGTAGTCCAGCCCTTGCAAGATCTGAGCTGGCTGCTCACCAATTTCGTGGACCGTGTTCCCTCCGTCGCCCATGCGGTTGTCGTGTCCTCCGACGGTCTTCCGCTGGCGTACTCCCAGGGGTTCCCGCCGGACCGCGTTGATCAGCTATCCGCGGTCACATCGGGGCTCACTAGCCTGACGCAGGGCGCGGCCCGGGTGTTCGAGGGCGGGTCCGTCACCCAGACGGTTGTCGAGATGCAGCGGGGCCTGCTGATCGTGATGTCGATCAGCAACGGCTCCAGCCTGGCCGTGCTGGCGGCGGCCGATTGCGACATGGGCCTGGTGGCCTACGAAATGACACTGCTCGTCGAGCGGGTGGGCCGTGCCCTCACGCCTGAAGTCCGCAGGGCGTTCCAGCCTTAACGGCCGGAGGATGGCAGATTGTGACAGGACAGAGCGGTGCCGGGGCCTCGAGGGGCTGATCCGCAGCCGGATGCGGGTGAGGATAAGAGTTCACCCATGCCCACGGGCGGCGGTCAGGTACAGGACGGGCGCAGGCAGCCGCTCCCTGGCGGCGTACGGAAGTTGTCCGGCGGCAATCAGATCGGCTCCGGGTCACCTTCGGGCGCCGATGGAGAGAAGAGCTCACTTGTCAGGCCTTACGCGGTCACCGGAGGAAGGACGCAGCCCCGCTATCAGCTCCAGATCGAGGCGATGGTCGCGGCCTCGCACTACGAGGCGCGCGACCTGTCGGTACTTAGTCCCGAGTGCCAGGCGATCCTCGGGTTTTGTCGCGACTGGCGTTCCGTGGCGGAGATCTCAGCTGTACTCAGAATGCCCCTAGGGGTGGCCCGTGTCCTCGTCGCTGACATGGCGGTCGAGGGACTGGTCCGAGTCCATCAGATCGATCACGCTCATGGCCGCCCCGACCTTAACCTGCTCGAAAGGGTGCTCAGTGGACTTCGCAAGCTCTAAGGTCGGCCGGGGTGATGGCCCTGAGACGGCCATGGCCTCGGTCAAGATCGTGGTCGCTGGCGGTTTCGGCGTGGGCAAGACCACTTTCGTCGGGTCGGTTTCGGAGATCACGCCGCTCACCACGGAGGCCGTGATGACGGCGGCGAGTGACGAGGTGGATGACCTCTCGCAAGTGCCGGAGAAGACAACCACGACCGTGGCCATGGACTTCGGCCGGCTGACCCTGGATGCCGGGCTGATCCTCTACCTGTTCGGCACTCCCGGCCAGCACAGGTTCTGGTTCATGTGGGACGACCTCATCACCGGGGCGATAGGCGCGATCGTCATGGTGGATACCCGCAGGCTGGCCGAATCGTTCCCCGCTGTGGACTACTTCGAGGCCGCTGGCATACCGTTCATCGTTGCCGTCAACGGATTCCATGGTCAGTTTCCTTACAGCTCCTCGGACGTGTCGGATGCACTCGCGGTCAGCCCGAACGTGCCGGTCGTGCGCTGTGACGCACGGGACAGGAAGTCCACCAAGTCGACGCTCATCACCCTCGTAGAACATGCCATGACCATGCAGATGAGCACGACATAGGCGCGGCGCAATTGTGGTCAATGACCCTGGGATCGGCACCGGCAGGCTTCCTGCTGTAATGTGCACCGTCCAGGGGCGGTAGCTCAGCTGGTCAGAGCAGCGGACTCATAATCCGCCGGTCGTGGGTTCGAGCCCCACCCGCCCCACCACATCGAAGCATCGGCAGCCCCTACCTTTGTCCTGACCTGGGGTTTTCTCGACCCAGGGAGCTACCGATCGGAGCAGGTCGAGGGTGGCATTGCACGAACTCCCGCTGTGATTAGGTGGCCCGTCGGGCGGCGTCGTGCAAGCCGATGCGGCATCTTGATGCCTCGATTGGGTGGCACTATGATGTCTATGTGCGTACCACTTTGACGCTGGACCCCGACGTCGCCCAGCTCGTCGACGAGGCCGCCCACCGCGCGCGGACATCGAGGAAACAGGTGATCAACGATGCCCTGCGGCGGGAGCTTTCCCAGCCGCCGTCACGCCGGGAGCCCTATCACCTTCCTGTTCACGAGGCGACGCTGCAGCCCGGCTTTGACCTGGCCGGCTTCAACCGCCTAGCCGACGAACTGGAGGACGAGGCGATTCTTGCTACTGGGAACCGTCCTAGATCGTGATCGTCCCCGACGTCAATCTGCTGCTCTACGCAGTCGTATCGGCTTTCCCGCAGCACAAGGCCGCTCATGTGTGGTGGGAGGAAACAGTCAACTCCTCCGCGGAGATCGGTCTCACCTCCCCGGCCATCTTCGGGTTCATCCGGATAGCGACGAATCCGCGAGTGCTGTCCCCGCCGCTTACGGTCGATGCCGCCACGGGATACGTATCCGAGTGGCTCAGCCAGCCCAACGTCAGTCACCTCATCCCCGGCCCGCGGCATGTTGAAATTGCCTTCAGCCTCCTGCACGGGGTCGGGACCGGCGGAAACCTCACGACGGACGTTCAGCTAGCCGCATTCGCGCTCGAATACGACGCGGACATGTTTTCGAACGACACCGATTTCGCCCGCTTTCCCGGCCTGCGCTGGCGCAACCCGCTGGCCTGATCGCCGCATCTCATTTTCGGCCACGCATGGGGAACGCAATGTTGTCGTTAGTATATACGTGGCAGTATAGTTGTATATATGAAAACGATGATCGACCTGAACGACGAAGCGCTGGAGCTGGCTGCCAAGGAGCTGGGAACCACTACGAAGAAGGACACCGTGAACGCGGCGCTGCAATTCGTGGCCAGCAGGCGCCGACGCATAGAACAGTTGCTCGATGACCCGTATGCCCTCGGAGTCGGTCCTGACATCGCAGACGTGGAGGTCATGCGACAGGCTCGCCGGTGACGTTGCCGGTCGGTCCGGGCCAGCTCTACTTGATCGACACCTCCGCGCAGGCCAGGATCCGGCACCCTGCGGTGCGCAAGGTCATCGCGGGACTTATCGTGGACGGCGCCGCCGCTAGGTGCGTAACCGTCGACTTGGAAGCTGGCTACTCCGGACGTGACCTCAACGATGTCCGTCTGGTCGCCGAGCGACGTAGCAGTCTCTACGTCCTGCTGCCGGTCACTGAAGTGATTGCCGAGCGGGCCCGGGATGTCCAGATTCGGATGACCGCCCGTGGGCACCATCGGGCCGCGGGTGTCATCGACCTGATCACCGCAGCGGTCGCAGAGCACCACGGTGCTGTCATCCTTCACTATGACGCCGACTTCGAACACATTGCCGCTGTCACCGGCCAATCCCATACCTGGGTCGCGCCACGCGGCAGCCTGGACTGATATCAGAGCGGGTTGAAAGGCCGACTGCCGTCATTGGTGGTGATCGTGCTCATTGTCTGGCTCTCCTGCTCAAGTAAGTTGGGGATCAGGGCCTCGCTCGGCTGCACATCGCCGCCTTAGACTGGCGGCCATGCGTCACCCCTGGGCGGATGACTTCGAGCACACTCACCGGTCTCCGGCTTGTGTTCGCGGCTCACACCAAGACTGCCGGCATATGCTCGGCGTAGGAGGCGGGCTCAACCCACGGCGTCTCCGCCTTGAGTTCGGCGCCGCGCTATGCAAATGCGAATGCCATTCCTCATGCCCAATCGCTGGCCCGCGAAAGGCGGTTCCGATGAGGACATGGCACGAGTCATGCTCATGTGCTGGCGCAGAGCAGGAGCGCAAGAAACAAGGTTAGGCTGGCCTGGAGTTCCCGGAATTCAGAGAACACATGGCCCGGTCCCAGCGTGACTCCCAGTCACGCAGAGAAGCATTCCGTGCCGTTCGAGCCAAGGCTGCTGGCTACAGCCGCGCGGAGATCAGAGATCTTTACGAAGCTGAGTTGCGCTCCCGGGGGCTGCCCATACCGTCGCCAGATATTCTCGATGCGCAGGTAGACGCCATCACCCGAAACTACGTCCCCCTGGATCGTCTTATGGGGAAATCGCTGACCGACTTTGGGAAACTGCTTCGTGGCATATTCCGTCCCCCGCGCTGACCGATGAGCCCATCACGTGCCGCGCCGCGACTTGTGGTCATGGCTGGGTCGCCGGTTCTCGCGTCATCCTTGGCGGAACAGGGCGCTGTAGGCGTTGAGGGCGGGCTGGCCGCCGAGGTGGGCGTAGAGCACCGTGGACTCCTTGCCGATCTCGCCTGCGGCCACGAGGTCGATGAGCCCGGCCATCGACTTGCCCTCGTAGACCGGGTCGATGATCATGCCTTCGAGGCTTCCGGCCAGCCGGATGGCGTCGAGTGTGGACTGCACGGGGATGCCGTAGCCTCCCGGCCGCTCTGCCGACAGTTCCACACTGCCGGTACTGTGCCGGGCGGACTTCCTTGTACCCGATCAGGAATCCGTCAGACTTAATAACAAGAGCCGGTCGGCCACCGACTCCTAGCACGGAAACCGGGCGAGCCGCAGCTACCACGATTCGGGAGGTAGGGAAGGCGCCTCCACCGATAACTGGAACGACTACACCAGGCCATTTCCTTGAACGAGGGGCGACGCCGACGCGATTTCGACCTTGAACCAGGCCAATCAGCGGCGTCAATAATTTCCGGGCGGACATTCCTTGACTGCCTGAGAACGTCTCGCATGCCTACCAAGCCGAAGGTACCGGAGAGGAATCACCATGCCCGATAACCCCTCCATTGATCTCCATGTGCAGGATGCGAGCGAGACGACATGGGAAAGCATCATCGCTGACATGGAAGTCGAAGACCCATTCGGGGCAAGTCGCTGATCGTCAGGCGGGACGGCACTCGACCACGTACCCAGCTGGCTGCTGCCCAGCGGCGACAACCTCGAGCCCGGCCTTGTCGGCCAGGTCGCGAAATTCGGTGAGGGTGCTGACCCTGGCGCCGACCAGCACCATCTCGATACTGAGGCGGGGCGGCGCGTCATCCGGCGAGACCCCGCCGAATATCACGATCCGGCCGCTGTGCCCGTCCACGGGCCGGTCCCTGTGCCCGTCCACGGGACGGCCGCCACCGGACACCTCGACCGCGCTGGCGGCCTCGGCGCAGCGGCGCAGGATGGCGATCGTCTCCTGATCAGGCCAGTCGTTCAGCACCTTCTTGAGCAGGTACAGGTCCGCTCCGGCCGGCAGCGGGTCGAAGAAACTCTGCGCGACCGCGGCGGCCCGGTCGGCCACCCCGGCGGCCCGGAACGTCTCGGCGGCCCGGGTCACGGTTCCGGGTAGATCCACCAGGGTGCCGCGCAGCCAGGGCCGGGAGCGGAGGATCTCGGCGAGCATGGTCCCGGTGCCGCCGCCGACATCCACGACGGTCCGTACTGGCTCCCAGCCGCCGGTAATGTCGAACCGCGAGTCGGGAATCCCGTGCCCAGCCGGTCCCATCAGCGCGTCGAAGCTCGCGGAGATGTCCGGATGGGCGGCCAGGTCCTCCCAGAACGGCAGGCCGAAGACCTCGTGGTAGCCCGAAGCGCCGGTGCGGACATAGCTGAGCAGGGTGTTCCATGCGCCGGCCATCCTGCCCCCGATGCCGTCAAGCTCGAGGAACGCCGACGAGTCGAGCAGGCCGCGAGCGGCGTCGTTCAGTGCGAACTGCCCGGCTGACGTCTCCTCGAATATCCCCTTGGCGACCAGGTGGCCGAGCACCGCTCGCAGGGCGTAGGCATCGCATCCGGCCGCGGCGGCCAGGTCGCTGATGCCGGTAACGCCCGAGCCGATGTGCTGGGGGATCCGCAGCGTTGCCGCTACGTGCACGCACCAGGGCGTCTGTAGGTCGGTCAACGTCTCCAGGCTGGCGGTGCCGCGCTCCCCGGCATCCGCGCGCTCCCCGGCATCCGCGCGCTCCCCGGCTTCGGGCGCCTCCCCGGCTTCGGGCGCCTCCCCGGCTTCGGGCGCCTCCCCGGCAGGCTGTGAGATCATCCAGATGTGACCGAACGGGTCGGCGACCCGGCCGCCGCGACCATGCGGGGAGTCGCTGACGGGGAACACGATCGTGCCGCCGCTGGCGGCCATCCGCCCGGAAACCGCGTCGGCGTCCCCGACCTGAAGCATCAGCAGCACCGGCGAGCCGCCCGCTGACGCCGGCGAGGGGTCGGTGCCGTCCTCGTCCTTCAGCCTCAGCATGGCGTCGCCGATGACGAGTTCCGCGTGCACGATCTTGCCGTCCTGGCCGGTAAAGCGCTGGGTCTCGCTGGCTCCGAATACCCGTGCGTACCAGTCGATGGCAGCGGCCACGTCGGCCACCACCAAGCGCGGCACGAGGGTGGCTGAATGCTTCATGCGGCCAGCGTAGGCCGCCGCCAGGCGACGACGATTGGAGAAAATGGTCAGCGGTCCATGATCCCTGCCCTACCTTGGGGTGATGCCGCCAGCGCAGACACCCGCCCTGCCGCCAGGTACGCCGGACGAGCAGGAACTGCTGCTGCGATGGCTGGACTTCCTCCGCGGCGCGGTGCTGCGGAAAATCGGCGGCATTAGCGACGATGAGGCCAGGTGGGTGCCCGCCGGCGCGCTGATCTCGCTGCTCGGCATCGTCAATCACCTGACCCGGGTGGAATGGCGGTGGATCGACGGCGAGATGCGCGGCCAGGAGGTTAGCCGGAGCGAAGAGGAGTTCCGCCCCGGCCCGGAGCTCACGGTGAGTGTGGCCGTGGCCGCCTATCGGGACAGGGCGCGCGCCACGGAGGCGGCAGTCAGGGCGATGCCCTCGCTCACCGAGCCGTCCATCCGGGCCGACGGCACCGACCTGCGCTGGGTGCTGCTGCACCTGATCAATGAGACAGCCCGGCACGCCGGACATGCGGATGCGGTGCGGGAACTGCTCGACGGCACCACGGGAGAGTAATGCGCGCGCGGCTGCGCAGCCAATGGCACCTGGTGGTGCTGGGCGGCTGGTCGGTTGTATGGTTCGTGATCCTGGCCCACCATGGCGGTATCGCCTGGAAGTTCTTCGTGCAGGGTACGGACCTCCTGTTCACCGGCCACGACGGCGCCTCGACCCGGCAGGCCGGGCTGCACCTGTACGCGACCTATCCGCAGCTCCAGATCGGCCCGGCGGCCTACGCGGTAGCCGAGGTGCTGCGCCAGATCGGCCCGGACAACGGCTTGGTGGCGGCGGAGATCGTGATGTCCGCCATGGGCCTGCTGGTGGTCGCGATGACGCAGCGGATCGCGGTCATCGTCCGGCCTGAACTAACCCGCCAGCTATGCCGGTTTCAGCTGATCCTGCTGGTGGGCGGGGCCTTCTTCGTGATCGCCTGGCAGGAGCTGGCCGTCGGCTACGGGCATCTCGATGACGCGCTCGCGCTGACCTGTGCCGTCGCCGCCGTATGGGCCTGGGTCACCGGCCAGCCGGCGCTGACCGGCCTGGCGCTCGGCCTGGCCGCCGCGTCCAAGCCGTGGGCGCTGGTCTTCCTGCCGGTGATCCTGCTGCCGCGTCCGGCGAGCGACCAGCCCGGTGCCGGGCTCCGGGCCCGGGTGCTCGCCCTGGGCTGCGTCGCGGGCATCAGCCTCGCCGCCTGGCTGCCGTTCTTCATCGCCGACCCGGCGACGACGAACGCGATGCATTACAAGATCGCTAACATGCCCGACTCCGCGCTCAGGGCGCTGGGCGTGACCGCGTCGAGCACGCCGTCCTGGGACCGGTCGGCCCAGGTTGTCCTCGGTTGCGTGCTCGGCGTGCTGGCCATCGTGCGACGGCGCTGGGCGGCAGTAATCTTGCTCGGCGCCGGGGCGCGGATCGTGCTGGATCCGGGAGTGCACGGTTACTACACGCCGGAGGTGATGGCCGGGGCGCTGCTGTGGGATCTGCTCGGGCCGCGCCGGCTGCTGCCGGTGTGGAGCGTGATCGCGTTCGGCGCGCTGAACGTGGCGCCGTTGCTGACCAGTGACGCGGCGCTGCTCGGCAGGATCCGGCTGGGGCTCGTGGTCGCGTTCACCGCGGCGGTGCTGTTTGGCCCGGCGAGCTGGTACTGGCGGCCAGGACCGGCCGGCGAACCGGGCCTGCGCGATCAGCAGTTCGAGCCGGCGGCACCGGACCGGCTGGGGTAGGCCGCGTGGGCGGCCGCGCTCGCCGCCCCGCCGACCGCGCTCTGCGTGCCGGCCGCGCTCGGCGTGCTGGCCGGCGTGCTGGTCGGCGGCGTGCTCGGCTGCTGGCTGCTCGGGGACTGCGCGTACATCAGGACGGTCGTATGCTGCACCGCCCCCGGCAGCAGCTTGATGCCATCCGCCACCACCTGGTGACCAAAGATGTCGGTGACCCGGACCATGAACGGGCCGGCCCCGGCACCTGTGGCAGCGACCCAGTAGTCATCGGGGCTCAGGGTGAGCGGCTGCCACCTGGTGCCCGCGGGCGAGCCCGATGGCGCGACGTCGACCGAGGAGAGCGGGTTCCCGTGGTTGATGACCTGGATCGCCAGCCAGGCAGTGGTAGCCGATTGCGCCACCCGCAGCTCGAGCGGCCCGGTCAGCTGCGGGTCACGCGCCAGCTGGTAGCTCACCAGCGCGGTGCCGGCCGCCGGGCTGGCGACACGGCTGAAGGCCGCTTCGCTCATGTCGATCCCGCCGTTGGTGCAGCCGGGACAGGAATCCACCACCTCGGCGCGGACGGTCCCGGCGGGCCCGGACACGTTCAGGTAGCTACCGCAGGCCGAGCCGGCCGCGTATTGCGGGGTGGCCAGGCTGACGTAGAGACCGTCGGCTGGCAGCGGCCCGAGGGAGCAACTGCCCGGCCCGGTGCTTGGGTTGTAGAAGAACGCGCGCCCCTGAGTGACCGTGCTCGCCGATGGCGGCGCGGACTGCCAGGAAGCCGCGGGCTGAAGCACTGGCATCAGGTCGGCGGCGCAGGCAGCGGTTACGAAGCGTAGTGCGCTGATGCCGATGACCGCGACCGCGACCACGCCTATGGCGACCCACACCCAGAGGGTTCGGACCGGTCTCACCGGTCGCGCTGGTCGCCGCGGTGACTCGTGCATAGGACCTCCGGCGGGCGCGGAGTCGTATGCGGCAGGACTCCGCGGAGGGGGTGGACTGGCCCAGGCTCTCCGAAAAGGCCCAGGTCGGCCTGGCTTAACTGCGCCAATACCCAGATGTAACCGCATCGAGTCCCGATTGCGCAGAGAAATCAACTGACTACGCAATGTTTAGGCACGGAGATCTAACAGTGTGGGAAGATCTGCCGTCGCCGGGCCGTCCGGAGGCGCGCAGACGTCGCCGGCGTCGGCGGCGGCCGCCCTGTGGGACCGGCCGGTTTCTGCCCCGGTTGTCACTGGGCGTGGCCGTTCGGCGGAAATAGTTTTTAGATCCTGGTCCATGCCTCGGCGAGCACCGACCGCAGGATCTGCTCCATCTCGTCGAAGTGCTCCTGGGTGCAGATCAGCGGCGGGGCAAGCTGGATGACAGGGTCACCGCGGTCATCGGTCCGGCAGACGAGCCCGGCGTCAAGCAGCGTGTGCGACAGGAAGCCGCGCAGCAGCCGTTCGGACTCGTCATCGGTGAAGGTCTCGCGGGTGGCCTTGTCCTTGACCAGTTCGATCCCGTAGAAGTAGCCGTCGCCGCGCACGTCACCGACGATCGGCAGGTCGGTGAGCTTCTCCAGGGTGGCGCGGAAGGCGGCCTCGTTGGCGCGGACGTTGCCGAGCAGGTCCTCCTTCTCGAACACGTCCAGGTTGGCCAGGGCGACCGCGCAGGACACCGGATGGCCGGCGAACGTGACGCCGTGCAAGAAGGTGGCCGTGCCCTCGCTGAACGGCTCCATCAGCGCATCGCTGGTGATCATGCCGCCGAGCGGTGCGTAGCCGGAGGTGGCGCCCTTGGCGAAGGTGATGATGTCCGGCTGGTAGCCGTACCGCTGCGACCCGAAGTAGTAGCCAAGCCGGCCGAACGCGCAGATCACCTCGTCGGACACGAGCAGCACGCCGTACTTGTCGCAGATCTTGCGGACCTGCTCGAAGTACCCGGGCGGCGGCGGGAAGCAGCCGCCCGAGTTCTGCACCGGCTCGAGGAACACGGCGGCGACCGACTCGGGCCCTTCCCGGACGATGGCCCGGTCGATCTCGTCGGCAGCCCACCGGCCGAAGGCGTCTAGATCGTCGGCGACGAATTCCGGCGCCCGGTAAAAGTTGGTATTGGGCACCCGAACGCCGCCGGGAGGGAGCGGCTCGAACGGGGCCTTGATGGACGCGAGCCCGGTGATCGCGAGCGCCCCCATCGACGTGCCGTGGTACGCGATCTCGCGGCTGATCACCTTGTACCTGTCTGGCTGGCCGATGGCCTTGAAGTACTGCTTGGCCAGCTTCCAGGCCGACTCCACCGCTTCGGAGCCGCTGGTGGTGAAGAAGACCCGGTTCAGGTCGCCGGGGGCCAGGTCAGCCAGCCGCTGGGCCAGCTCGATCGCCCGCGGATGGGCGTATGACCAGAGCGGGAAGTAGGCGAGCTCGGACATTTGCCGCGCGGCTGCCTCGGCGACCTCGGTGCGGCCGTGCCCGATCGCGCTGACGAATAGCCCGGACAGCCCGTCCAGGTAGCGCTTGCCATGCTGGTCGTAGACGTACGGGCCTGAGCCGCGGACGATGACGGGCATCTCGGCCTTGTCGTAGGACGACATGCGGGTGAAATGCAGCCACAGGTTCCGCTTGGCCGCTGCCTGCATCGCGCTGTCCGCGGCGTCGGCGTCGGTGCCTGTGCCGGGTTGACTGGTCATCTGGTTCCCCATGAGTAGGTCTGCTTGCGAAGCTTCAGGTACACGAAGGTCTCGGTGCTGGTCACGCTCGGGACCGCGCGCACCCGGCTCAGGATCTCGAGCAGGTGGTCGTCGTCCTCGCAGACGACTTCGATGAGCAGGTCGAACGATCCGGCTGTGATCACCACGTAGTCGATCTCATCCAGCACGGCCAGGTGCTCGGCCACCCGCTCGAGGTCGCCCTCGCACCTGATCCCGATCATGGTCTGCCTGCGGAAGCCGAGGGTCAGCGGATCGGTCACCGCGACGATCTGCATAACGCCGGTCTCGAGCAGCCGCTGTACCCGCTGGCGCACGGCCGCCTCGGACAGGCCGACTGCCTTCCCGATGGCGGCGTAGGACCGCCTGCCGTCCTGCTGGAGCTGCTCGATGATCTGCTTGGCGGTGCTGTCCAGCACGATCGGCTGTCCCGTCGTGGCCCCCGAGTTTCCGCTGGCACGGCGGCGGCGACCATCCGACGCGTGCACAGTGCCGGGCGCATGGGCCATGCGGTTGCCTCCTTGTCATGGCCATGCTCCCACGATTCGGGGGGTTGTCAACTGATTCCGTCGGCTATTGATCTTTTGGCGACTGAATCAATCGTTGTGCTAACACTTTCCTGCGGGGTTCGTCTTCATAAGGCGTCGCAATTGCCGGAAATGCGGCTTTGGCCGTGCCGCTGCCGTGCCGCTGCCGTGCCGCTGCCGTGCCGCTGCTGTGCCGCTGCCGGGGCCGACGGCCCCTTATACGATCACAATCATGACGGCGAGCGGCGGCGAGGCAGGGAAGGCCAGGAAGACCCCCGAGCAGCTGCGCAGCTACGGGTGGTTTGGCGGCGATGGGCCGGCCGGGCTGCGCGCCTTCGGCCACCGGTCCAGGATGCGCGGCCTCGGCTACTCGGCCCAGGAGCATATCGGCAAGCCGGTCATCGCGATCCTCAACACCTGGTCCGACATCAACCCCTGCCACATGCACCTGCGCGAGCGGGCCCAGCAGGTCAAGCGGGGAGTGTGGCAGGCCGGCGGCTTCCCGCTGGAGTTCCCCGTCGCCACGCTGTCCGAGACGTACCAAAAGCCGACGCCGATGATGTACCGGAACCTGCTGGCGATGGACACCGAAGAGCTGCTGCGGTCCTATCCCGCCGACGGCGCGGTGCTGATGGGCGGCTGCGACAAGACGACGCCCGCGCTGCTGATGGGCGCGGCGAGCGCGGGCATCCCGGCGATCTACGTCCCGGCCGGGCCGATGCTGCGCGGCAACTACCGCGGGCAGCCGCTGGGCAGCGGCACCGACGTGTGGAAATACTGGGATGACTACCGGGCCGGGCTGATCGGCGACTGCGAGCTGGCCGAGGTCGAGTGCGGGATCGCCCGTTCGCCGGGTCACTGCATGACGATGGGCACCGCCTCCACCATGACGTCGGCGGCCGAGGCCCTCGGCATGACCCTGCCGGGCGCCGCGTCGATACCGGCGGTTGACTCGGCCCACTACCGGATGGCCGCGGCCAGCGGCAGCCGGATCGTGGACATGGTCTGGGAGGACCTGACCCCGTCCGATGTGCTGACCCGCGAGGCATTCGAGGACGCGGTTGCCACGGTGCTCGCGCTCGGCGGCTCGACGAACGCGTTCATCCATCTCATCGCGATGGCAGGCCGCTGCGGCGTGTCGCTAACCCTGGACGACTTCGACGCGATCGCCCGGCGGGTGCCGTGGCTGGCGAATATCAGGCCGAGCGGCGCGTACCTCATGGAGGACTTCTACTACGCCGGCGGCCTGCCTGCCCTGCTCGGGCAGCTCGCGGCGGTGCCCGGGGCGCTGCATCCGGGCCGCCGCACCGTGACCGGGCGGACTTTCGGCGAGCAGATCGCCGATGTCCCGGTGCACAACGAGGACGTGATCCGCTCGCCGGGCAATCCCCTGTCCGCCGAGGGCGGGGTCGCCGTGCTGCGCGGCAACCTGGCACCGGACGGCGCGGTGATCAAGCACATCGCGGCGGAGCGGCGGCTGCTCAAGCACACCGGCCCGGCGGTCGTGTTCGAGAACTACCGGCAGATGCAGCAGCAGATCGACGATCCGTCGCTGGGCATCACCCCCGACTCGGTGCTCGTGCTGCGCGAGGCTGGCCCAGTCGGCGGGCCCGGCATGCCGGAGTACGGGATGCTGCCGATCCCCAATTACCTGCTCACCCAGGGGGTCAGGGACATGGTGCGGATCTCGGACGCGCGGATGAGCGGCACAAGCTACGGCGCATGCGTCCTGCACGTGGCGCCAGAATCACACGTCGGCGGCCCGCTCGCGCTCGTCCGCACCGGAGATCCGGTAACCCTTGATGTGGCCGCCCGTTCCTTGAGTCTTGATATTTCCGAACGGGAGTTGTCGGACCGGCGCGCCCAGTGGCAGCCGCCCGCGGCAAAGTTCGAGCGCGGCTACGGCGCGCTGTACAGCGAGCACATCACGCAGGCAGACCAGGGCTGCGACTTCGGTTTCCTGGCCAGGCGCGGCGCCAACCCTGAACCCAATCCGCAGTAGTCTGACCAGAATGCCCGTCATTCTCATCACTGGCGCAGCCGGGCGCATCGGCGGCATGCTGCGCCCGAGGCTGGCGCGGCCCGACCGGACGCTGCGGCTGCTCGATAGCGCGCGGCTGACCCCGGGACCGGGGGAGGAGGTCGTTCAGGTCTCCGTCACTGACCTGGAGGCCATGACGAAGGCCTGCCGGGGCGTGGACGCGGTCATTCACCTGGCGGCGCAGGCCGGCGAGGCACCATGGGGCCGCATCCTGAAGGTCAACATCCACGGGGCGTACGTCGCGTTCGAGGCGGCGCGCCGGGCCGGCGTGCCGCGGGTGATCTTCGCATCCTCCAATCACGTGGTCGGCTTCACTCCGAGGTCCGAGTTTCCCGCCGAGGACTACGCGTTCCCCGCTCCCGATACCTATTACGGGGTGTCCAAGGCGACCGGCGAGGCGCTGGCCTCGCTCTACCACCACAGGTACGGCATGGACACCATCTGCATCCGGATCCTCACCTGCTCCGAACGTCCCTACGACGCGCGGATGCTGTCTACCTGGCTGTCGCCCGACGACGCGGGGCGGTTGTTCGACGCGTGCCTGGACGTGGAGAGCCCCGGGTTCCGCGTCATCTACGGGGTGTCGGCCAACACGAGGGGCGGCTGGGTGTCCCTGGACGAGGCACGGGCGCTTGGCTACGAGCCGAGGGACGACGCCGAGGTATACGCGGAGGAGGTCATCGGGATGTACGGGGAGACCGGGCCCGGCGACCCGCTCTTCGACTATCTCGGCGGCGAGTTCACCTCGCACAGCCTCGACGTCGGTTATCCCACCTAATGGGCTGGCGAAGGGCACCTCTCGATGATTCAGGGATTTGACCCGCGCACCGGCTCGCCGGCCGGCGAGGCGGTGGCGGCGACGGCCGACTCCGAGGTGGACGCGGTCGTCGCCGCGGCCGCTGCGGTGTCGGGAGCCTGGGGCTCGACGGCACCCGCCGAGCGGGCGGTAATCCTGACGGCGGTCGCGGCCGCGCTGGACGCGCGCTCGGCGGAGCTTGCCGCACTGGCCGACACGGAGACGGCGCTCGGCGGTGCGCGGCTGACCGGGGAGGTGGCACGCACCACCGGGCAGCTGCGCCTGTTCGCCGAGGTGCTTCGCGACGGCGGCTTCCTCGAGGTGGCGCTGACTCGCGGCGGCGCCGTCGGCGGGACGCCCGACTTGCGCAGGATCAACCGGCCGGTGGGGCCGGTCGCCGTGTTCGCGGCGTCGAACTTCCCCTTTGCCTTCTCTGTCGCCGGCGGCGACACCGCGTCGGCGCTCGCCGCCGGCTGCCCGGTCATCGTCAAGGCGCACGAGGGACATCCGCGCACCGCCGTGCTGACTGGCCAGGTCGTTTCCGAGGCGCTGGCCGGCGCGGGGGGACCAGACGGGGTGTTCGGCGTGGTGCACGGGGTGGAAGCTGGAGTCAGGCTGCTGCGCCATCCGGCGATCGCCGCCGCGGGCTTCACCGGGTCCGCGCGCGGCGGTCTGGCGCTACAGCAGATCTGCGCCGAGCGGGCGGTCCCGATCCCGTTCTTCGGCGAGATGGGTTCGGTGAACCCGGTGGTCGTCCTGCCCGAGGCTGCCGCGTCCCGCGCCGAGGCAATCGCGGCAGGCTACGCTGCCTCGCTCACTCTCGGCGTCGGCCAGTTCTGCACCAATCCCGGCCTGCTATTCGTACCTGCTGACAGTGGCGTGCCTGCTGGTGCGGGGCTGCTTGACGCGATCGCGGCGGCCGTGTCAGTGTCCCGGGGCGGCCCGATGCTGTCCGCGCGGATCCACGACGGATTCGTTGCTGCGGCGGCCGAGCTCGCCGAACACCCCGCGGTCAAGCTTCTTGCCACCGGGCTGCCGGGGGAGGGCCCGTGGCCTGGGACGCCGCAAGTCTTCCATGCCTCCCTTGGTGAGTTCGCCGCTGGTCTGCCCGGCCTGGCGCAGGAGCGGTTCGGTCCGGTCGGCCTGGTGATCAGCTATCAGGATGTCGGCGAGCTTGTGCCTGTGCTCGCCAGGCTCGGCGGCAACCTGACGGGCTGCATTCACCTGGACGGCTCCGCCCGGGGTGACGTCGTGGCCGCGGAGCAGGTGATGGAGGTATTCGGCCGCACCGCGGGGCGGGTCGTGTTCAACGGCTGGCCCACCGGCGTCGCCGTTACCTGGGCACAACATCACGGCGGCCCGTGGCCCGCGACCACAGCGCCCGCCTACACCTCGGTCGGCGCGGCCGCCATCAGGCGCTGGCTCGTCCCCGTCGTCTACCAGGACTGCCCGCCGGAGCTGCTGCCTCCAGGGCTGCGGCCCAGGTCCCGCCCCCGCCTCGAGTCTTCCTCGGCCTGAACTTCTGGTCTGCCCTCGCCTCGGGTCTTCCTCGGCCTGAATTGCCGACCCGATCCCGTCTCCCTCTCCTGATCTGTGCTCCGGACCTGATCACGAGGGCTGAGTCACCGGCCTGGTCAACTCGACGAGTTCCTCGCGGTATCCCAGCGAGGCGTAGAGGCCGCAGGCCGGCTGGTTGGCTGGCCCCGTTCCCAAGGTGATGAACGGCAGTCCGCGCCCGGCGGCCCAGTTCTCTGCGGCTTTCATCAGCCGGGTGGCGACCCCGCGCCTCTCCCAGGCCGGCGAGACGACCAGTTCCCCGACATAGGCGTCGACCTGCCCGGTGAAGTGGGCTCGCTCGCATGCGGTCACGAGGCCCACGACTTGATCGTCAGCGATCGCGACGTAGAAGGCGTGGTCGTCCTGGTCGGCCGTGTCAATGGAGGCGCGCACCCACCCCTGCACGGCCTGCAGCACTGCGGCCGGTTCCCGCCATGGCGCTACCCATTCGGTGAGACGCGGCGCAAGGGTCATGACCGCGTCGGTGTCCCCGGTCTCGAAGGAGCGAATCTGCACGACTGTTCGCTGGGTCATGACGCCATTGTGGCACTCGTTCACCGCTACGAAAAAACACTTTGAACAGCGGATATATATAAAACTTGGCTGAGGTGGAGGAGTGCGGTCCGCTTCGGTGGGTGCGGTACGGGAGAATTCCGGCATGGATGATCTCCCGCCGCTGGTCGAGCGCGCCTGTGCGCTCGCCCGGAATATCGGCTTTCCGCTGACCAGGGATGAGGCCGGTCCAGGCCTCCCGTCGGCTTGCCTGCCAGGCGTGGGCAGGTTTCTCGGCGTTCTCGCGGCTGGCTGCAATGGGGGCAGAATCGGTGAGATCGGCACCGCCGCGGGGATTGGGGCTGCCTGGATGGCCAGCGCGATGCCTGCCGACTGCGTGCTGATTACCGCCGAGATCGACGAGCAACTGGCCGCCGCGGCGTCAAAGCTGCTGGCCGATGATCACCGGGTAGAGGTACTGACCGGTGACGCCAGGGAGGTTCTTGCTCCCAGAGGCCCGTTCGACCTCCTGTTCGCCGACGGGGGCTGGCGTGACCCGGCCGGCCTTGCGAGCCTTGTCGACCTGGTTCGCGTCGGCGGGCGGGTGGTCATGGACGACGTGACCCCGCTGCGTGCGCTGCCGGCTGACTCGCCAATGCTTGCAGACGATGTGAAGCGGCAGCTCTTCTTCGGCGACCCTAGGCTGCTCTCGACCGAGGTCGTGCTCCCCGATCTGCGGAACTCGCTGCTAGTGGGGACGCGACGTGACGGTTAACGGGCCGCCTCACAGGGGTCGCACGAGAGGAGCCGCGCCGTCGTCACTACGACGAACTGGCGGATGGCGGGTTGTTCAATCTCGCAAACCCCGCACCCGAAGTCGGCGCCGCTCAGCCGAGGTAGCGGCGCCGCTCAGCCGAGGTAGCGGCGCCGCCTTAGCCGAAGTTGTGGCGCCGCCTTAGCCGAGGTTGTGGCGCCGCTTAGCCGAGGTCGTGGCGCCGCTTAGCCGAGGTCGTGGCGCCGCTTAGCCGAGGTTGTGATGCCCGGCTTTCACCTGGGTGGTGAACGCCTGCCAGTCGCCTGGCGCGAGGAGCAGCATCGGCCCGGACGGGTCCTTGGAGTCGCGCACGGAGATCGCATGCCCGGCATCCGCCACCTCAACGCAGTTGCTGCCGCTGCCGCCGCTACGGCTGCTCTTGCGCCACACCGAAACCCGTGCAACCTCGACGCAGTTGCTGCCATTGCCGCTGCTGCGGCTGCTTTTCCGCCACACGGTGCGGGACACGTCGACATTCGCGCCCATCATGTCCATTGCGCACCTCCTTCGCTTGCCTCCTAAGCTAGTTCATCCGCCGCCCGGCCGATGAGTTCCCTCGACGCGTCAACCGGGAGCGCGGCCGCCCGAAGGTGGTCGAACATCAGCGCATAGCGCTGGAGTTCCGGCGGCTTCTCCAGGTACAGCGTCCCGCTGTAGTAGTGGACGTATGCCACGTCCGGGTCGGTCGGCTCGGGGAAGCCGAGGATCATGAATGCGCCGTCCATTCCCGCGTGCGCGCCGACGCCGAACGGGAGCACCTGGAGCGTAACGTCCGGCTGCCTGCTGACTTCCGTCAATTTGCCCAGCTGAGCGCGCATCACTCCCCGGCCGCCGACCGCGCGGCGGATGACCGCCTCGTTCACGATCGCCCAGAGTTTCGGCGAGTCCGGTGCGCCTACCCGCTCCTGCCGGGCCATCCGCACCGCAGCCTGCTTCTCGATCTCCTCGTCGCTTGCGGTAAGCATCGTCGCCCGGTTCACGGCGCGTGCGTACTCCTCCGTCTGGAAGAGCCCGGGGACGATTTCGGACTCGTAGGTGCGCAATGTGGCGGCTTCGGCCTCCAGCCCGACATAGGTCTCGAACCACGCAGGGATAGCGTCGCCGTACGCGTGCCACCATCCCTTTTGGCGCGACTCGCGAGCCAGGGTGAGCAGTGCTTCCCACTCTTCGCCGCCGTCCTCGGCTCCGTAGGTGCGCAGCAGGAACTTGACGTCTCTGGGCAACACGCTGACCCGGGAGTTCTCGATCCGGCTGATCTTGGCAGCGGACCATTCCAGCCGCTCCGCCACCTCCTCGATGGTGAGCCCGGCATCGTCGCGGTGCCGGCGCAGCTCGGCTGCGAGCCGCCGCCGCTTGACGGTCGGGCTGCTGCGTGCTGGCATCTCGGTCTCCTTGCAAGAGAAATTTGCAGATACATGTTGCGTAGCGAAGATGTAAGCAAGATACTACGGAGAGTATGCCGCACATGACCGATTCGCAGTTCCGGACACGCCGATTGCGCTCACCGGCATCCGCCGGCGGTCCATACGCTCCGCCCCGCCGGGCATTAAGACGCGCGCCCGGCGACGCCCCCGACAGATGGTGAGGACATGTCCCAGAGCTCTCTGAAGGCGCCATCGCCGGGCGATGGCGATCTCCTGCCCGAGCCTGAACGGCTGCGCGCCGTCGCCAGGGAGATCGACCCACGCGTTGATGACGTCTGCGGCTGCCCGCTCCCTGTTCGAGCGGGCGTGCGCCTGCCGAGTTCACGCTCGGCGGGCGGTAGGGCCGCGTGGTGATGGGGATGGTCAGCACGACAGGGCCGCCCGCATGCCGGCCGGCGCGCCATACGGTGCAGCCAGGTTCCCCAGCCGCTCAGCTGGCCGGCTGCGGCGCGGTCATGGTGTCGCCTCCCAAGCGCCGCGTATTTCCCGGCGAGGACGGGCAGGTGGCCATCGCGCGCCGGTTCGTGGCCCGCGCCCTGGAGGGCTGCCCCGTCACGGACACGGCCGCGCTGCTGACCAGCGAGCTGGTGACCAACACGCTCCGCCACACCCACACGGCCGACGGCGGGACGTTCGACGTCATCGTGTGGCGGGGTCTCGCCGCGGCCTGCGTCGCTGTTCTTGACGACGGCTCGCACGCCACGCCGGCGGTGCGCGTGCCTGCTTCGGGCGAGCCTGCCGAGTCCGGTTACGGCCTGGCGCTGGTAGATCGGCTCGCCACCCGCTGGGGTTATCGCACGTACGAAGGTGAGGAATCGCGCGGGACAGCGGTCTGGTTCTGCCTTCGCTGGGCGGCAACGTGACTGGCCACATCGGCATGAGGGAGGCCTTCGTGGCCTACCGTGCGCTCGGCTGGCCCGCGGGCGAGCACGATGGCCGCCTGGAGCTTGTCACCGGCAGCGTGATCGACGTGCTTGAGGTTCCAAGGGCGGCAGGGACTCTCGCGGCCCGGTGGTGGTTGCACAGCGAGGGCGCGGCCGACGAGGTTCGCGGCCTGCCCACCCTCCCCGACCCGCGGCACGCGCTCGCCGTGATCGCCGCCGGTGAGCGGCTCTTTTTCATCGCGGCGGCGGGGGACTGCCCGTGGCATGCCGAAGACCCGGTCACCACCAGGACATCCAGCCGACCGGACGTGGCGGTGATCAAGTGGCACAGCAACGGCAGCCGCATCCCCGCGCCGCCCGGCAAGGGGGACGCTGACCCGGCAGAGTGGGCGCACGTTCCTGATCGCGGCGTCCGGCTCGCCAGGCCCGCCGTGTTGCTGCACCTGCTCGCCGCTGCCGCCGCCACCGTAAGGCATGGCCCGCAGATGCTCGCCTTGCCAGGCGGCGTCCTGGCTGTCCCGGCTCTCGGCGGGCAGCCGCGGCAATCGTCCGCGTCCGCGGCCGGGCCGCTGCCCCGCCCGCACGGGGCGGTTGGCTTCCGCCTGTCGCCCGGCTCGACACCACAGGCAAGGACGGCACCGTGATCTGGACCACCGAGCGCAACCGGGCGCAAGGCGAGCTCGTGGCCGACCTGTCGAGGCGGGCCTCGGAGGTGCCGTGCGAAAGCACGGCGATCATCGCCTGTGGCCTGCGCGGCGCCGATTTCGCTGCCGTACTGGCTAGCGCGGGCGTCGATCGGTCGCAGTACCTGGTCATCAGCCTCGATGCCATCAAGGAGGAGATGGCCGTGCGCGGGCTGATCCCCCATGTCGAAGGCCTATCACCGATGGAGGCATCCGAGCTCGTCCATGCCGAATCCGCGTACATCGCCAAACGGCTCGGACTGCGAGCGATCGCGGACAGCAGGAACATCCTCTGGGAGATCACGATGGCCAGTGTGCTGGTCGCAGAGAGCTGGCTGGATGCGCTTGACCGGGCGGGTTACACGACTGGCGGCATCTACGTGGACGTACCTATCGAGGAGAGCGTGCGCCGTTCCGACGCCGAGCACCGCCGCAAGCAAGAGGAGTACCGAAACGGCAGAGGCTATGGCGGCCGCTATGTGCCCGCAGAAGCGATCCGGGCAATGTCGGCCACCGAACGCCGCGGCGCTGGCCAGCAAGTCAGCGTCGGCACGGCGACCGGCGGGACCGGAGCGGCGGCGGCAACCGAGCTGATCGGCCTGATCGATCGTTATGCGTCGGGACAGCTAACCCTCGAAGAGCTCGCCAGGCGATTCCGCGGACGCAACTGGCCGTCAGTGCCTGGCGCCTGGACTTCCGACCTGGAGGAGGCGGCCTCCGCCATCGACGATCCAGCACCGTACGTGCCTGGGTCCTTTGACGATGTCGTTCTCGCCTATGATCTCGGCCGGCTTTCCGACCAGGAGTACGACATCCTGGCCGCGGCGGCCGCTGCATCACGCCGTGCCACCGACCGCCGCGGGCCATAGCGTAGGCCGGGACGAGACTCAGCCAGGGCTGCGTTCATGACATGGTCTGGCCTCAGTCTCGTGCTCTCCGTGTGGTTCCGGTAACGTCACGTAAACGACAGCAGCCAGGACCTGGAGCAGAAGGGGGCTCCGTCGTGTCGCGGACGGACGAGCAGTCCCTATCGCCTAGCCAGCAGAACGTCGCGGACGGGCGGGGCAGGAACGATCAGCCGCCAGCGCTGACCACGCCCGCCGACCGCCCGCGCGCATGGTCGCGCGAGGATCTTCAGCAGCGTCTGGAACGACTACCCCGCGGGCACCCCAGCTCCCCCTACAACGCCGATGGCACCGCCAAGCCGCCGCCGCCCAACCTGCGCGCGATCGAACTGCCCCTCCCAGACGAAGAATCCGCCGACGGCGGTATGAGTGACGAATCGAATGTTCGGGTGGCCGTGCCGAAGACAGATCTGAGGGAGAGGGCAGGTGCCCCGGAGCAGGCTGGCACCGATCACCTCGATGTCCCAGCATCCGACCTCAAGCTGCTATCCGACACCGAGCATGTCGAGTACACCTGCAACGTCCGAGAGCAGTTGGCCCACGCTCGCGATAACGGGCTGCCCACCGACCGGAAATTCTTCAACCCGCAGGAGGACAGCTGGACGACGGAGAGGCAGGTTGTGCACCGCGATCTCGTTGATGGCCTATACGAAAACGCGATCGGTGTTCCCTGCGAACAGAAGGCGGTCATGGCGGGTGGACTTCCCGGAGCCGGTAAGTCCACGGTGCTGGAGCGGTACGCCGGTATCGATCGTTCGCAGTATCTGACGATTAACCCGGATGACGTTAAAGAGGAGATGGCCGTCCGTGGGCTGATTCCCGAAGTGGAGGGGCTGTCACCTATGGAGGCGTCCGACCTGGTGCATGAGGAATCGTCGCACGTCGCTAAATTGCTCGCGGAGCGAGCGCTGCGGGACGGGAAGAACATCATCTGGGACATAACGATGTCCAGTAGGCCGTCCACTGAGCGGCGACTCGATGACCTCGACCGAGCAGGCTATGTCACTACTGGGATCTTCGTAGACATAACTATCGAGACAAGCGTACGGCGGGCAGACGCACGGCACCGCCACGGGCACGAGGAGTACCGCAACGACCGCGGCATGGGTGGTCGCTTCGTGCCATCCGAAGTGATCAGGTCTCAGGAAGACGGAGAGTGGGGAAGCAAGAATCGCCGCACGCTCGAGGAGATCAAGGAGAGGCTTGCCGACTGTGTGATCTACGACAACTCCGCAGACGGCCATGAGCCGGTGATGGTGACCTCTGGCCACAGAACCACGGAATTTGAGGAGGAAGGGTGAGTAGCGGCTTCCGCAATAGTGAGGTGACCGAGCTGCTCGACAGGTACAAGGTCGGTGACCTAACACTGGATGAACTCGCCCAACGGTTCCGTACCCGCCGCTGGCCACGGCGCATGAAAGGTCCATCCCCGCAGACCTATCTGGAGATGGCCGCCAGGGCGCAGGAAGATCCAGACACCTACGAACCAGGGTCCTTCGATGATGTTGAAGCTGTCTTCTTTCAACACGAGCTGTCTGTCGAAGAGTTTGACACTCTAAAAACGGCGATGGCGGAGGCGCTCAAGGCCGAAGATCGCGGCGAGCTGTAGCGCGCAGGCGGGCGGGTACCAGCCCGGCCGCGGGACCATCGGCGCGCAACCACCAGTCAGCTCCCGTCGTGGCCAGCTTCAGCCTCATCGTGTACCTGCCTCCTCAACCGGATCGGGCCTTGGCGGATGGCCGAAGCTGACGGCGTCAGTCGGGCGGAAGGCGTGGCGGAACGGGCGTCCGGGGGCGACACTGGCATGTCGGACTCTGCGCGTCCCAGGCGGGACTTCCTGAGTTCCAAGTGCCTTCGACCAGCTCAGCGGCGGTCCGTCCTCGACGGTGACGCTTTGCGGTGCGCAGGGGAGCCGCGCGGAGCCCCATAACGTTGGCCACCGGAACAGCTATCCCGGGCGGGCCGGCCGGCAGTACGGGCTTGCCGGGGGAGAGGGGGCTGATCCATGCACCAGGGCGGCGTGCGTCAACCGAGGCGACGGTCAGTAACAGTCGCGGTGATCGTGGCCGTGCTGGTAGTCGCGCTCGGCGCGGCCGGGGGCAGCTATCTGCTGCTCCGGCACAGTGCAGGAAGCCCGCGCCCGGCTGCCGCCAGCTACCTGCTCGCCTGGCAGCAGGGTGCCTATCCCGCCATGGACAAGGACAGCGTGAATGTCCCGCGGTCCGGCCTGGCCGGCCCGCTGAAGCTGGCGTCATCCGAACTCGGCATCCGAAGTATCCGTCTGTCGCTCCGCTCGGTAACAGAAAGCGGCGGGTCAGCACAAGCGCGGTTCACCGCCACCGCTGACCTCGCGAGCGGACACACATGGACCTATCGCGGGCAACTGCGCCTGGTCCAGCGGGACGGTCGCTGGTGGGTGAGCTGGAGCCCGGCCGCGATCTACCCCGGGCTCGGCCCTGGCGAGCGGTTCGTGCTCGGCGCTGTCTGGCCGGCCAGGGCGTCCGTGTTCGCGGCCGACGGTACCGTGCTGAGCTCACCGGCGGTGATTGCGGAGTCCGGATCCATCTCGCTGCTGACCGGTGACGTGGTAAAGGCCACGGCTGCCCAGGCCAAGGCACTGGGTGCCCCGTACAAGACCGGCGACGAGATCGGCCAGGGCGGGATCGAGCAGGCCTATCAGGCCCAGTTGGCTGGCCGGCCGTCCCTGACTATCCGGATCGAGGGCCCCGGCGATCACACGGACTCAACAGCGGCCCGCTTCCCGGTGGTGGCCGGGACACCCGTGCGGACCAGCATCGATATGCAGGATCAGCTGGCCGCGTCGCAGGCCGTCTCGTCCGCGGCGACGGCGAAGCCCGTGGACGTGGTGGCCATCCAGCCATCTACCGGCAGGGTGCTGGCCGTGGTCGAGCGTCCCGGCGGATTCGACCGTGCGCTCGAGGGAGTGTTCCCTCCCGGCTCGACATTCAAGGTCGTGACCGGGTCCGCCCTCGCGGCCAAGGGGATGCGCCCGTCCAGCACGGTGCAGTGCCCCAGCCAGGTAACGATCGATGGCAGGACGTTCCACAACGACAACAACGAGCAGTACGGCACTACCAACCTGCAAACTGCCTTCGCCGTGTCGTGCAACTCCACATTCGCCCTGCTTGCCACGCAGCGGCTAGACGGATCCTCGCTCGCGTCGATGGCAGCCAACTTCGGCTATAACGCCCAGCCCGCGCTGGGCATCTCCGCCGCGCTCGGCCGGTTCACCACCCCGCAGGCGTTGGTCGATCTGGCCGCTGATGCCTTCGGCCAGGGAACCGACCTGGTCAATCCCCTTAGCCAGGCAACCGAGGCGGCCGCCATCGAAGACGGCACCTGGCGGCCGCCGCTGCTGGTGACCAGTCCCGCGCCGCGGCAGGCCGCCCAGCCGCGCCCGCTGACCGCCGCGATCCTGGACACGCTGCGCCCGATGATGCGGGCGGTAGTCACCAGCGGCACCGCGGCCGGGGTTGGCTTTCCCCCCGGCGTCTATGGGAAGACCGGCACAGCCGAGTACGGCTCGGGTCCCAACCCGCCTTCGCATGGCTGGTTCATCGGCTACCAAGGTGACCTGGCCTTCGCCGTGCTGGTCGAAGGCGGCGGTACCGGAGCCGACAGCGCCGGACCGATCGCTAACGCGTTCCTGCGCAAATTGTGATCCGTCCAGGCTTACCGGGCTGGCGCGGAGGTCTGCCCAGCCCGAGGCCAGATCGTGGCCAGTCCGGCTGCTAAGGGCCCGCAGAGAAGTAGGCCGCAGGTTTCGTGATCGTCAGGTCGGGCCGGGCGCTGGGCAAGAGTTCAGGAGCGCCCGCCCGGACGCGGGCGGGCCACGCGCTGGTTAGCGCGCGGACGTAAGCCGGCGCGTGACCGTGCACGGCGGTTCTGGCACGCCGCCGTCTGGAGTCCTCGAACAGCCGGCGCCCGCACCGGGGAAAGCGCCCGCAGGCGCCTCATTCCGCATCGTTTCCAAGATCGATGTGGCGGAGCCCCCCACCGGTGGTAGGCCCTGCCACATCGATCTTCGGCGGCGCTCCGGAAGTCGTGGCTCACGGGGTCGGTGGTGCCGGTGTGACGGGAGTGATCCGGCCGGCCGGGTCCGCGAGGCACCGCACGATCGTCCGGGATCAGGAAACGACGGTTTACGCCACAACGTGTCCTAAGGCCAGCCAGCGCCTGGTGCGGGCGCTTCGGCCATGAGCACCTGCCCTGTTCGTTCCGCATCAGCCATGTGGTCGATGCCGCGCCACTCGGCCGCCATCATGAACAGTGTTCGACCGTCACCGCCGCCAAGCATGCAAGCGAAGCAGCCCCGGTCAGCGTCGATCGTCTGCAGCACCTCCCCGCCTTCGCGAACGCGCGCGCAGCGCTTGTTGGGGACATCCGCATACCAGGCAGCACCCTCGGCGTCGAGGCAGATGCCGTCGGGGACCCCGTCGCCGAGGTCAGCCCAGACCCGCCGGTTCGACAGGCTGCCATCGGCGGCGATGTCGAAAGCCGAGAGCCTCTTGCCGTAGGACTCGGCGACAATCAGCGTCGAGTTGTCGGGCGTCACGGCCATGCCATTTCCGAACGCGATGCCGTCGGCCACCTGCCGAGCCGAGCCGTCAGGGGTGATTACGGCGATGATGCCGGGGGAGAACGGCTCGCCGGCCATAAGGTCGAAGCCGCCACCGTTGACGTAGGCGTTGCCGCGGCCGTCCACGACAATCTCGTTGAAGCCGTGGTCGATCCCGTTCAGGTCAGCATGGGTGGCCAGCGCCCCGCCTGCCTCCCGGCGCAGCAGAAGCGCCTCGGGCCCCGATATGACAAGAAGGCGGCCATCGGGCAGCCAGTCGATGGAGAACGGGAGCGTCGTCGGTACGCGGGCCACGACCTCGCTGGTGCCGTTGAGATCGACCGCGACGATTTCCTGCGTGCCCCAGTTAGAGAACCAGAGGCGGCCATCGTGCCACCGCGGCGACTCACCGATGACGAGGCCGGTGAGCAGGGTCTGCGGTTCGGACATCAAGGACTCCTTGGCCGGGGCGACCCAGGCGGGCGCCGTACAGGTGTTTCGCACCCTCTACACGAACGGCTTGCGACTGGATCGACACCGGTGGGCCTAGCCGCCTCGCGTGACCGTCCGGGCGAGGATCCCTAGCGTGGCCCGCAGTGCTCCCTCTGATATGACCGGGAAGATCCCGGCCTCCTTCCAGACCGGGTCGCTGTTCGACCAGTCGTAGTACGAGGTGGCGAGCGTGCCATCCTCGACGGGCTCGAGCACGTACCCATAGACCTGACCGATCGGCGGTCGGATCTGCCCGAGGACGGTCCATGCGATCTCGCGGTCAGGCACCAGCGTCACGATGGTGACGGTCACGTCGTAGCGGCCCATCGGGTAGTCGTTCAGCGCCTCGCGATCCATGTGAACCACGAAGCTGTCGCCGACGGCAGTCACCGGCTCGCCGGTGGCGTCCATCAGCATCCCGGAGCTGTCGATCGCCACATGTCCCTGCGGATCGCACAGCAGCCGAAAGATGGTCGCTGGATCCGCCGTTATCGTCCGCTGGACTTCCAGCCGCTCGCTTGTCATCTCCGACATCCTGCCATCGTCCCGCCGCCTCCCGCGGCGGGAACGGCCGGCGGCGTCCAGCGGTGCCGCCGAAGCGGCAGGCCTGGGAGCAGGTGCTCACGTGCGGCAGACTAGGTGACATGACCGATCTACTCGCCCGACACCGCGCCGTTATGCCGAACTGGGTGGCGCTCTACTACGATCACCCGCTCGAGATCACGAGCGGCAAGGGGTGTCGCGTCACCGACGCCGAGGGGTGCAGCTACCTCGACTTCTTCGGCGGCATCCTCACGAACATGCTCGGCTACGACGTACCCGAAGTCCGGGAGGCGGTCGAGCGCCAGCTAGCCACCGGCGTGGTCCACACCTCCACGCTCTACCTGATCCGCCACCAGGTCGAGCTGGCCGAGAAGATCGCCAGGCTGTCCGGGATCGAGGACGCCAAGGTCTTCTTCACCAACTCAGGGACCGAGGCGAACGAGACCGCACTGCTGCTCGCCACGGCCGCGCGCGGATCGAACCAGGTGCTCGCGCTTCGCAATAGCTATCACGGGAGGTCGTTCGGAACCGTCGCTATCACCGGCAACGCGGCATGGAAAACTTCCGCGCACTCCCCGCTTGCCGTCCACTACCTGCATGGCACGGACCAGCAGCTGCCGGCGTTCGTCGGCATGTCGGACGCGGAGTACACCCAAGCCGCCGTCGCCGACCTGCGGCACGTGCTGGCCACCGCGGTCGCCGCTGATGTGGCCTGCTTCATCGCCGAGCCCGTGCAGGGCGTCGGCGGGTTCACGATGCCGCCGGACGGCCTGTTCGCCGCGTACAAGGAGGTGCTCGACGAACGGGGCATCCTGTTCATCTCCGACGAGGTGCAGAGCGGATGGGGCAGGACGGGCGAGCACTTCTGGGGCATCGGCGCGCATGGCATCGTGCCGGACATGATGACGTTCGCCAAGGGAACAGGCAACGGTTTCGCGATCGGCGGGGTGGTCGCCCGCGGCAGCCTCATGGACGGCCTGAGCGCGAACGGCGTCTCCACGTTCGGCGGCAATCCCTTGGCCACGGCCGCGGCCAACGCCACGCTGGACTACCTTCTCTCGCACGACCTCCAGGCCCGGGCCGCGAAGCTCGGGCGGCTGATCATCGGCGGCCTGCGCGAGGCCACCGTACGGCTCCCGGCGGTTGGCGAGGTCAGGGGCAAGGGCCTCATGTTCGCCGTGGACATGATCGACCCGGACACCGGCGAGCCCAGCCCCGCGCTGGCCACGCGGCTGCTCGAGGAGACCAGGGATCACGGCCTGCTCATCGGCAAGGGCGGGCTGTACGGGCACGCGCTGCGGATGGCCCCGCCGATGACCCTGTCCGATGCCGAGGCCGCAGAGGGGCTGGCGATCCTCACCGACGCGCTCCGCGCGGTCAGCGCCGAGGCCACCGCCGCCGCTCAGGAGGCGTCGCGATGAAGCACGTCAGCCACTGGATCGGCGGCAAGTCGTGGCCAGGCACCAGTGGGGCCACCGGCGACATCTACGATCCGGCCACCGGCCAGGTAACCGGCACGGTGGATTTCGCGTCGGCCACTGAAGTGGACGCGGCCGTGTCCGCGGCCACCGAGGCAGCGGCGGGCTGGCGGAACGCGTCGCTGGCCAGGCGGGCCGGGGTCATGTTCGCCTTCAGGGAGCTCGTCCGGACCCACGCCGGCGAGCTGGCAGCCCTGATCAGCTCCGAACACGGCAAGGTGACCAGCGACGCGGCCGGCGAGGTAGCCAGGGGCCTGGAGGTGGCCGAGTTCGCCTGCGGGATCCCGCACCTGCTCAAGGGCTCGTACTCGGAGAACGTGTCCACCCAGGTAGACGCGTACTCGATCAGGCAGCCGCTCGGCGTGGTGGCCGGCATCACGCCGTTCAACTTCCCCGCCATGGTGCCGATGTGGATGTTCCCCATCGCGATCGCCTGCGGCAACGCGTTCGTGCTGAAGCCATCGGAGAAGGATCCCTCGGCGTCGGTCCTGCTCGCCGAACTGCTCGCCGAGGCCGGCCTGCCCGACGGCGTGTTCAGCGTGCTGCACGGCGACGCGGTCGCGGTCAACGCGCTGCTCGGGCACCCGGGCGTGGCCGCGGTCAGCTTCGTCGGCTCCACTCCGATCGCCAAGCACGTGTACGAGACGGCAACCGCGACCGGCAAGCGGGTGCAGGCCCTCGGCGGCGCCAAGAACCACATGGTGGTGCTCGCCGACGCAGACCTCGACAACGCCGCCGACGCGGCCGTGTCCGCGGGCTTCGGCTCGGCCGGGGAGCGGTGCATGGCGATCTCCGTCGTGGTGGCCGTTGACCCCGTGGCCGACGAGCTCGTCGGCAAGATCGCGGAGCGGGTGGCCAGGCTGCGCGTCGGTCCTGGCACCGACGAACGAGCCGAGATGGGACCGCTGGTCACCGGCCCGCACCGGGACCGGGTGGCCGGCTACCTCGACTCGGGCGTGCGCGAGGGCGCGGTGCTCGCGGTGGACGGCCGCACGCACCCGGTCAGCGGCGGCGAGCCCGGCGGTTTCTGGCTCGGGCCATCCATCCTCGACCACGTCACGCCGGACATGGCCTGCTACACCGACGAGATTTTCGGCCCGGTGCTCTCCGTCGTCCGGGTGCCATCCCACGACGCGGCGCTCGACCTGGTCAACGCGAACCCGTACGGCAACGGCGTGGCGATCTTCACGGCCGGCGGCGGCG
This sequence comes from Actinomycetota bacterium, assembly GCA_003168255.1. GTDB lineage: Bacteria > Actinomycetota > Actinomycetes > Streptosporangiales > Streptosporangiaceae > PALSA-505. The sequence goes on from PMSU01000047.1 coordinate 38,993, forward strand.
CCGCCCGCCGGTTCGTCAGCGAGGTCACCGTCGGCATGGTCGGCGTCAACGTGCCGATCCCGGTGCCGATGGCCTACTACTCATTCGGCGGCTGGAAATCGTCGCTGTTCGGCGACACGCACATGCACGGCACCGAAGGCGTGCACTTCTATACCCGGGGGAAGGCCGTCACCTCCCGGTGGCCCGAGCCCGGCCCGGGTTCCGTCAGTCTTAAATTCCCAGTCAGCAATTAGTCCGAACGCTGCGGCGCCGGTCTCATCGCCGCAGCGCCGGCCCTCAGCCCTCTAGTCCTGACCGGCTCATATCCTCCCGGTCAACGACCCGGGGGGCTGAGGCCGAGTAGCCACAGCGAGCCATTCGGCGCCAGTTCCATGATGGGGAAGGTCCGGCCTACCGGGTCGCCGGTGACCGGATCGATCCCGAAGGTCCCGGCCGCCCCCGGCACGCTGTTCGATGACGATCTGAGCAGGTAGAGCTGGGCGCTGACGTCCAAGGTCGGCGTCTCAAGGTCTTGGCGTGTCTGCATGGGCTGGTGGGGCCCGTGGGACTGCCTGTTCAGCCAGTTCCAAGATCGATGTGACGCAGCCCACCACTGGTGGTAGGCGCTGCCACATTCACGCTCAAGCCCCGGCTTCTGCGCGTCCCGTCACGCGAGCCCACCGCTACCACTCGCCCCACCTGCCCCGAGCATCCCTCCGGTCTCACCGCACCAGAGATGGGATGCCGGCCGTGGAACTCGGCCAGCTCGCGGTCATGTAACTGCGGGGGTCAGAAGAACGTGTGAACGGCGTCTATGACGCGGTAGCGGTCGTCCACCACGGGGATGACCCGCCACTTGTCGAAGGTCGTGCAGGGGTGCGAGATGCCCAGGCAGATCAGGTCCCCGGGAGCAAGCTCAGAATCGGCCGGCACGCTCAGGTAGGCGTGCTGATCATCGAGTTTGGTGACCTGCATGTCGTGCGCGGATGCCAGCCGCCCGTCGGCGCTTCGTACCCGGAGCGGTACGGGAAATCCCTGATCGAACGACACGTCACGGCGCCCGGCGCAGAGCAGGGCGAGGCCGGGCTCCGGCCTGGAGAGCACCTGAGCCCACAGCTCAAGCGCTGGCACCAGGTCCGGGCCAGTCCGCCCCGTCGGGCTCGGGCCCGTCGCAGCGTCTTGGGTCCGGCGCGGTTCCGCTGGAGTCCGCTGGGTCTGGCCTGATTCCGCCGGCGCACCTCGGGCCTCGCGGGATCCGCTGGGCGCGAGGCTTGCGTACAGGCCATGGTCGTGCGCTACATAGGCGCCGCTGCGGAGCACGACCCTCGGCTGCTGATCACCCGGGCTCAGTTCCCGCACGACCACGTCGAAGTACGCGCTGCCGCCGGCGCTGAGGATGAGCCGTTCCGGGCCGGCCGCCAGCCCGCGCAGCAGCTCGCCGAGCCCGCGCAGGTCCCGGCAGAAGCTGGCGATACGGCCGATCGTGGCGGGCGTGGCAGGCGTGGCAGGCGTGCCGGGCGTGCCGGGCGTGCCGGGCGTGCCGGGCGTGCAGTCGTGGCCGATGGTGCCTTCGAACCCGGCCGCGCCCGCCAGCCTGAGCGAGCCCGCAGCGGCGACCGCCTTCGCGACGGTGACAGCTTCCTCGACGGTCCGGCAGCCGGTGCGCCCACCCGGCTGGCCCAGCTCGACAAGGATGGGCAGCGGCCGCCCAGGCCGGCTCCGCAGCGCCTGGTCGAGCAGCCGCACGCCGGGGAGGCTGTCCGCGTAGACGTAGCAGTCGAAGCCGGGGTCGGCAGCCAGCTCCGCCGCCAGCCAGGCAATGCCGGCCGGATCGGTAAGCTCATTGGCGAGCAAGATCCGCGATATTCCGAACGCACGGTATGTCTGCATGTGCCCGACCGTCGCCGCCGTCATCCCCCAGGCACCCGCGGCGAGCTGCCGGGCGAAGAGCTGAGGCGCCATAGTGGTCTTGCCGTGCGGCGCCAGGTCCACCCCGGCCGCCGCGCAGTACGCGGCCATGCCCTCGACGTTGTGCCGGAGCGCCGTGTCGCGCAGCACGAGCAACGGCATGGCGAAGGTCCCGCTAAACAGGCCCGGACGCCGCTCGGCCAGGCTCGCCGCGGTCACCGGTGCGACGACGCCGAATCCCTTGTCGCAGACACTGATCGGCCGTTCGCCCAACGCGGCGACGGCTGTCCGGAACCTAGCGTCCAGCACGCGGTCCACATGGGTCACAGGCCGGCGAACGCCTCTTCCAGGATGGTCAGTCCCTCGTCGAGCAGGTGCTCGGGGATGACCAGGGGCGGCAGGAATCTGAGCACGTTCCCGAACGTCCCGCAGGTCAGCACCACCAGGCCGGCCGCATGGCATGCCACGGCTACCTTCCCGGCGGCAGCCGGGTTGGGATTGAGGCCGCCGGGCTCGACCAGTTCGACCGCGAGCATCGCGCCGCGGCCGCGTACCTCGCCGATCACCGGGTACTTCTGCGCCAGCGCGTTCAGCCTGGGCAGCATGAGCTCGCCGATCCGGCGGGCCCGGCCGGCCAGGTTCTCCTCTTCCATGGTGGCGATCGCGCCGAGCGCGGCGGCGCAGGCGACCGGGTTGCCGCCGTAAGTGCCGCCGAGGCCGCCGACGTGCACCGCGTCCATCAGCTCCGTGCGGCCGGTGACGCCGGCCAGCGGCAGCCCGCCCGCGATCCCCTTGGCCGTGGTGACCAGGTCGGGGACCACGCCCTCGTGCTCGCACGCGAACCAGTCGCCGGTGCGGCAGAATCCGCTCTGGATCTCGTCGGCGATCAGCACGATGCCGTGGCTGTGGCAAAACTCCGCCAGGCCGGCCAGGAACCCCGGCGGCGGGACGATGAAGCCGCCCTCACCCTGGATCGGCTCGATGATCACGGCCGCGACGTTCTGCTCGCCTACCTGCGTGTGGATGAGCCCGGTAACCACGTCGAGCGCCTCGGCGGCGCAGCGCTCCGGGCCGCCGGGCCAGCGCAGCGGATAGGCCATCGGAACCCGGTAAACGTCGCTGGCGAACGGGCCGAACCTGTCCTTGTACGGCATGTTCTTCGCGGTCAGCGCCATGGTGAGATTGGTCCGCCCGTGATAGGCGTGGTCGAACGCCACGATGGCCGGCCGGCCGGTGGCGTACCGGGCGATCTTCACGGCGTTCTCAACCGCTTCCGCGCCCGAGTTCACCAGGATGGACCTCTTGTCGTGGTCGCCCGGGGTACGCCGGGCGAGCTCCTCGCAGACCTCCAGGTAGCCCTCGTATGGCGCGACCATGAAACAGGTGTGGGTGAACCTGGCGACCTGCTCGGTGACGCCCTCGACTACCCGCGGCGCGCTGTTGCCGACCGAGACCACGGCGATCCCCGACCCGAAATCGATCAGCGAGTTGCCGTCGACGTCCACCAGCACCCCGCCGCCGGCCGCCCTGACGAACACGGGCAGCACGCTGCTGACGCCGCGGGCGACGCTGCGCTGCCGCCGCTGCGCCAGCGCGCGCGAGGCCGGGCCGGGGATCTCGGTCACGAGATTGCGTTGCTGGGGCAGATCCGGGCCGGAGGCGAGAGCGGTTTGTTCCGTCATACCGCTGACAATAGGCCACCGGCCGGCGCTGCCNNGCGCTGCCTGCTGGCTTAGCTCTCTGCCAGCCAGGTGTTGCCGAAGTCGCCCGAGCCATCCATCGTGCTCGTGGAGTCCAGCTGGTCGCCGCTGCTGCCGACCATGATGATCTGCGTCGGGTCCTGCGCGTCCATCGAGGACCCGTTGACCGTCGAACCGGAGTAGTTGATCGCGCCGAAGTCGGCGAGCGGCAGCGGGCCGGCCTGCGTCGATGGCGCCTCGGTGATGACCTCAGCGGAGGAGTTATCCAGGCCGCTCTCGTTCTCCGTCTCGGTCTGGTTCCAGCCCTGGGTGTTGTCGGTGAGCACCAGCGTGTACGTGTCGGATCCGCTGAACGCGACCGACGCGCTCATGCTGTCCCCGGGCTCGACCGGGTTGGTGAAGTACACCGGGTTGGCCGGGTACATCTCGTACCAGCCGTAATAGTCCGGCGATCCTGCATCGCAGTCCGAGTCGGTGCCGGTCTGCTCAACCGAGGCACTGTTGTAGCCGTCCAGGCCGACCCAGAAGGCGGCATAGTCCTCGCCGTCGTCGTTGCAGGTGGCCGTTGGCTCCGTCCAGCTGGACGAGACACTGTTGAAGGCCCCGGCCGAGGAATATTTATAACGTGAAAAATGTACAACGATCTTTGGGCGAACCCGGACAGTCCCGGCTGGCTGGCAGTGCGTCCGGGCTACCTGACCAGGCTCAACCCCCGCGCTGCGGCCGGTGCCCGGTGGCGCCACAATGTGCGGATGGAGATCGTGCGGTCGATCGCTCTGTTCATTGCCGCCGGCCTGGCCGAGATCGGCGGCGGCTACCTGGTGTGGCGCTGGCTCCGGGAGGGTGGGCCCTGGTGGACCGGCGTCATCGGGGCGGCCATCCTGGTCGGCTACGGCGTCATACCGACCCTCCAGCACAGCAATTTCGGGCGCGTCTACGCGGCCTATGGCGGCGTCTTCGTCGTCATGAGCCTGCTGTGGGGCTGGGGTCTGGACGGGCATGCGCCGGACCGGTTCGAGTGGATCGGCGCCGGCATCGTTGCCGTCGGAGTCGGCGTCAACTTCTTCGCGCCCCGCCACTGAAGGGCGCCGGCGCACCCGCACCGGCCCGCCGCTCCCTGGCCAGGCGCCCGCGGTGGGAACATGATGTCGTGCGCACTCAGGTCGGGATCGTCGGCGCGGGGCCCGCAGGGCTGCTGCTTTCGCATCTGCTGCACCTGCGCGGCATCGATTCCGTGGTGATCGAGACACGCAGCCGCGATTACGTGGAGAAGCGCGTGCGGGCAGGCGTGCTCGAGCAGGGCACGGTGGACACGCTCGTCGCGACCGGGCTGGGGGACCGGCTGTTGCAGGAGGGACTCGTCCACCACGGCATCGAGCTCAGGTTCGGCGGGCGACCGCATCGCATCGCCTTCGACCGCCTCGTCCCCGGCCGCGCGATCACCGTGTACGGCCAGCAGGAGGTGGTCAAGGATCTGATCGCAGCCAGGCTGGCGGCCGGCGGCCAGATCCTGTTCGAGGTGTCCGACGTGGTGCCGCAGGACATCTCCGCCGCCCATCCGGCGATCAGCTTCACCCGCCGCGGGGAGCGGCACAGGCTGGACTGCGACTTCATCGCTGGCTGCGACGGATTCCACGGAGTGTGCAGGCAGGCGATCCCGGACGGCGTGCTGACCGTGTTCGACCGGGAGTACCCGTTCGGCTGGCTCGGCGTGCTCGCCGACGTGCCGCCGTCATCGCCGGAGCTGATCTACGCGCATAGCGACCGGGGCTTCGCGCTGCACAGCATGCGGAGCCCGAGCCTCAGCCGGTTCTACCTACAGGTCTCCCCGGATGAGGACGTGGCGAAGTGGCCGGACGAGCGGTTCTGGGATGAGCTGCGGGCACGGCTTGAGACGGTGCCTGGCTGGCATCTGCGGGCCGGTCCGGTGCTGGAGAAGATCATGGCCCCGATGCGCAGCTTCGTCGCCGAGCCCATGCGGTACGGGCGGCTGTACCTGGCCGGGGACGCGGCGCACATCGTGCCGCCCACCGGCGCCAAGGGGCTGAACCTCGCCGCCTTTGACGTCGGGGTGCTGACCGAGGGGCTGGCCGCCTGGTACGCAGACGGAAGCACCGAACTGCTCGACGGCTACTCGGACACATGCCTGCGCAGGGTCTGGCGGGTGCAGCACTTCTCCTGGTGGATGACCACGCTGCTGCACACATTCGACGACCAGGACGGCTACGACCGGCGGCTACAGCAGTCACACCTGGAATACGTCTGCAGCTCGGAGGCCGCCGCCACGTCGCTCGCCGAGAACTACGTGGGGCTGGCGCATGTCTGAGGCCGGCGGCCTGTTCGCGGGGATCTTCGCCCGTGGCGGTGTCGATGTCTGCGATGCCGCATGGCTCCAGGCGATGCTGGACACCGAGGCCGCACTCGCCCGCTCGCTTGAACGGGCCGGGCTCGCCGCCGACGGGGCGGGCGCGGCGGTGACCGCCGCCGCGAAAGCGGCGAACTTCGACGTGAGCGATCTCGGCAGGCAGGCCCCGCTGACGGGCAACCCGGTGCCCGCCCTGGTCAGGGCCCTGGCCGGGAAGCTGCCCCGGGCAGCGGCCGCGGCCGTGCATCAGGGCGCGACCAGCCAGGACATCATCGACACCGCGATGATGCTGCTGGCAAAGACAGCGCTTGGCGTAGTGCTCGCCGACCTCGAGGCCGCCGCCGGGGCAGCCGCGGAACTCGCGGCGGAGCACGAGGCAACGCTGATGATCGGCCGGACACTGCTACAGCAGGCTGTCCCCGTCACGTTCGGCCTGGTAGCCGCTGGCTGGATGACCGGCCTCGATGAGGCCAGGAAGGCGCTAGCCGTGCTGGCGCACGAGCGGCTGGCCGTCCAGTTCGGCGGCGCGGCGGGAACGCTGGCCTCGCTCGGCGCGGCGGGCCCCAGGGTCGCGGCGCTGCTGGCCGACGAACTCGGGCTTGCCGAGCCCGTGCTGCCCTGGCACACGAACCGGCTGCGGATACTCGAACTCGCGGCCGCGCTGGCCGGCGTGGCCGCGGCCTCAGGCAAGATCGCGCGGGACGTGACCCTGCTGGCCCAGACCGAGGTGGGCGAGGTCCGCGAAGGCGAAGGCGAAGGCGATGGCGTGCAGCGCGGCGGCTCCTCGGCGATGCCGCACAAGAGGAACCCGGTCGCCGCGGTCGCCATCCTTGGCTGTAGCAGGCAGGTGCCCGGCCTGCTCGCGACCCTGGCCGCGTCCGCCGAGCAGGAACATCAGCGGGCGGCCGGCGCCTGGCACGCCGAATGGCAGCCGCTGGCCGGCCTGCTCCGGCTGACCGGTTCGGCCGCGTCCTGGTGCGCGGAGATGCTGGCCGGCCTGGACGTGGACGCCGCGGCGATGCGCGCGAACCTGGATGCCTCCGGCGGCCTGCCGCTGGCCGAGCGTGTGACGGCGGTGCTCGCGCCGGGGCTGGGCAGGCTAGCCGCGCACGACCTGGTAGCCGAGGCGGCCGCTCGCGCGGCGAGCACGGGGCGGCCGTTCCGGGAGGTGCTGCTTGACGCCGACGCCGGCATCTCCGCCAAGCAGATCGATGCGGCCCTGGACCCATCCGGCTACCTGGGCGCGGCAGCCGAATTCGTCAGCCGCGCGCTGGCCGCGCATCGCGAGACCGGCACTGCGCTGGCCCATCTCGGTTCGTGATCCTGGGTCGTGCGCGGGATCCGGTAGCGGTGGTCGCGTGCCGGGTGTGGGTCAGGCCTTTGTGCGTTCGGAAGATCCAAGAATTACTAGGCAGACGGCGTAGCAGAGCATCGCAACGGCGCCGGCCACCGACATCGCCATGGATGCGCCGTTCTGTCCGTGCTTAAGAAAGCCGACGCCGTTGAACGCGGCGCCGAGGATGGCTAGCAGGCCGAGTGCCGAGGCCACAGTCACTACCCGGTGGCCGGCCATGATGGCCCGCACCAGGAGGTCGATCGCCGCGAGGATCAGGAGCAGCCCGAGTACCGAGTGCAGCGCGAGCAGCGGCCCGTTCGAGAACGCTTCGCCCACGCCGCCCTTGGCGGGCGTGATGTAGAGGTTGACCCCGACTCCCAGCGCGAACTCGATGATGAGCATGGTCAGGGCGCCCATGCTGGCCCCGCGCAGCCGGGCTATCGCCCGCGCCGGGTCCTTGGCGGCTGCCTGCTGTGTACTGCCCGCGCTGGTCATGGTGAGGCTCATCTCCGCTCGGATGGCGCAGAAAGGTATTTCGTGTCGCCGGATCGGCTCTGAGCATGTAAGGGCAACAAACCAGCCCGGGAGGTAATGGCGGCGATGCAGTGATTGTCGCATGCCCAGGAAAGGAACATCATGAAGAGCATTCCTGCCGCCGCTGGCGACGTTCTGGCCGTGTGGACGGGTAACGGCCTAATCCAGGATCTCATCCGGGTGGGAGAGGCGCTGCAAGGTAAGCCGGCCGTGGCCAATCATGTGGTCATTGTCACGCACCAGGACCAGGCGGGCCGGTGGATGGGGATCCAGGGACAACCCGGCGGCGTCGGACCAGCCGACTGCACTCCTTACCTGTCAGACAGCCGCACCATGTCCAATCATGGCGAGCCAAAGCCAAACGATCACGGCCAGCTGACGTCCCTGCTGGCTAGCGCGGCGAAATCACTGGGCATCGGCTACGACTGGGTAGGCATCGCGGAGGACACGCTGGACGCGTTTCACGTTGAGGATCTCTCCGCGATGATAAATCCGCTCTGGCGCTGGCCGTCGGACCACAACCTGCTGCCGGGGCACGTGGTCTGCTCCAGCCTCGCCGCCATGCTGTATGACCTGCCATCGATCGGATGGGCGCATCCCGATCTCGGTACCGAACGCGAGTGCGAGCCGGCCGACTGGTGGCGATGGTCACAAGCCCAGGCCTGGAAAGACAGCCGCAAGGTATTGGCGCAGGCAACGACCTGAGCGCATCCCTGACATCTACTGTCAGTGTCATGCGAGCAAGCCGGCTTGTTTCGATCCTTCTGCTGTTGCAGACCCGCGGCAGGCTCACCGCCTGCCAGCTGGCCGACACCCTCGAGGTCTCCGAACGCACGATCTACCGGGACATCGGCTCGCTCCAGGCTGCTGGGGTGCCGCTGTACGGCGACGCGGGCCACGGCGGCGGCTATCAGATCCTCGGCGGCTACCGCACCAGGCTGACCGGCCTCACGTCGGGTGAGGCGGAGACACTTTTCCTGGCCGGCCTGCCTGCCGCCGCCGCCGAGCTTGGCCTCGGCACGGTGCTCGCTGCCGCCGAGCTCAAGCTGCGCGCGGCGCTTCCCGCCGAGCTGCGGGACCGGGCGGAGCGGATCAGGGAGCGGTTCCACCTGGACGCCCCCGGCTGGTACCAGGATGGCGACAGCTCGCCGCACCTGGCCGCGGTCGCGGACGCGGTGTGGAATCAGCAACGGGTGCAGGTCCGCTACCGGCGCTGGGCAGCGCCGACCGACGTCACCAGGACGCTCGACCCGCACGGCATCGTGCTCAAGGCAGGCAAGTGGTACCTCGTCGCGCGCGGCGGCGACCAGCTACGCACCTACCGGGTGACGCAGATCCTCGGCATAACCATCCTGGATGAGCATTTCGACCGGGCCGACGGGTTCCAGCTGGCCAGCTACTGGGATTCCTACGTCACCGACTTCCGCGCCCGGCTCTATCAGGGCGAGGCCACGGTCCGGCTGTCGCCGCAGGGCCGCGAGCGGCTGAACTCGGCGGTGATCCGGGAAGTCGACGACGATGACGACCCGGCGCCGGGCGGCTGGGTCACCGCGGTGGTCCCCATAGAGTCCCTCGAGCACGCCCAGGGTGAGTTTCTCAGGCTCGGCGGCGATGTCGAGATCCTCGCGCCGGAGTCGCTGCGCGCCCTGATGCAGCGCTCCGCCCGTAGCCTCGCAGAGCTCTACCTCCGGGAACGCTCATGAAGAAAGGGATGGCAGCAGACGTGACAGATGCCGAACGCGCCGAGCAGGGCATGACGGTCCGCAGAGAGGTTCTCGGCGACGACCATGTAGACAGGGCGGTCGCGGGCACGACGCCGTTTACCGCCCCGTTCCAGGACCTGATCACCCGGTATGCCTGGGGCGAGATCTGGTCCCGTCCCGGACTGTCCCGGGCCGAGCGCAGCATCGTGACCGTCACGGCGCTCGCCGTGCTGCGGCAGGAGGAGGAGCTTGCCATGCACCTGAAGGCCGCGCTGCGCAACGGGCTCACTGCGCAGCAGCTCCAGGAGGTGCTGTTGCAGGTCGCGGTGTACGCGGGCGCGCCGGCGGGCAACCGCGCGTTCGCCATCGCCCAGCGGGTGCTCGCGGCGCAGGAGCCTGACGCGCCCGCCTGACGCGCCCGCCTGACGCGCTCGCCTCGGCCGGGGATGGCGCCGCCGTCAACATGCGGCTAGCGTACGTATGGGCGGCAGGCGCACGGACAAGGCAGCGCGGTAGCGTGCCAGCGAGGACGAGGGCGGGAGGCTATGGCGGGAATCGCGGAGCCAGCCCGGGCCGAGGGCTACACCGCAGACGAGATGATGACCGTCGCTGCCTCGCGCGCCCTGCACGACGGCATGACCTGCTTCGTCGGCATCGGCCTGCCGAGCGCGGCGGCCAACCTGGCACGGGTCACCCACGCACCGAAGCTCGTGCTCATCTACGAATCGGGAACGATCGGGACCAAGCCCGGCTGGCTGCCGCTGTCGATCGGCGATGGCGTCCTGGCCGAGTCGGCGGATTCGGTGGTCAGCGTGCCGGAAATATTCAACTACTGGCTACAGCCCGGCCGGATCGACGTCGGGTTTCTCGGTGCCGCCCAGATCGACAAGTTCGGGAATATCAACACCACGATCATCGGCCCGGACTACGCCGAGCCCAAGACCCGGCTGCCGGGTGCCGGCGGCGCGCCGGAGATCGCGGCGTCCTGCCGTGAGGTGATCGTGGTGACCAGGCAAACCCGGCGGTCCTTCGTCGACCGGGTCGACTTCGTGACGTCCGTCGGCTTCGGCACGGGTCCCGGTGACCGGGCGCGCCTCGGGCTCACCGGCGCCGGGCCGCGGCAGATCATCACCGACCTCGGCGTCCTCGAACCCGATCGCGACACCTGCGAGTTCGTGCTGACCGGGCTGTACCAGGGCGTCTCGGTCCAGGATGTGCGCGCCAGCACGGGCTGGGAGCTGGCCGTCGCCGATGTGCTCGACAAGATCCCGCCGCCTGCCCAGGCCGAACTGGCAGCCCTGCGTCGCCTCCAGGCAGCAGCCCCGGGCGTCGAAGGAGCGGCCCGATGAGCACGGACGAGCCGGCCACCGGAGAAGGCGCCGTCACGCTGCGCCCTTACCAGCGTCCGCGCGGGGTGCACCCGCCGGCCGACTTCGCGCCGTACAAGTCATCCGCCCTGCGCGCGCCCAGCCAGCCGCTCGTGCTGCTGCCGCACCGGCTGACCGAGATCACCGGGCCGCTGCTCGGCGAGGAGCGGGTGAAACCTGCCGACGCCGACCTGACCACCCAGCACGCGGGGGAGCCGCAGGGCGAGCGGATCATCGTCACCGGCCGGCTGCTCGATGGTGACGGCCGCCCGGTGCGCCGCAGCCTGGTCGAGATCTGGCAGACCAACGCGGCCGGCCGGTATCTGCACCCGGTCGATCAGCACCCCGCGCCGCTCGACCCAAACTTCACCGGCGTCGGCCGCTGTATCACAGACGACGAGGGCCGGTACAGGTTCGTCACGATCAAGCCGGGCTCCTACCCGTGGCGCAACCACCCCAATGCCTGGCGCCCCGCGCACATTCACTTCTCGGTGTTCGGCCGGTCGTTCACGCAGCGCCTGATCACGCAGATGTATTTTCCCGGCGACCCGCTTCAGCCGCTGGACCCGGTCTTCAACTCCGTGCCCGACACCCGCGCACGCCAGCGGCTGGTCGCCCGCTTCGACATCGGGCTGACCGAGCCGCAGTGGGCGCTGGGCTACTCCTGGGACATCGTGCTGCGCGGCCGTGACGCGACGCCCTTCGAGCCCGACGGGGATGACCGGTGACCGGCCCGCCGCTCACTCCGTCCCAGACCGTGGGCCCGTTCTTCGCCATCTGCCTGCCCTGGCCTGACGGGCCGCAGGTGGTGCCCGAGGGATCGCCGGGCGCGATCGTGATCACCGGACGGGTCCTCGACGGCGCGGGTGAGCCGGTTCCGGACGCGCTCATCGAGACATGGCAGGCCGGCCCGGACGGAACCTTCGCCCATCCCGATGACCCCCGGACGGTCACCCGGGCCGCCGGCCATGCCGATGCCGCCTTCCGCGGCTTCGGCCGCTGCCCCACCGGCGCCGACGGCGAGTACCGGATCGTCACGCTGCGACCCGCCCCGCTGCCCTGCGGCGACGGTCGGACGCAGGCGCCGCACTTGGACGTGTCCGTCTTCGCGCGAGGCCTACTTGACCGCGTCGTGACCAGGATTTACTTCCCCGACGAGGAAGAGGCGAACGCCGCGGATCCAATACTTCTTTCTCTTTCCGAACGGAGCAGGCGGGCCACTCTCATCGCAGCGCCGGGCACGGCCGGGGAATTCCGGTTCGACATCCGCCTGCAGGGCGAGGGCGAGACGGTCTTCTTCGATGTCTGAACCCACGGCCGGCCCCCCGCTCCGCCTCGCCGCCTCACTCGATGGCCCTGCCGGAAAACCGGTGCTTGTGCTCGGGAACTCGCTCGGCACCTCCCGTGAGGTCTGGGACCCCCAGCTGCCCGCGCTGGCCGAGCACTTCAGGCTGCTGCGCTTCGAGCTCCCCGGACATGGCCTGCGCCCCCCGTCCGCGGCCGGCCTGTCCGCGGCCGGCCCCCGCCCCCCCGAATCCCCGCCGAGCCCCTACAGCATCGGCGATCTGGGCTCGGCGGTCCTCGCGCTGCTCGACCAGCACGGCATCGACCGGGCCTGCTACTGCGGGCTCTCGCTCGGCGGCATGGTCGGCATGTGGCTCGCGGCGCACGCGCCCGCCCGGATCGCGGCGCTCGGGCTGTGCTGCACGTCGGCGCACCTGCCGCCGGCATCAGGCTGGCTGGCCCGCGCCGACCAGGTGCGCACCGCGGGCATGGTGTCGGTGATCAGGCCTTCACTGGGCCGCTGGTTCACCCCGTCGTTCCTGCGCTCCGCGCCGGCCACCGTGGCCGCAATGGCGGCGACGCTAGCGGATGCGAATCCGGAAGGCTACGCGGGCTGCTGCGAGGCGATCGCCGCGATGGACCTGCGCCCGGTCCTCGGCTCGATCACCGCGCCGACACTGGTCATCGCCGCCAGTGAAGATCCCGCCACGCCGCCCGCGCACGGCGCACTGATCGCCAGGCAGATCGGCGGCGCGCGGCTGGTGGTAATCCGCGGCGCCGCCCACCTGGCGAACGTCCAAGCTCCCGGCCCGGTAACAGCCGCCCTGCTCAGCCACCTAGCGGCCGCATCGTTGACCTGACTATCGCGGAGCCACCAAAATACTCGAAGCAAGCTCTATCAGCCACGATATGGCGGTATAGGCTGGCCAAGATGAATTGTCTGGGCACACGAACCCGGACAATATGTACACCTTGATGATCGTATCCACATAGCGCTGGCCACCTTCGGGCACTGGCCGGCCGGTCGTGGAGCTGTGAGTCGATGTGGCAATGACTGTTGCGCAGCAGGTGTTGCTCTCGCCCGCGCTGTTGGGCCGGGCGGCGGAGCAGGCCGTCATCGGCGAGGCGCTCGCCGATGGCCGCATCGTGGTGCTCACCGGCTGGCCGGGCATCGGCAAATCAGCCCTGCTGACCGCGGCGGCCGACACCGCTGCGGTCGGCGGTGCGGCCGTGCTGCGCGGCGCGCCGGCCGAGCCGGATTGTCGGCTGGCCTACGTCACCCTCTCCGACCTGCTGGGCGGCCTCGACTGGCAGTCGGCCGGCAGTCTCACCTCCCGCCAGCGTGCCGCGCTCGACGCTGCGCTGGCACGCGGTGGTTCGGTTCCCGGTGGCTCCGCGGACGGCGGTTCGGCTTCCGGTGGTTCGGTTCCCGGCGGTCCGGCTTCCGGCGGCATCGACGAGCTGGCGCTGCGTTTGGCCGTGCTGGCGATACTGGATGCCCTGGCCGTCGGCCGGCCGGTCGTAATCGCCCTAGACGACGCGCAGTGGATCGATCCGGCCAGCGCAGACGTGCTCGCGTTTGCCCTGCACCGGCTGCGCGACCGCCGCGTCGCAGCGGTGCTCGCGGTGACCGGACAGACACGGCACTGCCCTGTACGCGTTCCGGGCATGGTCGAGCTGCCAGTGCGTCCACTGGCATCCGACGTCCTGGCACGGCTTCTCGAGGCCAGGCTCGGACGGCGAGCGACGTCAGCGTTTGCCGCCAGCATCCATGCCGCTTCCGGCGGGAATCCAGGGCTTGCCCTCGCCGCGTTCGACGGGGCGTCGGCGCACGGCATAGCCGGCAGCACGGCGGCGCCGCCGGAGATCCGCGCCCTGCTCCAGCGCCACCTGGACATGCTCTCCGGGTCGGCCCGCTCGGCGCTGCTGTGCGCGGCGCTGGCCGCCGAGCCGTCAGTAGCGCTGCTGGAACGTGCAGGCCAGCCGGATGCCGATCGGGCACTGCGCGAGGCGTCGGAGCACGGGCTGGTGGAACTGGGCGACGAGGGCGCCGTCCGATTCGTTGTCGGCTCGCTGCCGAAGGTGCTGCGATCGGTGATGCCGCACCAGGATCAGCGGGCGGTGCATGCCCGGCTTGCTGCGGCGATGTCAGACCCGGTGCAGCGGCTGCGTCACCGCGTGCTGGCCACGCCCGCTGCCAGTGCGCAGATCGCGGACTCGCTTGACGAAGCGGCCGGCATCGCCAGGCGGCGCGGCGCCCGATCGCTGGCCGCCGAGCTGAGCCAGCTCGCGGCTGAGCGCACGCCGCCGGGGCAGGCCGAGGCGTGCGTGCCGAGGCTGGTGTCCGCCGCGGAGGACGCCGCCGCCGGCGGCGATCTGGACCGCGCCGGGCGCGTCATGCGGGCGGTGTTCGCGCGCACCGACGCACCAGGGCCGCGGGTCCGCACGGCGCTGGCCGTGATCGACGCGTCCGGTCAGGGCATGGACGAGCTGGACGAGCTGTTCGCCCGGGTGCTGCACAACGCCAGGGGGGATCCCGCCCTGCTGGCCGAGGTGCATTGCCGCCTCGCGACACGGGCAAGCCTGGTAGGCGCGCTGGCGCGAGCCCGCGACCATGCCACCAAGGCCGCGGGGCTCGCCGCGTCGTCTGATGACCACGGTGTACGGGTGGTCGCTCTGTCCATGAAGGCGAGGATGCAGCGCATGCTCGGCGAGCCCGGCTACCGGCAGACGCTGCACGCGGCGCTGGCGGCCCAGGCGCCGCCCGGCGCGGTGCCGCCGAACTGCGGGCCTAGGTTCCTGCGCGCCAGGTTTGACGTGTTCGACGACCGGCTCGACGAGGCGCGCGGCGAGCTGATGACGCTGCTCGCCGGGGCCGAGCACGACGGCGGCGTCGAGGCGACCGTGGAGGTGCTGCGTTGCCTGGCCGAGCTGGACGTCAAGGCGGGCAGATGCGCCCACGCGCTGGACTATGCCAACCGTGCGCTACGGCTGTCGGAGGAACACGGGCTGAGCCCGGGCCCGGCCTGCTACAGCATGTCCGTCGCCGAAGCGGCCGGCGGCTCGTTCGGCGACGCCGCGACATACGCGCGCCGTGGAGCCGGCGCATCGGAGCACGAGCACGACAGGATCTACCTGTCCCGCAACCTGTACGCGCTCGGCACGGCCATGGTCGCGGCCGATGACGTTGAGGGGGCGCTGGCAGCCCTGCTGCGGGTGCGCGGGCTCGAGATGGCGCAGGGCGTGATCGACCCGTCCACGCTGTGCTGGCACGGGGAGCTAGCCGCGGCACTTGCCCGCAGCGGACGCGCCGACGAGGCGGCGGATACGGTGTCGGCAACCCGCGACCTGGCAATGCGACTGGGCAGGCCAGGGGTCATCGCGCGGCTCGACCGCGCCATGGCCACGGTGCATGTGGCCCGGGACGAGCCGGACGCGGCGGCGATGCTCCTGCAGCATGCGGCGCGCCGGTTCGCCGCGCTCGGCCTGCCGATCGAGCAGGGGCGCACCGCGCTGCTGCTCGGCAAGGTGCAGCGCCGCCTGCGCCGCCATGCCGCCGCCCGCGCAACACTGGCCGAAGCACGCCGCATTCTCGAACGCTGCCACGCAGTGCCGTGGCTCCCGCTCGTAGCCAGGGAGATGCTCGTCCTGGACGGCCCGCGGCCCGACTGCCGCGACGCGTCCCGGCTGACCGCGGCCGAGCTGGATCTGGCCCGGCTGGCCGCATGCGGCGCGAGCAACCGGGAGATCGCCGCCCAGCTGTTCCTGAGCGTGAAGACAGTCGAAGCCACGCTTACCAGGACCTACCGGAAGCTCGGCATCCGCAGCCGCGCCCAGCTGGCGTCCGGCCTGGCCCGCAGCCCCGGCTAGAGCGAGGCCAGGCTGGCGTCCGGCCTGGCCCGCAACCCCGGCTAGAGAGGCCAGCGCCGGGGCAGGACCCTACGTCCATTCGCACTGCCGACAAGGGTTTTCCCCGATGACCGGAGCCAGCCGGCGATCTAGTGTCTGGTTCGAGTCACCCCCGGTCTCGGCACCCCGCATGGGATCGACGCCGTCAAGTGCTAGCGCTTTGCGTCCCACCCGCATCGGCGCTCGTCGAATCGAACCGTTCCTATCCCCGAGGAGGTTCTCATGATCATCAGAACTCGGCGCCTGACCGCAGCGCTCCGCGCGTTGCCCATGGCGGCCGTGCTGGCCGCACTGCCTGCCGCCCCGGCGGGCATGCCTGCCGCCACGATGGCGGCCGGTGCGGCCGGGTCCACGCCACCCGGCACGGTGCAGCCGGCGTTCATGCACGTTGCCCCCGGTTCGGCGACCACCAACACCCACTGGTCCGGCTATGACGCCACCACAGGCGACTACACCTCGGTGACGGCGAGCTGGACCCAGCCAACGGTCAGCTGCTCAGAGGGCGGCGACGTGGTGTTCTGGGTCGGCCTGGGCGGCGGCACGGCCAGCAGCGACTCACTCCAGCAGAACGGCACGTTCGTGCAGTGCGAGGGCTCCACGCCTGTCTACTCGGCGTGGTGGGAGACCTGGCCGTGCAACGCCATCACGCAGTACGGCGGCACCGTGAAGCCAGGTGACAAGATCACCGCGAGCGCGGTCAACCTGGGCAGCAACAAGTACCAGCTCTCTGTCTCCGATACGACCGAAGGCTGGAGCGTGGACCCCACGAAGACTGGCTGCAACGGCGGCTCCACCGCCACCGCCGAGGTCATCACCGAAACCCCGGAAATCGGCAGCGGACTCGCGTCGCTGCCCGACTTTGGGAAGGCGACCTACACGGGCGCGACGATCAACTCAAATCCGCTGGCCAACGCGGACCCCGCAAAGATCAACATGGCGCGCAGCGGCGTCACCATGGACACCACCTCGAAGATCAGCGGCGGCAACAGCTTCTCCAACAAGTGGAAGGCCAGCTCCTGATGAACTTTTCTCTCTCCCCGCGAATTGGCAAGGCGCTTGTGGCGAGTGGCATTCTGATGGCCACGCTGACCGCGGCCGCGCCAGCCGCTGCCGGGTATGCGTACGGACCGGTGCGTCCAGGCGCCCAGAACAGCAACTGGGGCGGCTATGTCGCCCAGGGAGAGTTCACCTCGATCACCGGTTCCTGGGTCGAGCCCAAGGTGACATGCACCTCCTCCAACAACCTGTTTGCGCCGTGGGTGGGCATCGACGGGTATGGATCACAGACCGTCGAGCAGACCGGTGTGCAAACCGACTGCTCAACCGGACACCCGGTCATTTCGCCCTGGTATGAGATGTACCCGGCCAACCCGGTCTACTGGAACGAGCCCGTCAGCGTCGGCGACAAGATCACTGGCATGGTCGTCGCCAACGGCGGCGGGTCCTACACGCTGACCCTCACCGACAACACCAAGGGCTGGACCAAGACCGTCCAGAAGTCCCTTCAGGCGCAGGACATCAGTGCCGAGGCGGTCATCGAGTCACCGACCAGCAGCTATCCGTCCTTCAGCAAGCTGTCCTTCTCCGGCGTAAAGGTCGACGGCCAGCCGTTCGACACCTTCGGCCCGACGCCACTCGATAGCGGCGGCTACGGCCCCGGCACGCTGCACGGCGGTTCCTTCACCATGAAACCCGGCGCGGCCCGGACAAGAACGCACTCGCGGCGTCCCAGCATCATCCGGTACTGACCCTCACGGGCCACACCGGCAACGACCCCCTGCCCGGCCAGCCGGTAAACGGGCGGGGGACCGGAGGTGGGCCGGGGCCACGCCACCCCCAGCCCACCTCCGGTACGTACCCAAGCGCTAGCGCGGCGAAATGTGGTTGCCGTGACAGCGTTAGGCACGGTTTCCTGGGTTGATGTCCCGGCGATTCCCTGACGATGTGCCCGTCCTCACCGACGGCATGGTGACGTTGCGCCCGCACCGCCCGGCGGACGCCGACGGCGTCGTCGAACAATGCGCGGACCCCGCGAGCGTGCGATTCACCACCGTGCCTCGGCCCTACGGTCCGCAGCAGGCGCGCGAATTCCTGGAACTAGTCCGCCGAGAGTGGGAAGAGTCGTCGCCAACCTCGGCACGGTTCTGGGCGATCGGCCTCGGGCAGCACCCGGGTCCGGTGACGTTCGCCGGGTCCATTGACTATCGTCCGAGCGGGGCGGGAACGGCTGAGGTGGGCTACGGCCTGCATCCGATGGCGCGAGGCCGCGGCCTGGCCGTGCGGGCATTGAATCTCGTGCTCGACCAAGCCTTCGGCGAGGACGGCATCGAGGTCATGCACTGGCGCGCTGTCGTCGGAAACTGGCCCTCACGCAGGACGGCCTGGCGGTCCGGCTTCCGGGTAGAGGGAACAGTGCGTCAGCTCTGCCCGCTACCTGGGCGTGCCCAGGACGGATGGATTGGCTCCTTGCATCGCGATGACCCCCGCCGGCCCTGCGAGCCATGGCCAATGGACAGCTGACCGCGTGACACCCGGCCCGTTCCCGCGCGCGTGATCGCCGCCGGTTACGAGCCGGATTTGTCCGCTTGGCCGCCGAGCGGCACCCGGCTGAGCTGATTGCAGTATCGAGCGCCGCGCTCATGTGGGCGTTGGGTCACCCGGACGCGTGCGCCAGCTTTACCCTCGCCGCAGCAGGTCACGCGCGGCCGCCTCGATGTTCCGCTCAGACAGCAGCACACTGGCCGCCGCGTCGCCGAGCGGGATGAAGCTGTCCTCGCTCGTCACCCTGGCGATGCGGCCGTTGAACCCGCCGTCCACCAGGGCGGTGACCACGGCCTCGGACACACCGCCGGTGCGCCGCGTCTCATCGGCGATGAGCACCCGGCCGGTCACT
Organism: Actinomycetota bacterium; assembly: GCA_003168255.1. Classification (GTDB taxonomy): domain Bacteria; phylum Actinomycetota; class Actinomycetes; order Streptosporangiales; family Streptosporangiaceae; genus PALSA-505. The sequence goes on from PMSU01000047.1 coordinate 57,971, forward strand.
GCCGCTTCACGCAGTATGTCGGCGACAGGCAACGGCGCGATCCAGCGCAGGTCCACCACCTGGCAGCCGATCCCCGATTCGCGCAACCTCGCCGCGGCGCGCAGGCTCAGCCGCAGCCCATTGCCGAACGTGATGATGGTGAGGTCAGCGGTGGCCGGGCCGCCGCCAGAAGCCGGGTAGGTTCGCGCCCGGCCGATCGGCACATGCCCGGCCGCCCAGTCCCGCGGCGGTGCGTACGGTGCCAGCCAGCCGCTATCCCCAGGTGAGCGGGCGTCGCGCGCGTGATACAGCGCGATCGGCTCGAGGAACGCGCAGACGCTGCCATCCGCCTCGGCGGCGGCCAGGCAGGTCCGCATCATCGGGGCGGCGTCATCCGGCCTGGCGGGCACCGCGATCACCAGGCCGGGGATGTCGCGCAGCGCGCCGACCGCATTGTCATTGTGGAAGTGCCCGCCAAAGCCCTCCTGATAGCCCAACGCCGCGATCCGCACCACCAGCGGATTGCGGAACTGGCCTCGGGAGAAGTACGACAGGGTGGCGGCCTCGCCGCGGATCTGGTCGGCGGCGTTGTGCAGGTAGGCAAGGTACTGGATCTCCGGTACCGGCAGCAGGCCGGTCAGGCCGGCGCCGAGCGCGAGGCCCAGGATGGCCTGCTCGTCAACCGGAGCGTCGAACACCCGCCCGGCGCCGAACCTGCGCAGCAGCCCCCTGGTCACCCCGTACACTCCGCCTTTGCGGGCCACGTCCTCGCCGAACACCAGCATGCCCGGCCGCGTCGCGAGCGCGTCGGTCAGCGCGGCGTTGATCGCCTGGGCCAGGGTGAGCGGGCCGGCGCCTTCGGGTAGCCGCCCGGCGAACGCCCGCTCTCGCTCGGCGGGCAGGGCGGTAACCGCGGCGCGGGCAGCCACCACGGCCGGCCGGCGCGGCGCCAGCGGCGCGATCACCCGGCTGGCGATCGCCAGCCGGGGCGCATCCATCACCTCGCTGGCCAGCGCGAGCACCTGCTCCCGCGACCGATCGTGCCGGGCGAGCACGTCGTCAGCGGTGAGCGCGCCCGCTTCAATGAGCAGCCGGGCGGTGCCAATCAGCGGGTCGCGCGCGGCCCCTGCGGCGATCTCGGCTTGGCTCCGGTATGCGGACTCTGCGTCCGAGCCCGCATGCCCGCCTAGCCTGGTGACCGACAGGTGCAGGAACGCCGGCGCCCTGCGCCGCCGGACGAAGTCGGCGGCGGCGACTGCGGTGTCATAGACGTCGGCCAGGTCCGCGCCGTCCGCGTGGAAATACTCGATGCCCGGCCTGCCCGACTGCGTGGCCCGCACCCAGCCTGGCGGGGTCCGCACGCTGATGCCAAGCCCGTTGTCCTCGCAGACCAGCAGCAACGGCAGCGGCAGGCCCTGGTACGCGCAGTAGGCGGCGGTGTTGAACGCGCCAGCAGCGGTGGAGTGGTTCACCGACGCGTCGCCGAACGAGCACACCACGATCGCGTCACCCGGCCACCTGGCCGGCTGCCACGCCCGCCAGGTCTCCCGCTCACCCTCACCCTCGCGCCCGTCCTGCACCTCGCGCCCGTCCCGAGTCCCGCGCCCGTCCCGAGTCCCGTGCGCGTCCCGAGTCCCGTGCCCGTCCCTTGCCCTGTGCCCGACCTGGCGCTCGCGCTCGGCCTGACGTTCGTGCTGAGCCGCCCGGTCCAGCGCGAAGGCGAGGCCGACGGCGCGGGGCAGGTGCGAGGCGATGGTCGATGTCTGTGGGATTATCGCGAGCTCAGCGCTGCCGAACACCTTGTGCCGCCCGCCCGAGATCGGATCCGCGGCAGCTGCCACCAGGCCGAGCAGCACATCCCGCAGGCCGCGGCGCATCGCGTCCGGTGCCCGGCTCGCCTGGCAGGCCCGGGTCAGGTAGAACGCACCGGACCGGTAGTGCAGCAGCGCGGGATCGGTCACCCGCAGCGCTGCGGCGACGGCCGCGTTGCTCTCGTGTCCCGACGACCCGATCGTGTAGAAGCCGCGGCCGCGTTCGCGCAGCCAGTGCGCAGCCAGATCGAGGTGCCTGCTACCCAGCTGCGCGTCGAACAGCTCCAGGCAGACCGGCACGCTCAGGGCAGAGCCCGGCCTGACCGGCTGGCGCCCCTGCTCACCCCCGGCGCCCGGCGATCCGCCGCCAGGCCGCATCGCCCTGACCTCGTCCGCGAAACGGATCTCGAGCTGGTCCTGCTCCGCCATGCGCGCATCCTTTCCCCCGCCTGGCCGCTATCTTGCCCCTGGATGCAACCGCTGTGCACGGTACCAACGTCTCACCTGGCATAGCAGGGGGCTGAGCGAGGGGAATGCCGAGCACGGGCGGCACTGGCGCACACCGGCAAACGCCGGCACGATATGTGATGGTCTGGCACATATTCGTTCGGGCAGTTGCGCGTCGCACAGAGCGCCATCCGACAAGGGGAAGGATCCTGGTCGTCTATGCGACCAGGATCCTTCCTCGCAATTGAATCAGCGGGGATGCAACCGCTGGGCACCGTGCCAACGTCTCACCTGGCATGGGGAAGTCGCGAAGAGTCATGCGCCGCAGCCGCTCCGCAGTCGCCGGGGGCCGGGTGATGCTTGTGGTCCGGNNCTTGTGGTCCGGGTGATGCTTGCGGTCCGGGTGATGCTTGCGGTCCGGGGTGTGCTTGTGGCTTGGGCTGTGCCCGTGGTGGCCGCAGCGGTTGCTCTCGCGACGGCCGGATGTTCGGCGGCCCCGCCAGTCGGGGGCGATGACGTCGCCGCGATGGGGCACCCGCCGGTCAGCCTGGGAACGGCCAGCCGGGTGCGCGCCGCGAACCCGCGGCCGTACGGCGCGGCGGACACCGCGTTCGGGCTTGACCTGCTCGGCGCATGGTGCCGCAGCCAGCCGGGATCTAACATCGTGTTCTCGCCGGAGAGCCTGGCCACCGGGCTGGGCATGGCCTATCTCGGCGCGCGCGGCGGGACCGCCACGGCCATGGCCCGGGTGCTGCACCTGCCTGTCGCGAGCGGGCTGCCGCTCGAGGCGGGCATGCGCGCCAGGTGGGCAGCGCTCGGCAAGATTGATGGCCCGGGCGTCACGCTGGACGGGAGCAACAGGGTCTGGGCGGACCCGTCCTTTTCTACCTTGCGCAGCTACCTGGACGCCGTGGCCACGGCCTACAGCGCGGGGCTATGGCGGGCGCCGCTGCAGTCCGATCCGGAGAAGGCTCGGCAGATGATCAACGCGGTGATCGCCCATGACACCCGTGGCCACATCCCCGAGCTCCTTCCGGCGGGCTCCCTCGGCGGGGCCGGCTGGGTGCTTACCGACGCCCTGTACCTCGACGCGGACTGGGCGACGCCTTTTGCCCACGGCCTAACCGAGCCGGGGCAGTTCGCGACGGCTTCCGGCGGCACGACTACGGCCCAGTTCATGCACGGCGACGGCTACCGCTCGGCGACGGCGGACGGCTGGACGGCGGTTGCACTGCCGTATAAGGGTGGCAGGCTGGCGATGACCGCGCTGCTGCCTCCGGCCGGTCCGGCGGCTTCCGGCTGCCAGGTGCCGCCTACGGCTGCCGTCAGCAAGATCAGCACGACACTGTACGGGCCCGGCGGCGGGAACGGCGGTCTCGTCAGCGTCGCGCTGCCGAAGGTCAACCTCAGCTCGCACCAGGACATGACGAGCCTGCTCACCCGGCTCGGCATGGGCATTGCATTCGCGGGTGCCGCCAACTTCACCGGTCTGTCGCCGGCGGCGTGCTGCATCTCTACGGTTGAGCACGCCGCCACGCTGCAGGTGAACGAGAAGGGCACAGTCGCCAGTGCGGCCACTGGCGTTGTGATCATGCCGTCGATGGCGATGCTTCAGGTTGCGTTCGACCGGCCGTACCTGATGCTCGTGACCGACAAGGCGACCGGCGAGCCGCTGTTCCTGGCCCGGGTGGCCGATCCCGCAGCGCCGTAATTCGTGCCCGGTGGCCGATCCCGGCGCGCCGTAATTCGCGCCTGAGTGGCTGATCCCGCCGCGCGGGTAACAGGGGCCTGCGCGGAGGGAATGCCGGGTCACGGCCGGCACTGGGGTTGCACCGGCAACAGCCGCACGATATGTGATGGTCTGGCACATATTCGTTCGGTATAAGAATGGAGAGCCAGGTGGCGATCCTGCCAGACTATGGCGACTGATGAGCAATCAATGGAGGCACCATGCTGCCCTGGTCCGCCGAACTTGCCGGACGGATGGACGAGCACGTCATAACCAGCGAGCTGTTGCGGGGGAACCCGCTTGGCGACCCGCACGAGCGGCCGCTGTGGGTGTACCTGCCGCCCGGCTACGACGACGAGCCAGACCGGCGTTATCCGTCCGTCTACGTGATCCAGGGATACACCGGCAACGTCGCCATGTGGGCGAACAGGGGTCCCTACCGGCAGCCGTTCCCCGAGACCGCAGACGGCGTGTTCGCCCGCGGCGAGGCGCCGCCCGCGATCGTGGTCTATGTGGACGCCTGGACCGCTTATGGCGGCAGCCAGTTCGTGGACTCGCCAGGCACCGGGCGTTACCACTCCTACCTGTGCGACGAGGTCGTGCCGTTGGTTGATGCTCAGTACCGCACGCTGGCCGACGCCGCGCACCGGGGGATCATGGGCAAGTCAAGCGGCGGGTTCGGTGCCATGATCACGCCGATGCTGCGGCCTGACCTGTTCGGCGCGCTCGCCACGCACGCTGGCGACTCGCTCTACGAACTGTGTTACGTACCGGAGTTCGGCAAGGCGGTACGGCACCTGCGCGGCTACGACGGCGACATCTCGCGGTGGTGGGCGGACTTCACCTCCCGGATCTCCTTCACCAAGGAAGAGGACCAGACGCTGCTCATGACGCTCGGCGTGTCCGCCTGTTTCTCGGCCGGCGAAGACGGCACGGTGGAGCTGCCGTTTGACCCGCAGACGGGGGTGCTGCGGCCAGAGGTCTGGCAGCGCTGGCTCGACTGGGACCCGGTGCGGATGGTGCCCAAGTACGCCGACGCGCTCAAGTCTGCCCGGGCGATCTGGATCGACGCCGGCGCAAGGGACGAGTGGTTCCTCGACCTGGGTGCTGAGGCCTTCCGCGCGGCGCTGCTCGAGGCGGGGATAGCGAAGGACGTGATCCGCTTCGAGGTGTTCGACGGCTCGCACATGAGCATCGACTACAGGTACCCGATGGCCCTGGCCTGGCTGTGCCAGCAGATGGCCGACTGACCGGCCGGAGATCCAGTTTAGCGTTCGAGTCATAACGCAAAGTTACGACTGATTGCGACGTGTTTGATCGGCATAATCTGTTTTATCGTGGTGATCGCCACGCGCTTGATCGCACCCCGCTACCGAACAGGAGCAAATTGGCGATGAGGATACCTTCCCCCACCCGGTTCGTACGGCTGCCGGTCATCGGCGCACTTCTGGCGGCGGCCACGCTCATGGGAGCGACGCTCATGGCGGCAGCGCCGGTCGCGGCCGGACAGGGATTCGGGCCGCACACGAACGCCTTTGGCGGGAACTGGTCGGGCTATGCCGCCTCGGGCGCCACGTTCACGTCGATCACCGGCTCCTGGACCGAGCCCACGGCGAACTGCAAGGCGGATCACGACCTGTACGCCCCGTGGCTGGGCATCGACGGATACAACGACGAGACCGTCGAGCAGACTGGTGTGCAGACCAGTTGCTCAACCGGGAAGCCCGTCGACTCCGGCTGGTATGAGATGTACCCGGCCAACCCGGTCTACTACAGCAACCCGGTCAGCACCGGCGACACGATTACCGCCTCGGTGGTGTCCAACGGCGGCAGTTCCTACACGCTGACCCTCGAGGACGTGACCAAGGGCTGGACGAAGACCGTCACCAAGAGCCTGAACGCCGAGAACGCGAGCGCCGAAGCGATCATCGAGGCACCAGGCGGTTTCCCTGGTCTCCCCAACGGCGTGACCTTCACCAACGTCACGGTCAACGGCCACCTGCTCAACACGTTTAGCCCGACGAAGCTCACCAGCGCCGGGTTCAAGCCAGGCGCGCTGAGCGGCGGCACCTTCACCATCAAGCACTCGTAATCCGCTACGGCAGGCCGGCGCCCGGCGGCCCGGCGCCCGGCGGGCTGGCTCCCAGCCCGGGTCCCGCGGTGATCGGGTGGTGATCTAAGCGGGCGACGTGTGGGCCGCCCGGCGCCGGTTCGACGGCGCCGGGCGGGCCTTCGCCTGCCTGACCTGGGGGCGTGCCAGGATGTCCAGCATGACGACGGACGTACAGCCAGCGCCGGAAGACCCGGCGCAACACGGGCGCAGCCTGATCGTCATCTATGTCGCGCTCATGCTGGCGATCCTGCTCGCCGCGCTCGACCAGACGATCGTGTCCACCGCGCTGCCCACGATCGTCGGCGACCTCGGCGGTCTGAGCCGGCTGTCCTGGGTAGTCACCGCGTACATCCTGGCCGCCACGGTCTCCACGCCGCTGTGGGGAAAGCTCGGCGACCAGTACGGCCGCAAGGGGCTCTTCCAGGCCGCGATAGTGATCTTCCTGACCGGGTCGGCGCTCTGCGGCCTGGCGCAGAACATGAATGAGCTGATCTTGTTCCGCGCGCTGCAGGGGCTGGGCGGCGGCGGTCTCATGGTGCTGGCCCAGGCGATCGTCGGCGACGTGGTGCCGCCCCGGGAGCGGGGTCGGTACCAGGGAGCGTTCGGCGCTGTGTTCGGCGTGGCGAGCGTGGCCGGCCCGCTGCTCGGCGGGTTCTTCGTGGACAATCTCAGCTGGCGCTGGGTGTTCTACATCAACCTGCCCATCGGCGTCATCGCGCTCGCCGTGATCGCGGCGGTGCTGCCTGCTCGTTCGTCTCGCGCGGCGCACCGCATCGACTACCTCGGCACGGTGCTGCTCGGCGGGGCGGCGACCTGCGTGGTGCTGCTGACCTCCTGGGGCGGCACCACCTTCCGGTGGGACTCTGTGATGATCATCGGCCTCGGGGTGGCCGCCGTCGCGCTGGCCGTTGCCTGGGGGGTATCCGCGCACCATGCGGCCGAGCCGGTGCTCCCGATACGGCTGTTTCGTGATCCGGTGTTCTCTGTGACCGCGGGCATCGGGTTCGCTGCCGGGTTCGCGATGTTCGGCGCGCTGGCGTTCCTGCCCTTGTACCTGCAGGTTGTCCGCGGCGTGTCGGCCACGATATCGGGCGTGTACCTGCTGCCCATGGTCCTCGGCCTGCTGCTGACCTCGATCACCAGCGGGCAGCTGATCAGCAGGCGGGGCAGGTACAAGGTGTTCCCGATCGTGGGCACCGCGCTGCTGGCCGTGGCGCTGTTCCTGCTGTCCCGGCTGACCGAGCACACGCCCACCGGGATCATGTGGCTGTACTTCCTGATACTCGGGCTCGGGCTTGGGCTGATCCTGCAGGTGCTCGTCATCGCCGTGCAGAACTCCGCGGACTACGCCGACCTCGGCGCGGCCACCTCGGGCGCCACCTTCTTCAGGTCTATCGGCGGCTCGTTCGGCGTCGCCATATTCGGCTCGATCTTCTCCAACCGGCTGGCCACCGAGATCGCCGCCCAGTTGCACGGCGTCGCGCTGCCGGCCGGCTTCAACCCGGCGGGCGTGCAGGCCAATCCTGAGCTGATCCGCAAGCTGCCCGCTGCACTCCACACCGCCGTCCTGCACGCGTACACCTTGTCCATGCAGACGGTGTTCCTCGCCGCGGTCCCGGTTGCGTTGGCCGCCTTCGTGTTGACCTGGTTCCTGCGCGAGGTGCCGCTCCGGGCCGCCGTCAGTGCCGCCGTCCATCCCGCTGACGTGGCGGACGGGCTGGGTGCGGTATCGGCCCACCGGTCCTCGGCGGCTGAGCTGGAGCGCGCGCTGGTCCGGCTGTCCGCCACCGACCTGAGGCGTCGCGGCTACGAGCGGATGGCGGAGATGTCCGGTCTCGACCTGCCCGCGGCCAGCTGCTGGGTGCTCACCCATCTGGCCAAGCAGGACCATGTCGCCGGGGAGGAACTGGCGCGGCAGGCCGGCGTCACCGTGGAGTACGGCCGGCCATACGTGGACAAGCTGGTCGAGCGGGGGATGGTCACCAGGGAGGACGACGGCACGCTGCAGCTCACCAGTGCCGGCCGAGCTGCGGCCGACCGGCTGTTCGCCGCGCGGCATGACCTGCTCGGGCAGCTGATCGCCGACTGGTCACCAGAGCAGAACGCCGAGCTGACCGAGCTGCTCACCAGGCTGTCCCGGTCGCTGCTCGGCGAAGAGGCCGACCGGGGTCTGCTCAACCGCTGATCTTCGCTGATCTTCGCTGATCGTCCGCTGATCCCCTCAGCGGGCGCGGGGCGGCGCGGAGATAGGCTCGGCACAAGCCGCCCCGGCATGACAAGTAACCCCCGGACAAGGAGATCCACCAGGTGAGGCTCGCCACCATTGCCACCGCCGCAGGACTGCGGCTGCACGTACTCGCCCGCTCCGGCTACGTCGATATCGGCGAGGCGACCGGCGATCCGCGGCTCGCCTCGCTCGGTTCCTTCCTCGCGGCGGGACAGCCTGCGATGGAGGCGGCCCGCGGGCTGGCCGACCGCGACGGCAGGGAGGTCTCGCCTGGTGAGTTTGGTCCGGCGGTGCCCGCGCCGGAGCGCATCTTGTGCCTGGGCGTGAACTACAGCGAGCATGCCATCGAGGGCGGCCGCGAGGTGCCTACCTGGCCCGAATCCTTCGTCCGAGGCCGGGGGAGTGTGCTCGGTCCCTACGCCGACCTGGTGAAGCCCGCTCTCACCGATCGCTTCGACTTCGAAGGCGAGCTCGGCATCGTGATCGGCGCCGGCGGGAGATACATTCCTGCGGGTAAGGCGCTCGACGCTATCGCCGGTTTCGTCGTGCTCAACGACGCCTCGGCCCGCGAGTGGCAGCGGGCGGCGACGCAGTGGACGCCGGGCAAGAACTTCGACGGCACCATGCCGATCGGTCCCGAGGTGGTGACCACCGACGAGGTGGACATCTCGGATGTAGCGCTTACTACCGTGCTGAACGGGCGGGTGATGCAGTCGGCCCGGACCTCACAGATGATCGTGGACGTGCCGAGCGCGGTCGAGTACTTCTCCTCGTTCACCACGCTGGTGCCTGGCGACGTGATTGCCACCGGCACCCCTGGCGGCGTCGGGTTCGCCCGCAAGCCGCCGGTCTGGCTGGTGCCAGGTGATCTCATCGAGGTCACCGTCGAGGGCGTGGGCACCATCCGCAACCGGGTGGTGGCCGAGGAAGGCGACCGCGGCGAGTGGCGGTGGCAGCCCGGGCGCGTCGGGTAGATTGGGCACTGATCCTGCACTCGCGACGCGCGGTGCCTCAAAGCCGTCGTTCATGATCAGGCGGCGTGGGAGCGGAGGGTGATGTCCAGTTCGACGTCCGCCGCTCATCCGTCCCATTTCCGCCCGTAGATTTTCCGGCCGGTGCTCGGGTCATGTGCCGTTCATGACTGCCCAGAAGCTCCTGCCGTGTCTGCCGTATCTCCTCGTCTCGCCCGTTCGGCAGAAGCTCGGTGCCCTCGTTTCTCTGGCTGGTCGTCTACGACGAAACAAACGGCTTCATTTCGGCGATTAAAACAGTTCTTGGATTATCGCCGCCATGACGATTGTCTTCGTTACCGGGCTCCGTTGCGTTCGGCTCTGGTCGTCGGGTGGGGAAACTCCGCTACATGGTCAATAGCTGGACGGCGCAGTGACGGCGTGACCGCGGATCATGACACTTCGAGCTGCCGCGGATGGACACGACGTCGAGCCGCCGTCGCCGGTGTCCGGCTGCGGTGCGACGATCATTCCCGATCCGAAGTAGCGGGAGTTGGCGGCGACGGTGCCCGGCGAATTCCTGCACGTGGTCAGGCGGCTTGTGCTGCTTGTCGTTGTTCCTGGCGGACTCGCTGGTTGCCGAACAGGACGGCGATGGCGTAGTCGAGGTCGAGGCGATCCTGAACACGACCTCTCACGGAAGGTAGTTAGTTATGCACAGTAAGTCGCAAGTGCGGTGGTCCGGGCCGCTGGAGCGATTCGCGGCCGGGTTCGACGCGGAACTGGCCCGGCTGGGCTATACCCCGGCCGGGACCAGGCGCAAGCTCGAGGCCGCAGTGCACCTGAGCTGCTGGCTCGCCGAACGCGGCATGACCGCGGATGACATCGGGACCGAGGCAATCGACGAGTTCGCAGCGGCCCGGCGGGCTGCCGGACACACCAGCCAGCTGACCGGGCGGTCGCTGGCCTGGATGCTTGACTACCTGCGTGGCTTCGGCGCGTCCGGCCAGCGGAACCCGGCCCGGCGGCGGGCGCGGGACAACTGCTGGAGCGGTTCGGGACGTTCCTGGCGGACGAGCGGGGCCTGGCGGCCAAGACGCGCGGCGCTCACCTGGACTCGGCACGCCGGTTCCTGGAGGCAGTCGGCCGGGCCGGCGAGGCCGGCCTTCCGGTGAGCACCCTCACGGCCTCGGACGTCACCGCCTTCCTGGCCGGCATGGCCCGCATCCAGGCCCCGGGCACCACGCAGAACACCGCGAGCATGCTGCGGACGTTCCTGACCTGGCTGTATGCCGAAGGGTGATCGCGTCCCCGCTCGCCGGGACGGTGCCGGGAGCGTATCGCAGGAGACGGATCCGGATGCCCGCGCTCGTGACCGGAGCGGAAGCTGCCGCGCTGCTGGCCATCTGCGACCGCACGACCGCCCGGGGACTGCGCGACTACGCGATCGTGCTGACCTTGACGCGGATGGGTCTGCGGGCCGGCGAGATCGCCGCGCTGACGCTCGAGGACGTGGACTGGCGCTCGGGGATCGTGGTGATCAGCGGGAAGGGCGGCCGGCGCGACCAGCTTCCCCTTCCCCGCGACGTCGCCGAGGCGGTCATCGCCTACCTGCGGGACGGGCGGCCGGCCGCCGCCCTTGACCGCAGGCTGTTCGCCCGCAGCGTCGCGCCGCACCGCGGCCTGACCAGTTACGCGGTCGGGCACGTGGTGGCCAGGGCCGCGCGCAGCGCCGGGCTGGACCGGGTGCGGCCCCATCAGCTCCGCTATTTCGCCGCGACGGCGATGCAGGCAGCCGGCGCGCCCCTGGCGGAGATCGGCCAGGTCCTGCGGCATGAAGACGAGCGCACCACCTCGCTGTATGCCAAGGTCGATGTCGCCACCGTGCGGCCGCTGGCCCTTCCCTGGCCCGCGGTGCCATCGGCGTCCGGGCTTCCGGCCGGTGCGCCGTGAACGCGCCGCCCCGCGCGCTCGCCGGCCATCTCGATGACTACCTGACCCTGCGCCGGGCGCTCGGCTGCAAGCTCATCAGGGTCGAGCGGTACCTGCGGCAGTTCCTGGACTACCTCGGCGAGCGGCAGCAGGGCACGTTCACTGTCGAGGCGGCAGCGGACTGGGTGCGCCGGTCCCGGCACGGGTCAGTGGCCCCGGGACTGGGCATGGAAGCGATCCGCGGCTTCGCCGTCTTCCTGCACGCCCATGACCCGGCCCACGAGATCCCGCCGCCGGGCTTGTTCCCCCGCCGGCGGCTGCGGGCAGTGCCCTACCTTTACTCGCCCGCTGACATCATCACCCACCTGGCCGAGGAGGAAATCACCGCTCTCCTGCAGGCACCCGATCCCGGCGCCTGGACAGGCCGCCGCGACCACGCCCTGATACTGGCCGGCATCACCACCGGCCTGCGCGCCAGCGAGCTGGCCGGCCTCACCCGCGCCGACACCCACCTGGGCGACGGCCCCCACCTGGAATGCCACGGCAAGGGCAGGAAAGACCAGGTGACACCGCTGCTCCGCGACACCGTCGCCGTCCTGGCCGCATGGCTCGGGGAAAACCCCGGCGGGCCAGGCAGCCCCCTGTTCCCGACCCGGCGCGGCACCCCGATGAGCCAGGACGCCATCGAGGACTGCGTCAGACGCCACGCTGCCGCTGCCACCCTCGCCTGCCCTTCCCTGGCCAGCAAGAACGTCACTCCCCATGTCCTGAGGCACTCTTGCGCGGTCAGGATGCTCCGCTCAGGCATCGACATCGCCGTCATCGCACTGTGGCTGGGCCACGAATCAACCCGAACCACCATGATCTACCTCAAAGCCGACCTCGAACTCAAGCAGCGCGCCCTCGGCCGCACCGTCCCTGTCGACGGAGAGCCCGGCCGCTACCGACCGCCCGACAACATCATCGACTTCCTCGACCGCCTCTGATTATCCCGGCCCGCATCACGGAAACCGGCCCGGCCAGAGGCCGGGCCGGGGACCGCCGGGATAACCGCGGCACCGGAAGATGACGACAGGTGCTTCGATGTCAGCGGGGACGACCGCAAAGTAGCGGCCGGTGGGCATTGTCGGAGGCGCGATCTGCAGTGAGGTGCCGGCACCGGGTCCGATGGTCACGATTGCCCGTGCTACAGCCTCGGCTTGACTCCGCGGGAGGGTGTTCAGCTGTTCAACCGCAGTCGGCGTGAGACTCACTTGTGGGTGCGTGCTACCGACGATCACTTTCCGCCTCCATCTGTACCCACACACCGAGAATACGTCGAGGCACGGATAGCCGGAAGGCGGGATCGTGGTCACTTCTCCGGGTCAAGGTACTCACGGATGACCTCCTCGGCTGGTCGAGCGCCTTCGGCTACGTCACCTTGCCTCGCCTTGAAGGCCAGGTCGGCGGCCCCGAAGAACATGTTGAGTTCTTGCTTACTGCTGACAACTTGGGAAACATGCTGGCTGAGCCTGGTTATTTCGTCCTTCTGCTCCCGGACCTCCGTGGTCAGCCGCTCGAACTGCAGGCTGCCGATCTTGATGCTCTTCGCCTCGGGAAGCAGGAGGACCGCGACTACAGCCAGGACATAGATGAAGTCCGTCACATCTGGCAGGCCGCAGGTCTTGGTGACCGCCCCCGATGCCGCTGTGGTCACCTGGCATACCGGGTGGGCGCTGGTGAACACCCACGATGCTGGCGTCTCGAGGTCGGCGCCGCCACTGATCAGCGCGTCGGCTATGTCGGCGTCGTCGCTGCTGGCCGCCCAGTGCAGAGGCGTCTCGGTCTGCGTTCCCTTCGTGACGACGCCGTCAGGATCGGCGCCCGCTTCGATGAGCATGCGGACGGTGGCTGGGCCGCCGGGAAGTAGCCGGGCCAGTCCGCGGCCACGTGCAGCGGCGTCCGCGTGCCGTGGACGGGCTCGGACGCGAGGCCGGGATGCTGGCTCAGCAGGCTCGCCAATGACGTGGTGTCGCCGGTGCGGATCGCGTGAACTGCGGCTATGGCCACAGGATCTTGGCTGTCCACCGTGTCGTCTCCTCCTGGGGGGTGCCGTTCATGACAGCGGTTCTCCCGCGACGCCGGCGATGACCGTGGTCACGACCTTGCGGACGGCTCCAGCCGCTGGCGGCGTGCCGTCCCGGCCGGCGAACAGCAGGTGCCCGGCCCCGATCAGAGTGAGCGCGAGCGTGTCAACGTCGGCATCGGCCGCAATGCGGCCCAGGTCTCGCTCGGCGGTGAGGTAGGAGGCGATCATGGCCTTGGCTTCCGCTAGTACCGGGACGCCGGTCGGCGTGGCCTGGCGCAGCCGGGCGCGCAGGTCATCGCGGGAGGTGACGAGGCCGACGATCACCAGGGCGACTGACCCGAACACGGCCGTCAGCGCGCCGGTGAGGTTGCCGGCGACGGTGCCCGTCCCGGCGGACTCGCGCAGGGCGGCGGCCTGGTCGCCGATCCGGCTGATGCGGTCCAGCACGAGCTCGGCGAGGAAGGCGTCGAGGTCGGCGAAGTGCCGGTGCAGGACGCCCTTGGCGCAGCCTGCCTCCGTGGTGACCGCCCGGCTGGTCAGCGCGTTCGGCCCGTCCCGGAGCAGGACGCGCTCGGCGGCGCCGAACAACTGCTCGCGCGCGTCGCGGATGGCTACCCCTGTCGGCATCGGGCGTACCCCCTTCCCTCGCGCGGCCCTTCCCGATTGACGAGTGGGCATGCGCCCACTATGGTGGGCGCATGCCCACTATACAGCCGGAGCGAGTGCCTCTTTCCGGACCTGAGCCTCATCGAGCCCGGCAATGGGCGGAGTCGTTCGGCTCGGACGCCGAACGTTATGACCGGGCCCGGCCCCGCTATCCCCAGGCCCTGGTGGACCGGATCATCGCCGCCAGCCCCGGCCCCGACGTCCCCGACGTCCTCGACGTCGGCATCGGCACCGGCATAGCCGCCCGGCAGTTCCAGGCGGCCGGCTGCCGGGTGCTGGGGGTCGAGGTCGACGCGCGGATGGCCGACCTGGTGCGCCGGGGCGGATTCGAGGTCGAGGTGGCGGCGTTCGAAGCCTGGGATCCCGCCGGGCGAGCATTCGATGCGGTCATCTCCGGGCAGACCTGGCACTGGGTGGACCCGGTCGCGGGAGCGGCAAAGGCGGCGCAGGCGCTTCGGCCCGGCGGTCGGCTGGCGGTGTTCTGGAACGTGGGCCAGCCTTCGCCCGACGTGGGGGAAGCCTTCTCCGCGGTCTACCGCGAAGTGATGCCCGACCTGGCGTACTATCACCGCGGCCAGATGCCTGGCCTGGACGCTTACTCGACGGGGTTCACCAGGGCGGCCGACGGGATACGAGAGGCGGGCGCGTTCGGCGATCCGGAGCAGTGGCGATTCGACTGGGAGCGGTCCTACACCAGGGACGAGTGGCTGGACCAGGTGCCTACCTTCGGCGACCACAGCCAGTTCCGGCCGGCCAAGCTGGCAGAGGTGCTGGCGGGAATCGGGGCCGCTATCGACGCGACGGGGGGCAGCTTCACGATGCGTTACACCGCGGTGGTGGTCACCGCGGCGCGAACCGGCCCCGTCTGACCCGGCGCCTCCCGGGCGCGCCGGGCCAGGGAAACGTCACGACCGCCTGGCCACCCATACGGTCCTCGCGGTGCGGACGGTGAGGTCTTTGCGTCGCAGAACGCAGTCGGCCCCCTCGCTGTCGATGAGCACGTCGAGCGTGGCCAGGTCATCGGCGTTCATCCGGCCATCGAGACGGGAACGGATGCGTCGCAGAGACGCCTGGGCGTAGCGTCCGGTTGAGGAGGGCAGTGGCGATGTCAGGTCGATGGCGAAGGGGCGCTCGGCCACGATGGTGAAGCCGGCTTGCCGCAGGCGTGAGCCCCAGCGGGAGCCGAGATGCGGTACCGCATCGGCCAGTTCTGCGGCCAGGGCGGCGTGGCAGCGCGCTTCGAGTCCGGGGCGGCCGATGCCGATGTCGTCGGGCAGGAAGAGCAGGGGGCGGTCCATTTCGGCAACGGCCAGCAGGCCGCCGGGGTGGAGTGCGGCGAAGACCTCGGCCAGGACGCGGTCGGGGTCGGTCAGGTGGTGCAGGGACATGGATGCCCACACCAGGTCGACCGCGTCGATGGCCGGCCACGCGATGTCGAGGTCGGCCTGGAGGGTGCGGACCCGGTCGGCCAGGCCGAGATCGCGGGCCTTGACCTGGCAGTGGGCCAGCAGTTGCGCGGACCCGTCCAGGGCGATCACGTCGGCGTCCTCGAAGCGTTGAGCGAGGGCGAGGGCCCCGCTGCCTGTTCCGCTGCCCAGGTCCAGGATTCGGCGGCGGGGCAGATCGGCGGCCAGTTCGTGCACCCAGGCGGTCGCCTCGGACAGGTAGGAGTGCAGTACGTCAGCTTCCAGGTCCAGGAGCTCAGCCATGGCCGCCCAGTCAGGCGCGGACTCGGCTGCGGATTGGTGCTGGTGGCGATGGATTTCCATGCTCCGACTCTATGCGCGCCTTGCGCCAGCAGCATAGTCTCTTGCGTATGACGCAAGACGGGATTCTCGACGGCCTGGTGCGCCAGCGGATCAGGGGACTGCGTACGGCCCGGGGCTGGTCGCTCGACGACCTCGCCGGCCGCTGCTACCTGAGCCCCTCCACCCTCAGCCGTATCGAGACCGGCCATCGGCGGATCGCCCTTGACCAGCTGGCCCCGATCGCGCGGGCCCTGGGGACAACCCTGGATCAGCTAGTGGAATCCGCCGATGACGAGGACGTGGTGATCAGACCCCAGCGCGATGCCGTGCGCGGGGTGACCACCTGGATGCTGACCCGGGAGCCGGGACCGCACGGTGTATCGGTCGCCAAGATGCGTGTCACCAGGCCCGCACCCCAGCGCGGTACCGATGAGTTGCGGGTGCATCCCGGCCGGGACTGGTTCACCGTCCTGTCGGGAACCGTCGTGCTGCTGCTGGGCGAGCGCACGATCCTGGTCGAAGTCGGCCAGGCGGCGGAGTTCTCCACCATGATTCCGCACGCGGTCGGCGCCCATGACGGCCCTGCCGAAGTCCTGTTCATCTTCGACCACGACGGACAGCGCACCCATCTCCACCCCTCGCCGTGAGCACCAGCCCGCCCTCGCCACGCGCGATCACACCCATCCGGCGTGATCGTGGATTCCTGGCTACGAGAGCGGCGGTACGAGCACGCGGAGCGCGCCTGGCAGCGCCCGGATACGCAGTTGCGACCCGGCGGGTAGCGGCGACACCGACGGTAGCGCCTCGCCGTCGGCGCCGCACGGCACGGGCCGTCCGCTGGTCACGGTGACCTCTACGGCGCGCTCCATGCCGATCTGGCTCATCGTGACATGCGAGCCATTCTTGATCTTTGCGAGAGCCCGGATGAGATCGAGCTTGGAGGCGTCGCGGATGAAGATCACGTCGAGCAAGCCGTCAGAGGTGTCAGCGTCTGGCGCGACCATCATGCCACCGCCGAAGTAGCGGGAGTTCGCGACGACGACGGCACCGCCGGAGAACTCTTTCACGGTGGTCGCGCCGCCGCGTTCCAGTTCGACCCGGAACGTCGCAGACTTCCAGTTGACTACCGCGCGGATCCCCGCCGCCGGATAGACCAGGGGACCAGCTAGCCATTTGGTTCGTCCGGCGATCTCGGCCGCGGCCGCCGGGATGCCGAGGTAGACGCTGCCGGCCACGACCAGCTCGGCCGGCCCCGCGGCCCGGGACTGGGCCGCCTCCGGGTGGCGTACCCCGATGAGATCGACCTGCCGCTCCTGGCCATGGACAAGCACCCGGGCCGCATCGGCTGGCGAGAACGGCAGCCCAAGCGTCCTGACGAAGTCATTGCCCCGCCCGGACGGGATGATCCCAAACACTCCGTCCACAGCGGCCACGGCCCCGGCGAGCGCGCCGACCATGCCGTCACCGCCGAACGCGACCACGACATCTCCCCGGCCGGCGGCGGCCACGGCCAGTTCCTTCGCGTGCTCCAGGCTGGTCGAGGCGCGCACTTCATGCCTGGTGCCAGTGGCATCCAGCACCGCTGTGACCAGGGGCAGCAGCCGCTTCGACCGGCCGCCGCCCGCAGCCGGGTTCACCACCAGACAGCACGTGCGGGTCATGGTGCCTCCGGTCAGCTAGGCGGGATGAGCTTGCCTGGGTTGAGCACGCCCACCGGGTCGAGCGTCGCCTTCACCGCCCGCAGCACCTCCGCGCCTAGATCACCGATCTCGGCGCGCATCCAGGGCAGGTGCTCGGTGCCGACCGCGTGGTGGTGCGTGATCGTGCCGCCATTGCTGATGATCGCATCAGCGGCCGCGGTCTTGGCGGCTTCCCACTGGCCGACTGGATCGGGCGCCTGCGCGGCGACGACGGTGTAGTACAGCGACGCGCCGGACGGATAGACGTGCGAGATGTGGCATGTCACTACCGGCGGCGTGCCCGCGGCGGTCAGCGATGCGGTCAGCGCGGCGGTCACGGCGGCGTGCAGGCCGGGCAGGTTCGCCCAGCTCGTCGCGGTCTCCAACGTCTCGGCGAGCACGCCGGCGTCCAGCAGGGCATCCCGCAGCCGCGGTGCGGCGAACCGGCTCTCCCGCCAGGCATTGACCGGTGCGGCGCCAAGAGGCGTGCCGCCATGGGCCCGGAACACAAGTGCCGCGGCCCGCTGCCGCGTCGCGGTCGCCGCTGCCGTGCCCTCGTAGCTTGTGATCGCCAGGCAGCCGGTGACCGCCGGGGCGCCGGCTGGCGCCGGGCCGCTGGTCATGCCCAGGATGGCGGTCTCCGTCTCATCGCCAAGCCGGACTACCGTCGGCATTTGATCTCCCGACTGGGCCAGCGCCCGCAGCGCCGCCATCCCTGAGCCGAGGTCGCCGAACGACCAGGCCTCGTCGAGCACAGTATCGGGCCGGTGCCGTACTCGCACGGTGACTTCGGTGATTATTCCGAACGCACCCTCCGAGCCAAGCAGCAATTGCCGCAGGTCGGGCCCCGCGGCCGAGGCGGGCGCCAGGCCGCCGGCTTCGATCGTGCCGCGCGGCGTGGCGACCCTGACCGCGAGCACCATGTCCTCGAACCGGCCGTAGCCCGCCGAAGCCTGCCCGGCCGAACGGGTGGCGGCGAATCCGCCGATCGTCGCGTGCTCGAAGCTCTGCGGCAGGTGACCGAGGGTCAGGCCGTGGCGGCCGAGTAGCTCCTCTGCCTCAGGCCCGCGCAGCCCGGCCTCCAGGGTCGCGGTCAGCGACTCGGCGTCGAGCCTGGTCAGCTGGTCAAGCCGGCCCAGATCCAGCGCGATGACGGCGCCGAACTCGCCGCGCAGTGGCTCGACCCCGCCGGTCACGCTGGTGCCGCCGCCGAACGGCACGACCGCGACCCGGTGCCTGCTGGCTGCCTCGAGGACCGCGATGACCTCATCGTGCGACCCCGGGGTGATCACGGCATCGGGGGCGTTCGCGACGTCTCCGGCCCGCCGGCGGAGCAGATCCGTGGTGCTCTTGCCGCCGGTCCGGCGCAGCCGGGCGGACCGGTCGCCGTGGACCTGCCCGTGGCCCGCTGCCTCGGTGAACGCCTGCCGGGCGACGGCGGAGAGCCGCGGCGGCGGCAGGACGACATCGCTCTCGGCGACCGCGGGCGAAGGCCGGAGGGGCGCGGCGAGGAACTCCGTCAGCAGGACGCGGGTCCGCTCGGGAAGCGGACGCGGCTCATCCCAGCCGGCCCACGGCATGTCCTCGGCGCGGTGGGCAGGCCGCTCAGGCGATTGCTCGATCATGATTTGATAAGCTTACAGATCATGTCAAGTTGTAACGCACTGGCGCCCGCCATCGGAGCGCAGGCCGTTTCCGATGACACGGACAACGCGATCCTCGACGCGGCACGAGATTGCGTGCTGGCGTTCGGCGTACGCCGGACCTCGCTGTCCGATGTAGCCCGCCGGGCCGGCGTGAGTCGGCCCACCGTGTACCGCCGATGGCGGGACCTGCGGGCCCTGGTCGCCGACCTCATGACCAGGGAGCTCGCCAGCGTGTTCGCCTCCGCGTCCCCCGATGACGAGGGGCAGGTGCCGGGTTCGGTGCGGGAGCGAGCGGTCAGCCAGCTTGTCACCGGCGCGGGAAGCCTGCGTGCGCACCCGCTGCTCACCAAGATCATCCAGGTCGACCCCGAGATGCTCCAGCCGTACATCTTCGACCGCCTCGGCACCAGCCAGCGGATGGCGCTCGGTTTCATCGCCGACATGATCAAAGCCGGTCAGCGGGACGGGTCGATCCGCGCGGGCGATGGTGACGCCATGTCGGCGACCGTGCTGCTCAGCGTCCAGTCATCAGTGCTCTCCACCAGGCTGACGGCTGGCCTGATCACGCCCGCACTGCGCGATGCCGAGCTTGCCGTGCTACTTGACCGGTATCTCCGGCCCGAAAGCGAAGCGGGCCTGCCCGCCGACGGCCGCCTCGACGGCTCCCGCCTGGCTGGCCGGGAATGAGCGCCACGCCCACATCGGCCCGGTCGGCCGGGTCGGGCAGGACGGCCGGGTCGGCCGGGTCGGCCGGGTCGGGCAGGACGGTCGGGTCGGGCAGGACGGCCGGAACAGCCGGGGCGGGCGGGACGTCGCTCAACGCGGCCAGGCGCGCCCGCGAGCTCGCCGCGATCGCCGAATACGGCCAGGCGGACCTCCTCGTAGTCGGCGGCGGGATAACCGGCGTAGGCGTGGCGCTCGACGCCGCCTCTCGCGGCCTGTCCGTCGTGCTCGCCGAACGGCACGACCTCGCCTTTGGCACCAGCCGCTGGAGCTCGAAGCTGGTTCACGGCGGGCTGCGGTACCTGGCCAGGGGAGAGGTCGGCATCGCCTATGAGAGCGCAGCCGAACGCGGCCTGATCATGGAACGGCTCGCGCCGCACCTGACCAGGCCGCTGCCGATGATCTATCCGTGGCTGCCCGGCACCAGCCGCGGATCGAGAGCGCTGACCAGCACCGGGCTTGCGGCGGCCGACGTGCTGCGGCTAGCGGCCCGGACCAGCCGCCGGACGCTACCACGGCCAAGGCGGCTGACCAGGACAGAGGCCCTGGCCGCCGTCCCGCAGCTCCGCCGGGACGTCACCGGGGGAATGCTGACGTGGGACGGCCAGCTCACCGACGACGCCAGGCTGGTGGTCGCGGTGGCCCGCACGGCCGCGGCATACGGGGCGGTGATCCTGACCCGGTGCGAGGCGAGCGGCCTGACCGCAGACGGCGCGCTGCTCACCGACAGGCTGACCGGGGACTCGTTCCGGCTCCGTACCAAGGCCGTGGTCAACGCGGCAGGAGTGTGGGCCGGGCAGCTCGCCGAGGGCGTGGCGCTGCGGCCGAGCCGGGGCACCCACCTGGTCCTCGCCGATGCCGCGCTCGGCGGGCTGCGCGCGGGCCTGATAGCCCCGGTTCCCGGCGAGCGGAACAGGTTCGTGTTCGCGGTTCCGGTGCCTGACGAGCCGCGGGTGTACGTCGGGCTGACCGACGAGCCAGCCGACGGGCCACTGCCCGAGGTGCCCGAGCCGACCACAGGCGAGATCAGCTTCCTGCTCGAGACGGTGAGCACCGTACTGGACGCCCCGGTAGGCCGCGGCGATGTGCTCGGCGCTTTCGCCGGCCTGCGGCCGCTGCTGTGCGGGCCGGCCGCTGGCGACGTCGACGGAGCGACCGCGGATCTGTCCAGGCGGCACGCCGTGCTCACCTCACCGGACGGGGTGATCACCGTGGTGGGCGGCAAGCTGACCACCTACCGGCGGATGGCGCGCGATGCCGTCGATGCGGCGCTCGACGGCCGGACGGCCGGGGCATGCCGCACGCACCGCCTGCCGCTGGTCGGCGCGGCGGCACCCCAAGCGCTGGCAAGGCTGCGCGGGCCGGCCCGGCTGGTGGCCAGGTACGGCACGGAGGCGCCCGCGGTTCTTGGCCTGGCCGGGAAGGACCCGTGGCTGGCCGAGCCGGTGGCGCAGGGCGTGCCCGTTACCGGCGCCGAATTTGTCTTCGCCGTGCGGCACGAGGGCGCGCTCGATTCCGGCGATCTGCTGGACCGGCGGACCAGGATCGGCCTGGTTCCCGCCGACCGGGAACAGGCGCTAAAAGCGGCCGTCCGCGCCCTGGCCTAAGGTCGCGACTTGCCGCCGCGCCGACCGGCGTACCATCAGGTCCCATGGCGGCTCAGGGCGGTGCGAAACCCCACGGGGAGCAAGGCGCTGCAGGGGAGTATCTCCAGGTCCAGACGACTACCGATTCGCGCGCGGAAGCGATGGAACTTGGCCGCGCCGCCGTCGAGGCGAGGCTGGCGGCGTGCGCTCAGGTGGCCGGCCCGGTCGCGAGCACATACTGGTGGGAAGGCGGCATCGAGCGCGCCGAGGAATGGCTGATCCTGCTCAAGACCCCGGCCGACAGGTTTGGTGAGCTCGCGGCCTTCCTGACCGATCGGCACAGCTACGACGAGCCGGAGATCGTGGCCCTGCCGATCGCGGCAGGCTCAGCTCCCTACCTGAGCTGGATCAGGGAAGAAACCGTCCCGCGCTGACCCGGCAGGCCGCGATGAACACCGCCGCCGCACTCGAGCGAACCGCCGAGCTGGCAGCCCGTCCCGGGCCTCGCGCCATTCTCGGCCTGGCCGGACCGCCGGGGGCAGGCAAGAGCACGCTCGCCGCCCGGCTGGCGGCCCACGCGGGCAGGCCCGCGGTCGTCGTGCCGCTCGACGGGTTCCACCTGGCCGACGCGGAGCTCGCCAGGCTCGGTCGGCTGGGCCGCAAGGGCGCGCCCGACACCTTCGACGCGGCCGGCTACGTCACCCTGCTCGGCCGCATCCGCAAGGCCGAGCCTGGCGTGACTGTCTACGCGCCAGCGTTCGGCAGAAAAATTGGGCAGCCGATAGCCGGCAGCATTCCGGTGCCATCGGACGTCAGGCTGGTGATCACGGAAGGGAACTACCTGCTCTCTGATGAGCCGCCATGGGCCGCGGTCCGCGGGCTGCTCGACGAGGTGTGGTGGATCGACCTCGGCGACGCGGAGCGGTGCAGGCGGCTGGTGGCGCGGCACGTGCGGTGGGGGAAGACGCCCGCGGCGGCCGAGCGGTTCGTCAGCGAGTGCGACGAGGCCAACGCCCGCGCGGTGGCGCCGGGCCGCGACCGCGCGGACCGCATCGTATCGGCTGGCTGAGGGGTCGGCTAGGCAGCGGGAACGTTCCACGTTGCGATGACCGGCTCGTCATGCTCGGTGCCGAGCGTGCTGATGGTTCCGGTGTCCAGGCTGAACAGGCGTCCGCCGGCCGGCTCGAGGCCCAGCCAGCGGGCCGTGAGCACGCGCAGCACGTGGCCGTGTGCCACCAGCGCGACGTCGCCGTCCGGCTCGGCAAGCAGCGGCCTTACCCGGCTGAGGACGGCGTCTACCCTGGCGCCGACCTGGGCGATGCTCTCGCCCGGATGCGCCGCGTCGCCGGGGATGACACCGTCCCGCCACAGATACCAGCCTGGCCGGTTCACCTGGATCTCCTGGGTGGTGCGTCCCTCGTAGCCGCCGTAGTCCCATTCCCACAGGTCGGGGTCCGGCTGGGCGCTGCCAAGGCCGGCCAGCTCCGCGGTCCGGACGGCGCGCTTCGCCGGGCTGGTGAAGGCGGCCCGGATCCGCAGTCGCGACACCGCCCCGGCGAGCTGCGCCGCGACGGTCTCACCGTGCGGGGTGAGCGATATGTCGGTGCGGCCAGTGTGCCGGCCGGCCAGGCTCCACTCGGTTTCGCCGTGCCTGAGCAGAATCAGTTGTCCCATGGGCCACTATGTATCATCCGTGGCTCAGTTCATGAAGTAGTTACTGCTCGCCGTGTCCTGCGGGTTGGTGACCAGCGCGCCCACCGTCACAATCCCGGCATGCCGGAATCTCAGGGTGAGCGTGATCTCCTTGCCGTTCTGCATGCGGCCGGCGCCGGTGATCATCAGGTGCGGACCGTCGGGTACAAGCGGCAGGATCGAGTGTGCCGGGATGCTGATGGCGGGCACCGTCCGCATCAGGGTGCCGCCGCTGGCAAGCTCCCGGAAGGTGACCCGGCCGCCGACGCTTGTCCGGGCCGATATCAGGCTGTCCGGGGAGCCATTGTTCCTGATCGCCAGGTAGATGGCGGTCGTGCCGGGACTGATCGGCAGCGGCACGTAGGCAGTCGCGGCCTGGATGGCCGGAGCCTGTGCCGCCGATGCCACCGTGGCGCAGCCGGCAATGCCCAGGGTGGCGGCCAGGGCGACCGCGGCGAGTACCGCCGCCATAGGCCGGCGGCGCGGCCAGCCGCGCGATATGAGCATGCTGATGTCCTCACGTTCCCGCACTGCGTGACGATGCACCCACCGTACAGCGCGCCCGGGCCGCCCCCGCATCGTGCCTGGCGCGGGCGATAACCCCGGTCCCGATGAGGCCGGTGATCACCAGGATGCCCGACAGCGAGAACGCCGAAGGGCGCAGCCTGCCGTCAAGCAGCTGGAGCAGATAGGTCAGCAGCGGAGCGAGGTTGTCGAGCAGCGAGACCGTGATGGGCTCGGCATGCCGCACGCCGAGCTGGAGCAGGTAGGCGGGGGCGGCAACCCCCACGACCGCCACCACTGCCCCGGGCACCAGCGAGGCGGCGAGCCGCGGCACATGGTCGGCGGCGGCGATCGCCCAGGACACGACGGCCGTCAGGTAGAACCGGGATGACAGCACCGCGGCGGGGCTCACTGCGGCCTCGCTGAGCCGCTTGGCATAGATGAATGTGCCCGCGGAGCCAAGACTGGAGACAACCGTCGCGGCCAGGCCCGCGGTGCCGCGGCCGAGGCCGACATGCCCGATCGAGGTCAGGCCGGCCGCCGAGCCCCAGCACAGTACGGCGATCATGGCGAGCAGGGCCGCCGAGAGGCCGGCTTCGATGGCCAGGACGGACGTCCCGCGCCGCAGCAGCGGACCCGCCACCACCGTCACCGCCGGCCCGATCGCCAGGCTGACCGCGTTGACCACGGCTGGCTCGAGGAACTTCAGCGCATACAGCAGGGAGATCCAGGTCAGCGCCGTGCTGACGTTGAGCGCGGCAATGTCCTGCGGCTGGGCGCGCAGCGTGCGCTTCAGGCTGGCGGACCCGGGCCACTGCCCTGCGGCCGGCCGCCCCGCCCCGGCCTCCAGAACGGCGAACAAGACAACCGTCAGCGTGAAGGCGACGGCGGCCACCACCGCCGGGTCCAGCGACTGCTCGCCATGCCCCGCGTACACGTCCACAACGGCCGACAGCACGGGGTAAGGCAGCAGCAGCGCAAGCCCGCGGGCCATGCTTGGCTCGCGGGCTTCTTGCATGTCAGCACTCCGGGTGCGGGTCCGGTCCCTGCGCGTCGCGGTGGGAGTAATCGCCGTCCCACACGCTGATATATTTCCACGCCGAGTCGAAGAGCACAGTGACAATTGACCGATCCGGAGGCAGTTCCGCCGCTATCTCCGCCGCGACATGGGCGTTCGCGCCCGCGGTAGGCCCGGTGAAGAGCTTCTCCTGCGCGATAAGCCGTTTCATCATCGTCCAGGCCTGCGCACCGGTCACGGTGCGGACTTCGTCGATGAGTTCCTCGCGGACGTTCGGCGCGATCTTGCCGGGGCCGAGGCCCATGAGGTTGTGCGGCCTGTGCTGGAACGCAACGTGGTCTCGCTTGGCGCGCAGCGGGGCGGAGGCATCGACCTCGACCGCGACCGTGACCATCTCAGGGAACTCGGCCTTGAGCGCGTCCGCGATACCGGAGAACGTACCGCCGGTGCCGATGCTGCATACGAACCAATCGACGGGCCGGCCGAGCAGGCGGAAGTCCGCCACGATCTCCTCGCCTGCCCTCCGCCATGCCTGCCAGTTCAACGGGTTGGTGGACTGATCAAGGAAGTAGCTGCGCGGATGGCGGCGGACGTACTCGCGGGCCTCCTCCTCGGCTTGC
The DNA here is from genome assembly GCA_003168255.1 of Actinomycetota bacterium. Taxonomy (GTDB): domain Bacteria; phylum Actinomycetota; class Actinomycetes; order Streptosporangiales; family Streptosporangiaceae; genus PALSA-505. The sequence continues at coordinate 83,109 of PMSU01000047.1, forward strand.
AGCAGGAAGCCCCCGGCGTCGGTCTCGATAATCTCTCCGCCGAACGCACGGATTTGAGTCTTGCGCTCGATCGTCATCCCGGCCGGCATGAGGACTACTACCCGGTACCCGCGTGCCAGGCCCACCTGGGCGAGGGCTGCGCCGCCGTTGCCGGTGGAGCACTCCACCAGCGTCCAGCCGGGCGCGATCTCGCCGCGCTGCTCCAGGGCATCGATCATGTAGTTGAAGATCCTGTCCTTGTGGCTGCCGGTGGGATTCCTGAACTCGCACTTGGCGTAGACGCGCGCGGCCCCGGCGGGAACCACATGGCGCAGCCGGCGCAGTTCGGTGCCGCCAGCGGCCGGGGCGCCGGCGCCGCGCGTGTCTACGGCCGCGGCTTCGGGTTGCCCGTCTCCGCTGGCCGCGGGCTCGCCGCGATCCACGTCATCTCTGGGCAGGACGCGGACCAGGCCGCTGGCCGCGTCGATGGCCACCCGCAGTACCGGCTTCACCTCGACGCCGCAGCGGGCGCGCACCGCCGCGACGCCGCCGTTAGCTGGCTTCTCCGTGACGACCAGGGCCTCGGTCACCTCGGCGTCGCACCGCCGCACGGCCTCGACCAGTGCCACCAGCGTCCCGCCGGTGCTGACCGTGTCGTCGATGATGATGACCCTGTCACCGGGCATGATCCCGTTCAGGTAAAGGTGTCCGGTGTAGTACTCCGAGGTGACCTCGACCTCGGCCGGCGGCTGGCCGGCCTCGGCCGGCAGATCGTAGGGATACCAGCGAGCCACCGCCAGCGGCAGGCCGGTCGCCAGGCAGACCGGGCCGGCCAGGATGCCGCCCTTGTCCTCCTCGACGAGCAGCTTCGTGGCGGCAGAGAAGGTTCCGAGGCCGACGAGCCTGGCTACGGCCTCGGCGAGGATCTCGGGCCTGAGCGCGGGACGCTGGTCGGTGAGCTCGTTGATGGTGGTGCGGTATCGCCCGGAGAAGACGGTCGGCGCGCCTTCATAGATCTGCTCAAGTGACATTCTCATGAGTAAAACAGAAGATAGCGTCACGTCGAGACTTGAATTAGTCATTGCCTGATGTTATGGCGTAATCGGGCGAAACTCCCGAAACACCCGTATAAGGTAATGGCTACTGTCACATTGAATACTTGTGCATATGTATTACCTCTGGACCGCCGCCAGCGCACTGGACTATGCCGTTTAGTAGCATCACATCAGCCAGCTGGCGGGTGGACGCCGCCGCGAGCCCGGGAATGGCCTCGTCAGCCGCGCTCGAGCACGGTGTCGAGCAGCCCGAGCGGCGGCGCCCCCAGGTCCATCATCGCCGTGTGGAACCTGCGCAGCGTGAAGCCTGCGCCCCAGTCCTTCCTGGCCCGCTCCCGCAGGTCCATGATCACGAGTTTGCCCCAGGTGTAACGGCCGTAGGTCGGGTCGAATGTGGCCCGCTGTGCCTCGAACAGTGCGGGCGGCCCGGCAATGTGGGTATCCGTCTCGAACCTGCGGGCGCCCTCCTGCACTGTCAAGCCGGCCGTGTGCACGCCGATCGCGCAGGCCAGCCGGGTTACCCGGACGAGCGCCTCCAGCCATACCCCGATCGCGAACCGCGGGTCGTCGGAGCAGAAGCCCTCCTCGACGCATAGCTCCTCGGCATAGTGCGCCCATCCCTCGACGAATGCCATCGAATGCAGCACCCGCCGCACCGTGGTGGGTGCCTGGCGGAGCGCCCGGCCGTGCGAGAAGTGCCCAGGCGCGACCTCGTGCACGGTGATCCCGGGCAGGGTGGTCTCGCTGAACACCTCAAGCCATTCCTCGGTCTCGCGAGCCGGCCAGGACTCGTCCGGCGGGGTGACGTGGTACCAGGACGGCCCCTCCGGCTCGCCTGGCGCGTTCGAGGACATCATCGCCATGGCCCAGCGGCGGGACGGCGGCGCGAGCCCGACCAGGCACTCACCGTCGTTGTAGGGCATCAGGTCACGCTCGCGGGTGAACTCGATCGCCCGCGTGGTCCAGCTTCTCGCGGCGTCGATGACCCCGGCAGCGTCCGGATGATCACGGACAAGCTCTCGGGCGACCTCGAGCGGTGGCCGGCCAGGATCGACCCGGCCGCAGCTCTCGGCGAGCCGCTCGCGCAGCCTGTCCCGTTCGGCGTCTGCCTGCTCAGCCAGCCTGCCCAGGTCTAGCCGGATGCCTTCGGCGCTGCCCATCAGCGCGGTCAGCCCGGCAGTGCCCAGGGCCGTCTGCGCTACGCCGGTAGCGGCGGTGCGTTCCAGGTGGGCGGCGATCCGCGCATGTGCCGCCAGCGCCGCGCTGCGGGTCTGCGGATCCGCGTCGTCAGGTATGCCGGCGGCGAGCCCGCGAACTGGCCCGAGCAGGGCGGTGGCCACGGGTGCGCTTACCTGGTCGAGCGCGGCGATGGCGTTGTCCACCGCCCGCGGCCAGCTGGCAAGCTGCGCCAGCCGGGCGGCCGCGCGCTGATCCTGCGGGGCGTAGTCCCTGTCATAGCACGCCAGGTCGAGCTCGCCCAGGTGATACAGCGGATTGCGCCGGTGCAACTCGAGGTCGCCGAACTCGACCCGGGCCAGGTTCTCGAACGCGGTCAGGTGGGCCTCGTCGTGCGAGTCGTCAAGGATGTCACCGCTGGCGCGGGCCTGTTCCAGCCGGGCGAGCCCGGAGCGGACGCCGTCGGGTGACAGATCCTGGATCTCGCCGTCGTACTCGTGACGGCCGCATGCCTCGCGCACTTCGGCCACGCGGAGATCGCACACGGCACGCAGCCGGGGGGTTAGCTCTTCCATGAGGTCAGACGTTACAGCCCGCAGCCACGCCCGCATACGTCGCTGGCGCGGCCCCGCCACCGGATCAGTTCTGCCCAGGGACTCCCACGCCGGGGCGGATCGGACATGGTGGCGCAACCGCGTCACGTACCTGGTCCGCTAACGTCATTGGATGACCCCCCCGTTCACCACCCGGCCAGAGCTGGCCGGCACGTTCGGGATGGTGGCTTCGACGCACTGGCTGGCCTCGGCAGCCGGAATGGCGGTGCTGGAGCAGGGCGGGAACGCGTTCGATGCCGCGGTGGCGGCCGGGCTGGTGCTACAGGTGGTCGAGCCGCACCTGAACGGGCCGGGCGGCGAGGTGCCGGTCATCGGGTTCGACGCCACGCGAGGGGAGCCGTTCGTCCTCGACGGGCAGGGTTCGGCGCCCGCGGCTGCCACCCTGGCGGCGTTCGGGACACTCGGCCTTGATCTCGTGCCGGGCAATGGCCTGCTCGCCGCCTGCGTGCCGGCCGCGTTCGGAACCTGGCTGCTGCTGCTGCGCGACCGCGGCCGCCTGCCGCTGCGCGCCGTGATGGAGCACGCGATCGGTTACGCGGCAGGCGGGTACCCGGTGCTGCCCGCGATAACCGCGGGCATCGCGAGCGTGGCGGGCCTGTTCCGCGAGCACTGGCCTTCTTCGGCCGAGATCTACCTGGCCGGCGGCGGCGCGGCGTGCGTCCCCGCCCCGGGATCCAGGTTCGCCAATCCCGTGCTGGCCGCCACCTACCAGCGGATCCTCGCCGAGGCCGAGGCGGCGGGCACGGACCGGGATGAGCAGATCGAGGCCGCGCGGGTGGCGTTCTACGAGGGGTTCGTCGCCGAGGCGATCGCTGCCTACCTGGCGACGGCCGAAGTGATGGACGTCACGGGGGAACGCAACCGCGGCCTGCTCGGCCACGAGGACCTGGCCGGCTGGCGGGCCGGAACCGAACGTCCGGTGACACTCGAGTACGCAGGCCTGACCGTGTGCAAGACAGACGCGTGGGGCCAGGGCCCGGTGTTCCTCCAGCAGCTCAGCCTGCTGTCGGGTTTCGATCTCGGCGCGATGGCGCCGGGCAGCGCCGAGTTCATCCACACGGTGGTGGAGTGCGCCAAGCTGGCCTTCGCGGACCGGGAGGCGTGGTACGGCGACCCCAGGTTCGGCGAGGTCCCGCTCGGCGACCTGCTCTCGCCCGGGTACGCGGCGGAGCGCCGCGGGCTCGTCGGTGCCAGCGCCCGCCCCGACCTGGTTCCCGGGGCGCCGGGCGGCCGTGTGCCGCGGCTGCCCGGGTACGCGACGGCCAGCGGTATTTGCGCGCCCCCGCTTGACCCGGGCACAGGGGAGCCGATGAGCCGGACCGGTGACGCCTCGGCGCGGGCGGGCGACACCTGCCATCTCGATGTGGCGGACAGGTTCGGGAACCTGGTGGCTGCCACGCCGAGCGGCGGCTGGCTACAGAGCTCACCCGTCATCCCCGGGCTCGGTTTCTGCCTGGGCACCAGGGCGCAGATGTTCACCCTGGAGCCGGGCCTGCCCAACTCGCTCGCCCCGGGCAAGCGGCCGCGGACGACGCTCAGTCCTGGCCTGGCATTGCGCGATGGCGAGCCGTACCTCGCCTTCGGCACGCCGGGCGGAGACCAGCAGGATCAGTGGACGCTCGCGTTCTTCCTCAATCACCTGCACTTCGGCATGAACCTACAGCAGGCAATCGACGCGCCGGCATTTCACAGCCGGCACTTCCCGTGCTCGTTCTACCCGCGCGAGTCTTATCCGCTGGCAGTCGACGTCGAGGCCAGGGTCGGCCAGGACGAGATCGCCGCGCTGCGCGCCAGGGGCCACAAGGTAACCGTCATGCCGCCGTGGTCGCTGGGCCGGATCAGCGCGGTCGCCAGGTCGCGCGGGTTCCTGTACGCCGCGGCGAACCCGCGGGGAATGCAGGGATACGCGGCCGGCCGCTAATCCCCTGGCCAGCCGGGGCTGTCATAGCGGCAGCGCCAGCGCGCCGACGATGATCGCGGCGACGGCCGCCAGCACCCGGAGCGAGCCCGACCCGAGGCCCGGGGCAGTGGCGGGCAGCATGGCGGCCCCGACGCCGAGAATCAGCAGGCCGAGCCCGGCAGCCAGCGCGGGCAGTTGCGGGCGGAGCACTCGCGCCGGGGCGCTCGATTCAGCCAGGTGCGTGGCGAGCAGGTAGCAGAGCAGCGCGGCGCCGAGCAGGCCGGTGTGCCACGGCCTGGACGGATGCGTCGCCTCGAGGATCAGTGCCGCCAGCGCGGCGCCCTCGGCCAATGGCAGCTGCCTGATGAGGCCATTGCCCCAGCTCCACAACCGCACCGTGATGCTGGAAAAGGCGTCGGCCATGCCAACCGCCGCTTCGGGGGTGGCCAGGCGCATCAGGTCGGCGGCGACGCACCCGGCGGCGATGACCAGCAAGGCGGTCTGCGCCGCTCCAGTCGCAGGCCATGCAGCCCAGGCGCAGCAGGCTCCGCCCAGCAGGCCGGCCGCGGCCACCTGCCTGGCCCGTGCCAGCGCTGGCGCGTCTGCCTGCCCTGGCCGATCCGGGCCGCCCGCCAGTGCCGCGGCGGGCTTCGCGTCTGCCTGCCCTGCCCCGTCCGGGCCGCCCGCCAGTGCCGCGGCGCGCTTCGCGCGTTCGGCTGCGGGCCGCCGGTGCGGGACGCCAGGCCGCTTCATCGTCAGCCGCGGCCGCGGCGGCGCGACGTCTGGGCCCGCCGGGTATACGGCGCGAGCGGGAGGTCCAGGCTCTGCCTGCCGTCCCAGTGCACCACGCCGATCCCGAGCTCATGCAGCGAGAACCGGATCGCCTGCTGCTCCATCCGCCAGTACCTGCGGCCGAGTCGGCCGATGCTGCCCCGGATCGAGCCAGGCTCAGCATTGAGCACGTCGATCACGAGGACGAAGTGGCCCCGCTCCCGCAGGTCCCGCAGTGTCTCGACAAACCGCTGGTCGAGCAGCGGGCTGAATACGAGGACCATGGCGCCGGGCGGAAACGCCGACCGGGGCAGCCGTTCCAGGCTGTACTCCCGTGACCTGGTGCGCGGCCCGGCCAGGATCGCCTCGACGATCTTGAAAAAGTGCCGCTCACCGTGTCCGGGACTGAGCCAGCTCAGGCCCCACTGGTAGGTGATGAGCCCGACGCGGTCCGAGGCAGCGAGGTATGCGCGCGCGGCGGCGACTGCGCCGCGGAGCGCGAGGTCGAGCGGAGTGAATCCGGCCTCGCCCACGTCGCAGCTGGCGTCAACGAGCAGGAGCACGTCCTGCGAGCGCTCCGCGGCGAACGTGTTCACCTGGAGCCGCCCGCCGCGCCGGGTGGTGGCGGGCCAGTTGATCCGGCGCTGCCGGTCACCGGGGACGTACTCTCGCACCCCGCCGAACTCGACGCCCTCACCTGTCGCGCGCGCCGGATGCTCGCCCAGCCGGTTCGGCAGCCGGTTCAGCAGGATCGTGGTGTGCTGCTCGGCTGGTTCCGGGTAGCAGTCGATCCGCGGCAGCGCAAGCACGGCACGGCCTTCGGCCAGCCGCCAGCGGTCCCGCAGGATGATCTCGCAGATGCCCGTCGGCCGACGGCCCCAGCGCGTCATCAGCACCGGCAGTACGGCCCGGCCGGCCGGTGCGCGGACCGGGTAGCGAGCGGACTCAACCGACTCGTGCGCATGCACGACCAGCTCCACGTCGTATTCACCGTGTCCGGTGATCACCATCTCGATGGCCGTCTGCTCGCCCTCGAAGATGCGTGTCGCGCTTGGCCGGGCCGTCGCGTCGATGCGTCCGGGCTGGTCCCGCCGCCAGCCGGCGAGCAGCAGCAGGGCCGGCGCCGCGGCGCCGGCGAACTCGGCGCGCCGGGTGATGACGGCGATCACGAGGCCGGCCAGGCCGAGGGTGAGCAGCCTGCGCGCGTGCGCGGAAACTCCCCAGCGCGGCGCCAGCTCCGTCGAGCGGCCCATGCCGCCCGGCGGATCGGCCCGTGCCGCCACTTCCCGGGCCAGGGCTTGCCCGCCTGGCGCGGTCATACCGACGTGCCCATCTGGTTCCGCGTCGTGGCGGTGGGGTCGGTACGCGGTGTCGGCACGGCTGAGATCAGGCTGCCGACGACACTGTCCGCGCTGACCTGGCGGACCCACAGCTCAGGGCGGAGCGTGACCCGGTGCGCGAGGGCGGACACGGCGATCGCCTTGATGTCGTCCGGAACTACATAGTCCCGCTTGTGCAGCAGGGCCTGGCCGCGGGCGAGCTGGACGAGCGCCAGCCCGCCGCGAGGGCTCGCGCCGACCTGGATCTGCGGGTGGTTGCGGGTCGCCGTGACGATCGACATGACGTACTCGAGCAAATCGGGCGCCACCTCGATCTGCTCGAGCGATGCGCGCATCGCCAGCAGCTCCGTCGCGTTGGTGACGCTGGCGAGCGACGGCCACTCGGTACGCCGGTCCAGGCGGAGCTGGAGCATCGACGTCTCGTCGGCTGGCTGAAGGTAGCCAAACCGCAGCCGCATCAAGAAGCGGTCGAGCTGTGCCTCAGGCAGCTCGTAGGTGCCCTCGTACTCGATCGGGTTGTCGGTCGCGAGAACCACGAATGGCTGCGGCAACGGCCTGGTCACCCCGTCCACGCTCACCTGGCCCTCGCCCATCGCCTCGAGCAGCGCGGCCTGGGTCTTCGGCGGAGTCCGGTTGATCTCGTCGGCCAGCAGCAGCTGGGTGAAGACCGGTCCGGGCCGGAACACCATCTCGGCCGTGCGCTGGTCGTACAGCGGCGCGCCGATAACGTCAGAGGGCAGCAGGTCCGGGGTGAACTGGATCCGGGCGAAGTCCAGCCCGAGCACGCGAGCGAAGGACCGGGCGATGAGCGTCTTGCCGAGCCCGGGCAGGTCTTCCAGCAGGATGTGGCCGCCGGCCAGGATGCCGGTGAGCACAAGCTCCAGGCCGCGCCGCCGCCCGACGACCGCGCGCTCCACCTCGTCCAGGATCTCGGCGCAGCGCTGTGCGGTCTGCGCGGGCGTCCGGGTCGCATCGGTCACAGCTGCTCCAGTCGGTTGATCAGGCGCTCCAGGGTGCGGCGGGGAATGCCAGGCGGCTGGGTACGGCCGGAAGGCGGCTTGCCCGCGGCCTCCTTGCTGGCCTGGTCCGGGTCGATCCACGCCCAGAGATCATTGTCGCGGCCGGCCCGGCACAGCAGCCGCCGGGCGGCGGCTGGATCCCGGTACAGGTTCACGCCGTGCCGTTCGGCGAGCCGTGCGGCGAGCAGGTGCTCAAGGGCCGGGCGCAGCTTCATCTCATAGGCGCTCCTCGCCGCCGTCCCCTCCCGCAGGTCGGCGACGTAGTGCCAGTAACGGTAGAAGGACACGGCAGCGGTGACGCTATCGGTGCCGCCCCTGATGTCCGACGGCGGCTGGGCAGCGGGCAGCAGGCCGCGGACCAGCACGAGTGCGCCGGCCGCCGCCACGATCATGACGATCGTCAGCGCCTCAGGCCCGGCCACGGCGTATCCGGCTGCGGCCGCCGCGGCCACCATCGCGGCGGCGACGGCGACCTCGGGCAGCGCGCCGTGCCAGCCGCTAGCAGGCCGGCCCAGGTTCTGGCCGCTTGTCGGCTGGCCTGGGTTCTGGCCGGTCCCCACAGGGCCTGGGCTCCGGCTGGTCATTGCTCGGCTCCCGCGACGCCAGCCCCGGCTTCTGCTGCGCCAGCCCCGGCTTCTGCTGCGCCAGTCCCGGCTTCTGCTGCGCCAGTCCCGGCTTCTGCTGCGCCAGTCCCGGCTTCTGCTGCGCCAGTCCCGGCTTCTGCTGCGCCGGCCTCGACCCGCGCCGCGCCAGGCCGTGGCCGGTCGAGGTCGGCGGCGATCTCGCCGAGGGCATGCTCGGCCGCGTCCCGCTGGCCACTGTGCAGCGGGTGGCTGGAGAACCTGGCCTCGTAGAAGAGCGCCGTTAGCGTTCCCGCCGCGCCGCCGCGTGCCAGGCCCGCGTTGACCGCCCTGGCCAGCAGCTCATCCGGGGTGTCCGCGACGCCGCGGGCAGCGCCTGCCTTGGCCAGGCTGCGCTCCATGGCCGCGTAGCAGGCGATGATCGCGGCCCGGTCGTCATCAAGGCGGCGCAGCGCGGCCCGGCCGGATTCGACTGCCGCGCGCAGCTCGCCGGGATCATCGCCGATGTCCGCGAACGGCTCGCCGGTCAGTCTCGCGCGCCTCGCTAGCAGCACCGCACAGCAGATCACGGCGGCCAGGACAATCACGACGAGCAGCCCGTACAGGACGGTAGTCCACGGGATGTGCAGCCCGGCCGACTGAGTGAGAGGCTTGGGCCGCCGCCGCCGCGGCGGCGACGATGGCAGAGGGGTTACCGACCGCCGGCGGGGGTGCAGGTGCACCAGGTCCGCGTTGAGCAGCAGGACGATGGGGATCGCGATCAGCCCGGCAGTGAGCGGGTATCTGAGTGCGGCGCGTAGCTTGGCGGCGACGGATGCATCCTGCGGGGTGCGCCGCCCGCGAATCACCAGCACCGCGAGCAGGGCGGCAGCCAGGACCTCGAGTGCCGCGCCGATCGCGACGCCGTCGGCGTGGTAGCGGCCGGTCCAGCCAGGCGTGGTGGCAGCGCCGCGGAGCCCGGCAAGAATCAGGATGATCAGCAGGGCCGGCAGCATGAACCGCAGCGCGCTCGGCTGCCATCGGAGGCGCTGCCGGCGCCCCGACGGCCCGCCGTCCGCGCTCGGCTGCTCTCCGCCTGCGCTCGGCTGCTCCCCGCCCGCGCTCGGCTGCCCGCTGATCATGGAGAGAACCTTTCCCCGTTGCTCTGGACCATTGTCCCGCTAGGACCGGGCGCTCGTGCCGCCCCGGCACTGACTCGTGCCGCCCCGGCACTGAGGAGACATTCAGGTCTGTATCACGCCAGGGACCGGCCAAGGTAAAGCGGGGAGGTCGATGGCCCGGCACAGGCAGCCGGCAGCGGCCTGGCCGAGCCGGCGGAACACGCGGGGGGCACCCCGTCGTTACAGCATCAGGGGCGAGATGTGGTTCAGTGGGTTCGCAAGTCCACGGCAGGGGAGTCGGACCCCTCCGAGAGAGGGAGTCGTGACATGGCACGCCATGTAGTTTTCGCCATCGGCGGGATCATCGTCGGTCTTATTTTGCTGACCTGGCTTCCGTGGTACATAACCGCCCTGATCATCGTGGCCGCGATCGCGATCCCGACCACCGCCTACCTGATGCTGGACCCGTCGCAGCGGCGCCGACTGCGCGAGCAGCGCCGACGCGGCCAGCTTGGCCGCTGACACATCGCAGATCACCAGCACCAGCACCAGCACCGCCCTCGCTGCTTAGAGTGTCGGCAGGTCAGGCAGTGTAGGGCTCAGGTCATCGGCGCGCCTTGGCGGCGGCCTTAAGCTGCTGCTTGTACGCGCGAACCTGGGCCAGCGAGTCCTCGTCGACGATGTCGGCGACCGACAGGTAGGTCGCCTCGTCGCCGAACGGGCCGGTCGCCTCGCGCCACCCCTCTGGCCGCACGCCTAGCTGCTTGCCGAGCAGGGCGGCGAAGATCCGTGCCTTCTGCGCACCAAACCCGGGCAGCTCGGCCACCCGCTTGACCAGCTCGTCTCCGGACTGGGCACCGGACCAGACGCCTGCGGCGTCACCGTCATAACGATCGGCGATCAGGCGGCACATGTCCTGCACCCGGGCCGCCATCGCCCGCGGGTAACGGTGCAGGGCTGGCCGCTCCGCGAAGAGCGCGGCAAGCGCCTCCGGGTCGTAGGCCGCGAGTTCCCTGGTATCCGGCTCGTGCCCAAGCCGCTCCACCAGGACGGCAGGCGAGCTGAACGCCTTCTCTATCGTCACCTGCTGATCAAGCAGCATCCCGATCAGCAGGGCAAGCGGACTGCGCGATAGCAGCGCGTTGGCGTCGTCGCTGACCGGCAGCGAGAGTGTCATGCGGCCCCCCATCTCACCAGCGACCATCATGCCGCATCACCGTCCGGTCCGGCACCCGGCGGGAGGGACTATGCCCCGTGAGGGATGTCCGAGTCGCAGACGCGTCAGCCTGCGGCAGTGACGTAGCCCGAGGCGTCGCCTGCCCGTGCCACGCTGCGCCGCCCGTCCACGCTCACTGGCACGACGCCGGCGACCGTGACCCGGTGCATCCGCCGCGGCAGATCACCGTAGTCGTCGATCGCGTAGTGCTGGGTGGCCCGGTTGTCCCAGATCGCGAGGTCGCCGGGCGTCCAGCGCCACCGGACCGTGTTCTCAAGCCGGGTCACATGCCGCTGGAACAGCTCGAACAGGTACTTGGAGTCGGCGTAGGAGACGCCCAGGATGTGCCTGACGAACTGGCCGAGCAGCAGCGCCCGCTCGCCGGTCTCCGGGTGAACCCGCACCACGGGATGCTCCGTCTGGTAGATGGTGGAGAGGAAGACGTCCCTGTGATGATCCTGGTCACGAGGCGTCACGTCGTTCACACCGCCGCCGCGCGTGCCGATGTAGTCGTAGTCGTTGGTGTGCAGCGCCCAGAGCCGCTCGGCAAGCTCGCGCAACTCCGGTGCCAGTGCCTGGTAGGCCGTGGCGGTGTTCGCCCAGGTAGTGTCGCCGCCATACGGCGGAAGCGTGACCGCGCGCAGGAAGGATATGGCAGGCGGGCGGTCCACGAATGTCACGTCGGTGTGCCAGGCGTTGGCCTTCCCGCCGCCGCGCTGAGCGTCGAGTGAGAGCACGTTGCGCCCGCTTGCCTGTCCCGGCACCGTGGGATGGGGCAGGGTCAGGTCGCCAAACAGCCGCGCGAAACCTGACTGGCTCTCGTCATCAAGGTGATCCTGGCCATGGAAGAAGATCACCTTGTGCTCGTGCAGCGCGTTCTTGATGATCTCCAGGATGGGTTCGGGCAGGTCAGGGCCCAGCCGCACGCCAGTGATCTCTGCCCCTATGTGCCCGGCCACACGTCGTACGTCAACGTTCGAATTGCTTTGGGTCATGGGCGCTCCTCGTGAGTCCAGCGCTGGTCACAGCCTTCACAGAAACACCATCGGCAGATATTATCAATAATTTCGACTGTTAAATTAGACTTAGTGCGGGGACGCATCGGCGGCCTGGTGCTGAACTGCATCGTGCTGTGGAACACCTTCTACATGAACGCCGCGATCGAGCGACTGCGGGCCGAGGGAGGCCCCGCCGGCCACGCCGGCAAACCGTCACGCAGCCATGTATCTGGCCAGGCCAGCCGGTCACCGGCTGCCTACAGGCTGCGGGCGGGGTGCGGCTTCCGCGCAGTGCGGCGGACCGGTGGGTGATGGGCGCCGGGGTGATGACGGGTCACCCCGGCAGGCCTCATGCTCGCGGTGTGCACGATCCTGAGCAGCGACGGCTGGCAGACAGCCCCGCGCCCGGGCGCGGCAGGCTGTACGCCATCACCGTCCGGGACCGGGTGGGCAACACCCTGCTCGATGCGTTCGGCCCGATGCAGGTCTGCCCCGGCGCCGGGCAGACGGTGCTGCACGGCACGCTGGAGGACCAGGCCGCGCTGTATGGAGTGCTGGCCAGGATCCAGGCGCTGGGCCTGGAACTGGAGGAGGTGCGGCTGCTGCCCGCCCCGCCGCCCGGATAGAGCCTGGGCCGCAGCTAGCAGGCCATTGTCCGAGCGGACGATCGACGGCCTGGCCGTCGAGCCTCCGGGTGTCAGCTAGTCGAGCAGTCCCGGGTAGAGCAGCGCCAGCTGATCCGGGTAACCGGCGATCAGCCGCAGCTCGTCGTCGGTGAGCGGCTTGCCGGTTGCCGCGCCGCATAGCTGCACCAGCCGGAACGTCAACTCTTCATCGGTCACCTCGATGCCGAGCCCGTCCATGACGTGCCGAAATCCCGCCTTGCCGCCGTACTCGCCGGTGAGCACCACCCGGCCCTCGCGGGCATGCCAGTCGGCCGGGAAGGGGCCGAGGGTGTCGTCATCGTAGAGCTCGTAGTTCTGCCGGTCCTTCAGCGCTCCGTCGGCGTGGATGCCGGACTCATGGGCGAACGCGTTCCGGCCGACGCCGGGCTGGCCCTGCGGCAGCGGCTGGCCGAAGGCATAGCTCGTCCACAGGGCGAGCCGCCGCGCCCACGACAGGTCCACCGGATCGCCGATCGTGGCCCGGTCCTCGGCGCCAAAGCCGTGCCGGAACGCCAGCAGGCAGGACAGCAGGTCGGCGTTGCCTGCCCGTTCGCCGATGCCGTTGACGCAGGTGTTAACCCAGGCGTCCTGGCCGGCGTCGAGATCGCCGAATGCCCCGGACAGCGAGTTCGCCACGGCCATGCCGAGGTCGTTGTGGCAGTGCGTCTCGACCGGGATGCCCACCGCGCTCGCCAGCTTCGCGAACCGCTCCCGGATCCGCTCGGGCGTGTCGCCGCCGATCGTGTCGCAGTATCTCACCCGGTCGGCCCCCGCTTCCTTCGCCGCGAGCGCGAACTCGAGCAGGAATCCGTCATCGGTGCGGGACGCGTCCTCGGCATTAACCCCGATCGTCTCCGCCCCGCCGTCCCTGGCCACCGCCACGGCCGCGGTCATCTCCGCGATGATGGCGTCGCGATCCAGCTTGCCGCGGAACTTATGCGAGATCATCTGGTCCGACGTGGAGATCGACAGGTTGTAATGCCGCAGGCGCCCTGCCTGCTGGCCTGCCTCCGCCGTGACGGACAGCGACGCCGCCACGTCCGCGGTGATCGCCCGGCACCAGCCGGACAGCCGCAGCTCGCCGAACGCCCCGGCCTGCGCGAGCGCCACGTTGGCCCGGACATAGGGCACCTCGTGGAAGAGGCTGGGAAACCCCAGCTCCGACTGAGCCACGCCCAGCCTGCCCAGGTAGAAGTTGAGCATCGTCTTGCCGAACTTGGACAGTCCGGTCCGAGCGGTCTGCACGCCGTCGCGGTTGGTGACGTCAAGGAAGTGGATAACGGGCACGGGCAGTCCTCTCACCGGTTGACTCACCTCACATTGACACGCCGATACAGCATGGATCAAGATTGATTAAAATCAACTATGGTCCCGTCGTGACTCCCTGGCTCGTGAGCTGCCAAGGCAAAAAGGCGACGCAGCCGAACGGCCAGTGGCGGGACCCGCGCACGAGAGTGAGGCCGAGCCGATGGCGGCCTGGATCACCGCCGAGGCGGCGGCGCAGCGACTCGGTATCAAGCGCGCCACGCTGTATGCCTATGTGAGCCGCGGCGTGCTGGTGCGCAAGCGGTCCGCCGACGGCAGGGGCAGCCTGTTCGACCCCAGCGAGATCGAGAAGCTGGCCAGCCGCGGGCGCCCCCGGCGCCCGCCGGGCGGGGCCGAGCTGGTCATCGAGTCCGCCCTGACCGAGATCTCCGGCGACCGGCTGAGCTATCGCGGCCACGAGGTCATCGCGCTGGCAGGGACACGAAGCTTCGAGGAGGTCGCCAGCCTGCTGTGGACCGCCGACTTCACCCCGCAGCCCGAGTGGCGCGCCACTTCCGCGGCGGTCGCGGTAGGCAGCGCGGCGCAGTCGGCACTGCCCGATGGGGCGCTCCCGCTGGAGCGGCTCCAGGTGATCGTGCCCGCGCTCGCCGCCACCGATCCGCTGCGGCTGCACCTGGATAGCCCGGCGGTGATCGCCGCGGGCCGCGCCATGATCGCCGGAATGGTCGACTGCCTGCCTGACGTCGGGGCAGCTGCCCGCCCCCCCGCCGACGCCAGCATCGCAGTCCGGCTGTGGCGCAAGCTCAGCCCGGATAGCCCAGCCAGCCCGGATAGCCCAGCCAGCCCGGCCAGCCCGGCCAGCCCGGCCAGCCCGGCCAGCCCGGACAGCCTCGCGAGCGGCCTGCCCGGCGCGCTGCGGGCGGCGCTTGTGCTGCTCGCCGATCACGAGCTTGCCGCCTCCACGCTGGCGGCGCGGGTGGCCGCCTCCGTCCGGGCTGACCCTTACGCGGTGGTCGCGACCGGCCTCGGCGCGCTCGGCGGTTCGCTGCACGGCGGCGCCTCGCTCGGAGCCGAGGGCATGCTCGCGGCCGCCGCGACCGCCGGGGACGCGCCCCGTGTGGTGGGCGACCTGCTGCGCAGGACAGGCCGGGTTCCCGGCTTCGGCCACTTCGTGTACAAGACCGGTGACCCCCGCGCAGTCTGCCTGCTCGACCTGGTCGCGCGGGGGGCGCCGGGGTCGGCCCGGCTCGCCGTCGCGGAAGCGGTGCTGGCCGAGATGCGGCGGCGCGCCCTGCCCGAGCCGAACATCGATTTTGCGCTGGCGGTGCTGAAAGACGTGGCCGGAATGATCAGCGGTGCGGGGGAGGCGGTGTTCGCCGTGGCCCGCACGGCCGGCTGGATCGCGCATGCGGTCGAGGAGTACGCGCGCGACGTCCCGCTGCGTCCCCGCGCGGTCTATACCGGCCCTGCCGCAGCAGAGCTGGATGACTAAGGGCACGTCGTGGAGTAAGCCGTCGTTTCCTGGTCCCTGACGATCGTGGGGTGCCCGCGGACCCGGCCGGCCGGACCACCCCCGTCACACTGGCACCACCGACCCCGTGAGCCACGCCTTCCGGAGCGCCGC
The DNA here is from genome assembly GCA_003168255.1 of Actinomycetota bacterium. Lineage (GTDB taxonomy): Bacteria > Actinomycetota > Actinomycetes > Streptosporangiales > Streptosporangiaceae > PALSA-505. The sequence continues at coordinate 98,413 of PMSU01000047.1, forward strand.
CGAAGATCGATGTGGAATTGCCTACCACCGGTGGGGGGCTCTGCCACATCGATCATGGGAACGATGCGGAAGGAGGCGCCTCCGGGCCGCCTTCCCCGGTGCGGGCGCCGGCTATTCGAGGACTCCAGGCGGCGGCATGCCAGAACCACCGCGCACGGTCACGCGCCGGCTTACGTCCTCGCGCAAACCAGCGCGCGGCCAGCCGGCCTTGGGTGGGCGCTCCTGAGCTCTTGCCGGGCGCCCCGGCCCGACCTGACGATCACGAAACCTGCGGCCAACTTCTCTGCGGGCCTACGTGGCAT
>PMSU01000017.1 GCA_003168255.1 Actinomycetota bacterium
CCGCCCGCCAGGCCCGCCCGCCCGCCAGCCAGATGAATGCGGCGTAGCCCCCCACGGGTGGTAGGTAATTTCACATCCACGTCGCCGGCTGCCTGCCGCAGGCATCCCCCGGGGGTACGTCTCGTATTATGAGACACCTTGTGTCGGCAGGTGGCCGTCCTGGTTACTCTGCGGTATCGTTGATAACGAGATGCGGCGATTCGTAATCCTTAGCAGCCGTAGCGGGGTCTGATCAGGGCAGGCCAGCGACCCGCTACGGGTAGATGCGCTGGCTGTGAGCCCCATCAGGAATCTCATTCCCGCATCAGGAGACAGTGCCGTGTACGACATGTATTCATGGGATCAGGCCGCCAGCTCGGCTGACGAGCAGGCCGAGGCCGCCGCCACACCCGATGACGCCAGTCAGGCCGGGAAAACCACGGGCGAGCACGCTGTCCAGCCCGCCCAAGCTGCGCAGGCGGCGAACACCGCACCGGCCGCCTGGCCCGCCCGTGCTGTCCAGATTGCGCTGGACCGCCGCGATAACGGCGGCGACGCCGGCCCGGGCCGGGGGCGTTGAGCACGCAAGCCCGGCCGTCCGACACGCAGCCCCAGCCGTACCGCGCGCAAGCCCCGCGGTCCAGCGCACAACCCCGATAGGGTTCCGACATGGCCGAACGCACTATCAAGCTCGCCGTGATCGGTGGCGATGGGATAGGCCCGGAAGTCGTGGCAGAGGCCCTCAAGGTCCTGCGCACCGCGGCGCCCGCGGTCGCGATCGAGGAGACGAGTTACGACCTCGGCGCGAAGCGCTGGCACGACACCGGTGAGACACTTCCCGACTCCGTGCTCGATGAGCTGCGCGGTCACGACGCGATCCTGCTCGGCGCTGTCGGTGACCCCAGTGTGCCGAGCGGCGTGCTGGAGCGCGGGCTGCTGCTCAGGCTGCGGTTCGAGCTTGACCAGTACGTCAACCTGCGCCCGGTACGGCTCTACCCGGGCGTCGCCATGCCGCTCGCGAACGTCAGGCCGGAATCGATCGACATGGTGGTCGTGCGGGAGGGGACCGAGGGCCCCTATACCGGGGCCGGCGGCGTCATGCGCTACGGCACACCCGACGAGATCGCCACCCAGGAGAGCATCAACACCGCGTTCGGGGTCACCAGGGTGGTCAGGTACGCGTTCGAGCGGGCCGCGCAGCGACCGCGCAAGAGCCTGACGCTGGTGCACAAGACGAACGTGCTCACGTACGCCGGCGACTTGTGGCAGCGAACCGTGCACCGGGTTGCCGCGGACTTCGGCGAGGTGTCCGTTGACTACTGTCACGTGGACGCCGCCTCGATGTACTTCGTCACCGACCCGGGACGGTTCGACGTGATCGTCACCGACAACCTGTTCGGCGACATCCTTACCGACCTCGGGGCGGCGGTGGCCGGCGGCATCGGCCTCGCGGCCAGCGCCAACATCAACCCCGAGCGGACGACGCCCAGCATGTTCGAGCCCGTGCACGGCAGCGCGCCCGATATCGCGGGCCGGCACAAGGCGGACCCGACGGCGGCCATCCTGTCCGCCGCGATGCTCTGCCAGCATCTGGATCTCTGCGCCGAAGCCGCCCGCATCGAGCAGGCGGTCGCCGATGACCTGCTGGAACGCCAGGGCGCCTGGGTGCCGCGGTCCACCTGGGAAGCCGGCGACGACATCGCCGAGCGAGTAGCCGGCTAGCCGGGTCCCGTCAGGTTCCCAGCACACGGCAAGATGGGAGACTGACAGGAAGGATCGCAGATGGCCACTAGTCCGGGCACCGAGATCACCTTTGACGTCCGGCCCACCTCGCATCCGGTGCCTCAGGCAGACCGGGAGCGGATGCTGGAAGCTCCCGGGTTCGGCCAGGTGTTCACCGACCACATGATCACCATCCGCTGGACAGCCGGCCGCGGCTGGCACGACGCGCGCCTCGAGCCCTACGGCCCGCTGATCCTGGACCCGGCGACGGCGGTCTTCCATTACGCCCAGGAGTTCTTCGAGGGGCTGAAGGCGTACCGGCAAGCGGACGGGTCGGTGGCGACATTCCGGCCGTGGGCGAACGCCACCAGGATGAACGGCTCGGCGCGCAGGCTGGTGATGCCAGAGCTGCCCGAGGAAGCCTTCGTACGCGCCATCGAGCTTCTCGTCACCCAGGACCTCGACTGGGTGCCCTTCGCCGAAAGTCACAGCCTCTACCTGCGGCCGTTCATGATCGCCACGGACCGGGGGATCGGCATCAGCAAGCCATCCCAGTCCTACCTGTTCATGATCATCGCATCGCCGGCCAGCACCTACTTCAGCGGCGGGATCAAGCCGGTGACGGTCTGGCTGTCCGAGGACTACACCCGCGCCGCGCCGGGCGGCACCGGAGCGACCAAGTGCGGCGGCAACTACGCCGGCGGATTCATCGGCCAGCTGACGGCGCTGGAAAACGGCTGCGACCAGGTGGTCTGGCTGGACGCGGTGGAGCGGCGCTGGGTCGAGGAAATGGGCGGGATGAACATGTTCTTCGTCTACGGCTCAGGACCGGAGGCGAGGATCGTGACACCGCCGCTCGGCGGCACGATCCTGGCGGGCATCACCAGGGACTCGCTGCTCAAGCTCGGCCCCGACCTTGCCATCCCGGCATCGGAGGGCAGGATCTCGGTGGACCAGTGGCGGGCCGACTGCGCGTCAGGGGAGCTCACCGAGGCGTTCGCCTGCGGCACCGCCGCGGCCATCAGCCCCATCGGCCAGGTGAAAGGCGCTACCAGCGGCTGGACGATCGGCAACGGCGAGCCAGGGCCGGTCACGACCAAGCTGCGCGAGGAACTTCTCGGTATCCAGTTCGGCCGCCGCCCCGACCCTTACAGCTGGGTCCACAAAATTTGCTGAACGCACAAAGGCGGCCAAGGCGCGAATCCGCCGGCCGTCCTGACGAGCCCCGTCCGGTGCCAGTCTCGCATGCTGAGATCAAAGTGGTCATGGCGTGCCCGGTGTGCGAGGCTGCTGCCATGACGTCCGGCCGGATCATTATTGGCAGGCGCGTCGGCACCTCGTAAGACCGGCCCACGGCCGGGTCCCCGGGCCGACGCGCAGACCTCTCGCATGCAGCGAGGGGTCTTTTGCTTTGCCGGGGCAGGTCAACCCATCAACGAAACGGAATCCAGATGTCCAGCGACTCCTTCCACGTCTACGACACGACGTTGCGTGACGGCGCTCAGCAGGAGGGCCTGCACCTGACGGTCGCCGACAAGCTGGCGATCGCGGCCAGGCTGGACGAGTTCGGCGTGGGGTTCATCGAGGGCGGCTGGCCTGGGGCGATCCCCCGGGACACCGAGTTCTTCCGGCTCGCCACCACTGAGCTGGATCTCAAGCATGCGCAGCTCGCCGCGTTCGGCGCGACCCGCCGGCCCGGCGCGAAGGCGGCCGATGACCCTTTGGTCGCCGCTCTGCGCGAGTCGGGAGCGCCGGTTGTGACTCTTGTCGCGAAGAGCCACGACCGGCACGTCCGACTGGCCCTCCGCACGACCCTGGAGGAGAACCTGGCCATGATTTCTGACACGGTCGGCCACCTCCGTTCGGAAGGGAAAAGGGTTTTCCTTGACGCCGAGCATTTCTTCGACGGATATGAATCGGACCCCGCGTACGCGCTGGAGGTGGTGCGCGTCGCGGTCGAGGCCGGCGCCGATGTGGTCGCGCTGTGCGACACCAATGGCGGCATGCTCCCCAATCAGCTCGGCGATGTCGTCTCCGAGGTTTTTAGCCGAACGGGGGCCAGGCTGGGCATTCACTGCCATGATGACACCGCCTGCGGGGTGGCCAATACGCTGATGGCCGTGGACGCCGGCGTCAGCCACGTGCAGGGCACCGCGAACGGCTACGGCGAGCGGGCGGGCAACGCGAACCTGTTCAGCGTGGTGGCCGGGCTCCAGCTGAAGCAGGGCAAGCAGGTGCTGCCGGACGGCTGCCTGCCCGAGATGAGCCGCATCTCGCACGCGATCAGCGAGGTCACGAACGTGGCGCCGGGCACGCACCAGCCGTACGTGGGGTACTCGGCGTTCGCGCACAAGGCGGGGCTGCACGCTTCGGCGGTGAAGGTGGACCCGATGCTGTACCAGCACGTCGACCCGGCGCTTGTCGGCAATGACATGCGGATGCTGGTGTCGGACATGGCAGGGCGGGCGTCGGTGGAGGTCAAGGGCGCCCAGCTCGGTTATGACCTGTCCGGTGACCGGGCCGCCGCCGGCCGGGTGGTGGACCGGGTCAAGGAACTGGAGGCGCGCGGGTACACGTTCGAGGCCGCGGACGCCTCCTTCGAGCTGCTGCTGCGCAGCGAGCTGGACGGCGGCGAGCGGCGGCACTTCGCCGTCGAGTCCTGGCGGGTCATCGTCGAGCAGCGGCCGGGCGGCCAGGTGGTCAGCGAGGCCACGGTCAAGCTGACCGCCAAGGGCGAGCGGATCGTCGCCACCGGCGAGGGCAACGGCCCGGTGAATGCGCTGGACACCGCGCTGCGGCTGGCGCTCGGGCAGATCTATCCCGAGCTGGCCAGCCTGGAGCTGGTGGACTACAAGGTGCGGATCCTGGAGGGCTCGCACGGCACCGGCGCGGTGACCCGCGTGCTCATCACCTCCGGCGACGGGACCGGCGGCGACTGGAGCACGGTCGGCGTGAACGAGAACATCATCGCCGCCTCCTGGCAGGCCCTGGCCGAAGCCGTCACCTACTGCCTGCTGCGGGCCGGTCATGTGGCCGCTGAGGCTGGATAGCGAAACTGGGCCACAATATTGCCCCAAAAGCCACAATTCACGTAGTAGCGTGCTCTCCATTCCATGCTGGTGACACGGGGGGCAGATACATGCGTAGCTGGCGGTTGTCTCGGTGGTCCTTGGCGCGGGTGGCTCTCGTGGCAGGCGTGCCGGCCCTGATATTAGGCCTCATGGCCGGGACCGCGGAGGCGTCCGGGGCGGGCAAGATAACCAGCTACACCGCCAAGAGCATCAACGGGCCCGACGGCATCGCGGCCGGGCCCGACGGGAACCTGTGGTTCGTCAACGCCTTCGGCAACTCGATCAGCCGGATCACCACGAAAGGAAAGGTGACAACCTACACCGGCACCGGCATCGACTTCCCGCAGTACATCACGGCCGGGCCCGACGGAGCGCTGTGGTTCACCAACGGTGGTAGCGACCTGATCGGCCGGATCACCACCGCCGGGGCGGTGACCACCTACACCGCCTCCGACGGGGCCGGCCAGATCGTGGCCGGCCCGGACGGCGCGCTGTGGTTCACCAACGGCGATAACAACTCGATCGGCCGGATCACCACCGCCGGGGCGGTGACCAGCTACACCGCCCCGAGCATCGACGAACCGGGCGGGATCGCGGTCGGCTCCGACGGCGCGCTGTGGTTCACCAACGCCGGCAACAACTCGATCGGCCGGATCACCACCGCCGGGGCGATCACCAACTACACCGGCACCGGCATCGACAACCCGTACGACATCGCGGCCACTCCACACGGCGCCCTGTGGTTCACCAACTACAACAACAGCTCGATCGGCGAGATCACCACGGCTGGGGTGGTAACCAACTACCCGGATGCCGGTGACGAGCCAGAGGGGATCGCGCTCGGTCCCGACGGGGCGCTGTGGTTCGTCAACCGCGCCAACGACACCAGCATGAGCTCGGTCGGGCGGATCACCACGGCCGGGCTGGTGACCGGCTACACCGCCCCGAGCATCAGCTACCCGCTCTGGATCACGGCCGGCCCGGACGGCGCCATGTGGGAAACCAACGAAGGCACCGACACGATCGACCGGATCACCACCACCGTCACCCCGAAGATCAGCAAGCTCTCCCCCACCTCGGGCGCGGCGGGGGCCACGGTCACCATCACCGGCCAGAACCTGTCCCACGCCACGGCCGTCGCCGTCAACGGCACTCCGGCCGTGATCGAGTCGGACACCGCCACCCACATCGTCACCGAAGTCCCGGCCGGCGCCACGAGCGGGCACGTCTCCGTCACCACGGCGGCAGGCACCGCCACGAGCACCGCCGTCTTCACCGTGACCTGAGCGGTGACCCGGGAGTTAGGCGGTGGCCCGGCGAAAGGCTCCCTCCGCCAGGACGGCGACGGTGTCCTGGGTGTCGTGCCCGGCGGCGAGGGTGACGTCGGCGGTGAAGCCGTAGCCGGCCAGTTCCCGGCCGGAGAAGCAGTCGTGCAGGAACTCGCTGGCGTGCTGCCGGTGGGCCAGCCAGACGGCCTCGGCGGCGGACGCCTCGGGTGACCGTGCTGCCTGCGGGCCGAAGGCCGCGATGATGGCGGCGGCGCCGAGCAGATCCTCCAGCGCTGGCCGCAGCTCGCCGCCGGGCCACCGTTCACCGGCCGCGATGACGGTCACCGGTCGCTCCCCGGTGCCGAAGCCGCCGCGCTCCAGCCATCGCGCCGTGGCGGTGGCGTTGCGCAGGCAGCCGGCCAGCACGTGGCCGCTGCTGGCTGCCGCTATCGACGATCCGTTCGGGGAGGGCAGGACCAGGCGGTCCGGTGCTGGTGCGGTGAGCAGGTAGGCCGGGGACAGCGACCAGGGGTGGCGATCGCTGACCTCGCGGCGGGGTACCGCCCAGGCTGCATCGCGGGCTCTGGCGAAGGACTCGACGTCGGGGGAGGGCCACGGGTGCGGATACACGGCCGTGCCGCGGCCGGTAGCGATGGTCACGGCGGTGCCGAACGACAGGACGTCGACGATCACGAGAGCGCCGGCTGGACTCTCGGTGGCCGCGGCCCGGGCCCCGGCCACGCCCCAGTCGAGCCGGATCCCGGCGCTCACGCTGGGCCGCGGAGGATGGCCATGGCCGCGTTCTGGCCGCCGATGCCGCTAATCCCGCCGCCCCGGCGCGCGCCCGCGCCGCAGACCAGCACGCGCGGGTGGCGGGTCTCCACCCCCCAGCGCCCGGCGTCCTCCGGGTTCTCACCGAACGGCCAGGACAGGTCACCATGGAAGATGTGGCCGCCGGGCAGGAATGCCTCAGTCTCCAGGTCGGCCGGGGTCTTGACCTCCAGGCACGGCCGCCCGTCACCGTCGGGCAGCAGACAGTCCTCGAGCGGCTCGGCGAGCACGGCGTTGATGGACCGCATCGCCGACCGGGCGGCCTGCTGTTTGGCCGTGGCCGGATCGGCCCGGAACAGCGAGGCCGGCATGTGCAGGCCGAATACGGTCAGCGTGTGCGCGCCGCTTGCGCGCAGGTCCGGCCCGAGGATCGAGTCGTCGGTGAGCGAATGGCAGTAGGCCTCACACGGCGCCACCGCGGGAATCTGACCGCCCGCGGCCTGATCGTAGGCGGCGTCGAGCGCCGCGTAGCCCTCGTTGACGTGGAAGGTGCCGCAGAACGCGTCGCCGGGGGCAACGGAGCCGTCGCGCAGCCTCGGCAACCGCGACAGCACCATGTTGATCTTCAGCTGAGATCCCTCGGGAACGTCGCTGCCTGGGCCACCGAGCAGCCGGTCGAGGGTGACCGGGGCGACGTTGGCCAGGATGTGCCCGGCGCCCATCTCGTATTCTGCGTCCCCATCCCGGAAGGTGACGGCTCCCTCCGGGTTGATGCCGGTCACCTCGGTGCCGGTCCGGATCTGCGCGCCCGCGGCCAGGGCCGCGTCGGCGAGCGCGGACGTCACCCGTCCCATCCCGCCGACCGGGACGTTCCACGCGCCGGTCCCGTTCCCGATCACGTGATACAGGTAGCAGCGGTTCTGCAGCAGGCTGGGATCGGTGGCGCGGGCGAACGTGCCGACCACGGCGTCGGTGAGGACCACGCCGCGGACGGTGTCGGAGCCGAACTCCTCTTCCAGCATCTCACCGAGCGGGCGCTTGGTGATCATGTCCCAGGCCGCGCTGTCGCCGACGACCTCACGCATCTCGGCCTGGCTGAGCAGCGGCTCGGTCATGGTCGGGGCCACCCGGGTGGCCAGCCGCCCGGTCAGGGTCCGCAGCCGCTCCCAGGCGTGCCAGTCGTTCTGCCCACCGGTCAGCGCGGCGAACGAGGCGGCGCTCCGGCCCGGGTCGGTGTTGTCCACCAGCAGCCCGCTGTCACCATCGGGGGTGTAGGAGGCGATCCGCCGCGACCGCAGCTCGATCGGCAGGCCGAGATCGCTGATGACCCGGGAAGGAAGGAGGCTGACCAGGTAGGAGTACCTGGATAGGCGCACGTCCACGCGAGGGAACGGCGCCGTGGAGACGGCCGCGCCACCCACCTGTGACTGCCGTTCGAGCACGAGCACCGACCGGCCGGCCTGGGCAAGATAAGCGGCCGCGGTCAGCCCGTTGTGGCCGCCGCCGACCACGATGGCGTCATAGCGGGACGGGTTCATGGCAGCTCCTCTGACCGGACCTCGTACCGAAGGGGACGTGGACGACAAGCCTAGATCCTTGGCCTGGATGCCACGTTTCCTGCCCGGGTTGGGTCGGACGTTGTCCGAGGTGCATGTCGTGCACAAGGGACAGTAAGCGTCAGCGAGAATGGTGAGCTCCGGCAAAAACTACTGTCTGTATATTGCGAAAACGCAACGAAGGGAGTGAGGCATGCCCAGTAGGGCGTAACCGATTACTCGCTGCTGCTGCACGGCGCCGTTCATGGTGACCGTGCGTCGACTGGACGGGCTATCGGGGGATCGCCGAGCCGCGAATCAAGGGGGGCACAGCCATGCGTGACGACGGGACTGCGAGCAGCCAGGCAGGGACTGGCGGACCGGAGTGGACCAGGCGGAATTTCATCTACGGATCGACTGCCGCTGCTGCCGCCATGACCTTCCTGCGGGGGACAGGGTCCCGGTCGGCTGCCCGGCCGGTGTCCCCCGGTTTGGCAGCCCACGATCACAAAGTCCGACCGCTGACGGCTACTTCTCCATACCTGATCGGCTCTAACACGCTGGGCAAAGGGTCTAGCCAAATTGCGGTCACGGTCACCACCGCACCTAATCCCAAGGATGTGATCGTGGTCTGCGCGGCTGCTACAGGCGGCGACGCGGTAACCGGCATTGTCGACTCCCTGAAGAATTCTTATAAGCAGTGGAATACTGGAAGTAACCCAAGTAATGCACTGGTTGGCTCGATCTGGGCTTGCCTGGTTCCCGCGACCCTGGTCCTAAAGCAAACGGTCACCATTACGTTCAATAACACTGCTGCACATAATGTGTTCGTTATCGGCGTGCCCGGGGTGACCGGGGTAGATGTTTCGGTGGCCGCGGCACCATCACGATGGTTGCGCCTTCCAGCGACAGCAACGGCGAGACCCCTTCCGGGGCTATGGTGGCCGGCGGCGATGACGAGGGTTTTTTCTTGACCAGCTACACCGAAAATGATCAAGCCTACGGGGATACATGGCAGATCACCAACACCGGGGTGTACGGAGCGAACTGGCGTCAGTGCGCCTGTATTTCCTGGAGTCAGCTGGAAGCCAACATATATAATACCTGGGCAGAAAGGGAATAATAAGACTTGGGGTAATGGTGATGTGTACTGGGACACGCTCAACGGCTACGTCGTTAGTGACAGCGAACATGTGATTATCGCGTTCTGCGACAACCCAGCGTTGGGTGCGGGAGAGGTGTTCTGCGGGCAGCCTAATGGTGGTGAACTGCTACAGAGCTGGAGCAGTATCTATTCCTGCGGCCAGGTTACCGACGCCCGGTCGGGGTTCATCGCCCTTAATCCGCAGTCGTCCGGCACAGGCGATGAGTTGTGGGTTTCGACTCCGAGCGGTCTGACCAAGATTGTCTACGCTAATACCACCCCGTCCCCTGCCCCGGTGGCTTTGCCCACGGGTACCATTCCGGGGGCTATCGCGTTCACTCCGGACGGAGTGGTGTACATCATCAGCCTCGGCGGGCCTACCTCTCCCCTCGGCCCGAACACGGGTCTGCTCAGATCGCCGGACGGCGGGGAAACGTGGGTGGATGTCACCGGCCCCGCACCGGGCCTGGCTGCGAACGTGTCCGACCCCCGGGACATGACCATCGACCCCACCGGCCGGATCTACATAGCCAGTGACGCCAACATCATCGCCCAGGGGGTATCCCGGTGCCGGGTGGAGCATGCTGGGCGCCGGCGCCCTGCACAGCCCGCCGGCGGAGTACTCCAGTGTCGCCTCGCAAGTGGTCGCTTCGACTGGGCCAGTAACCGCAACCGGACAGATCACCAGCGGACAATGGCTTATGCTCCTCACCGCCTTTGAACCGTAGACACCATAGGCTGACTCGGGTGGCGCGAGCCACGGCCTGCGCCGCCCAGACCATCCTGCGGGAGGGATCTGCCAGTGCAGGGCGCGCAGGTACGGGGCGATAGCGTGCGACAATGGCTGGCTGGAACCTGGGTATAGCGGGATAGGCCAGGAAGGAACCGGAGCGGTTTTGGACGACAAGCAGATACTCGCGCACATCGATGAGCTGATACAGACCGAACACGAGCTCCGCGCGAAGGTGGCCGCGGGCACACTGTCCACGGATGCCGAGCACGCCAAGCTGCGCTCGACGGAGGAGGCGCTCGACCAGTGCTGGGATCTGCTCCGCCAGCGCCGGGCACGCAAGGAGTTTGGCGAGAGCCCCGACGAGGCGGCCGAGCGTCCGATTCCAGAGGTTGAGGGCTACTTGCAGTAATCTGACGGCGCTTATCGTCAGATCTGCATGGCTGCGGGGGTGACGTGCGTATCGCGAGGTTTGCCAGCGGCGGTGAGGTCGGCTACGGCATCGTCGAGGATCAGGGCGATGGCGCTTCCGGCGGACAGGGCGGCGTCGTGGCTGAGCTGCACGGCCACCCGTTCGGCGCCGGCCAGGGAAGCTTGCGCTTTACCGGCGAGCGCTACCCGGTCGCCGATGTCCGGCTGCTCGCTCCCGTGTTGCCCAGCAAGGTGATCGCGGTGGACAGGAACTACCTCGGGCATCCGGACGCGAGCGGCGAGGGGCCGGCCGAGCCCGTTCTGTTCCTCAAGCCGTCTACTTCTGTGGTCGGCCCGCAAGACCCGATCGCGTACCCGGTGAAGCTCACCGAGCGGGTCGAGCACGGGGGAGAGCTGGCAGTCATCATCGGCAGGCTCTGCCGCGATGTGCCCGCGCACCGGGCAGCCGAGGTTATCTTCGGCTACGCGTGTGCCAACGACGTGACGGCCCGTGATCTGCAGGAGCGGGACGGCCAGTGGACGCGGGCAAAGGGATTCGACACGTTCTGCCCGCTCGGCCCCTGGATCGAGACAGCCGCGGACCCCGCCGATCTGGAACTCATCACGCTCGTGAACGGGGCGGTCCGCCAGCGGGCGCGCACCTCGGAGCTGCGCTTGGGGGTGCCCGCGCTGATCGCGTATGTCAGCCAGGTCATGACCCTGCTGCCCGGCGACGTGCTGCTCACCGGGACCCCGGCCGGGGCCGGACCGCTGACCAGCGGTGACGAAGTGTCGGTGACCATCGAGGGGATCGGCACGCTAACCAACAGGGTGGTAACCCGTGACTGATGACCGGCGGCCGCAAGGACCCGTCCGGGTGAGGTTCGCCCCGTCGCCGAGCGGCGACCTGCACGTGGGCAACGTGCGGACCGCGCTGTACGACTGGGCCTATGCCCGCCGGACGGGCGGCACTTTCGTGCTGCGGCTGGAGGACACCGACCGGACCCGGGTCCAGCAGGAATACATCGACTCCGCGATGGACACGCTGCGCTGGCTCGGGCTCGACTGGAACGAAGGCCCAGACGTCGGCGGCCCTTACGGCCCGTACCTGCAGAGCGAGCGGCTGGAAATCTACGCGGACTGGGCGGGCCGGTTTCTTGCCGCCGGCGCCGCATACCACTGCTACTGCACCCAGGAAGAGGTCGCACAGCGGCGGAAGGCCGCACGGGTTGCCGGCGGTCCGAGCGGCTACGACGGCCACTGCCGCGCGCTTACCGCGGTCCAGGTCGCCGCCTACGAGGCGGAGGGCAGGCGGCCCGTAGTCCGGATGCGGATGCCCGAGGGGCAGACCACGTTCACCGACCTGGTCCGCGGCGAGGTCACGTTCGGCCATGAGAACGTGCCGGACTTCGTGCTGGCCCGCGCCGACGGCAGCCCGCTCTACACGCTGGCGGCCGCGGTCGACGACGTACTCATGAAGATCACGCACATCGTGCGCGGCGAGGACCTGCTGTCCTCCACGCCGCGCCAGATCGCGGTCTACCGGGCGATGGGGATGCCTGACGAGGAATTCCCCGTCTTCGCCCACCTCCCGTATGTCCTTGGCACCGATGGTCAGCGGCTTTCTAAGCGGAACGGTGTGGTGTCGGTCAACTGGTACCGACGCGAGGGCTTCCTCCAGGAGACGATCTGCAACTACCTCGCGCTGCTCGGCTGGTCGCCCGGCGAGGACAGGGAGTCGTTCACCCTTGCCGAGATGGCAGCCGAATTCGATCTCGGCCGGGTGAACAAGAACTCCGCACGGTTCGACGTGCGCAAGCTTGAGGCGATAAACGGCGACAAGATCCGAGCGCTCGAGTCCGCCGACTTCACGGCGAGGATCACGCCGTTCTTGCAGCAGGCGGGGCTGGTGGCGGCCCCCCCGAGCGCCGAGCAGGCGCGGCTGGTCACGGCCGCCGCGGCGCTCATCCAGGAGCGGATTTCCAGCCTGGGCCAGGCGCCTGGAATGCTGGCGTTCCTGCTCGTTGACGAAGGTGATTTCGTCGTGGATCCCGAGGACGCCGAGCGGCTGCTGACACCGGAATCCGTCAAGATTCTCCAGGTGGCGGAGGCGGCGCTGAGCGGCCTGGGCGCATGGGAGTCGGCAACGATCGACGAAGCGCTGCGCGGCGCGCTGATCAGCGGGCTAGAACTGAAGCCGCGGGCTGCGTTCGGTCCGGTGCGGATCGCGGTGACCGGACGGCGGGTTTCGCCGCCGCTGTTCGAGTCGATCGAGTTGCTCGGCCGGGAGCGCGCGCTCGCCCGCCTGGCCCGCGCTCTTGGCTCGCCGCCCGGCTGAGGCACGTTCCCGCGGGAACGCGGGGATGACGACGCGCCGCAGGGCTGGACCGAGTTTCCGCGGGGACGCGGACAGATGCGCAGGTCGGAGCGAATGCAGGGCGCCTCGCCGGGGATCGCTTTGGCCGCCGGGTGCGGGTTCGGCTACACTGCACAGGCGCGAGCGAGCCCGCCGGCTCGCTGCCGTGGGGTATGGGGTAATTGGCAGCCCGACGGGTTCTGGCCCCGTTAGTCTAGGTTCGAGTCCTGGTACCCCAGCGGGTCCTGCGACTGCCGGTACCATCGGCAGTTCGCGGGATGCACCGCTGGTCACGGCCAGCACAAGGTATGGCCCCGTCGTCTAGTGGCCTAGGACACCGCCCTCTCAAGGCGGCGACGGCGGTTCAAATCCGCTCGGGGCTACAAGAGTTACAGCAGGTCAGATGCCTGGCCGCCGGTCACGGCGGCCAGGCCTTGATCATTTGTCACTAGTTTGTCATCGGGATCCATCGTCATCTGGCGGCAGCCAACGTCACTGGGCGTGGGTCATCGACACGTCTGCCGGGGTGGGGGAGGGCAGGCGTGAACACCCCGCATGAGCTGGCCGCCGTGCGGCGGCACGGAGGGCCTTGTCGGGCGTCCGGCCTTGCCGGCCAGGCGAGGGCTGGCCGCCCCGAGCAATCGGGGTAACTCACACCAGCAAGCTAGCTACATCCGTAGTACGACGATCCCTCCTGCTTACAGGCTGGTCGTAATGCGCCGCTGGCCTCAGCTTGCCGTTTAACCTGCGCGCTCGCGTCGTGCCTTGAGCGTTGGTTCTCTCTTTGTCGTTTTTCCCACGTCGTAGCGGGGGGCGGGGCGGCGGTTCTTGGAGCCTGGCGGGCGGCCGGAGCCGGGTTTGCCGGGTTTCGGCGCACTGGCCGGGCCGGGCAGGGTCGCGTGGATGTTCCCGAATCCCCGGCCAGCACCGGCGGCCAGGTCGGCCGCCGATCGGAGGCCAGGATTGGCGGCGCTGGCCGCACTCATGCTGCGGCTCTCCAGGCGTCTGTAATCCACGTGCAAGCCTTCTTTGGCACCCGGCATAATTCGCAAGCATGACCGAGACCTACTCGGGTGAACTCAGCTACGAAGCCAAGCGTGCACTCTCGCGCCTGTTCCCGTTGATTGCCCAGTGGCGGAAGCGTATGGAGTCAACCCCGACTCCACCGGAGCCTGGCAGCAGTCTTCTTAAGGATGACCAGGCCGTTCACCCGTACCTCGTTTCACAAGCCGTCAGCGCGCAGTTCGTGAGCGCCGCCGACCATTGGGATGCACTCCGCGCGCTCTTGCAAGACGCGCAGATCGTTCACGCCAGGGCGCCGTTCACACTGCTCCGGGCAGCCATCGAGAACTCGGCCGCCGCCGTGTGGCTCCTGGCGCCCACCCGCCGGGACATTCGTGGGCCTTCGAAGTTAGCCGGGAAGCTGTCGCGAGTGGGTTACTTTGCGTCACGTGCGGTGGGTTGCGGAACGTGGGTCATGCCAGGAGTTTTGCCCGGGCTGGGTGACCTGGCCCGGCGCTGGCGTGCCGCCGTGATCAGGAAGCCCGCGGTTCTACGATCTTGAGCCTTACCAGGGTTCATGATCAGTAGAAAGCCGCGGGCGTCGTGGTCCAGGATACGGCGTCTGTGCTGTTTGGCGTGGAGGGGTTGCAGGTCACCGATGCGGGGGCCGGCCCGGACGGTGCGCTGGAGGTGTGGGCGGTCACCGATTACCCGGCCGCGGCGGCGTGCCCGGGCTGCGGGACGGCCGCGGCCCGGGTGCATGAGCTGGTCGCGGCCCATCCGAAAGACGTGCGCCGGGGCCTGGACTTGGTGGCGCTGACCTGGGTGAAGCGCCGCTGGAAGTGTGATGAGCAGCGGTGTGGCCGCAAGACGTTCACCGAGTGGGTGCCGCAGGTGCCGCCTCGCTGCCGGGTGACCAGGCGGCTGCGGGAGCTGGCCGGTGCGGAGGTCTGCGAGCGGGGGATCACCCCATCGGAGGCGGCCCGCCACGCCGGGGTCTCCTGGCCGGTGGCGCAGCAGGCGTTCGCCCGCGCGGCTGCCCGGTGCTGGGCCAGCCGCCTGCGCTGGTGGCGCATCTGGGGATCGATGAGCACCGCCGCGGCCGGCCCCGCTGGGAACGCGATGCCGGCACCGGGGAGTACACGCTGCTCGCCGACCGCTGGCACACCTGTTTCTTCGACGTGTCCGGCCAGCAGGGGCTGCTGGGGCAGGTGGAGGGCCGTACCGCTGATGACGCCGCGTACTGGCTGGCGCAGGCCGCCCCGGCGTGGCGGGACGCCGTGCAGGTGGTGGCGATCGACATGTGCTCCATCTACGCCGCCGCGGTGCGGCGGATGCTGCCAGCCGCCCAGATCGTGGTGGACCTGTTCCATGTCGTGCAGCTCGCGGTCAAGGCCACCGGGGACGTGCGGCGGCGGGCAGTGCGGGAGAAATACGGCCGCCGCGGCCGGTCCGGCGACCCCGAGTACGGCGTCAAGGGCCTGCTGGTGCGCAACCTGGAACACCTCAGCCCGGCCCAGTTCACCAAGGTCATTGACACCCTGGACCGGGACCGGCACGGCCAGCAGATCGCCGCAGCCTGGATCGCCAAGGAGAAACTCCGCGACGTGCTGAACCTGCGCGCCCGCGTCACCGGCTCGGCCCCGTGCCAGCGGGACGTCCGTGACCGGCTATTCCGCTTCTATGACTGGTGCGCCCAGCACGACGACATCAGCGAGCTGGTCACGCTGGCCCGGACCATCTCCCGGTGGGAAGACGAGATCACCGCAGCCGTGCTGACCGGGGTGACCAATGCCACCTCCGAAAGCCTGAACCGGCTCGCCAAGCCTACGGGTTCCGCAACCCCGCCAGCCAGCGCAGCCGCGTCCGTATCGCCTGCACCCGGGGACACCGCCGGAAGTCACACAACGCCAACAGCAGGTCACAACAATCCGTAACCGGACGGCAACCCGATCCCGGTTAACTTCGAAGAGCCATATTAACGGGGAGCAGATGCCAGGGTCCGGAGCAATATTTTTACGTTACCCTGCAGCGGCACTGGTGTCCATAAACGGTTCAGTCAGTAGTAAGCACCAGGCCGTGCTGGACCTGGGCGGCGGCGGGCGGCGCTGAGTCAGCTTGAAGCCGCCGCTCTTGACGCCGGGCAGCGCGAGCCTCGCCTCCTTCACCACCACTTTCGTTCCAGTGCGAGGTCGGTGCCGTTGGTCTGGTCGAGCGCGTCGAGCTCAACCAGGTCCTCACTGGACAAGGCGAAGTCATAGATCTGCGCGTTCTCACCGATGCGCTCATGGTTTGTGGATTTGGTGATGACCGGAACCTCACGCTGAACGCACCAGCGCAAAAGCACCTGGGCGGGTGCGCGTCCCACGCGCTTGGCAACCCGCATCACCGTCTCGTTCGAGAGGTGCCGGCCGGTCCCCAAAGGGCTGTAGGCCTCAAGCGCGACGCCACGCTGGCGGCAGGCGTCGAGCAGCCCGCGCCGGTACTCTGGTGCGCTGAACTGCACCTGATTAACGGCGGGCTGGATGGTCCCCGCCGCTATCACCTCGTCTAGCTGGTTCACACTGAAGTTCGAGACGCCGACCGAACGGGCGTACCCAAGCTCGCGCGCCCGTTCCATTCCCGGCCATGCCCAAGTAGCACCGCCCTGGGGCCAATGAACCAGGTACAGATTAACCTGGTCGACGCCGAGCCGTGTGAGGCTTCGCTGGGCTTCGGCGACGGGATCTTTATGGCTCGGATAGAACTTGGTGGTGATAAACACTTCGTCCCGCGGCACACCGCTGCCACGCAGCGCCTTCCCCACGCTCTCCTCGTTACCGTAAGCCTGAGCTGTGTCGATGTGGCGGTAACCCTCGTCCAAAGCCCAGCGGACGGCGTTGACACACTCCGCTCCGTTAGGCACCTGCCAGACGCCAAGGCCTAGCATCGGCATCTGGTTTCCGTCGGCGAGGATGCGTGCTCGCCCGTCTGCTGTGATTGCGCCAGTTGTCATGGTCGCTGCTCCTTCGCCTGTGAATCTGAATGCGTGTTAGCTGGGCAACTAGTACATGGAGATTCAGCGAACTAGGCATTCCATTGCATTTCGTGGCAATTCGGAACCCTGTGCGACGAGGAACCGCCGACGTCGGTGTCAGCCGAGCGCGCCTGGGCGATGCCGCGGTTCGGGCGGCCGTCATTCGCGCTCCTGGATCAGCCGATAGACAGGGAAATATGTCAGCAGCGGCGTTACGTCCTCGGCTTGCTGAACTGCCGGAAACAGCTGCTCGCGCGCGAATTCCTCGAACTGTTCCTGAGACGGCACCACGTTGATAATCCGCCATCCGTCAGCGGCCGGGCCGGCTATGTGCACAAGCCACCCCTCAGGGAGCTTGCCATCCTGGAATAGCTTGGCCGTGAGCTTGTCGTATATCTGCTGGTTTCCGCCTGGGATGTCGACTATGACGGTGACTGCCATCGCGTACTCCCCTCTTTTGAGTGAACTGTGATCAAGTGGGACGTCGCGCTCAGGGCGGTGCCGAAGCTGCTATCGCCGCGTAGGCTCCGCTCCACCAGGTCATGACGAGGCCTGCGTAGTCATCCGCGCCGTCCTCCCAGGTGAAGTGCCCCGCGTCGATGATGTCGAGTTTGCTGTGCGGTAGCCGTTGATGGAGAAACTCGCCGTTCACCGGCGGCACCGCTCGATCTCGTCCGCCGGCGATGATCTGCACCGGTGTCTGCACCTGCGGCAGCAGGTCACGAAGGATCGGCAGTTCGGCGGGGTAGGTACGCACGTAGCGCATCGACTCGACGAAACGGTCACCTTCATAGGACGACAGGTAGTCTTCCCGCACAGAATCGGGCAGCTCGTAGCGCTCGATGCCGGTCAGCGAGCTGGCGACGATCTGCCGCGGGTCAGCCCTGCGGAAGCTGTCGAGGTCAGGGTTTTCAATCCAGTCCCTGAGGAGCGAGCCAAGCTGGAGCGGAACAGCCGTGCCCCCGCTTCCGACCACTAGGCTGCGCAACCGGCCCGGATGCGACGCCGCCGCGAAGAGCGCGGCCGCCGTTCCGACGTCGGGGGCCACGACATGCGGGCTCTCAAGCCTGAACGCGTCGGCGATCTGAATGACGAAATCACCCATCGCCCGCGGGGACATCAGCGTGTCCCGGCGCTGTGAATGTCCGAACCCCGGCAGGTCGACCGCGACGAGGTGCGTGTGCTCGGCGAGCCGTGCCCACATCGGCTCGAAGGCGAGCAGGCTTTCTGGCCACGGGCTCAGCATCAGCGCGTGGTCGCCCTGGTCACCGCTCTGGGCGAATCGAACAGAAAGGCCGTCGATCACCCGGAACTTCATTTGAATGGAAGGGTTAAACCAGGTGGTCACGACGTCCCTCCTCGCTACCCGTGCCAGCCCGTTCGGTTACTGCGTCGGTACGATCGTCTGGCCGGCCGGAGCACGCTCGCATCCGCCAGGGCACAGTGCATGTGGCCAGTCCCGGCAGCGCCGGGCCAGGGTGCGGAGGTGCGACGGGCGGCGTCTAATCGCCGGGCAGCGGGCGGTTTAGCTGGCTCCGCGAGCTGATGTCGAGTTTGGCGAAGACCTTGCTCAGGTGGTACTGGACTGTCCGCGTACTGATGAATAGCCGGGCGCCGATCTCAGGGTTGGACAGACCGTCGCGAGCCAGTCGCGCGATCTGGGCCTCCTGGGCGGTGAGCCCAGTCCTGGTCCCTGCGGTGCGCTTGAGGGCGGTCTCGCCGGTTGCCTGCAGCTCGCGCCTGGCCCTCTCGGCGAACGCTCCCATACCCATCGCCTGCAGCATGTCGTGCGCAGTGCGCAGCTGCTCGCGCGCGTCTAGCCGGCGGCGCTCGCGGCGCAGCCACTCGCCGTAGAGCAGGTACGTGCGGGCGAGTTCCGCGCGGATGGAGGTGCGGTTGAGCTTGTCAATGGAGTCGCGGTAGAAGCTGTCGGCCTGTTCGCCCGCGCTGAGCAGGGCACGTACACGAGACTCGATCCCCACTGCCCAATTAGTGGGTGTGAGGCGAGTGCGCTCGGAGAGCCACTCCAGGGCTGCCCGGACGAGCGCGACGTCCCCGGTCCTGGAGGCAGCCTCGGCGAGTTCGGGGACGATAAATGGCCCGTACCCGAACTGGTCACTCTCGAATGCCCGCCAGGCGGTGTCGCGCGCGGCCTGATGACGGCCAAGGCCGTTGTACAGCACCGAGCTGGCGTAGTCCGCAAGACTGACCAGCCGGCCCTGACCGCGCGCTGTCGCCTCCTTCACGGTGGCATCGATCAGCTCTGCTGCTTGTGCTTCGTCGCCGCGCCAGGCGGCGAGAATCATATCGGTGTACGCGACGGGTGGGTTGCCTGTCGCGTCCGCGATCAGGCCATCTTCTTCTATCGACCGCGCCGCCATGGCCATCTCGCCCGCAAGCAGGTCGGGCACGGCGAGGAAGCTGAGCGCGAACTGCAAGAGCACGAGCGCGCCAGTATCGCGCGCGAGCCGGGCCACAGACGTCGCCAGGGCATGCCAGGATCCCGCATCCCACAGCTCCTGGGCGATCATCTGACCAGCGCTTGCACCGACGAGCCAGAGCCAGCTGCCGACCTCGAAAGCGTCGCCGTTGGTGAGCGGGAGGACGAGCTCGAGCCCCCGGGTCATCGCCGGCGCGGATGCTTCGTATCCCTCTGTCAGCCGCGACGCAAGTGCATCGAGCAGAACGTCAGCCGGGCGCGGCGGCTCAGGACCCGGCGGTGCCGAACGCGCGGCCTTGGCCGCTTCCAGCACGCCACCGGGGCCGCCCAGATCTCCGGCCCAGACCGCGGCGACGAGCGCCTCCAAGTGCGTTTCGCGTGCCAATCCGACGTCGAGCAGCTCGAAGCGCTTTGCTGCGCTGAGCAGCAGCCGGGCACCCTCACTACTACGCCGCTGCTGCGTCGCGATCTGACCGCGCAACTTCTCCATCTCGGCAGTCCGCATGGCATCATGCGGCCCAGCCTCGACCGCCACCAGCAGTCCTAGCGCCGCATCCAGAGCGCCTGCGTCCCGCTTGGCCCTGGCCGCTGAAAGTAGCCGCAGCGCCCGGTGGCCAGGTTCGGGTGTCAGGGTCGCCGCGCGCTCCAGGAACGCGGCGGCAGCAGCCATCCCCCCGCGCGCCTGCGCCCGGCCGGCCGAGAGCTCCAACTCCCCGGCAACCTGCTCATCGGGCCCCGGAGCGGCCTGCGCCCGGTGCCACGCACGGCGATCAGGATCGATTTCCGGGTCAGTGACCTCCGCCAGGGCTCGGTGCACACCTTGGCGATCCTGCGCCGACGCCGAGCGGTAGACCGCGGAGCGCACCAGCGGATGACGAAACCGGACCCAGGTGCCGAACTCAAGCAGGCCGGCCTCTGCGGCTGGTGTCGCAGCGTCGGTAGCGATCCCGAGCCGTCCAGCTGCCCGCCACACCAGCACCGGGTCACCCGTCGGATCGGCCGCAGCAACCAGCAGCAGCAGCCCTGTCCGGGCTGGCAGTGCGCCGACCCGCCGCCGGAAACTCGCCTCGATGCCGCCGGACAACGGGCATCGGCCCGGGAACCCGAATCCGCCAGCCAGCTCCCCCGGAGTCAGCCCCCGCACCAGCTCCAGCAGCGCCAGCGGGTTGCCGCCGGTCTCGGTGACGATCTGATCGCGGACCCGCTCATCCAGCGGCCCCGTGAGCACCGCGTCTAGCAGCTCGCGCGCATCGGGCTCCCGCAGACCCTCCACGACCAGCGTCGGCAATCCTGCCACGTCGTCGGCCTGCTTCCGTGCCGCGAAGATCAGGCCAACCGATTCTGCCTCTAGCCGGCGCGCGACGAAGCCGAGGGCCTGCGCGGATGCGCAATCGAGCCATTGCTGGTCATCTACCAGGCAGACCAGCGGCCGCTCCTCCGCCACGTCGGACAGCAGGCTCAGCACGGCCAGGCCGACCAGGAACCGGTCAGGAGCCGGCCCGGCGCTGAGTCCGAACGCCGTCCGCAGCGCATCGCGCTGCGGACCCGGCAGGCTATCGAGGTGATCCAGCATCGGAGCACACAGCTGCTGCAGCCCGGCGAACGCCAGCTCCATCTCCGACTGGACACCCGCCGCGCGCACCAGACGACAGCCTGACGTCTGCCCCGCGACATAGTCCAGCAGCGCCGTCTTGCCCACTCCCGGCTCGCCGACCAGCACCAGCGACCGACTTTGACCAGCTCGGACCACATTGATGAGATCGTCGAGTTTGCCGCACTCGCTGCGCCGGCCCGCAAGCTCGGTCGCGCGTCCTCCGACCGGGGACCGTGCCGCTGAATGCACGTCACCGACGTTACACGCGCCGGCACCGGCTGCGGCGACTGGCCACTGGCCACTGGCGGATACGAGCGAGCCACCGATAGCTGCCGCCGTGCTGGCGTCGTCTGCTGTGCAACGAAGGCGGCACCTCGTCGGACCGAGATTCGGCGATAGCTCTGGAGCGCTTCGGCCACGCTCCGCCACAAGATCGCCGCCAATCTCACCCTCCTCGGCGCGCGCGAAACGGCTCGACCACCAATACGTCCTCCGCCATCAAGCCCTCGTGACCGATATCGGTTGTAAGTCGCCAGGTAATCCCGCGCGTGCGCCAGCTTATGGCGCTTTCCTTACTGGCCCTAGCTGACATCGCTGAGGAAGGCCTCGACGTCGGCGGCGAACTGCGCGTGATGCTGGAACAGGAAGCCGTGTGCCGAGTCCGGGTAGATCTTCACGCGAGCCTGCGGGATCAGGCCCGCGAGCAGGTAGGAGTAATGCGGCAGGATCATGGGGTCGCTATCGCCGTTGGCAACGAACACAGGCTGGTCAATGGTGCCCAGTCGCTCCAGCAGCGCGTGATTGGGGATCCCCCATTCACAGACGGCGTCGTACTGGGCATGGCGTGTCTCCCAGGTCGTCGCCTTGTCGCGGTCCTGTGTCCTGGCGAACATGCGCTGCAAGGCCAGCTCGCCAGCTTGCCGGCTCTCTGGTGACGGCGTGTAAAACACGTCGAGCACACCGTCAGGGCTGACCTCAGGGACGCCGACTGCTCCGATGACATCAGCGGCCCAGCCGTGCATTCCGGCAGCTCCCTGCGGCGCTGACGACGCCAGGATGAGCTTGCGAACTACTCCAGGCCTGATCAGGGCGATGTCCTGCGCGACGAAGCTGCCGATAGAGAAGCCCAGGATGTCTGCCCGATCGAACTCCATCGCCACCAGGAAGGCGACAGCGTCGTGCGCCATCTGTACGACGGTGTGCGGTGTCGTCCCGGTTGAGCCGCCCACGCCTGCGTTGTCGAACGTCACCACGTGCCGACTTGATGCCAGCGCGTCGATCAGGGCGGGATCCCAGCTGTCGAGATTGCCGCGGAAGTGCTGCAGCAGCACAAGCGGCACTGCGCCCGCTCCAGCCTCGCGGTACGCGTAGTCCACTCCGTTGGCGGCGCTAGCCAGCTTGCCGGGAACCTCCGAATAGGTTGCGGCCATAACCGCGTGCCGTCCTTTCTCTAGGTTGCTTAAGGTGATCACGCGTTACGTGAAGGCGATCTCGCTAACATCTATAGAGACCATGAGTGGCTCACTGAGCGCCTGGCCGTCCGGTGTACGCGGGAAGATCCTGTGCTTCGCCGGAACCATGATGCCGGCCACCTTGGTGTAGTCCGAGATGTAATGCGCGCCGCTAGTGCCGCCGGCGATCTCGATGTCGTAGTCATGGCGTCGGAACAGGCCGTCTGCACCTATGTAGAGCGTTTGCCCGGCGCAATGTGTTGCCAGGTAGCTCGGCCAGACCACGTGGAGTCGGCGCCACTCCTCTCCGGCTTCGTGCCACGGGTCAAGCTCAGTCGTTTCGAACCCCGGCAGGGCGAAGGTGAAGGGCTGTGTGAGGTAGGTCCACATGGCGGTGCCGACGAAGTAGGCCAGCTGAAGAGGGGTCCATGGCGTCTCGAGAGCGTGACCGGCGAACGATGCGCGTGGTTCATCCAGCGCCTCGACGAGGCTGCCGCCTGTCGTCTCGATGGCCACGCGCTCAGGCGTGAATGAACTCCGGCGGTCTGGTGCCCCGAACGGATGATGCGACTCGCGCTCCTGGTGCAAGCTTGCCCTCACGAAGACGTCATCTAGTACGCCCTGCTGGCCTTTCAGAGTCCACAGGGCGCCACCCTGCACCAGTCGCGCCGAGATGGAATCGAGCTCACTCCAGCGGTCGAGGCCACCGTGCGCCTCCAGGACAGTTTCTAGCAAGTTACTCATTTGGTTCTCTCCCGTCGGCTTCAGGCGGCGCCCGGCATGTCTACGGTCTTGACCGGCCCGACGCTCGCCGCCCAGCACCATCGTGCTTGTCAGCCTCAGGCCAGGAGGGCCGCGCTCGCATCTGCCACCACACAGTCCAAGTAGCCAGTCGTGGATTGACTGCGAACATGCATAGGCGGGAGTGTGCGCTCCCAGGCGTACCTGCGGGCGACGCTGCCGGTGATGGAGTCGCTGGCCCGGGCCGAGCGGCTGCGTGAGCTCCAGGCCCGCAACGCGGAGCGGGCCGCGGCGGCTGGCCAGGATTATGAGTCGCTGCTGGCCGATATCCGCCGGGCGTACAAGGGCGGGACGCCGGGGCAGTGAGCGTGCCCGGCCCGGCGGCGGTGTCGGTCGTGTTCGACGTGAACGTGCTCGTGCTGGCGGTTGCTGTGGGTGAGTCCCCGTTCCGGAGTTGGCCGTCACCTCCGCCGACGTCGGGGAACCCGAGTGCGGACTGCCTGGGCGTTGTCAACGACGCGGCGGAGTTCGCGCTGTGGCTCTCGCCGTACATCCTGGCCAACACCGGCCGGGTGCTGGCGACGGTGCTGAAGACCTCGGATGAGGAGGTCGATGACTACCTGCGGGCGCTGGCCGAGATGGCCGAGGCGTCCGGCGGCGGCATCACCGACCCGCCGCAGACCGTCGGAGACTGCCCGGACTGGGAGGACAACCGGATCCTGGATCTGGCGGCGGCGGTAGGCGCGTTCCTGATCGTCTCTGCCGACGCGGACCTCACGAGCATGTCGCCCTGGCGGGGCCGGCCCATCATCGAGCCGTCGCAGTTCGCGTCGATGGTCGACGCCTCCCGCCGGGCACGCAGACGGCGACGGTGAGAACTGCCGCGCGCTTACGGTCAATGCCGTACAAGGGTTGAACAGGGCCAGACTGCGCTCATAACCCAGAGGTCGTAGGTTCAAAACCTACCCCCGCTACCAGAAAATGCAGGTCAGAGGCCTGATCGCCAGAAGGCGGTCAGGCCTTCTTGATCATCCGTTGGCGGTTCGTTGGCGGGATGGAAGCCCGCAGGGCGGCATCGAGCGGTCTTGGTCGGCTGAGAACGACAGCTCGGCACGAACTTTTGTACCGGACAGATAAAGGGTTCGCCTTGGTCTGCCGTCCGCTAGACAAGCCCCACGCTGGAGATGGCTGAGCGGGTGCGTGATGCTCTCAATGCGGCGACGATGGTTTAAATCTGCTCGGGCTATGAGTGTTACAGCAGTTCAGAGGCCTTATCGTGTGGTGATTACCGCGCAACTGCGCGCGGGCATGGCCGCCGACCAGATCGACGAGTCGGCCCAGCGCATCACGTGAACAGGCTGACCGACCCACCCCCGCATCTGCGGCCTTCTACGACGCCTACACGCAGGTCGCCAGCACCTAGGTAGCTGAGCGCGGTTCTGCGTGTTCAGCCGGATGGCTTCATAGGGAGCCGACGGGTGCGGATGCGGGTGTCGCTGATCACGATCAGGGCGCCGGCTTCCAGGTCGTCGGTGATCTGCTCGAGGTTGGCGAGGATGACGTCGGCGAGGGGCTGGGGCCGCTTGTCGGTGCGGCGGAGCAAGATGACGCTCGGCGCCGAGACGGGGGCGTTGGCGAGGAGCTCGCCGAAATCAGTATCGGCGGAAATGAGAATCTGGTTCTGCCGGTCGGCGAGGGCCATGATCTGGTCATCAGGCTGACCGCCGAGTCCGAGTCCGAGTCCGAGTTCGTAGACGTGTGCGCACTCATGGCCGGCTGCGCGCAGCAGCCCGGCCAGCGAGGGCGGCAGGCATTCGTGGAGGAGGAATCTCACGCGGTGAGGCGGACGGGAAGCTCGCGCTCATCGACGGCTCGTGCCGCGTACTCAAGGCAGGCTTGCACGTCGGCTGGGTGGAGTTGCGGGTACTCGGCCAGGATGTCATCGGTGGTGAGGCCGCTGGCGATCAGGCCGACCACGGTAGCGACGGGGATGCGAGTGCCAGCCACGCAGGGGACACCGCCCATGACGAGGTGGTCGACACTAATCCGCGCAACATCCATGGTCACATGGTGGGCCGTCCGGCTGCTGGCGTCAAACAGGTTCAGCACACCGAGCGGCGGAACAGGCAGGAGGCCTGCTCGCGCCCGGAAAGGAGGCGCAGCGGGGCGTAGTTCCGCGGGGCTGACCTACCAGGAGTTGGCGGACAGGGCGCACGTGCCGGTCGGCAAGCTGAGGCGGGCGGCGGACGGGAAGACCCTGCCTGAGCAGGCGACGGTCGAGGCGTATGCCAGGGGGTGTGGCCGTGACCCCCGTTATGCGGTCCGGTGGCGGGAGAGGGCGGAAAAGGCGAGGCAGCGCAAGCTCGGTGCCGCGCCGCGCCGTCCTGGGTCATGGTGGCCGGAGGGACTGGGTTCTGCCCCCAGGCCCTGGTCTCTTCCGGATCCTGGCGGGCCTCGGGGTATCGCCCGCGCTGCGGCCAGCCGGGCGGCCACCTTCGACACGCTCGTTGTGGCGTTGAAGTGCCTGAGGCGCGCCGCTGGTAAGCCGACGCTGAAGGAACTGGCAGAAACGGCCAGGCGGAACGGCGAATGGCTGCTGCCTAGTACGGCGTCTGACATGTTGCGGCGCAAGACCCGCCGGCCCCGGCGCGAAATCGTGCTGGCCTTTGCACGGGGCGTGCGGCGAGCCCGATGAGTGGCTACCGGAGTGGGAAGGCGGATGGTCCCGGGCGAGCCGGGCTCCCGCTGCCAGGCCGGATATAGCGGCCCCTGCGGCGAAGGACAAGCCGCAGCGTTGACGACTCCAAGGAGAGCGGTTCGTCAGTGCCGGGGCCGATACAGCGGTGACGCGGAGGGGCACTAGAAGAGCGGAGGGGCACTAGAAGACTAGTGAACGCGCGTATTCGGTTGTGTTGTATTTGCTGGCTGGCTGGCTGGCTCGTGCGGGCGGCTACTGGGTGTGGTCACCGATGGCGTATCGGCTGCCGGGAGCCCGTTACGGCTGTGGCCGGTGGGGACATCTCGATCGTGGCTGTGCCTCAAGCTCCCGGCAGCCCTGGTCCGCTAGCTGGCCCGGGTCAGCAGTTGAGCAGTTCGGGGCGCTGGTTAAGGATCTGTGACCGCGGGCTGATGAAGCTGGCGTGCGCGGCGGCGGCGCCTGGATGGAATACCGCGGTGCGGTGGCAGTTCTGGAAGGCCAGCATCACGCCGTAGTGCCGCTCGATCGTCCCGCGCATCGCGTCGCTGGCCATCAGCCGCAGCAACTGCCCGCGTGCGGCCTCGTCGGGCGGGGGGACCTGGTTGTCGGCGAACTCCTGGCCGCTGGTCTCCAGTGTGGTGATCAGCCCGCTGATCACGTCCCAGGCATAGGGCAGCGAGGTGCGGATGCAGTGCAGGAACGCCGTATCGTCGATTTCGCCGTGCCGGGCTTGCTCTTGCAGGCTGGCCGGGACTGTCAGTGACATAACTGTGCCCCTTTCTGTGAGGGTGGTGCCCTGGTGTTCTCGGTGAGCGGGCGGGAGCTGTGTGCTGGCTTGCTCACTCAGTGTCACATGTTATATGAAAACGATAATCAGTTCCGATTGGGGCTGGCTGGTTACTGGGGTGTGGTGTGCATGGCCAGCTAGCTGGCGGGCTGGCCGGCGTGAGTGCCGGGGAACAGCCAGGTGCGGCCGTCGTTGTCGCGGGTGAGGCCGCCGGCGGTGAGGCGCAGGATGCGGCTGAGGGGCTGGGCTTAGAGCAGCATCAGGCAGGCGGCGGCGCGGGCCGGACCGGGATGGTGGCGGTGGCGAAGCGGCGGAGCAGGTCGAGCCGGCGTTGCTGGGTGATGGTGAGAGGCCGCACCTCGCTGTCAGCGATTCAGTCATCTCGATGTCAGTGCACTGGTCAACCTGTTCAGCCTGGGTGACGGGTGGGTGATCGGGGACTTCGGCCTGGTGGCCTACCCGGAGAAGGACCCGCGCACCGCGCATGGCCGCAGGCTCGGGCCCCACGGACTACGTGGCACTGGAAATGCGCGATGACGCCGACAAGGCCGATCCGGGGCCTGCGGGCGGGTCGGCCGTGGCCAAGACGCTATGGGTGCTGCTGATGGGGGAGTCACGTCCGTTCCGGGCACGCACCGGCCCGCTGATCCCGCGCACGCGCCGGCAGGCCGGGCCCGAGTCACAACGACCCGGCCTGCCGCGGGCGTCCTGATGTCAGGTTGTGATCTTGAGTTTGCCGGTGCCGGTGGCGGTGTTGTCGACCTGGTACAGCGCGGTGTAGGTACCGGTCTTGCCCAGCCGGTCTGGGCCCGCGGTGACCGGGTTCCCGTCGCCGCACGCCGAGTTGTCGTCCACGGTGTTGCCACTCGGGCCGAGGATGGTCAGCGTCTCGCAGCCCTGGTCACTGGTGGCGATGCCGTTCACGACCGAGGTGACGCGCTGGCCGGCCGACCCGTGGAAGGTGCGCTCCACGCCCTGGCCAACCCGGGTCACGTTCACTGATCCGGCGGGCCCGTTCACGGTGACCGTGCCCCGGCTGACCGGGATGGACACCCACAGCTTGCTGGTGCCGGTGGCAATGGTGTCGATCTGGAGCAGCACCGTGTACTTGCCTTTCACGGTGAGCTTGTCGGGGCCGACGCCGACCGGGTTGCCGTTACCGCACGCGGAGTTGCTGTCCACGGTGTTGCCGTTGGGGCTCAGCAGGGTCAGCGTCTCGCACCCCTGGTCGCTCGTTGTCACGCCGGTCACCACCTCGGTGGCCAGCTGGCCGGCCTGGCCGGTGAAGGAGCGCTCCACGCCCTGGCCGACGCGCGTCACGTTCATCGGCTTGGCCGCCTTGTTCTCGCCGGCCGAGCCCAGGCTGACCGTGGCCGACACCCAGAGCTTGCCGTGGCCGGTGGCCTTCGGGTCCAGTCGGAGCTCCACCGTGTAGACCCCGGGCACGGTCAGGGTGTCAGGGCCGACACCGACCGCGTTGCCGTTGCCGCACGCCGAATTGTCGTCCACGGGAGCACCGCTCGGGTTGAGCAGGGTCAGCGTCTCGCAGCCCTGGTCGCTGGTGACCGGGGAGGTCAGCACCTCGCTGACCTGCTGGCCGACCGAGCCGCGGAAGGTCTTCTTGACGGTGGCGCCCTTCTTGCTCGCCGTCATGGTCACGGCCGGGCCGTTGACCGTGACCGAGCAGCAGCTCGCGGCGGGCGCGGGCGCGGCGGCAGCTCTGCTGGCAGCGGCCGGCAGAGTGAACAGAGCTACGAAGGCCAGCGTGATGGCGGTCGCGACGGCGCGCAGCCGGGCGCGCCCGGCGGCCCGGGCGACGCGGCCGGTCACGCCGGGCGTTAGTCCGTAGCGTGCCTTGATCTCCGATGAGGTGGACGGCTGAGGCATGGCCCCTCCCCTTTCAAATCCCTCACTGACCTGTGTCGATCCAAACCATGCCGGAAGCGAGGCGACTCGGCCAGGGGTCAAACGACCCCCGCCCGGTTCGCATGATCGCTGTTTGCCTCGACATGGTCGGCTTCCCACACTTCGTTGCGGTGCCCCCGAGGTCGCTGCAGGAACACATCGTGCGCTCACCGCGGCGCAGGCCGGCCCGGTCGCCGCGCAGCACGTCGCGTCCCACCGCCCGCTGCAGCGTCTGACGGCTCGGCGCCGCCGGATCGCCACCATCGGCCGCCTCGACCAGCTCCCGGTGCACCGCGGCAACGTTGCCCCGCCAGAACGCCAGCCGCTCCCGCACCTGATCAGTCACCTCGAAACGGCCCCGGGGCCGCCGACCGAACTCCCCCGTGGCCCGGCCCGCCTCGATCCACCGCCGCACAGTCCGCTCCGAGACACCCAGACCCTCAGCCGCGAGCTGCACATGCCCCCTCGTCAGCCGACCTGCACCATCCAGCCCCATCAGGCGCTGGACCGCGGCCGGACCCTGCTCACCCACTGACAACGAGATGAGCGCGCTTGTGTGGCTGGAGTTCTTGGCAAGGTAGCGGGCGGGGGCCTACGGCGTGTAGCTGTATCCGGTCTTGACCGTCTTGCAGCAGGAGTTGCGGACGGGAACCCCGCCGCCCCAGACGAGCACTTGCGACCCCGTCCATATTTCGTGGGCTTCCTGCCGTCCCGGCACCGGCGCTTCAGGCCCGAGGGACCAGCGTCTGGTGGTGAGGTCCAGGCTGAGCGGGCGGCCGCCGGGGACTGCGTCTTCGATCGTGATGATGGAGGCTCCGGTCCAGATGCCCGGAGCGGTTCCGTAACTGCCGCTCCCATCGAACCCTACGGGCGCATCGGGGAGGCGCGTCCAGCTGCTGGTCACGGGGTCGTAGGCGGCGGCGTCTTTCTGGCGGCCTGCTGGGCCGTCACCCCCGCCAACGACTAGGTACCTGCCGGTCCATACGGCGAGCATCGACTCGCGCGGGGCACGTGCGAAGGGGGAGGCTGGCAGAGTCGACCATCTCCCCGTGGCCGGGTCGTAGGCGAAACCCTCGGGAGAATCCGCTGAGGATCCCCAGACGATCATCTCCTTGCCGGTCCAGAAGGCCTCACCAGACGCAGGAGCCTGCGCGGGCGCCACCGTCCCGGCCGTCCATGAGTTCGCCGCCGGGTTGTAGGTCGCAGCGGCCAGCGCCTGCCGCCCGCTGCGCTCGAAAAAGCCCCACGCCACCATGACTTTCCCGGTCCACACGGCATAACTTCCGCTGCCGGAGAGATTGCCGCCGAGCGAGCGCGGGATCGGCGCCAGCTTGCGCCAGGTGTTGGCGGCAGGGTCGTAGGCGGCGCCGTCGGAGTAGGCGCTGGTCCCCGCGCCACCGAAGATGAGCATGTCCTTGCCCGTCCATACGGTCACCGGGAGATCCCGGCCGGCCAGGGGGCCAGGGGCGAGCTTCGTCCAGGTCCGGGTCGCCGGGTTGTAGGCGGCACCGTCGCCGTACTGAGTCGCGTTCGAGTAGCCGCCCCAGACGATCATTTCTTTCCCGGTCCAGACGGCCGCATACTGGCTCCGGGGAGCGATCGGAGCTCCCGGCAGGCGCACCCAGCCGGCCGGGCCCGGCACGGCCAGCGGCATCCCCGGCATCCCCGGCCTCGCCGGGCGCGGGATCCTCCCGCCGCCGGTGAGGGCGACCGAGGTGACGATCGCTGCGATGACCGCGGCGGCCGCAAGTACCGGGCTGCCGACTGTGAGTGCGCGCCGCAGGCGCTGCCCCGCGCCAGCGCTACGGCCAGCCACAGGCACGCTGATCCGTGCCGGCGGCTGCTCCGCCGCGGCTTCAAGCGTGAACAGTGTTCTCAGGTTGTCCTCAAGCATGGCCGGGCACCTCGTCCGAGCAGTCGGCCCAGCCCGCCGGCTGAGTTGCGGCGGGCTGGCTGGCAGTACTGGCAGCAGCAGACTCCGCGCTCTGCGCCAGAGTGCGCCGCAGGGTGGCAAGCGCTTTGGCCGTCTGGCTCTTGACCGTGCCGGGAGCACAGCCAAGCGCCTGAGCCGTCTGGATTACGTCCAGGTCGCAGTAATACCGCAGCACTAGCACGGCGCGCTGGCGCGGTGCCAGGGCCGTCATGGCAGCTTGCAGGTCCAGCAGGGCGTCCAGGTCGGCCGCCGGAGCCCGGATCTCAGGCGGCTGGCCGGTAACGCTCACCCGCCGTGCCCAGGCCGTTCGCTGTCCCCGGGTGAACTCCCGGACGAGGATGGCGCGAACATAAGCATCGGTGCTGTCAGCCGCCGCCGCCCGGTACCAGTGCTGGCACAGCTGGGACAACGCTGCTTGGACGAGGTCGTCGGCGTCATGCCAGTTCCGGCACAGCAGCAGGGCCAGCCGCCGCAAAGACGGCATGCTGGCAGCCGCGTATCCGGCGAACTCATCGTCGTGCGCCGCAGTCATAACCGGAGCCGGCAGGAGGTGGTCATACTGTCTTGAAGCACCTGGCGCCCCGTTCGGTTGCCTTGCCGTCCAGACCAAGCTGACGGCCACCCCGACGATAAGCCCGGCAGATCAGGCTCAGGCTATGCCGGGCATCGCCGGCCGGGGCCGCCCTCGGGTCGCCCATCGAGGAGCACCTCCGCCCTGGGGGCACGCACCGCCAGGGAGGCTTCCGCGATCCGTTCGGCCACAACTAGCCTGCCGGCGACAAATCGCCTCTTCACGCCAAAGTAACCCTGAACTCCGCGCGTTAACCATTCCGGCAGGAAGGCGCAGCCTCTCTGTCGGCCAGCGAGGTTTAGTCCTGGCCCTTTCCCGGCCTTTCCTGCCACCGCGGCCAGCCGCAGATCATCCGCTAAGCGTGGCTCAGCGGAGTGACGCGGAAGCTCCTTTGACCGCACCGAACGGCGGGTATCGTACCCAGCGAAAATCACGTAGCGTGACCTACCGATGAGCCGATCGATTACGCGCCGCTGGCGACTGCCTAGGTTGCGGTGGTGCTGGTGCACAGATAGACCCGGTTCGGCGCATGTGGCGGGAAGGTACGCAGTAACTGGCGAACCCTGCCTGCCTGGTGGCATTTGGGTTGGTTCGCGCTCCTGTCGGCCTGCCCCTGCCACGGCAGCGTCTGGGTCGGGAAGAACAAGCCAGCGGGGATGTCGGCGACCTGCCACCGACCCACGGCGTCCGCTATCCTTCACGGCTGCTGCTACCGCCTCGGCGATGACCGGCTCTGGGCCGTCATGCGCGCCTGCAGGGGTGCCCTGGCCGCGCTCAAGTCGATCCGCGCCGCACAGCCTGCGGCTGCCGGCTGCCCAACCCGGGCGATGCTGGCGCGCCGCTGCCGGATTACCTGCGCTGGCGCAACGCTAACGCTGCCTTCCTCGATGTGCTGGCCGCCCAGCGCCCGCGACCGGGCCCGCATCCGCAGCGAACGCCAGCAACGCTGGGACGGCCAGAACTCAAAGCCGTCTGACTGGTGAACGTCCGTGGTCAGTGCACGGGCCGCCGTCATGCTGGCGGAACGGCCGGTCACCGCACGCCGCCCCGGGGGGCGCGCGTGATCGGGCTGGGAGGGCTCACCCTGGCGGCGTGTGCAGGCTGATCGAGACTGGGGGCGAGTACGCCGACGCGGCCCCGCTGGCCGTCTGGCGCAGGCTCGACCGGAAGCGGTACTTGCCGCTTCCGGCCCACAGCGGGTCCGAGGGCCCGAACACGGCGCTGAGGTCCGGCACCGCGGTCTGCCAGTCGACGAACTGTGCCGAGCCGGGCACCTCCACCTGGACGTCGAAGACGTCACCAGCCGGCGCGTCGGCGACCGCCCAGCTGGCCTGTGCCTCGCCGGTGGTCCCGGGCACGGCCGCCACCGTCATCGGCACCGCCACGTGGCCCTTGGCGTGGGGGTGGAACGGGTCGTCGTAGGGGAAGGTCCCGGCCCAGTCGTAAGTGAAGCTCGGGTCGGCCCCGTAAGGCTCGGGGATCGGGCCGCCGGCCGGCCCGCCGTAGCCGAAGAGCTGCAGGCCGCTGGCGTCGGCCACCCCGTGGGTACCCTTGGGGTCGTTCATCAGCCAGCCGATCGTCCCGCCCATCTGGCCCTTCATGCCGGCGCGCACCCAGACGCCGACGGGGACGAGGCTGGCGCACAGGAAGTCGGCGGTGTCGGACACCCGGCCGATCTCGCCGGAGTAAGCGTCGGTGAACCACATCCCCCCGGGCCCCCAGGTGATCTCCGTCGGCCCCTGGTACCCCGTGAAACCCGACGGCGTCGGGTACACGGTGACCGAGCCGCTGGTGGTGACCCGTCCGACGCTCCCGTTGGCGTCGGCGGTCCACAGGTCGCCGCCGCAGCCGTCCTCGGCGATCCACAGCGGCTGGGAGACGACACCCGGGTAGGCGTCGGGGACCGGGAACTGACCGACGAGGGTCCCCGAGGTGGTCATCTCCCCGATCGTCGAATAGGACGGATAGGCCTCGGTGAACCACAGGTTCCCGTCGGGCCCGGCGCTGATGCTCTGGGCTTCGATGTCGCCCCCGAGCGAGAACGGCGTGAAGGACCCGGAGGTGGTGAGCCGCCAGATGGACCCTTGGCTCGTGAACCAGAGGTTCCCGTCCGGCCCGGTCGTGATGTCGACCGGTTCGTCGTCGTCAGGGACCGGGAACAAGCTCATCGAGCCGGCGGTGGTGATGCGCCCGATGTAGGCCGGAGGGGTTCCCTCGTACACCGTGAACCACAGGTTCCCGTCGGGACCCGCCGTAATGTCCCCAGGGACGGGACTTCCCTGGGCGGTCGTGATCGGGAACTCCTGATAGCCGCTTCCGTCGGGGCTGATGCGACCGATGGAGCGTGTCAGCTGGTCGGCGAACCACAGATTGCCGTCCCGGCCAGTGGCCATCGCCCCGGGCTCGTCACCCGAGGGGAGGGGATACTCAAAGCCGAAGGTCGGAATGCCCGACGAGGGGGTGAGCTGGCCGATGTTGTCGGCGGAGCTTTCGGAAAAGTAGAGGTCGGCGTTCCGCCCGAGGGTGATGCCTACTGGGTAGCTGCCTGCGCTGGGCGTCCCCCATTCGGTGACGGTAACGGAGGCGCCGGCCGAGACGACGGGACCGAGGCCGAGGCTGAGCATGCACGTGATCGCGCCGAAGGCCATCGCCGTGCGACGCATCGCTGCCCCCTTCCGACGCCCTCATGATCCCACCAGCGGCGCGCCCTAACAATGGAACCCGGCACCCGGCGCCCCGCTCCGAGCCCGTTTAGCCCGCACCTCGCGGCCCGCCGGTAACCGGAACCCGCGATGCTCAACGCCCCTGCGCCCGACACACGCAGCGCAGGCAGCGATCAACCAGGCGATCGCCACACTGCACTTGGCGCCTGGTATCACCGGCTGACTTCCTTCCCGCTGCCGGCCCGGGCTCAGGCCTGGGCCGGCAGGCTGGTCTGAAGGCTGGCTGAAGGAGCCGCCATGACTCGAAACGCAGTGCGAGCTTCCCGGTCAAACGCTCCAGTGCTGATAGCGATGATCTTCGCCGTCTCGATGACCTTCCCAGGGCAGGGAGCTGGAACGGACGAAGGTGAGATGGGGATGAAAAGGACCACCCCGCACGGGGTCGTTGTTTGCGGCTGCGTTAGCCGCCCTCTGCGGCGGCATGGTTGCTGTGGCCGGACCGGCCGGCGCCGCTGCCGCGCCGGTCGCCTATGTCGCCAACTCCGACTCGAACTCGATTACCCCGATCGACCTCGCCAGCAACACTCCAGGACCAGCGATCAAGGTAGGAGGCGCTCGGTTGCAGATCGCGATCACGCCGAACTCGCAGACCGCCTACGTTACGGACACCTCGGGCGCGGTGACCCCGGTCAATACCGCCAACAACACTCCGGGAACGGCCCAGGTCGCTGGGACCAGAGCACTGAGACAGGGCAAGTCTCAGCAAGATCACAAACGCTCCTGCCTCGTTGAATCTGGTCCGCTATGGCCCTTGCCGGTGGTCGCAGTGAGCGCTAGCATCGTTCCACTAACCGATTAGTGGAAGTGTGTTTATGATCGAGTTCCAGCTTGACGCCGGGTCCGGTGTCGCCACCTATCTACAGCTGGTCCAGCAGGTTCATCAGGCCCTGCAGCTTGGCTTGCTCGAACCGGGCGACCAGTTGCCGACGGCTCAGCAGGTTGTCGCCAAGCTGGCGATCAACCCGAACACGGTGCTGAAGGCCTACCGGGATCTTGAGCGCGAGGGCCTGGTGCGGCCCCGGCCGGGTCAGGGGACCTTCATTACCCGGTCGCTGCCGCGCACCGACCCCGCCGCCCAGACCCGGTTTCTCGGTTCGATGACCGACTGGCTGCGCTCGGCGCGCGCCGCGGGCCTTGGCCCCGATGAGATCGAGGCGATCTACCGCACAGCGTTCCGCGGCTGTTTCGCGGAGGGGGTGGCATGAGCTTCGTCATAGAGGCCAGTGGCCTCAGCAAGCAGTACGGCCGGCGCTGGGCGCTGCGCGACTGCGCTCTGGCGATTCCGGAAGGAAAGGTTGTTGGGCTCGTCGGGCCAAACGGCGCTGGCAAGACCACCCTGCTGCATCTGGCTGTCGGGCTCCTCGCGCCGACGTCGGGCTCGATCAGAGTTCTCGGCGCGAGTCCTGCCGATGGCCCGGCACAGCTCGGCCGGGTCGGTTTCGTCGCCCAGGACACGCCCGTCTACACGCGGCTTTCGGTAGGGCGGCATCTGCGGATGGGCGCGTGGCTGAACCCGAACTGGGACAAGGAGACAGCCGAAGGCAGGATCGAGCAGCTCGGTCTTGACCCCCGCCAGCGGGCTGGGACGCTGTCCGGCGGCCAGCGTGCCCAGCTCGCCCTCACGCTGGCGATCGCGAAGCGACCCGAGTGCCTCGTCCTCGATGAGCCGGTCGCGAGCCTTGACCCGGTTGCGCGGCGTGACTTCCTGAGCAGCCTTATGGAAATTGTCGCCGCGCAGGGGATCAGCGTCGTGCTGTCCTCCCACCTGGTCGCTGACCTGGAGCGGGTCTGTGACTACCTCGTCGTGCTCGTCGCCTCCAAGGTGCAGGTCGCCGGGGAGGTCAGCGAGCTGCTCTCATCGCACCACCGGCTTTCCGGGGCCCGCCGGGACGCGGGCAGCCTGCCAGCCAATCAGGAGGTCATCGAGGAAAGCCATACCGACAGGCAGAGCACATTCCTGGTCCGCACCAGCGACCCGGTTCACGACCCGGCCTGGACAGTCAGGCCCGTGACACTCGATGACCTGGTCATCGCCTACATGAGCCGCCCGGCCGACCCCGAGCGCACCCACCGCCCGCAGCTGAAGGTCACGTCATGATCCGGTTCACCTGGCTCCAATTCCGCGTGCAGGCGGGAGTGGCGCTGGCCGCCCTTGCCGCCTTCGCGGCCGTCCTGATGGTCACCGGACCGCACCTGGCCAGCCTGTACGCCGGCAGCGCGATCACTGGCTGCCGCGGCGGCAGCTGCGCGAACGCGGCCAACACGTTCCTCAGCCGACTTACCACTACCAGCCCTTACCCGACCGTGTACGAGCTGGGCATCGCGCTCGTCCTCATCGCGCCCGCGATCACAGGCATCTTCTGGGGCGCCCCCCTGATCGCCCGCGAGTTCGAGGCCGGTACTCACCGGCTGGCCTGGACCCAGAGCATCACCCGCACCCAGTGGCTCGCGGTCAAGCTCGCCCTCACCTGCCTGGCCGCCATGGCCGTCACCGAGACACTCTCCCTCATGCTGGCCTGGTGGGCGGATCCCATCAGCAAGGCCATCGGTATCGGCGGCCCGTACCCGCCCGGCTCCGTATTCGGCCAGGTCCGGCTCGGCTCGTTCATCTTTGCCACCAGCGGCATCACCCCGCTCGGCTACGCCGCGTTCGGCTTCGCTCTCGGAACCGCAACCGGTACCTTCATCCGCCGTGCCGTGCCCGCCATGGCCGTCACCCTAGCCATCTTCGCCGCCGTCCAGGTCGCCATCCCGCTGTGGGTCCGCCCGCATCTCATCCCGCCCAACCGGACAGTCGTCAGCGGCCCGTCGTTCTTCCAGGCTGCGTCGATGAGCGTCGGAACACTAACCGCCACCACCGTCCCCGGCCAGACCGAAGCATTGATCGTCTCCAGCGGAGCCATCAACGCGTCAGGGCAGCCGGTCAGCACGATTCCCGTCGCCTGCCTGTCGGACTCGCCGGTAAAGGCAAATGCCCCCCCGGACCTGGGCACCTGCATGGCCAGCCGGGGCATCCGGGAGGCCATCACCTACCAGCCCGCCAGCCGCTACTGGCCCTTCCAGTGGCTCGAAACCGGGATCTTCCTGGCCCTCGCGCTCGCCCTGGCCGGTACCTGCTTCTGGCGGCTCGGCCGCCGTCGAAACTGACTTGCCTGGCGAGACTCACAGCGTGCTCACGGCCAGCACTTAGTCCGGTCCCGATGGCAGGCGCGAGCGGAGTACGAGGAGCAACGATCGGTCCGGGACGTCAACCTTGGGCCACTGCGCACCCGCGCCTTCTGGCCGAGGCAGTTTGAGAGGCCGTCGACGCGGACCGGCCGGGCAGCCTGCGCGGGACTCCTTTAATGGAGCAGATCGCCCGGGTGCAGTTCGAGATGCCCTGACCCGGCGCTGCGGCCCCGCGGGGCCGCGAAGCATCTGGCAGGATGTCGGATGCTACCCGATCGGCCTGGGGAGGAAACCGGTGCCTGTCCGCTTTCAGTTGGTCATCGACTGTGCCGACGCGGACCGGCTGGCTCGGTTCTGGGCCGCCGCGCTGGGATATGAGCTCGCGCCGGCCCCGGCTGGATTCGCTACCTGGAACGACTTCTACCGCGAGCTGGGGGTGCCCGAGGAGGATCTGGTCGACGGGGCGGACAGGATCAGCGACCCGGAGGTCCACGGGCCGAGCATCTGGTTCCATGTCCTCCCGGATGCCAAGACGGTCAAGAACCGGCTGCACCTCGACATCCACGCCAGTGGCGAGCGGACGGACCCGATCGAGACTCGCAGGAAGCGAGTCGACGCGGAGGCCAGCCGGCTGGCCGGCCTTGGCGCCACCATCACTGGCGCATTGTCCGAGGAAGGGCTGGACCACTACGCGGTCGGGATGAAGGACCCGGAAGGCAACGAGTTCGATATCAACTGACTGCAGCAGCCGACGCTCGAGACGGTCGGGTGCGAGCTTCACCGCGGGCGTGAATTTCGACGGACACGCAGGCCGCATCTCCTATGCCGCGGATGGTCATGGACCCGCCAGCTGGCTGCGGAGTGTGGGCACGAGGGTTACGCGTCAGATCTGCAAGCCGTGCAGATTCGACTCTGAGCTTGGGCCGCTGGCTGCCTCGTCGCCGCGGCCTGGCCTTGGTGGATGTCCGGGGATGTAACCCGGAAGTGTGGTCGACTCCGGTGGTGACCCATGGCCGGGCGACGCGGGCGATGTCGGTGTCGGAGGCGCGGGTGAACGCGTCGAGCTTCAGGAAGTGCCGGGCGATGGTGAGCCCGAGGATGCTGCTGACGATCAGCGCTGCGCGCAGGTCGGCATCGTCGCCGCCCATGGCGCGGCTCAGGTTGGCGACCCGCTCGTTCAGGAACGCGCTCATCGAGGCTGCTGCCTCGGGTGCGGTGAGCATGGACCGCACGAGTGCCTTGGTCTGCGGGGGCAGGGCCGCGAGCCGGACGTCCAGGACGTCGTGCAGATGGGCCGCAATCTCGTCGGGAGCGGCGTCCCCCAGCTGGATGGCGATGGCGAAGAGGGCGGCCTTCGATCCGTAGTGCTGCATGACCAGGGACGGGTCCACGTTCGCGCGCTGGGCGATGCGGCGGATGGTGGTTGCCTCCAGGCCGCGCTCCCCGAACTCCGCACGCGCCGCGTCCAGGATGCGCCGTGCGGTGGCTGCGCGCTTCGCGGCCCTATTTCCCGGCTCACTCACACTGTTCACTCTACCGTTGTTGAGCGGATCGTGTACGGTTGGCTCAACAAGCGATGAGTGAGGTCGCGGGCCTGGGCGGTCCGCCATCGGGGAGTGAGGAGCAGCCATGACAGCACCTGCCGGCAGGACCGCTCTGATCATCGGCGCGTCACGTGGGCTGGGCTTGGCGCTGGCCGCCGAGTACCTGGCCCGAGGCTGGCAGGTGACCGCAACGGTGCGGGGAGCCGGGCGGACCGGGTTGCACGACCTGGCCAGGTCCTCAGCTGGCCGCCTTGTCGTGGAGACAGTCGACATCACGGTTCCTGAGCAGGTCGCGGCGTTGCACGAGCGTCTGGCCCGGGCGGCGTTCGACCTGCTGTTCGTCAACGCCGGGGTGACCAACGGCTCCGGGGAGACCGTCGCCGACGTGTCCACGGACACCTTCGTCCGCCTGATGGTGACCAATGCGCTGAGCCCGATGCGCGTGGTGGAGACACTGCAGGATCTCGTCGCCCCGAACGGCACGATCGCAGTGATGTCCTCAGGCCAGGGGAGTGTCGCCAACAATGACAAGGGCGGCTTCGAGGTCTACCGGGCGAGCAAATCCGCGTTGAACCAGTTGATGCGCAGCTTCGCCGCACGCCACGCCGGCGACCCGCGCACGCTGCTGCTGATGGCGCCCGGCTGGGTGCAGACCGACCTGGGCGGCCCCGCCGCGCGCCTGACGATCGGCCAGAGCATCCCCGGCGTGGCCGACACGATCGAGGCCCAGGCCGCCAAGGGCGGACTGCAATACCTGGACTACCAGGGTCAGACCGTCCGCTGGTAGCGCACGCGATCCGCCACTGACGGCCTGGAGGACATCAACGTGAAGATCATCGCGATCGAAGAGCACTGGAACAGCGTCAATATCCGCGACGCGCTCGACCGCCTGCAGGGCGGGGCGCGAGACGAAAGCGTCGCCTTCAACACCATGGGCGACAACCAGGCCCGGCTTGAGGACATCGGCCAGGGCCGCGTCGAGGCGATGGACGCCGCCGGGATCGACGTCTCGATCTTGTCGGTCGTCACGCCCGCCACCCAGGCACTCCCCGCCCGGGAGGCCATCGCGCTGGCCCGGGAAGCGAACGACGAGGTCACTGACGCCGCCGGTGCGCATCCGGCCCGCTTCCGCGCGTTCGCGACCCTGCCGACCAGCGATCCGCAGGCCGCGGCCGCGGAACTCGAACGGTGCGCCACCCGGCTGGG
Source organism: Actinomycetota bacterium (assembly GCA_003168255.1). Lineage (GTDB taxonomy): Bacteria > Actinomycetota > Actinomycetes > Streptosporangiales > Streptosporangiaceae > PALSA-505. Next base: position 39,767 of record PMSU01000017.1, read on the forward strand.
TCACGTCGGCGCGATGATCCACGGACGTACGGGCACCCGCACACTGGATGATCCCGCCTACGACGACCTGTTCGCTACCGCGGCCCGCTTGCACCAGCCGGTCTTCATCCACCCGCAGATCCCATCGAACGAGCTACGCGATGCCGCGTACCGAGGCCTGGATCCGCTGATCGACCTCGGCCTGGCGAGCTTCGGCTGGGGCTGGCACATGGACGCGGGCCTGTCCGCGCTGCGGCTGATCCTGCGCGGCACGTTCGATCGCTACCCCGATCTTCAGCTCATCCTCGGTCACTGGGGCGAGATGCTGTTGTTCTGGATGGACCGGGCCGACAGCCTGTCGGCGATCGCGAAGCACCTCGAACGCCGGGTGTCGGACTACATCACGACCAACATCCACATCACCAGCAGCGGGATGCTACAGGAACGGCTGCTGCGCCACGCCCTCGACTTCACCGCCGCCGACCGGGTGCTGTTCTCCACCGACTACCCCTTCCACCGGCCCGCCGCGGCGGCGGTCGGGCAGTTCTTCGACGCCATCCCCGACCCCTCAGACCGCTCTAAGATCGCTTCCGGCAACGCGACGGCCCTGTTCCGCCTGACCTGACGCTCCCGGTCGTTGACTGCGGCCGGCCAGATGCGCCAGCAGCCGGCCGTAGCCGTCACGGCGAACGGCTCTGCGTGATCGTGAACATCGCCAGATAGACCCGGCCGCTATAGCGCGCGCGGTGGGATTACTCGTGGTCCCACGTGGTGGTGAAATTGCTTCCCGTCGGATCGAGAGCCGACGTGGTTTGCTTGGTGATGCCCTTCGAGCTGACCTCGGTGATATCGCCCAGCTGCCAGTCGGAGGTGCTGAGCGTGCCGGTGTGGCCGTGGATATCGGTCACCGAGGCAGTCGCGTACATCTGTGTGCCGTAGTCGGGCAGATAGTAGAGGCCGTCGGGCGCGGAGCCACCGCCGACGTCTTCGGAGATGACCTCGGCCGAGCTGCGCGCGCAGCCGTCCTGCCCGCTCAGGCACGGCGTGTCCTCGGTCAGCGTCTGGCCGGTGTTGACGTCCTCCGCGACGATGTCGAAATCCTTGCTGCTGGTCACATAGGTGACGCTTGCCTGGATCGTGTCACCCGGGCTGATCGCGAAGCTGGTCTGAATTTCATTGTGCGGAAACATCTCCCACCACACGTTGTAGGAAGGAGTGCCGTGCAGGCAGTGCGCCTCTGAGCCACCCTGCTCCACGCTGCCGTTCCACCAGCCGTCCAGGCCCACCCAGAAGCTGGCCCAGGCATTCTTCTTTGTGCAGTTCACCGCGGACTGTACCCATTCCGCTGAGACCGCGGTGAAATCCTTGCCGTGACTGGCAGCGGTAGCGAAGTAGCCAGCCCAGTTGGTGGAGGTGTAGTCGGTGACCGAATTCGCCGCCCCCTCGGCATGGGCCCGCCGGATCAGATGCTCGCCCAGCGCCGCCGGACCGGCCGGCCCGCCGGGGGTGATGCCGGACGGCGGCCTGTGCGCTGGGCTTGCCGCTGCAGGCATGGCTCTGGCGAGCGCCGTTAGGGATAGTGAGACGGCTGCGGCCAAGACGGCGAGTCGTGCCATCCTGCGGGGACGAGCCATGCCGACCTCCACGGTGAGGGGCACCGGCTGGGTCGCCCGTTGCGCTGACCGTAAATCCCGTATCGGTACAAGTCAACATTTAGCGCCTGAATCTGGCTTAACCCGGCACCGTAACCACGGAACAGCAGCGGCCCCCCTTGGGTTCCTGCGGGATGAGTTCTCGGCGGTGGCCGGCGGCTGGCTCGCGCTGGCCGCTCAGCGGCCGCCCTTGCTCCAGGCGTCCGTGCTTTGGCTGCAAGCGGCGTACCGCACCGCGGCGCTGGCGACGACCTGGTCCGACGAGAGGCCCGGGCAGGCCTTACTCGTGGCGACAATGCTGAGCATGGCCAGGCCCAGCACGCTGATCACGATGATAGAGATCATCACCGTCCGCCGCGCCGCCCTGCCGGGGATGACCTCGGTGGCCGGAATAGCCTCTCGCGGCGCCAGCCGGGCGAAAGCTGCGAACATCGATTTCAGCCGGGGATCAGCCGCCTGGAGAATCTGCTCGATCTGGTCAAGAACCAGTTGCTGGCGCGCAGGCAGGCTCATCTGTTTCTCCGGTACGTCCATCACTCCTGCTGCCGTGCCGACCCGGCCACCTGTCCCTGCTGAGACCGGCTCGCACCCGACCCGGGCAGCTACCGTAAACAACTATGACACGCAGCACGAAAACCGACCAGACCGGGCGAGCGAGCGGCACACAGCGAGCCCGCACACCCCGCACGTTCGCTGACGATGGGCACAGCGATATAGCCGACCTGTTCGGGAGCGGCCACGACAACAAGCGGCTAGCACCCTGTCGGCACGGCTCACCGGGCGCGCCTACCCGCTGATGAAATGAGTCTCGGTATTCTGCCGCGGACGCGCCCTGAAAGCGGGATGCATAGTTATGACCGTCACGACACCTCTGGCTGAGGGCGGCAGGCTCCTGACCATTCGCGAGGCGGCCGAGATCCTGCACGTAACTCCCATGACCGTTTACCGCCTGGTTCACTATGGTGAGCTGGAGGCAGTCCGGGTAGGCCGTTCTTTCCGGATTCCTGAGGAAGCGCTACGCCGGTATATGGATGAGACCGAATAGCACCGCAGAGACCAAGGACCAACCCGCCGGGCGGTCAGCCGGTGAAGGCGGCCGTGCCGTCGGGGGTGCCCCAGCCGGTCGGGCCGTCGTAACCGACCTCGCCTTCGCACAGGTAGAAGTGCTTGGTGCATTCGCCGTTGACGCCGACCTTGATGTCGTACAGGTCATGGGTGTGCGCGTACGGGTAGGACGAGGGGTAGCTGCCCGCCGCCGGGGTGCCGGCCAGCGCGAAGACCGAGGCGATGATCGGCGAGGACACGCTGGTCCCGCCGACCTCCAGCCAGCCGTATTCGTCGTAGGTGTCGTAGACGGCCACCCCGGTGTACGGGTCCGCGACCGCGGCCACGTCGTTGTCGGTCCGGTTCTCGCAGCCCTCGTCCGTCTGCCAGGACGGCTTCGCCTCGTACTTCGAACAGCCTGAGCCGGTGCCATCCCACACGTACTCGGTCCAGGCCCGCTTCCCTGACTTCAGCTTGTACAGGGTCGTGCCGCCCACGGAGGTGACGTACTGGGACGCGGCGGGATAGGAGACGCCGTAGCCGTCGTCGCCCGCCGAGACGGTGACCGCGATCCCCGGGTGCTGGTAGTACTCGGTGTCGTAGCTGGGGTCGTTCTTGCTCTGCTTGCCGCCGTAGGAGTTCGACACGAATCCGGCCCCCAGGCCGACGGCCGAGTTCACCCCGGTGCCCAGGTCCGCGGTGGTCGGGGCGCTGGTCTCCACCAGGATGATGTGGCAGTTGGGGCAGATGGCCGAGACCATGTCGACGTCGAGCGACTCCTCGGTCGCCCAGCCGGTTTTGCCCGCTTTCTTGGGCAGCGGGCTGGCCTGCCCGTTCTGGTTGACCTTGGTCAGGCAGCCCGCACCGGTCGATGCGTCGCAGGCGGCCTCGCCCCAGGCTTCGCGGTAGTGGGCCAGATCGGACACCGCTGTGGGATTGTCGTAGGCGTCTACGACGGCAACCGTCTGACCGGCGCCAGCCGTTAGGGAGGGAAGGTTGTAGGCATTGCGGAGGGCACTTGGTCCGTACCCGTCCTCAGACGGCGCGTTACGGCCGAACGCGGCCTGGCTGCGCTGGCTGCGGTCGGAGCGGATCAGGGCCATGCAGGACATGATCCCCGGACGGCTGGTGACAGCGCAGGCCCGGCGGATACCGGAGGCCGCCGTGTGGCGTGCGGGCGGACTGGCCGAAGCTGCCGCGGCCGAACTGGCCACCAGCCCGAGTGCGGCCGCCGCGGCCAGGGCGGTCCGGGCAAGCCTGGAGCGAGCCGAGATTGATGACATGTGACCGCTCCCTTGGAAGAGGCGCCCTCAGGCGTCGGCACGCAGCACGCCGCCCGCCACCGCCAGTAAGCAGTGCCGGCGATCGTGGTGGATAGTACCGTTCGGGAAAATTAAGGGTCAATATCCCTTTGCCGCCCGCAAGGAAACTGTGGCTGGCCCGCTGGCGGTGCGGTGGTGCTGGTTTGCGTGGGAGTGCGCTCTAACACCTACTGTCGGTGGCGTGGTGATGGGCTGGCCGACCAGGCAGGCGGCGGAGAGGTGCGGGCTGACGCAGCACACGCTTCGCTGGTACGAGCGGATCGGCCAGCTGGACCGCATCGACCGCAGCCGCGTACCCGCGGCGACACAGAGAGCGACACAGAGAGCGACACAGAGAGCGACACAGCGATAGGACACAGCTGTGCACAAGGTTTCACTGGGTGAACTCACCGTCTCGGCGCAGGGCCTGGGCTGCATGGGCATGAGCGAGTGGTACGGCCAGGCCGACTGGGACGAGTCGATCGCGACCATCCACCGGGCGCTCGATCTCGGCGTGACGTTCATCGACACCGCCGACATCTACGGGGCCGGCCACAACGAGGTCCTCGTCGGCCGCGGCATCAGCGGCCACCGCGGCGAGGTGCAGCTGGCGACGAAGTTTGGCATCGACCGGTCCGGCGGCGACGACCAGCGGGTCGTGCGCGGCGACCGCGGTTACGTCAAGCGGTCCTGCGAGTCGTCGCTGCTGCGCCTCGGCGTAGACGTGATCGACCTGTACTACCTGCACCGCCCGCCGCAGACAGCGGAGATCGAGGAGACCGTGGGCGCGATGTCCGAACTGGTCGCCGAGGGCAAGGTGCGCTACCTCGGCCTGTCGGAAGTCGGCAGCGGCCTGCTGCGCCGGGCTCATGCGGTGCACCCGATCACGGCCGTGCAGAGCGAGTACTCGCTGTGGGCCCGTGAGCCGGAGACGACGGTGCTGGACGCGCTGCGCGAACTGCGTGTCGGGCTGGTGCCGTACTCACCGCTGGGGCGTGGTTTCCTGACCGGCACGGTGGACGTGACGACGCTGGACGCGAAGGACTTCCGCAGCCGCAACCCGCGCTTCGCCGGAGCCGCGGGCACGGCCAACCAGGCCATCGCCGACGCCGTCCGCAGCGTCGCCGAGGCCAAAGGCGTCACCCCTGCCCAGGTGGCGCTCGCCTGGGTACACGGCCAGGGCGAGCGGCTCGGCATCCCCGTCGTCCCGATCCCGGGTACCAAGCGGATCAAGTGGCTCGAGCAGAATGTGGCCGCGTTCGGCATCACGTTCACCGCCGGCGAGCTTGCCGTGCTGGAACCGCTGGGCGATCAGGTCGTCGGCGCCCGCTACTGAAGTCCGGTCGCCGGAACCAGTGGCCCGCGCGATCGCCGTCGCCCACCGGCTGTGAAGTC
>PMSU01000019.1:0-8416 GCA_003168255.1 Actinomycetota bacterium
CCCAACCAGCACCCCACCTGACCGTTGGCGTGGACTGCGTTCGCCTCGCGCACGCGGTTGCCCGGGACATTCCGCGAGCAGGTAGAGAACGCGTCAACGTCTGGTCATGCGTCGCCACCGCGACGCCACGCGCCTGTTGACAGCCTAAGAGCGCCCGTGGTTGAGTTCTACAATGCGTATGGTCGTGCGCTAAGCGAACACCTTTCGATGCCTGCCACGGCAGTCTGCATGCCGCGCCGCGACGAGGCATGACCGGCAAGGACGCCGGACGGCTCGAGGGCGTTGATCCCTCCAGGAGGCGGAATGGACCGTCAGGCATCGGACGACAAGTCACGTCAGGACAGCCTCATCGGCAGGCGGTCAGTGCTGAAGGGGCTCGGCGCGGGCGCCCTGGGCCTTAGCACCGGCGGGGTGCTCAGCGGGTGCGGCTCGGGCATCAAGGGAGCCGGGGGATCAGCAACCACGGGCACCATCACCATCGGCTTCGTCACGCCTCTGACCGGAGATCTGGCCGACTTCGGGGCCAGCGACATGTTCGTGTACAACACGGTGAAGGCCCTCTCGGCCTACACCAAGGGGTTCAAGGTCGGGAGTAAGACCTACAAGGTCAACGTCCTGATCAAGGACAGCCAGTCGAGCCCTACCCGCGCCTCCCAGGTGGCCCGCAGCCTGATCCTGCAAAATCACGTCGACATGATCCTCACCACCTCGACGCCGGAGACGACGAACGAAGTCGCTGCGGCGTGCGAGGCGCAGGGCGTGCCATGCCTGTCCACGGTCGTGCCCTGGGAGTCGTGGTACGCGGCGCTGGGCGGCAACCCGGTGAGCCCGTCGAAGCCGATCAAGTACTGTTCCATGTTCTTCTTCGGCCTGAAGGAATTCCAGGGAACGTTCGCCCCGATGTGGAACCGGATCTCGACCGACAAGACCATAGCCTGTATGTACCCGAACGACTCGGACGGCACCGCGTTCCGCGAGGGATTCGAGCCGCTCATCAAGGCGTCCGGCTACAAGGTCGTCGACGGTGGTGCCTATACCGACGGCACCACCGACTACACGTCGATGATTTCCACGTTCAAGAATGCCAACTGCGAGCTGCTCTCCAATTGCCCGCTGCCGCCGGACTTCAACACGATGTGGAAGCAGGCATCGCAGCAGGGATTCAAGCCGAAGCTGGCCACGGTCGCGAAGGTTCTCCTTTTCCCGTCCGACACCGCTGCGCTCGGCTCCCTGGTCAACAACATCGCCACCGACTCGTGGTGGGGACCGTACATGCCCTACTCATCCTCCCTGGACGGCCAGTCGGCGAAGTCGCTGGCCAACGCATATCAGGCGGCCACCGGCAACCAGTGGACGCAGTCGATCGGATCCAGCTACAGCCTCTTCGAGGTAGCCAGGGAGGCGTTCACCGCGGTCGATGACCCGCACGACGCGAATGCGGTCGCCGCCGAGCTGCACAAGGTGAGCTACACGGGAATGTGCGGACCGCTAAATTTCGCGACCGGCCCACTGCCCGGGGTCGGGATTATCAAGCCGGTCGGAGTTCAGTGGAAGCCGGGCACGGGCAAGTACCCGTGGGTCATGGAGGTCGTCGACAACTCGCTCAACCCCGACGTGCCTGTCACGGCGAAGCTCGAGCCTACGAATGCCTGATACGGCGGACTCAGCCCTGCTTGAGCTCGACTGCGTGACCAAAAGGTTCGGCAAGGTCGTCGTCGCGGATGGACTCTCGCTGACCGTCGGCCCGGGGGACATTGTCGGTATTGTCGGGCCGAACGGCGCTGGCAAGACAAGCCTCTTTGGCCTTATAGCCGGTGACCTGGAGCCTGGGTCGGGGGAAATCCGCTTCGGCGGCACCCAGGTGACGCGTCTTGACGCGGCTGCCAGGTGCAAACTCGGCATCGGGCGCACTTTCCAGGTGCCCAGGCCGTTCGGCGGCATGACCGTGTTCGAGAACACCCTCGTGGCGGCCCAGCAGGGCGGCGGCCTGCGCGGGCGGAGCAGTCACGCGTACGCGGCCCAGGTCCTCGAACGGACGGGCCTGGATCGCGACGCCAACGTGCCTGCGGGTCGGCTGGGCCTTCTTCAGCGAAAGCGGCTGGAACTGGCCCGGGCACTGGCTACCCAGCCGCGCCTGCTGCTGCTTGATGAGGTGGCGGGCGGGCTCACCGACCCCGAGGTCGCCGAGCTGGTGGAGATCGTGCGCGCGACACGGGCCGAGGGCGTCGCCGTGGTGTGGATCGAGCACGTCGTTCGGGCGCTGACGGCGGCGGTGGAACGGCTCATCTGCCTGGCCGCGGGGAAGTTCGTCGGTGATGGCAAGCCCGCCGAGGTGCTCGCGAACCCCGCCGTCCGCGAGGTGTTCCTCGGCGCGGAGGTGACAACCTCGCTGGCCGCGGGCTCGATTGTCCCCGGCGGTACCAGCGGCCAGATCCCGGCCGTCCCCGGCGACGCACCAGCTGCGCCGGACGGGTGAGCCCCGGTGCCAACCGACCATGACCGGCCGTTGCTGGAGGTGCGCGAACTGACCGTCCACCACGGACAGCTATGCGCGCTATCCGACGTGAGCCTGCGGGTATTCCCCGGCGAGGTGTACGCGATCATCGGGGCTAACGGCGCAGGCAAGTCGACGCTGCTGCGTGCCATTGTCGGCCTTGACCGGCCCACCTCGGGCTCGGTCCTGTTCGACGGCGCCGATGTGACGCCGCAGCGGACCGAACGCCGCGTCGCTGCGGGGATCGGGATGGTTCCCGAAGGAAGACGGCTCTTTCCCTCTCTTACGGTTGAGGAGAACCTGCTGGTCGGCAGCTCGTATGCGCGCCAGGGACCGTGGACGGTGGAGCGCGTATATGAGCTGTTCGGATGGATGCGGGAACGCCGAACACAGCGGGCGACGCAGCTCTCCGGTGGAGAGCAGCAGGCCGTCGCGATCGCCAGGGCGCTCGTGGCGAACCCCCGCCTGCTGCTGCTGGACGAGCTGTCGCTTGGCCTGGCTCCGGTCGTCGTCCGCCGGATCTACGGCCTGCTGCCCGAACTCCTCGCCGGGGGTGTCACGATACTGCTCGTCGAGCAGGACGTGAGCCAGGCGCTGCGGGTGGCATCGAGTATCCATTGCCTGCTCGAGGGCAGGACCACGCTCGAAGGCCCGCCAGGGGACCTGACCCCCGAGCGCATCGAGGACGCGTACTTCGGGCTAACCGCCAGCAAGGACGGCGCCACGCCGCACCCAGGCACGCCGCGATGAGCTGGGTGAACGCCATCATCCAGGGCGTGCTCCTCGGTGGGCTCTACGCGCTGTTCGCCTGCGGGCTGTCCCTGATGTTTGGCGTCATGAAGGTAATCAACCTCGCCCACGGCGACCTCGCGGTGGTCGCCGGGTACGTCGCGGTCGGCGTTATCGCGGTCACCCACATCCCTACCGTCTGGTCCTTCGTCCTCGTCGTTCCCGTCATGGCCGTGCTCGGGTACGTCCTGCAGCGAACGCTGATCCAGGCCAGCCTTAACCGCGGCTTGCTCACCCCGCTGCTTGTCACCTTCGGCCTGTCCGTGGTGATCGAGAACGGCCTGCTTCAGTTCTTCTCGGCAAACAGCCACTCGCTGAACATCGGCTCGCTGGTCTCCGACTCGATCAGCGTCGGCTCCCAGATCTCTATCGCCTACCTGCTACTGGTGATCTTCGTGGTGGCCGTGGTGGTGCTGCTCGGGCTGCAGTACTTCCTGTCGGTGTCGCGGCAGGGCCGGCTGATCCGGGCAGTCGCCGATGACCGTGAAGCTGCCCAGCTGGCCGGGGCTGACTACCGGCACGTGTTTGGCATCGCGGCGGCGATCGCGTTCGCCACGGTGGCGCTGGCCGGGATCGCGTTCGGCATGTACTCGTCATTCGATCCGACGATCGGCACGGATCAGCTGCTGCTGTTCGCGTTCGCGGCCGTCGTGATCGGCGGCCTCGGGTCACTCTGGGGAACGCTGGCCGGCGGGATCATCCTGGGCGTCGCGCAGCAGATCGGCGCGCAGATCAACTCGGCCGACCAGATCCTGGCCGGGTACCTGATCTTCCTGCTCGTGCTCCTGATCCGCCCGCAGGGCCTGACCGGCGCGCGGACGCCGTCGTGAGCGCGGTGACCGCCGCCGCGGCTTCCGCGGCGCAGGAGACAACTGTTCGCGTTACCCGCTCACGCCGGCCGGCCGGCTGGCTGGTCCTGATCGCGGTGGCCGCGATCGCGGTGCTCGGCTACCTCCCGTATGTCGTGTACTCGGGCACCACCGACCAGCTGGTGAACGTCTTCATCCTGCTGACCATGGCCAGCATGTGGAACCTGCTGGCTGGCTACGCCGGTCTGGTCTCGGTGGGCCAGCAGGCCTTCATCGGCCTCGGCGCCTACTTCGTGCTCATCGCGGCGCAGCACGGGATGAACCCGTTCGCTGCGCTGCCGGTGGCGGCGCTGGGCTGCGGCGCGATCGGGCTGGTCGTGTGGTGGCTGGTGTCGCGGCTGCGCGGCGGCTACTTCGCGATCGCAACCTGGGTCGTGGCCTCGGCCTGCGCGCTGGTCATTTCGCGGTTCGCATCGCTCGGTGGCGGCACCGGCGCGCCACTGCCCGGCCTGTCGGGCCTGAGCCCGACCCTGCTGACCGCCTACACCTACTGGATCGCGCTGGCCGTCACCGTGGTGACGCTTGCCGCCGTCTACCTGATCATGCGCGGTCGGCTCGGCCTTGTGCTCACGGCCGTACGCGACGACGAGGTGGGGGCACGCAGCATCGGCGCTCGCGTCTGGCGAGCCAGGCAGCTCGTGTTCGTTGTGGCCGCCGTTGGCTGCGGCGCCGCGGGTGCGCTGCTCATCATCAGCCAGCTCAACGTGGAGCCGACGGCGGCGTTCAGCGTCCAGTGGTCCGCAGAGATGATCTTCGCCACGATTATCGGCGGGATCGGCACGATCGAGGGCCCGATCATCGGCACGGTGGTGTTCTTCGTCCTCCAGCAGACGCTGTCCCAGTACAACGCGTGGTACCTGATCATCCTGGGGCTGGTCGCTATCGCCATTGCCCTGTGGGCCCCGCGCGGGCTCTGGGGACTGGTCGCCGAGCCCGCGCACGTCCGGCTCTTCCCCGTCGGTTACTGGCTGTGGCCAGCTGATGAGCCTGGGCCGCAGCGGCGCCGCCTGGGCGGACTGCTCCGCGGCAAACGTCAGGCCCGGGATGCTTCGGCGGCGCCCCGGCGTTCTAGGCAGTAGTGGCCCCGAGTGGTGCCGCCGGAGGAGAGAAACATGGGCTTGTTCAGTTCGCACAAGACGCAGATGATCACCGCCGATACGGCGCTGCCCGGACGCGAGGCCCGGATGCCGGTTCCCAAGCGCCACGAGGTGCTCGGTGGATCCCTGGCACCGCCGTACCCGGAGGAGACCCAACTCGCCGAGTTCGCGCTCGGGTGCTTCTGGGGCGCGGAGCGCAAGTTCTGGGAGACCCCCGGAGTGGTATCTACCGCGGTCGGCTACGAGGGTGGCTACACGCCGAATCCGACATACGAGGAGGTCTGCAGCGGCCGTACCGGCCATACAGAGGCCGTGCGGGTGGTGTTCGATCCCGCCAAGATCTCCTATGACGACCTGCTCAAGTTGTTCTGGGAGTCGCACAACCCCACTCAGGGGATGCGCCAGGGCAACGACACCGGCACCCAGTACCGTTCGGTCATCTTCTTCAGATCGCCGGAGCAGCAGGAGGCTGCCATCCAGTCGCGAGACGCGTATCAGAAGAAGCTCGCCGAGGCCGGGTACGGGGAGATCACGACGGAGATCGTGCCCGCCGGGGAGTTCTACTTCGCCGAGGGCTACCACCAGCAGTACCTCTCGAGCACCAAGAACCCGCACGGATATTGCGGCGTGGGCGGTACGGGCGTGTCCTGCCCGGTAGGCGTCGCCCGGGCCGACGGCTAGGTCGGTCGGCACCGCGGCTCGTTAGTCCGGCCGGCACTGTGGCACGTTTGGTCATCCGATACCCCTCGGCGGCCCCCGGGAAGCCGCTCATTCATGTGTTGTTCACCTTGGAGTCAGGGGCGCGTCGCCTGCGCGAGGTACTTTCCACACGGAGCGGGCGATACGAGACATGCCGCCTAAGTGAGGGCGGAGAGGGGAAATCGGTGGCCGAGACCCAGGCCAGGGACCTGATCACCGCACTCGACGAAGCATCACTTAGCAAGTTTCACCTGCGCGCTGTCCTGGTATCCGGGATGGGGTTCTTTACCGATGCCTACGACCTGTTCGTCATCGGGATTGCCTCGACCCTGATCAAGCAGGAATGGCATCTCGGAACCAGCAATCTGGCCGTACTGAACAGCATGACGCTGGCGGGCGCGTTCCTTGGTGCGTTCGTGTTCGGCCGGATCGCGGACATCTCCGGCCGCAAGCGGGTGTACTGGATGGTGGCCGCGATCATGGTCGTGGGGGCCATCGGATCCGCGCTCGCGCCGTCCTACTGGGTACTGATCGGATTTCGCCTGGTGCTCGGCCTGGGCATCGGCGGTGACTACCCGGTCAGCGCGGTGCTGATGAGCGAGTACGCCAACCGCAAGGATCGCGGCAAGCTCGTCGGGATGGTGTTCTCCACCCAGGCCCTCGGCCTGATCGTGGGACCACTCGTCGCGCTGGCCCTGCTCGGCTCGGGCGCAGGGACCGACGGATCCTGGCGGATCATGCTCGCGCTCGGCGCGATACCCGCCGCCGCGGTGCTCTACCTCAGAACGCGCATGCCCGAGTCGCCGCGCTATCAGGCACAGGTGCAGGGCCAGGCCGAGCGGGCCGCCAGCTCGCTCGCCAACTTCAGCCAGGGGGCCGTGCACGGCGGGACCAAGAACGTGCTGCGGCACAGCATGGGACTGCGAGCTTTCCTGACCAATCGCAGATACCTGCTCCTGCTGGCCGGCACGGCCGGGACGTGGTTCATCTTCGACTATGCCTATTACGGCAACACGATCTCGACTCCGCAGATCTTGAAGCTCGTCTCGCCGCACGCCTCGACCACGACGGCGATCGCCCTTCAGCTTGCGATCTTCGCAGTGGCCGCCGTGCCCGGATATCTGCTCGCGATCGCGCGGATGGACCGGATCGGGCACCGGCGGCTGCAATGGATCGGCTTCACCGCGATGGCGGTGTGCTTCGCCGTGATCGGCTTGGTGCCTGCCGCCTCCACCGCCGTGGTGCCGTTCATGCTGGTCTATGGCATCAGTTATTTCTTCGCCGAGTTCGGCCCCAACACCACCACGTTCGTTCTATCCGCCGAGCTGTACCCGGTGAGCATGCGAGCCACCGGGCACGGCATCTCGGCCGGCGTCGCCAAGCTCGGTGCGTTCATCGGCGTGTTCCTCTTTCCCTTCCTCGAGGACACGCTCAAGCTGCGCGGGACACTGATGCTGACCGCGGCGCTCTCGGTTATCGGCGTGGGGCTGACCCTGATACTCCCCGAGCCGGCCGGACGCAGCCTGGACGACGCATCCGGCGACGACGAGGTCGTGGTTGCCGCCGAGCTGCTGTTGGCTTCCGCAGACGTGAAGCGGGCCGACACCGAGGCCTGAGCATCACCGCTCAGCCGGGCGTGCCGCCTCGACCCAGGCCGCCCCGGAACCGCTGCACCCCGTCGGCCGCACCGGGCTGGCGCAGGGTTGACATGCCGTGCCGGAACTCGTTCGCCATCGCCTCCTGGTCGCCGATCCCGAACGACTCGAGCGTGGACATGCGGTCGCTTCGCAGGCAGGCCTGCGGCAGGGCGGCGATCTGCGCGGCAAGCTCGCGGGCGGCGGTGATCGCCTGGCCGTAGGGCACGACACGGTTTACCAGGCCGGCCTGTAGGGCTTCCGCCGCGCCCACCGGCCGCCCGGTGAGGATCAGGTCGAGCGCCCGGCTGAGCCCGATGAGCCGGGGCAGCCGGACGGTCCCGCCGTCGATCAGCGGGACGCCCCAGCGCCTGCAGAACACGCCGAGCACCGCGTCCTCCTCGGCCACCCGCAGGTCGCACCAGAGGGCGAGCTCAAGCCCGCCGGCCACGGCATGGCCGGTTATCGCGGCTATCACTGGCTTTGTCAGCCGCATCCTGGTCGGCCCCATCGGCCCGTCGCCGGCCGGCTCGGCCCTGTTGCCTGACGGCCCGCCCACTGCCTTGAGGTCGGCGCCAGCACAGAACGTACCGCCGGCCCCGCAGAGTACCGCGACGCTGGCGCTGTCGTCGGCTTCGAACTCCCGGAACGCCTCGGCCAGCGACGCCGCTGTCGGACCGTCGACCGCGTTGCGTACCTCCGGCCGATCAATGACGACGGTGATCACCGGACCGTCCCGCTCAACCCGGACGTTCATGACTGGGCCTGGGGGGCAGGGGAGGCGTTCATGACTGGGCCTGGGGGGGCAGGGGAGGCGTTCATGACTGGGCCTGG
>PMSU01000019.1:8487-23576 GCA_003168255.1 Actinomycetota bacterium
GCCGGGACAGCGCGAACGCATAGGACGGGTCGGTGGCGTGCGCGTCGTGCACGAGCAGCGACTCCTCGCCCACCTCGGCCACGTCCACCACCTCGATCGAGCCATGGGAATTGAATCGCAGCCCGCGCGACCCGTCCGCGCCAAACCGTACCGGCTTGCCGTGCTCGAGCCTGATCACCCGTTCGTCCCTTGACCCAGGATCGGTCACCGGCGCGAACGCGTCGTCGTTGNNTGGTAGATCTCGATGAACGCGGTGCCCCGGTGGTCGGCGGCCGCGCGCAGCACACTGGTGAGGTGCTTGCGGTCCGAGTCGATCGTGCGGGCAACGAAGCTGGCTTCCGCGCCCAGCGCCAGCGACAGCGGATTGAACGGCGTGTCCAGCGAGCCGAATGGCGTCGACTTGGTGACCTTCCCCTGCTCCGAGGTCGGCGAGTACTGGCCCTTCGTCAGCCCGTAGATCCGGTTGTTGAACAGCATGATCTTGATGTTGACGTTGCGCCGCAGCGCGTGGATCAGGTGATTCCCGCCGATCGACAGGGCATCGCCGTCACCGGTGACGACCCACACCGACAGGTCGCGGCGGGTGGTGGCCAGGCCGCTGGCGATGGCCGGCGCACGGCCGTGGATGGAGTGCATCCCGTAGCTGTTCACGTAGTAAGGCAGCCGTGACGAGCAGCCGATGCCGGAGATCACGACCACGTTCTCCCTGGGCACCCCGAGCTCGGGCAGGAAGGACTGGAACGCGGCCAGGATCGCGTAGTCACCGCAGCCCGGGCACCAGCGCACATCCTGGTCGGTCTTGAAGTCCTTCGCGGTCTGCCGCTCCTGCGTGGCCGGCACCAGGGTCAGCGAGGCCAGCCGGTGCCCGTTCGTGCCGTTGGTTTCAGACATGATCGATCACATCCTGGATGACGCTGGTGAGCTCGGCCGCCTGGAATGGCAGGCCGCGAACCCGGTTGTAGGAGATCACGTCGATCAGGTACCGCCCGCGCAGCAGCAGCGCCAGCTGGCCGAGGTTGATCTCGGGAACGAGAACCTTGTCGTACCGGCGGAGCACATCGCCCAGGTTGGACGGGAACGGATTGAGGTGCCGCAGGTGCGCCTGGGCTACCGACCCGCCGTTATGCCGTACCTGCCGTATGGCGGCACCAATTGAGCCGAACGTTGACCCCCACCCAAGCACGAGCACCCGGGCATTCCCGTCCGGGTCGTCTGGGGCAATAAGCGGGATGTCGGCGGCGATGCCGTCCACCTTGGCCTGTCGGAGCCGCACCATCGCGTCGTGGTTATCGGCGTCGTAGGAGATCGTGCCGGTGACATCGGCCTTCTCGATGCCGCCGATCCTGTGCTCCAGGCCGGGCGTGCCAGGCACTGCCCACGGCCTTGCCAGCGTGGCCGGGTCACGCCTGAATGGCTGGAATTCCGTGTCTCCGGATTCCCGCCAGCCGTTCGGAGTGGCAAAAGAGAATTCACTGGCCAAATCGGGAAGCCCGGTCACGTCGGGAAGCCGCCACGGCTCGGAGCCGTTCGCCAGGTATCCGTCGGACAGAATGATGACCGGCGTGCGGTATTTCACCGCGATCCGGGCCGCCTCGATCGCCACGGCGAAGCAGTCGGACGGGGTGGCCGACGCCACGATCGGGACCGGCGACTCGCCGTTGCGGCCGAACATCGCCAGCAGCAGGTCAGCCTGCTCGGTCTTGGTAGGCATGCCGGTGGACGGTCCAGCCCGCTGGATGTCGCAGACGATCAGCGGCAGTTCGACCGAGACGGCCAGGCCCACCGTCTCCGCCTTGAGGATCATGCCGGGACCCGAGGTCGTGGTGACGGCCAGGGAGCCGCCGAACGCCGCGCCAAGCGCCGCTCCGACGCCGGCGATCTCGTCCTCCGCCTGGAAGGTCCTGACCCCGAACCGTTTGTGCTTGGACAGCTCGTGCAGGATGTCCGAGGCCGGGGTGATCGGGTACGAGCCGAGGAACAGCGGCAGGCCAGACAGCTGCGATGCGGCGATCAGGCCGTAGGCGAGCGCGGCGTTGCCGGTGATGTTCCGGTAGGTGCCCGGCGCGAGCGTGGCCGGCTTGACCTCGTACCTGACCGAGAAGGATTCGGTGGTCTCGCCGTAGTTCCAGCCTGCCTGGAAAGCGGCGATGTTGGCCTTCATGATCTCGGGCTTGTCGGCGAACTTGGCCTCGAGGAACTTCCGCGTGCCGTCGGACGGGCGATCGTACAGCCAGGAGAGCAGGCCGAGCGCGAACATGTTCTTCGCCCGCTCGGCCTCCTTCCTGGTGATCTCGAACTCGTCCAGGGCCTTGACCGTCATCGAGGTGAGCGGGATGGCGTGCACCCGGAATTCGGCCAGCGAGCCGTCCTCGAAGGGGCTGACCTCGTAGCCCACCTTGGTCAGGTTGCGCTTGGTGAACTCGTCGGTGTTGACGATCAGGTCCCGGCCGCGCGGCAGGTCGGGCAGGTTCGCCTTGAGCGCTGCCGGGTTCATGGCCACGAGCACATCGGGAGCATCGCCTGGCGTAAGGATGTCGTGGTCAGCGAAGTGCAGCTGGAAGCTGGACACCCCCGGCAGGGTGCCGGCCGGCGCGCGGATCTCGGCCGGGAAGTTGGGCAGGGTGGAGAGGTCGTTGCCGAACGCGGCCGTCTCCTGAGTAAACCTGTCACCGGTGAGCTGCATGCCGTCGCCAGAGTCGCCAGCGAAGCGGATGATGACACGATCAAGCTGCTGGACCTGTTTGGTCACAGTTGGAGAACCTCCTCCACGCGCCGACGGCTGTCGCCGACGTTCCCGTTCGAGCCCGTCCCGGGGCCGGGGCGTGAGTTAGGGTTACCTGAATGTTACTTGGGGGGACGCCCCGGGCCGGCTGCATCGCAGCCTCTCGGCGTGGCTGTGATGCATCTCTCATAAATGAATCCGCCAGGCCTTGCGAGCTGGTTGGTTTTGCCTTATTTTATGACACATTTCCCCTAAAGTCTGCCTCCCTGTGTAACAAGACGCGAACGGACGGCTAGCGGTTCACATCCGCCGGGACATATCCGCGCCCGCTATGCCGGTCCGGTGGGAACGCCGGTCGTGCTCAGGGCCGTTGAACAGGTGGCCAGATGGGACACGGGCGAGGGAGGGTGCGCCACGTGCACGGCAACGTGCTGCGGACCGCGATCCTCATCGCGGTGCTCTCCAGCTTGATCCTGGCGATAGGTGCCGCGGTCGGCAGGACCGCCGGCCTGGCGATCGCTGTGGTGATCGCGTTCGGGGTGAACGGCGTTGCCTACTTCTGCAGCGACAAGATCGCGCTGTCGGCGATGCGGGCCCGGCCGGTCAGTGAGTGGGAGTACCCGCAGCTATACCGGCTGGTGCGCGAGCTGAGCACTGTGGCGCGGACACCGGCGCCGCGGCTGTACGTATCTCCCGCCCTACAGCCGAACGCCTTCGCCACCGGCCGCAACCGGCGCCGGGCGGCGATCTGCTGCACCGAGGGGGCGCTTCGGATCCTGGACCCCGATGAGCTGCGCGGGGTGCTGGGGCACGAACTCTCGCACGTGCACAACCGGGACATCCTGATCTCTTCGGTGGCGGCGGGCATGGCTACCATGATCACTTTCCTGGCCTGCTTCGCCTGGCTGCTGCCATTCGGCCGGGGCGGCGGGCGACTGCTCAAGCTGTTGATCATGATGGTGCTCGGGCCGGTGGCCGCGCTCGTCATCCAGCTGGCGGTCGCCCGGGCTCGCGAGTACCAGGCCGACTCGGCCGGGTCGCAGCTGACCGGGGACCCGCTCGCGCTTGCCCGGGCGCTGCGCAAGATCGAGCTGGGCACGACGGCGCATCCGCTGGCGGCCAGCGGGCAGCTAGCGGCCGCTGGCCACCTGATGATCGTCGGGCCGTTCCGGTCCGCGGGCCTTGGCCGGCTGTTCTCGACCCATCCGCCGGTGGCTGAGCGGGTCCGGCGGCTGGAGTCGCTGGCCGGCGTCCCGTGCTGATTCTTGCCGGCCTTCGCGGGGGCGGTTCGCTATCTGTAGTTCACGAACTGGAGGGCGAAGTCGAAGTCCTTGCCCTTGAGCAGAGCGATCACGGTCTGTAGGTCGTCCTTCTTCTTCGACGAGACGCGCAGTTCCTCGCCCTGGATCTGGGCTTTGATGCCGCTCGGGCCCTCGTCCCGGATGATCTTCGAGATCTTCTTGGTGTTCTCTTGGGACAGGCCCTCCTTGAGGGCGACCGCTAGCCGGTACTCCTTGCCGGAGAGCTTCGGCTCGCCGGGGTCGAGCGCCTTCAGCGAGACCTTGCGCTTGACGAGCTTGTCCTTGAACACGTCGAGGATCGCCTTGGCGCGTTCCTCGCTGTTAGCGTGGATTTCCACGTCTTGCTGGCCGGACCAGGCGATGACGGCGCCGACACCGCGGAAGTCGAACCGCGTCCCGATCTCCTTGGCCGCCTGCTGTAGGGCGTTGTCGACCTCCTGGCGGTCGATCTTGCTCACGATGTCGAACGATGCGTCGGCCATGGGAGGCCCCCTCGAGGATTCGGTTGCTTCGGATGCCGGGCTCTGGCTGCCTCGGTTGCTGGTCTCTGGAGCTGGTCCGGACACCGGGGTACAGATTAGTCCCGGTAAGTCTGTGGAATGGGCCTGTCATGGCCGGTAGCGTGGCGTCCGGCAGTGTTTTGCGGCGCTGCCCTGGCGGCCATGTGCCAGTCCGTGATACCTGAGCGGTGTCGTCTCGGCTATCCTGCACTGTGCCGTCAGGTGCGACGGCGCGCGGCAGGTTGCCCGAGCGGCCAAAGGGAGCGGTCTGTAANNTGTAAAACCGTCGGCTAAGCCTTCGTTGGTTCGAACCCAACACCTGCCACACCCTGGGGAAACGGCCCGCTGGCTGCGGAAACGCGGCCCGGCGGGCCGTTTCTTTCTTGTTACGGCGTGTATCAGGATGTGTCACTGCGGGCCGATGCGTAGCACTGGTTACGGACATATAGCGGACAGCGTCCGGGCGGAACGAACGGTGCGTGTAACCGCTCTCTCCGTCGATCCGTGACCGTTTTGTCCGATTATCCGGGGCTGGTCTGCCAGCCATCCTGGTCGGCTGGTTCCACGAGGGTGCGAGGCCGCTCGTGGCCGTTGCGGGCCGGATGTCCGGTCGGCTGACATAGATCGGGCACGTCTCCTTGCCGTCACGGCTGTCTTTGTGGGCTCAGGGAACAAGCTGTTGTTTCGCCGACTGTGGGCGGAACGAGGGCTGCGCAGATGAACTCGACGACGGTCCGTTTACCTGCGGCGTCGTCATAGAGGTTCGCGTCCCGGCCCTCCCGGCGGTGCCACGCGAACCACGACAGTGACTCGGTGACCAGCCGGGCCGCCACCTCTGAATCGGTCATGGGCCGCAGCAGCCCCGCCGCCATGCGGCGCTCCAGATAGCGGCCTAGCTCCTCGTAGGTCCCGGCGCGGGCCAGGCCGAACCATGCGGCCTCCAGTGCTGGCATCTCCACCGCGCAGCGCTCGATGACCGCAAGTAGCGGCCAGTAATGCTCCAGGAGGGCGTAACGCTCCTCGATGATCTCTCGTAGTTCCTTGGCGACATCGGCCGGCTCGTCGTCGGCTAGGGCTGCTCGAATGCGGGGCATCTGGACCTGGCGGAGGCCAGCCTCGATCACTCCGAGAGTCTCCCCCTCGCCGGGAGTCGCCACGGGCAGGACCGGGAGGCGTTCGGAGGACATCTCGAACCAGTGAAGGAAGACCAGATGGAAAAGTGCCTCTTTGGACTCGACGTAGGTGAAGAGGGAGCCCGTCGACATGCCCGCCTTGGCCGCGACGTCGGCCGTCTTGGTCGCGCGGTAGCCGAGACGCCCGAAGTGCTCCGTGGCAACTGTGGCAATGACCGAAAGGCGGTCACGGGCCGATACGCGGGGCATGAAGAGTAGTGTACACTGAGTGAGTCAGTCAGTCAGTCGTGACCATTCGAGTTGACCCGGCCGTTAGCACGACGGGACACCGCGTCTTCACGGAGGCCATCCGCCGCAAAAGGAGCCCACCATGTCCTTCCTCTCTCGCAGCCGCTACGGGCCGTTCATATACGCCGGGGTAGGCGTCGCTCTAATCATGTTTGCCCTTGTCGACACCACGGTCTCGAGGCTCGTCCTGGTCGTAGGCGGGCTAGCGATCGGGGGCGGCCTCGCCACCTGGAAAGCTCGTCTGAGAGGCGCTCACCGTGAGCAGCACGGGCGCCCCTGACCAGTAAGCGCGGTTGCCGCCGGAATCCCCGCAAAACGCGCCGAGGACTTCGCCGCGGTTGACGCGGTCGGCTTCGAGATGGCCCCGCAGCCGCCCCTCGCAGCACTCGGGCCAATCGCGAGGAGTTGTCGGCAAGAATGTCCGCGGAAGTAGGACTGAACACTCGTCGGTTGTCCCGACTTTCGCCAGAAGGAGGTCGGGCCGGCGAGGGCACATAGCAACGCTGTAGCCATCCGTCTGTCGGATGACTTAAGGGTTCCGTCACGCGGGCGAGGTGATGCGACAAAGTGCCCGTGATAATGCTTGCGGTGAACGCCGGGATTCCTGGTGGGCACCGTCCGATAGTGCGCTGCCGTGGAGGCTGCCGTGAACCGGAACGGGGTTCCCCGAGGCCGTTGGCACCGGGCCGCACCTGATGCATCGATAGACGCTCCCGCGCCCGCCCGGCTGCCGAAGACCGTGTGGCTCATCGCGGCGATATTCGTCGCGGTAGAGTTGGCGGTCAGCGCCCGGTACGGCTTCCAGCAGGACGAGCTGTATTTCCTGGTGGCGAGCCACCACCTGGCGTTCGGATACGTGGATCAGCCGCCGCTCGCCGTGCTGCTCGCCCGCACCACAGATCTTTTCGGCACCAACCCGACGGCGATCCGGATTCTTCCGGCGCTCGCCGGCGGCGCGATTGTCGTCATCGCGGCCAGGTTCGCGGCGCTGTTCGGCGCGGGCCGCGGCGGACGGGTGCTCGCGGCGCTTGCCACCGCGAGCGCGCCGGTGCTGCTCGGCGCGACGCATATAGGCAACACCACGCCGTACGACCTGCTGGCATGGGCGGTCGTGCTGCTCTGCGTGGCCACGGCGCTGCTCCGGGACCGGCCGCGGTGGTGGCTAGGCGCGGGCGCAGCGGCCGGCGTCGGCCTGGAGAACGAGTACCTGGTCACCGTGCTGATCGGCGCGCTCATCGCCGGCATTCTCCTGACGTCCGCGCACCGCCGGGTCCTCGCGACGCCGTGGCCCTGGCTCGGCGGCCTCATCGCGCTGGCGATCTGGGCGCCGAACCTCGCCTGGCAGTTCGCGAACGGCTGGCCGCAGCTCACCATGGCATCGGCACTGCACCAGCAGAACATTTCGGCGGCCGACTACATCGGCGGGCTCCCCGCGCAGCTCATCTATACAGGGGTGCTGGGTGTCCCGCTGGTCATCGCAGGCTTCATACGGCTCTACCGGACCCCTGAACTGCGCTTCCTCGCCGTCACCGCCACCCTCGTCGTGGTGTACGTGCTGGCCTGGGTGCCGGGCAAGGTCTATTACTCCGACGGACTGCTGCCTGCCGTGATCGGGGCCGGTTCGGTGTCGGCCGAACGCTGGCTTGCCCGATCCCGCCGGCCCCGGCTGCGGCGGGGCATCGTCGCGGCCGGCGCGGTGCTGGGCATCGTGCTGATCATCCCGAGCACGCTGCCGGTACTCCCGATCGCCGCCCTGCACAAGGTGCCGCCGGACAAGACCGTCAACGACAGCGTCGGATGGCCCCAGCTCGCCGCCGAGGTCGCCGCCCAGGACAAAGCACTCACGCGCGCGGGCCAGCCCCCGACGTCCGTGTACACCATCGCGTACGCGGAAGCCGGCGCGCTTGACCTCTACGGCGCCGCCTACCACCTGCCGCCAGTGATCTCGGCGCACAACTCGTTCTGGATGTGGGGACCTGGCGGCGCCTCGGACACAAGAGTGCTTGTGGTCGACGCGCTCGGGCAGCTGCGCCCGTACTTCGCAAGCTGCCGCCCGCTTGCCGTTTTCAACCCGCCGGACCAAGTGCAAAGCGACTGGAACGACATCGCGATTGGCGTCTGCACCGGCCCCGTGGCCAGCTGGCGGACCCTATGGCCGCACCTGAAGCACTACGACTAGAAACCGCCAGGGAAAGGCCTCCGCGCGGCGAGTTCGGCATCGGCTTCTAGCGGGGTAGGCCAGGACGGTATCGGCTGTTGCGCGTCACTCAAGACGCGCGTGGTGGCGTCACCCTGAATCGGACATTCCGGGCGCAGCGGGGGTGCGCGGCGCGGCTGTCGCGGGGTGCTCACGGTGAGCGTCGTGGCCTGTTTGCGAAACGTGGGAGCCCAGGCCGGCGTGAGGGGATCAGGTGCCGGGTGCCGGGGCGAGGAAGCGAGCCAGGCCGAGCAGCGGCTCCCAGTCCGCGGCCGCGGAAGGTGATCGCGGCGTGCGCGCATGCGGCGACGGCGGACAGCGCGTCGCCCTGCGGCGAGCCAGGCGGCTCCGGGAACGCCGTGTCATGACCTGCGGTGGTGTGCCCGAACGTCGTCATCGCCTCCTGCCGCATCGCATCGGTCCGGGAGCGGAGGCGGCGCAGCCAGCCGCGGACGGCGGAGCCGCGACGCGCGGTAGGGGAAGCGAGCGAACGGTGGGCGTAACCGCTTCCCGGCAGTCCGTAGGCGCCGCGGCCGTTGTCCGTGGCAGGCGCGGGACTCCGAGAACCTCGGGGCGCGCGGAGCGGGCTGCCTGAAAACACCCTTCGTTGCACATTTGCTCAGGTCAGCGGGCTGTGACTCGGGAAGAAGGACGGAGGTCTGTAAAACCGTCGGCTCAGCCTGCGTTGGTTCGAACCCAACACCTGCCACACCCTGGGAAAACGGTCCGCTGGCTGCGAATTCTCGTGCTAGGGGGCCGTTTGTGCTCTATCCCGTGATGTGTCACCTTGTCACGCTGTTGGGTGTTGTGTTGCGTCATCCACGGACGCATAGCGGACGGCGTGCGGGCCGTCGGGACGGTCGGTGTACCCGCCGGGTTTCCACGGACGGCCACGGACGGGCCGCGCAGGCGGCTTGTTCCGGCTTGACGCGCCGCCGAGTCGGGCGTGCTCCCCCTGTGTCCGCCCGGCGGCCCCGGTGTTTTCCCGGAGCGCGGGCGGGCGGGAAGGCGGTGCGCTGATGACTGGGGTAACGGTCCGGGAGACCGTGACACTTTGCGGGCGGGCAGAGCGGGTGCGGCTGGCCGAGCGTTCGTCGGCGGGGTTAGTCAGCCCTGGGCAGCCGTGCGGGGATGCCGATGTCTTGCTTGAGCTGTTCGGCGTGACTTGGTTCGAGCTGTCGCAATGGCTGACATCGCCTCCGGCGATGTACCTGGCGTGCACCTCGCAGGCACGAGAGCACCGATGCCTGCCTGAGGTGCGGCGCAGGTCGTCGGGTTGGCTGCCAGGCCAGGTACATGAGGGGTCCATCGGAGGTCAATCTGCGACCACGGCAGGCGCATGCTGCCAGGTTGTCAGTCGCGTTGCGTACCGTCGGGCCATATCACGCGTACCGGCCGTGCGGTGCTCGGCGGTCTCGGCGCGGAAACGACGGCGCAACCAGGCCGTCGAGCAGGCTCGCGCGCTTGGCCTGCTCGCGCCGTCCTCGCACAGGCGCAACGCTGACCGGCGGGTGATCGGGTTAGCGCCCGGTCAGATTCCCGCCGCCGCCCCGAGTACCGCCAGGGCGGCCCACCAGGCGACGAACCCGGCGATGAACAGCCACGCGACCGGTTTCCCGAAGTTGAGCGCCCAGCCGACGCCGAAGCGGGCGCCGACCACGAGGGCAGGATCGTCGCTGTTGACGTACAGCAGCCCGGCCTTCCAGAACCGGTCGTCGTCCCGGTCGGTCCCGGCCGCGCGGGCGAGGCCGCGAACGTTGCCGTTCAGCCGCGACCCGCCCTGGCCCGCCCGCGCGGCGACGGCCGCCAGCAGCAGCACGCCGGCCGCGAACGGCAGCACCGGCAGGGCCCGCCCGATGCCGGAGAGCCGGTAGACCTGCCAGTCGGGCAGGGCGACCAGCAGCAGGCTGGTGTCTATCAGCGTAACCAGGGTCAGCAGTGCCCGGGTAAGGGCGGCGAGGAAGCGGCGGTAGCGCAGCATCGACGCCGCGGGGTCGGCTGCATCGACGTCCGGCCGGGAGCGGTAAACGATCAGCATGAGTCCGCTGTACACGGCGGTGAAGTACAGCTGGCCGGCCACTATCAGGATGCTGACGGCAGCCTTGGGCACCCGGTGACCGGACCCGTTGACGATGTGGGCAGGCAGGCCGGGGTAGCGCAGCGCGCCGATGGCCGCGGTCGCCGCCAGCACAGCCAGGGCGGGCACCAGCCAGCGCACCGGGAAGCGGGGCGGATCAGTACGCCAGCTGGTATCAGCGACGACCGTCTGCCGCAGGCCCGCGAACCAGCCGTCCGCGTTCTTGACGGCGGCGATCTTCCGCCGCGCGACCCAGAAGCAGCCCAGGTCCGCGGCCAGTTCCAGCAGCAGGATGATCTTGGACAGCCACCATGACCCGTAGCCCCTCGTCGCCACCGCGACGAGGGTGCAGCAGACGCCGATGGCCGCGGTCCGCCAGTAGTAGGCCCGCCGTTCCCGCCGGATAACCGGCGCCCCCGCCCGCTCCCGGGGAACGCGGACCCCGAACTGCACGGTCGGCCGCGTTACCGCAGGCATCGAGCACACCAGCGCCCCGACGACCAGGACGGGGAAAACCCCGGCCAGGCCCCCGGCGCTCATGGCGGGCTTCCGCTTCCCTGCCACGCCTCCGCCGCGGCGGGAAAGGCGAAATCCGCCATGGCGGCCTCACATTCCCCGACGATGCCGATGGCCGGCATCCCCTGGGCGGCGGCCTCGGCGAGCAGCGTCCGCAGCCGGCCCGTCCAGTCCCGGGCCCAGGCTGGATCCGGCGGCCCGCTGCCCGCGTCGCGGCGCACCACCGCGCCGGACTTCCGGCCGAGCCGCAGCAGGCCCTCCTGCCGCAGCAGGTCGTACCCCTTGTTCACGGTGTGGAAGTTGACGCCCAGGTCGACTGCCAGCTGCCGGATGGGCGGCAGCGCGGAGCCGGCCGGCTGCCGTCCGCGAGCGATCGCCTCCACGATCCGGTCCCTGATCTGCTGGTAGATGGGCACCGGGCCATCCGGTTCGATACTGAGCAGCATCACGCCTCCAGGGTCTTAGGGGCCGCCGCCGCGCTCATCGCGGGCTCTCCTCCCGGCAGGCGACGCCCCGCCCGATGGCATGTGTGGTAGCAGTTATAGAACAAATTACGCTCTGCTGTCAAACGCTCAGCCGTCCCACCGGGCGCTCATGCCGACCGGCCGGCGTCCGCTCGCCGAGGCAAGTCTGCAGTTTTGACTGTTTGTTCTATATGTTATATAACTAGTAATGAAGGTAGCGACTGCCACGCGGAGGCGGGCAGCCCAAAATGACCGTCGCCGACGCGTGACGTCCGCCGCTGAGCACTTAGAGAAAGACCATCAGAAAACCAGAGGAGATCAACAATGTCCGCAACGCTGAAGCTGACGCACAAAACCATTGGAGTGGAAGTCCGCCGCGGCACGTACGACGCCATGGTCGACGGCAAGAGTGCCGGGTCCGTGGAACTGAACGAGACCATCGACATACCGGTCGACCCCGGACGTCACACCCTGCAGGTCCGCAATGGCCGGAACTCCAGCCGAACCGAAACGTTCGACGTCGGCGAGGGAGAAATCGCCAGTTTCCGAAGCGGCGGAAAGAGGATCTTGCCGATCTTTCTCCTGTCCTTCGTCGTTCCCAGCCTGGCACTCTCGCTCCGTCGCGAGTAACCCACCATGCGCGAGCCCACCGCCTCGCTCCGAGCCTGGCCCGCACCCCTCGCGCCCGGAACGTGAACCCGAGGAAAGTGAACTCCGTGTGCACGTGAAAGCCGCGTCGCTTGCCCTTGCAGTACACGATCCAGTCTTCCTGGGATGCAACCGGACGCCGACTTGCTCCATCCGCTTCTGCAGCGCATCCAGCACGGCCTCGGGCCGGGCCTTGGACGGCAGTGCACGAGGCGTCAGGCCGCGTGTGAGGCAGTCGGCAGTCGGCGGGCGGCTTTCGGCGGCGCGGAGCTGGCGCAGCAGCTCGAAGGCGGCCTGTTGGAGGGGCAGGGTTACCCTTCTGTTACGGGAGCTTCGATGTGCCTGTGGCGGTCCTGACTTGTACCTAGGGCGCTTTCCGCCCGGTCCTGGCCGCGCCCGGCCGCCGCGCGGGTGCCGGGGCGCTGGCGCCGGGCTGTGTAGTAGGCCGGCTCCGGTGCCGTGTGCTCGCGCGGGAGCGCGGGTGATGGCTCGACAGGCATGGGGAAGGCGTGGCAACGTACGGGGACGGGCTCATCGGCCGCGGGCCGGCCGGTTCCCGGCCGGCCCGCTCATCCGGTCCGCGGCGGGACTGCCCGTTGCCGAACCGGAGGGCCGCCGACCGGGTTCCCGGAGCAGGGACCGGGGACGGTCCGCAGAACCGGCAGACCGTTTAGCCAGGCACGCCAACCTGTCGTTATTCCGCACCGCGCGCTAATCTGCTAGCTAATACGTATACCTGCCGTCAGCGGAATGCCCTGGCTACGGTGAATGTGCAGGACGTGGCGGAAATGAACCTTCCAGTGGACTCTCAGACTCATTTACGCGCACAGCTCGTAAAACAATCATCCGTGGCGCGCCGTACATGCATGCCGTACGTTAAATCGTGGCCTCCTGTCCGCAGCCCCGTGCCAGTCCGGCTCCGTGAGGGCGTATGGCAAGGTGAGGACAGGCGCGCGAGGAGGCCGCCCGGGGCGGCGCGGAAGGGTGCGGGAAAGCTGGTCGGCGGCGGCGAAAAGGTGCGAGAGCGGACAGTAATTAAGTCCGCGGCGGTGAGTGGCGAAATACGGGAAACCGGCTTGGAAATACTTTAGATTCGAGGAGGATGGGCGTTGACTTCCTCGAAAAAGGGAGCCGGCTTCTACCAGCTCCTGCATGCGATGGGGATCTTCCCGCCGGGCGCGCCGGCCACCCTGCGGATGCTGGACCCGCGCTTCCAGGGCCAGCTCAGCACAGGCGAGCTGATCGGCCAGTACGCGCTCATCTGCCAGCCGGTCCAGGACCTGCTCGTGGACTACCTGAACGAACGCCGGCCGGCCGTGGACTACGCGACGCTGAAAACACTGGCCTACCTGCTGGGCAAGCTGTTCTGGCAGGACCTCGAAACCCACAGCCCCGGCATCAGCTCACTGCGCCTGCCGCCCGACATCGCCGCGGCCTGGAAGCTCCGCCTGACCACCAGGACCGTATCGGCGCGCGACGAGGCCGGCCGGGTCACCCAGACCACGGCCACCCGGCTGGACTCGCTCTCCTGCCTGACCACGGTCCGCTCGTTCTATCTCGACATCGCCCAGTGGGCGGCCGACGACCCAGCGCGCTGGGGGCCGTGGGCGGTGCCCTGCCCGATCCGCCGGGACGACATCAGCCCCGCCAAAAGAGACTCCCGCCGCAAGTCCCGGATGGACCAGCGGACCCGGGAACGCCTGCCAGTCCTGCCCGCCCTGCTCGCCACCGCCGGCCACAACCGCATGAACACTGCCGCCCTGCTGGCCGCCGCGGCTGCCGTCTCGCCCGGCGAGGCCTTCACCGCCGGCGCAGTGACCCTGCGCCGGCCGGTGCTGAGCGTTCCCAGTCACCGGATCTGGGCCGAAGACCCCGCCACCGGGGACCGGCGTGACCTCACCCGCGAAGAGGAAGCGGCGTTCTGGGCCTGGGCCGCCGTCGAAGTGCTCCGCTCAACAGGCATCCGCATCGAAGAACTGACCGAATTGTCCCACCACAGCCTGGTCCAGCACCGGCTGCCAGCCACCGGGGAACTCATCCCCCTACTGCACATCACACCGTCGAAGACCGACGTGGAGCGGCTGCTGGTCATCTCACCCGAAGTCGCCGACGTGCTCGCCGCGATCATCCACCGCGTCCGCGGCACCAGCGGCGCCGTCCCGCTCGTCATCGCCTACGACGTGCACGAATGCGAGTTCACCCCGGCCATGCCGGTGCTCTTCCAGCGGCACGTCGGCGCCGGCAACCGCCCCATCAGCGCCGCCACCATCCGCCGGTGGATCACCGACGTCCTCGACGGCACCGGGCTCACCGACGCCTCAGGACAGCCCCTGAGATTCACCCCCCACGACTTCCGCAGGATCTTCGCCACCGAGGCGATCATGAACGGGCTGCCGCCGCACATCTGCCAGCTGATCATGGGACACAAGAACATCAACACCACCATGGGCTACAAGAAAGCTCGGGAATTGCATTAGACGGGCGAGAAGCCGCAGGTCGTGAGGTCAGGGCAACGTCTGCTCGGGCTTTTGGAGCCTTGGATCTTGGCTGCCTGAGCAGGCAGTTTGCCAGAGTGATCCCGCTTGATGCAAGATCAGCCCTTGAAACGGGTTGAATCTTGACGGGTGGAGGACTGGTTGCGGCGAGCTGATCTTGCGGGTGCGGCTCACATGGAGCTCGTCTCGGGTGTGGTGCAGCTGCGTCCGGAGGACGCGATGGTCGAGGCGATGCTGCGCGGGTGGCGAGCCCAGCAGACCGCCCGCGGGCTGAAGGACGACACGGTCGATCCGCGAGAGCGGCTGATCCGCCGGTTCCTGGACTTCACCAACGAGTACCCGTGGGCGTGGTCACCGGGGCACATGGACGAGTGGTCGCTGCAGCTGACGGCCGAGCAGCACCTGGCATCGTCGACGATCCGCAGCTACCAGTGCAGCCTGCGGATGTTCACCGAGTTCCTCACCGGTGGGCGGTACGGGTGGGCGGTGGCATGTGAGCAGGCGTTCGGGCCGGGCAAGCATCCGGTGGCGATCTGCCATGAGTGGAACACGATCGCCCACCTCAACGACTACGAGGGAAACCCGGAGGCCCGGCCGTTCACCCGCCAGGAGCTGCAGCGGTTCCTGGACTACGCCGATGAGCAGGTGGAACGTGCGGTGAAGTCCAAGCGCAAGGGCGCCCTGGCCGCTTACCGGGACGCGACGTTGTTCAAGGTCGTCTACGGGTGGGGGCTGTTCTCCAGGGTCC
>PMSU01000116.1 GCA_003168255.1 Actinomycetota bacterium
AGCCGGCGGGTGACCGTGCGCGGCGGTTCTGGCCCGCCACCGTCTGGAGTCCTCGAACAGCCGGCGCCCGCACCGGCACCGGGGGAGGCGGCCCGGAGACGCCTCCTTCCGCATGGTTTCCAAGATCGATGTGACGGAGCCCNNGGGTCGGTGGTGCCGGTGTGACAGAAGTAACCCGGCCGGCCTGGTTCCGCGGGCACCGCACGATCGTCCGGGGTCAGGAAACGACGGTTTGTTCCAGGACGTGCCCTTAATGGCATGATGATCTTGGCGATCAACGGAAGCCCTGCCCGGCTTCTGGGCCGTTTACCCTCTTAAGAGGTACGCAGCGATGGTCCGCTCGCCATCGCGGGGTTGTTCCCCTGAGTACCCGAAGGGGGGCCCGGATACTGCGGGGACCCCGAAGCCGGGACCGCGTGTCTTGTTGCGAGGCGCCATGAGCAGATCATGATGGGAGCGTCATGAGCGTTGTCCAGCCGGATCGTGTAGCGGCGGAGCGCGTCGAGCTGCGGCAAGTCCCGGCAGGGCTTGCACGAGTCCTGGCCGACCCGGAGGCGGATGATCCTGATTCGCAGTCCTGGGCGCACGGCTACCCGCTGCCCGGGACCCGGGTGGCCGCACGGAATTTCGTACGGCAGGCCGAGGCCGCCGGGGATGGCGGCGACGGTCAGTGGGGCATGTTCCAGATCATCTTGCGCGCGACCGGTGAAGTGATCGGCGACCTCGGTTTCCACGGGCCGCCGGATGAGGCCGGGACGGTCGAGATCGGCTATAGCATCGTCGAGCAGTACCGCGGGCGCGGCCTGGTGGGTGAGTCGGCGGTGGCCATCTGCGGCCTGGCCTGGTCCCGGCCGGAGGTTACCAGGATCATCGCGCAGACCGAGGAGGGTAACGAGGCGTCTGCGGGCGTTCTGAGGCACGCGGGCTTCCGGGAGGACGGCGTCGCCGATGGCCTGCGGAACTTCTCGCTAGATCGCCCGTAGCAGCCTGATCATCGGCAGCAGGCTGCCGATGGCCCGGCGCGCCGCGCCGGGTCGGCCCCAGGGCCGCACGTCCGGCGCGTGCGGCGGGCACGGCGGCGCGCAGCGCCGCCGCCTTGATCCAATATGGCTTAATTCGGCAGCGCAGCGCATAGGCGCGATGACGAGCTGCCAACGATGCTAGCGGTGTGGTGATGGTC
Source organism: Actinomycetota bacterium (assembly GCA_003168255.1). GTDB lineage: Bacteria > Actinomycetota > Actinomycetes > Streptosporangiales > Streptosporangiaceae > PALSA-505. The sequence goes on from PMSU01000116.1 coordinate 1,181, forward strand.
GTCGAATGCTCCTTCCTGGGGTGCTAGGCACACCTCCAGGCAGCGCTGTACTGACCAGCGAAAACGCAGGTCGCTGACGAGCGAAAGGCCGATAGGGCAGTGGTTGCCTGAACAATCTTCATGTCTGCCTGCATGGCGGCCCAGGAACGCTAAACGACAGCCCGGTCAGTAACGCCGACCGCCTGTCAGCACCCGAGCCTAGCTGGGTTCAACGCCGATCTACGGGAGCCGACCATGACCGCGTCGCATGCGGGACGTCCGCAGATGCTGCCCCGGCCCGCGTGCACCCCTGCGGCGATCCGCGCTGTGCTGGCCGCGAATGCCGACCCCGCCGTGCTGAAGCGCTACAACGATGAACTGGATGCGGCGTTCGAGGAAGCCCGCGAGCACGGGGACCTGACACCGCCGGTCCAAACAGTCCGGCGCTGGTGGTTCGAGGCGGACGCCTGGCGAGATCCGGATGCTCAGCGGGAGTTCCTGGCACGCGTCGAGCGCTATCAGCGTGAGGGTCCTCCACCGCCCGCAGAGCGCATAAGCAGGCAGGAGATCCGCGTCCAGTACGGCGTCTAAGACATGTACCGATGGGAGCTGGACGATCCCGCAGAGCCGGAATTCGCCAGCTTGAGCCAGGAATGCTGACTGCATTTATGGATGCGGTTGTGATCGTTGACCCAGTGGAGTATCAGCGCCGAGCTGACGAGCCCGCTGATTCGCCGCCTGCACCAATGCGCACACTACACTTCGGCCAGCACCACGAGGGTCTTATCACTTCGTGCCGCCGCCGAGGTACCTATGCTGCGCATCCACCCTTGATCTTCCATAAGGAAGCTCAGCACGGGCATACTCGTCGAGATCGTCGATGACAAAAAGGGCGCTCCGCCACTGGTCTGGCCAAACGGCAAAAGACGAGATTCACCTGAGCGTGCACGCTCGCATGTTCCACCATCGGCGCCCTGCGTCACCTTGCCGTCTTGGCGGATTTCGATATAGCAGATAGTAGGTGATCGATATGGAAAATCCATGCCTGAGGCTGCTGCGCTACATGGTTCCATGGCTGATCTCCTCCGAACAGAATTATCTGCCAGAGACGTACGGAGCAGCAACACGTTCGCAGTATCGCCAGCGTGGAAGATCGGCGGGGTGGCCTGCCGGCCGCCTATGAGGCGTCAGCGCCCCGAGCATCAGTGCCCCGAGCAGGATTCGAACCTGCGGCCCACTGCTTAGGAGGCACAACAGACTCAGCGCTGTACTGACCTGCGAAAACCCAGGTCACCAGCGAGCGAAAGCCCAATAGGCAGTCGTTCCCAGAATGATCTTCTTAGGCCTGCGCGACCAGCCTCCGGCCGCGTCCCACAAATTTAGCCGACCGCCGGTACTCGAGGTCAATGTGATACAAAAAGGTGATACAGTGATGGCATGGCGGCCTCAGAGAAGCATGTCGTCGGCCTACGGGACTTGCGTCACCACACCAGCGAGGTGCTGGCTCGGGTCCGGCACGGCGAAGTCATCGACATCACCGAGTACGGACAGCTCATCGCTCGTATCGTCCCCGTCGATGACCGCGCGCCTACCCCGATCCTGGCGCGACTAGTCGCATCGGGACGCGCCAGCCTTGCCCGGCGCCCTGGTTACCGCCCACGCATGCGGCCTGGCGATGGCACCGATCTTCTCTCCAACACCCTCTCAGCATTGCGGGACGAGGAACGCTGGTGAGCCTGTATTACGCCGATACGTCTGCAGTCATAAAGCTCTTGGTCGAAGAAACGAATTCCAAGGCGTTTGCCGCGTTCTATGATAATCACACGGATGCTGAATGGGTGAGTTCAGCACTACTCCGCGTCGAAGTCACGCGGGCCGTCTCCCGGGCAATGCCCATTTTGCTGCCCGACGCCCGCGACTTGCTGCTCGCTTTTTCTTACGTTGCCATTGATGATGAAATTGTTGAGGCGGCGATGAACGAGCCCGATCGCATGCTTCGCTCCCTCGACGCCATCCACCTTGCTACGGCGCGCCTTCTCGGCCCAGACCTAGATGCGCTCGCCACCTACGACGACCGCCTCACCAATGCCGCCGGAGACGCTGGCATACACACGATCTCCCCCAAGGACTGACCTAGAGCCGCGAGCAGGATTCGAACCTGCGGCCTACTGCTTAGGAGATCGTTTCGGGCAGGGTGCCCACCTGCTCGTGCCCAGCTCAGCCGGTCCGTGCATATTCCGGATCATGGATGTTTCCGCCGTATCCGCCCGCACCGTGCAGGGGATGGCACGCGTCCGGTCCGGGCAGGCTCCGGCCTGGCCCTTGGTTCTGACCGGAGTGTCCGCAGAGGTCTCCAGGGTCAAGCGTGACTTCGCGTGTACGTTGACGGGTGCCTTTCCGCCTGTGCTTGCTGTCCTCCGGGCACAGTCGCGCCTGGGTCTGGAGGGGCGGGCACGTACACTCAGCGGGCCATTCCCGGAGCTGAGATTAACCCGGCCGCCTGCCCTGTCTGTTATCCGGGCGGTCCACTGCGGCGAATGCGGAGAGGGTGAACCACTGGGGGACGGCGCGGCGTAGCTGTGCTGGTCCGTCGATTGTGACGGCTGCGGCGTGCAGGGCGTCGGGCCAGCTGAGGTCTCCCCGCCAGATCCGGGTCATGTTCAGCAGGGTGGCGGTGATGGTGATCGAGACGGGGTAGCCGGGGTCAGCGTCGCAGACGTCGGCGTCCTCGGGCGTGATCACCAGCCACCAGTAGCGTGCGGGCGGGAGCACGTCGGGGAAGCTGAAGCTGATCACAGTCCGCTCCTTGGGGACAGCCTGGTGGTCGATGTTGCGGTGCATGTCCCACAGCAGCAGTTTCGGGTCGAGATCTTCCTCGCCGATTTCCCCGATCCAGCGGATGCCCCAGGCACCCAGCGCCTCGACGACCGGGTACAGCTCGCGGCCTGCGGCGGTGAGCACGTAGCGCACGCCGCCGCTGTTGTCGTGCCGGTCTACGATCCCGGCCCGGGTGAGCTGGTGCAGCCGCTTGGACAGCAGGGTGGGAGACATCCGCGGCACCCCGCGGCGCAGCTCGTTGAAATGCTGGCTGCCAGTTACCAGCTCGCGGACGATCAACATGGTCCACCGCTCGTCTAGCAGCTCCATGGCTTTGGCGACCGGGCAGAACTGGTGGTAAGAGGAGCTCATGCCCAGCAGGGTAACCCTGGCCTTGGATCAGGCCCATTCCTAGTACAGATCATGTACTAGCTGCGCGCCCCGGCCGCGTCCTACCGTCGCTCCTGTGGCAGCCCGCCCACGGCCGCCAGGGACACGTTGAGGAGGGCCGTCATGACCGCACCGACTGCCGCGACCGAAGCTGACCGGACGCTGAAAGAAAAGCACCGCGCGATGTGGGCGCTGGGTGACTACCCCGCCCTGGCCGCTGACATCATTCCCGGGCTGGGGCAGATCCTCGTTACCGCGTGCGGGATGCGGGCCGGAGACCGGGTGCTGGATGTGGCTGCTGGATCTGGCAACGCCGCGATTCCCGCCGCTCACGCCGGGGCACGTGTAGTCGCCAGTGACCTCACCCCTGAACTGCTGGCCGCCGGGCAGCGGCAGGCTGCGCAGCAGGGCATTGAGCTGGAGTGGCGGCAGGCCGACGCCGAGGCGCTCCCGTTCGGTGATGACCAGTTCGATGTCGTCATGTCCTGCCTGGGGGTCATGTTCGCCCCGCACCACCAGGCCAGTGCCGATGAACTAGTCCGGGTATGCCGCCCGGGCGGCACCGTCGGCCTGCTCAACTGGACCCCGGAAGGCTTCATTGGCCAGATGTTCGCGGCCATGAAGCCGTACGCCCCCCCGCCACCGCCTGGCGCGCAGCCACCGCCGATGTGGGGCCGCGAAGACCACGTCCGCGCACTGCTCGGCGATCGGGTCCGCGACGTGTCGGTACGGCGCGAGACCGTCCGAGTCGGCTTGTTCGCCCGGCCCGCGGACTTCCGGGATTACTTCAAGGGCCGCTACGGGCCGACCATCGCCGCCTACCGGAACATCGCTGCCGACCCGGCCCGCACCGCCGCGCTCGACCAGGAACTCGCCGACCTCGCCCGCCGCCACGATCACGGCACCGGAACCACCGTCATGGACTGGGAATATCTGCTCCTTACCGCGCGAATGCAGCCCTGACCGGCGCACGGTAAGGCCAGGATTCCCGGTCCCGACGTCTTCCCGATAGCCGCCCACCCCTGGCGCGCGGCCACGAGTTGGACGATCGGGAGCGAGGAAGGCCGCTCGCACGGCACCTCGCCAGTTCCGTACTGTCGTTGATCAGCGGGTCCTGTGGCGGGTGGTCCGGCGTGCGCCGCGGGCGGGCCTCCCAAGGCAGAGCCCGCGGCGCTGGCGCCGGGCCGACGGCGCCTGCGGCGCCGCCTTGATCTAATACGGCTCAATTCGGCAGTGTTTTGCGGGAGTCCGTTCTAGGGCTGCTGGTGGGCCGATCGTGTCGGGTGATGGCGACGCCGGTCAGGACGATGAGAGCGCTTCATGAGTGATCTTTAGCAAGATCAGCTAGCTGCCGTCTGAGCTGGGGAGAAGCAAGAGATGATCTTGAGCGCCCCGAGCAGGATTCGAACCTGCGGCCTACTGCTTAGGAGGCACAAACCACTCAGCGCCGTGCTGACCTGCGAAAACCCAGGTCAGCGACGAGCGAAACCCCGAATGGCAGTAGTTCTCTGAACGATCTTGCTAACTGGCCTTGGCGGTGAGTTGCGAGACCCGCTGAGGACTGATGCCCAGCAACGCGGCGGCATCTCGGACAGATAGCCCCCTGGCCACAAGGCGGATAGCGGCTTGCTCGGTCTGAGCCGTTGCGGCGGCCGCGAGTTCGTCGGCCTGCCGCCGCAAGCGCCGGACCTCCATCGCGGTGCTGTCTAGCTCCGGGTCACCCGTGTGATAGTCGTAGTCGATCACCAGCTTCGGCATGGCCTCATCGGGCAAGTCAGCGGCCAGCACGATCACCTCGCGCACCGCCTGGTCCAGCCCCGGCAGGCTGCGAGCGTAGGTGTGGGCACCTTGCAGGTCAGGAACGTCTGCCAGCCAGCGTCCATCTTCCCGGGTCACGACCACCCGGTAAACGCGCTCGCTCACCGCAGCCATCCCTTCCCGAACGCGCCGTCGTTGACGACAATGGCAGCCGCTCCCGGCACTGTGTGTTAATGCGCGGTTTGCAGCCTGGCGCCGGGCTGAATCGCGTCGGGCTCGATGCCTACTCCCACGATGGCAATCAGCGTTCCCAGCGCCGGATTGCGCCCTGGCACCCTTGGGGCTGCATCGAAACCGGTGCACTGGAACCGGAGCGGCGGCGTTGCTCCCGGACTGCTGGGTTGGATCAGTTCGAGGTGGTCACCGATACGCAGGGTTCCCTGTTCGATGACCCCCATGATGACAGTTCCCGGGCGGCCAGTGATCCGGAAAGCACTTTCAACTTCAAGTACAACCGGCAAGTCATCATCCTCCATGAATACGTCCTGATCTTGCCTGTCTCATGTGCACAGGTAAAGGACCTGCACTCCTGAGGCCCGACGATAGCCAAACAGCTAGCCTCTGAGCTGGGGTTTGGGTGGGCGCCCCGAGCGTGATTCGAACACGCGACCTACTGCTAGGAGGCACACGGGGCTCAGCGCTGTGCTGACCAGCGAAAACCCAGGTCAGGGACGAGCAGAAACCCGGTATGCAGTCGTTCTCTTAATGATCTTCAAGCATGCCTGTAGGCGGCCTAGGAACTCGAAACGGCGACCGGTCAGTAACGCCGGCCGTCTGTCGGTGCGCGAGCCTATGCTGGGTACTACGCCGATCGAGAGGAGCTGCCGGTGACCGCCTCGCATGCCGGACGTCCGCAGATGCTGCCCCGGCCCGCATGCACCCCTGCGGCGATCCGCGCTGTGCTGGCAGAGAATGCCGACCCCGCCGTGCTGAAGCGCTACGACGATGAACTGGATGCAGCGTTCGAGGAAGCCCGCGAGCAAGGCGACCTGACACCGCTGATCCAGGCAGTCCGGCGCTGGTGGTTCGAGGCAGACGCCTGGCGAGATCCAAACGCCCATCAGGAGTTCCTGGCACGCGTCAAGCGCTATCAGCGCGAGGGCCCCCCACCACCCGTAGAGCGCGTAAACAGGCAGGAGATCCGCGCCCGGTACGGCGTCTAAGACGTGTACCGATGGGAACTGGACGGCCCCACAGAACCGGAATTCGCCAGCTTGGGTCAGAGTGTCCAGAAAACGCTGATCACATTCATGGATGCGGTTGTGATCATTGACCCAGTGGAGTACCAGCGCCGACCTGACGAGCCCACTGACTCACCGTACGCTCCATTGCGCACGCTGCACTTCGGTCATCATCACGTGGGTCTTGTGACATTCCTGGTATATCCGCCAGATGAACTCGTGCTGATCGTCAAGATCCAGTGGCTCGGCGAATAAGCTCTCGTAAGCCCCTCTAACCCGTAAGACTCCTGCGTCGTGCCCGCGGGGAGTACGAGCCGCCGCCGGCTACTTGCGACTTACGCTGGTCATGTGACCGCCAAGGAGCAGCTGCATGCCCGTGGCTGGTCCCAGAACCGGTCATAGCCGAAGTGTGCTACCTCCTGGAGCGCGAACGCGGCAGCCGGGTCGAGGCGGCATTCCTGCGCTCGTTCGGGCAAGGCAGCTTCACCCTCGCCCCGCTGACACTTGCTGACACCGACCGCATGGCCGAACTAGTCGAAACCTATGCCGATTTCCCTCTCGGGGGTGTAGACGCCGCAGTCATCGCCATTGCCGAACGGCTAAATGTCCCGATCATCGCAACCCTGGATCGTCGGCACTTCACCGCTGTAAGACCACAGCATGTACCGGCATTCACCTTGCTACCAGACTGAGCTGCGCACCACGCGTCGCTGGGATTCCACTGATCCAGGGCCTACCTGGCCCTGGTGACCGAGCACCGTCGCGCCGGGTCGGCCCCCAGGGGCCGCAGCCCGGCACGGGCGGCGCGAAGCGCCGCCACTTGACCAGCGAACGGCAACGCGTCCTGGCTGATGCGATCGGCAAGCTTGCCTATGCGGAGCTGCGCAAGGCCAAGAAGGCAGATGGCGGCGGTAAGGCTTCTGGCACGAAAGTGGCACGACCCCCGAAGAAGGCTTCCTGACGGACATGGCGACGACCGACCGACTGGCCTCTGACGCGAAGATTAACCCAGGTCAGGGCGCTTTGGGGCATGCGGAACCAATCCTTCGTGCGTTGCCGGGGTCAGGAAGCGCCGGCGAGGGTGACGGTGTAGCCGAGGGATTCGAGTTGGCGGATGGCGCGGGTTCGTGCCTGCTGGGGGTTGAGGCGGGTGAAGTAGTCGCTGCCCGGGTCTTCGTAGAAGATGCCGTTGGTGCCCATGTGCCAGATCGCGATGAGGATCGCATGCTGGACAGCGACGTTGGCTTTCTGCGGTCCACGGCGGATGGCGATGCGGCGGTATTTGGCGTTCAGGTAGGTGCCCGGGTGCTGGCCGCAGGACATGGCCGCCGTGCCGAGCGCGCCTTGCAGGTACGGGTTGCCGGGCCGGGTCCTGGAGGACTTGACCTTGCCGGCGGACTCGTTGCTGCCTGGGACGGTGCCCGCCCAGGAGGCCAGATGCCCGGCGGTGGGGAACCGGGACATATCGTCGCCGATCTCAGCGACGCTCACGTCGGCGGTCACGGTGGCGATGCCCGGGATCGAGCAGATCAGGTCCCGGAACCCGCGAAAGGGCTCCATCATCACCTCGATTCGTGCGGTGAGCTCGCCGATCGCGGCGGCGTGCTGGTCGATCAGGTCCAGGTGAACTCGGGCGAGGAACGCGTGGTGCTGGGTGAACCGGCCGTTAAGCGCCTAGGCCAACTGCGGGATCTTGGACCGCAGGCGACGTTTAGCCAGGTCTGCCAGCGCAACCGGGTCGCGATCGCCAGCGATCAGCGCCTCCAGCATCAGCCGGCCCGACACGCCGAGGATGTCTGATGCGACTGCCGACAGCTTGATCCCGGCGTCTTCCAGCAGCTTCTCCAGCCGCTGGATCTCACGTCCGCGTTCGCGGGTGATCGCGGTCCGTGCCCGCGTGAGGTCCCGGAGCTGGCGGATCGGCCCGGTTGGCACGAACGACCCACGGACCAGCCCGTGGGCGCCCAGCTGGGCCAGCCAGGTGGCGTCGGAGACGTCGGTCTTGCGGCCCGGCAAATTCTTGACATGCCGGGCGTTAACCAGCATCACCTCGAAACCCGCGTCCTCGAGCAGGCAGTAAAACGGCTTCCGGCAGTCGCTGGTTGCTTCCATCACCACACACGTGACCTGCTGGCCGATCAGATGGTCGCGCAGCGCGAGAATCTGACTGGTCATCGACCCCCAGGTCGTGACCGTCTCGGCCGTCTTGCGGCGACCGGCCCCGGCGACCCGGACGCACACTTTGGCGTCCTTTCCGAGATGTCCATCCCGGCACAGCGGGCATGTGCAACTTCCACCGGCCTGCCTCCTGACTGCGGACTGGGCGTCCGCCGCGGGGAGGGCAGGAGAAAATCGAAGTCTGACGCGCGGGCTCAAGGCACCAATCCACGGTTCCCGTGGAAGCCCTCCGCCACCATGCTGACCTGCAGGCTCACCGGCACCACAGAGGCTTCGGGGTCGACCGCGACGAACCCCACCAGGATCCGCCTCAGCCACCTGCGACGGCAAGCAGCACGCAGCGCCGAATCTTCGCCCACCATGGTGCGCGTCGAAGACAACGCCGCGTTGCTGACCTGCTGGTTCTGGTGAGCGCCCCGAGCGCGATTCGAACGCGCGACCTACTGCTTAGGAGGCAGCCGCTCTATCCACTGAGCTATCGGGGCCAGGCGAGACCCAAGCCTACCTGCGTGGACCGACTGGGGCGCTGTCTGGCACAGATGCCGTGGTCAAGCGCCTCGATACCCCGCACGCACTCACTTCCTGCCTGGAAGCGTGCGTAGCTCCGCGCCGGAGAGTGTTCGGTGGAGATCTCGCCGACCACGACTCCCGCGCTGATCGGGCCGGGGCGCTGTATCAGCGATCGAGTCCGCTTGCCTCTCCTCACCAGAAGGGCCTGAGTCCACAGGAGTCGGGCCGCCCGAATCGGAACCAGGCGGAGGAGGGCGACAGGGCGCGGCGGCGGAGGCACAACGCTCGTCTACAGGTGGCGCAGGAACGACCCGGCATCTGCCCCTCGGGGCTCAGGTACCTCCGACGGCGGCCGTGATCGCGAAGTTACGCGTTCGGGGCGCCATCGCCGCCGCGCCACAGCCCGAAGAGTCCGTGATCCGGTGACGGCGGGCCGCTGTCAGTGTCGAAGGAGCGGTGGAAGTGGAAAGGAACGACGACGGCGTAGTGCTCCTGCTCGGCAGTGGGCGGCAACTCTACCGGGAGTACCTGATCAAAGGGCTGGCGCAGCGCGCTGGACTGTGGCTGATCGACGAGCAGGCGCCGACGTGGCAGTCCCCCTACATTGTCGGCGCCACTGTGGTCAGGCCGCTCGACCACGAACGGATGGCGCCCGATCAGCGGGGACTGATCGATGCCGCGGTTGAGCTCGCCCAGGACCGGAAGGTCATCGGCGTCGTCACCTACGACGAGCCACTTGTCATAGCCGCAGCGCACGTCGCAGAGGCACTCGGGGTGCGGGGCCTCACCGTCTCCGGCGCGCGGAACTGCCGCGACAAGCACCGCAGCCGCACGGCGCTGACCGCGGCCGGACTGCCGCAGCCCGGTTTCGCCCTCGCCCGCACGCTGGATGAGGCGACCCGCGCCGCGGACCGCATCGGCTACCCGCTGGTCCTCAAGCCTCGCGGCATGGCCGCCAGCATCGGCGTCGTCAGGGCGACGAGGCCGGCCGGCCTGGCCGAGGCGTTCGCGATCGTGGAGCGGGCCCGGCGCGCCGGGCCGCCTGCCTTCGAGGACGGGGTGCTCATCGAGGAACTGGTCGAAGGCCCGGAGATCAGCATCGACGGGGCGGTGTCAGCAGGCGACTACCGGCCGTTCTGCCTGGCCCGCAAGAGGCTCGGCTCGCCGCCTTACTTCGAGGAGGTCGGCCATATGGTCGACGCCGTCGACCCGCTCGCCGCCGATCCCGGCCTGTGGTCGCTGCTGGCCGAAGCGCACGAGGCGCTGGGCGTGCCGGACGGCATCACCCACACCGAGGTCCGGCTCACCGCGCGGGGCCCGGTCATCATCGAGGTGAACGCCCGGCTGGGCGGCGACCTGATCCCCTACCTGGGGCTGCTCGCGACCGGCGTCGACCCCGGGTGTGTGGCCGCCGACGTCGCCATCGGCACGCCGCCGGACGTCGGACAGCAGGCCCGCCGGTGTGCGGGCATCCGGTTCCTGTATCCCCCGGAGGACTGCCGGGTGCTCGGCGTGTCCGTTCCCGAGGCCGGGAAGATTCCGGGCCTGGTAGCGACGTGCGCCATGGTGCCGCCAGGCGCCTTCGTGCGGCTGCCGCCCCGCGCTCACATCGGGCGGCACGCCTTTGTCATCGCCACAGCGGACACCCCCGGCGCGTGCGAGGAGGTACTGGACGAGGCGAGCGCACTCGTCCGGCTCCGGTACGAGCCGCTCGAAGATCCGGAACTGTTCGACGGGCCGCCATTGTGATTGGCCACAGAGTCCTATCTCGTTGCCGTGCCGCTGACTTCGTCCGCCGCCTTCCACCCGCCACTCCTGCGATCTGCTCGTCACAACTACCGAGGGAGAACACATGATGGACCGGGAAGTCGAGCTGCTCGCGATCGGCGCCGGGCCCTCGAACCTTGCGCTTGCCGTAGCGCTGGAGGAGCTCGCGCCCGATGACCTCGCGCGGAACTCGCTGGTCATCGAGCGTGCCGAAGCAGTGCAATGGCAGCGGGGCCTGCTGCTGCCGTGGACGAAGAGCCAGGTCTCCTTCCTCAAGGACCTGGTGACCCGGCGCAACCCGCGCAGCCGGTTCTCCTTCCTCAACTACCTGCACTCCGTAGGCAGGCTAGACGACTTCATCAACATGGGCAGCTTCACGCCCTACCGGATCGAAATCTCGGACTACCTGAACTGGGTGGCGGACTCGCTGACCAAGGTCCGGCTGGAACTCGGCCAGGATTGCGTATCGGTGGAGCCCCGCCGGGACGCGAGCGGAAGCCTGAACGGCTGGATCACCCGCCTCGGCGACGGGTCCGCGATCGCCAGCCGGTACCTGGTCTTCGGGGCTGGGCGTGATCCGCATATCCCGGCAGTCTTCGCCGGCCTACCCGCCAGCCGGCTCATCCACAGCACGCAGTACCGGCCCCGGGTGGCCGGGCTGTCGCGTGAGCTGCCTTACCGGGTAGCGGTGATCGGCAGCGCGCAGAGCGCTGCCGAGATGTTCCGCGCACTCCAGGACGACCTGCCCAATAGCGAGGTCACCTGGCTGATGCGTGCCATCGGGCTCAGCGCCTACCAGACCAGCAAGTTCACCAACGAGCTGTACTACCCGTCGTTCGTGGACAAGTTCTTCGAGGCCAGACCCGAAGGGCGCGAGCAGATCCTGCGGGAGATGCACCATACGAATTACTCCGGCGTCGCCCCGAGCCTGCTGGAAAGCCTCTACAGCGACCTTTACACGGACCGGCTGGCCGGCCTGAACCGCAAACGGCTGATCACCATGGTGGACGTGGCCGCCGCCCGCGAAGAGGCCGATGAGGCCGTACTTGAACTGGCCGACCGGCGCACCGGCGCGGTCACCAGGCTGCACCGTGACCTGATATTCCTCGGGACCGGCTTCGCCAAGCAGATGCCGGGGATTGTCCGCGGCTTGGGCGCGGCGCTCGGACTGGCGGAGATAACGGTGAACCGCCGGTACCGCCTGGCGCTAGACGAGCCGTCGGCCGCCGCGTGCTACCTCCAGGGCGTGAACGAGGGCACTCACGGCATCGCCGACACGCTGCTGAGCGTGCTGGCCGATCGCGCGGCCGACACCGTTGCGGACATCCTCGCCCACCGCCCCAGAGTGAAGGTGAACGGACATCGCCCTGCCGACAGTTCCGCACTCGTTACCGTGCGCGTCCCCGCCGACGGCAGGGTCGGCCGGTGAGCGAGCCGCGCCGGTCGCCAGCCGGCCAGACCCCAGCGGGCCAGGCCTCGACCAGCCAGACCATGACCAGCCAGGCCTCGACAGGCCAGTGCGCGATGGAGGAGACCGAACGGCGGCTCATTCCGGCGCCTGCCCGCGGGCTCTTGGTCGCCCTGGGACTGATCGTGGCATCGGCGATCTTGGTCGCGGCCGGCTACACCATGGGCTGGTTCTCGTCCGGCCACCTCGCACCGCACGGCACCAGGCCATCGGCGGCTGATCCGGTCCAGCTGCTGGCCCAGATCACCCTGGCGGTCGGCGTGATATGCGGCCTGGCCACCCTCGGCGGGGCACTGCTCCGGCGGATCGGCCAGCCACCTGTGGTGGGCGAGATCCTGGCCGGCCTGATCCTCGGCCCGTCGGTGGTCAGCACGCTGGCTCCGGGCCTGCACCACGCCATCCTGCCGCCGCTGGTGATGCCGTACGTGAACCTGTCCGCCCAGGCGGGCCTGGCCATCTTCATGTTCACCGTCGGCGCGGAGTTTGATCCGGGCCTGCTGCGGCGGCAGCGGGGCGTTATCGGCGCGGCCAGCCTGTCGATGATGGCGCTGCCATTCGCGCTCGGCGTTATGGTGGCCGTTCCGCTGTTCGGCTCCTTCGCCGGGCCGGCCGCCGCGCCGGTACCGTTCGTCGTGTTCATCGGTGCCGCGCTGAGCGTGACCGCGTTCCCGGTGCTGGCCCGGATCGTGCAGGACACGGGCTTGCGGGGCACCAGGCTCGGCGCGCTGGCCATGCTCTGCGCGGCGATCGCCGACGTGCTCGCGTGGTGCGCGCTGGCCGTGGTGCTGGCCATGGTCCGGGCGCAGGGGCCGGCCGGGGTACTGCGCGCGCTGGGGCTCACTGCCGCACTGGGTGCGGTGTGTGCGTTCGGCATAAGGCCTTTGGTCCGTAACCTGACTACCCGCTACGCCGGCATCGCGCTGCCTCGGGGGGTACGGCTGCTCGCGGTCCTCGGCCTCATCGTCGGCCTCGCGGCCGCGACCGACCGGATCGGCGTGCACGCGATCTTCGGCGGATTCCTCGCCGGTATCGTGCTGCCCAGCGGAAACTCGGTGTTCGGCGAGGCAGCCGAGCAGATCGGCACGCTGAACCGGGCACTGCTGGTGCCGGTTTTCTTCGCCAGCATCGGCATGCAGGCAGATCTCCGGCTCGCCGTCAGCCATCCGGCCGTGCTGGCCGGCGGCGCACTGCTGTTCCTGGCCGCCGTGGCCGGCAAGTTCGGCAGTGCCGCGCCGGTGGCGTGGGCTGGCGGCATGCCGGGGCGGTCGGCCCTGGGGCTGGGCGTGCTGATGAACGCGCGCGGCGTCACCGAGATCGTCGTGCTCAGCATTGGCCTGTCCGTCGGCGTCATCAATGGCGCGGCGTTCACCGTACTGGTGATCATGGCGTTGCTCACCACCTGCATGGCCGCGCCGGCGCTGCGGCTCCTCGGCCTGGCCAGGGCGAACATGGCAGGCAGCCAATGACGAATCGTGAAGTCGAGCTGCTTGCGGTCGGCGCCGGCCCGTCGAATCTCGGGCTCGCGGTGGCTCTGGAGGAGCTTGCGCCGGACCTCGCGGAGAACTCTCTGATCATTGACCGCTGCCAGCGGATCGAGTGGCAACGGGGAATGCTGTTGCCATGGGCCACCAGCCAGGTGTCGTTTCTTAAGGACCTGGTGACCCAGCGGAACCCGCGCAGCAAGTTCTCCTTCCTCAACCACCTGCACGCCACCGGCCGGCTCGACGACTTCATCAACATGGGCAGCTTCACGCCGTACCGCGTTGAGATCTCCGAGTACCTGAGGTGGGTGGCGGGGTCTCTCACGAAGGTCGGTAAAGAGCTAGGACGCGACTGCGTGTCCATCGAACCGCAGCGTGACACCGGGGGAACGCTGACCGGATGGCGCACCACGCTCGCCGACGATACGTCCATCTCCAGCCGGTACCTGGCGATCGGCATCGGCCGGGACCCGCACATCCCGCAGGTCCTGGCCGGCCTGCCCGCGAACCGGATCATCCACAGCACCCAGTTCCGGCAGCGCGTAGCCGAGCTGCCGAAGGAACGTCCCTACCGGATCGCCGTGGTCGGCAGCTCGCAGAGCGCGGCGGAGATGTTCCGGGCGCTGCGCGACGACCTTCCTGACAGCGAGGTCGCCTGGGTCATGCGGGCGATCGGCCTGTCCGGTGACGAGTCGAGCAAATTCACCAACGAGCTGTACTACCCCTCCTTTGTGGACCAGTTCTTCGCGGCCCGCCCCGAGGCACGCGAGCAGATCCTGCGGGAGATGCACCGGACCAACTACTCCTGCCTCACGCCGGCCACGCTGGAGAGCCTCTACGAAGACCGCTACCTGGACCGACTCGGCCGGCCCACCGGCAACCGCCTCATCACGATGGTAGACATCACCGCTGCGCGCGAGGTGGCCGACGGGGTGGTGCTCGAACTCACCGACCGCCGGACCGGCGCTGTCACCGAGCTGCGCCGCGACCTGGTTCTCCTGGGCACCGGATTCGCCCGGGAAACGCCGAGGCTGATCCGCCGGCTGGCCGACGCCATCGGGCTGGACCGGGTCGACGTGACCCGCCAGTACCGGCTGATCCTGGACGAGCCATCCGCCGCTGCCTGCTACCTACAGGGCGCCAACGAAGCCACGCACGGCATCGCCGACTCGCTGCTCAGCGTGCTGGCGCACCGGGCCGAGGAGATCACCCGCGACATCCTCGCGCACCGGGCCGGCCGCGCCGACCGAGATCACGGTCACGCACGCCGGCGCGGCGAGGCGGTTGCCGTCGGGCAGTCCTCGGCCTAGCCGTGACCGGCCACGACCCCGATGTTGCCTTCGGCGCTAGACCAGTACGCGGCTGACCTGGTCGGCGAGGTAGGCCCGCTGGGCCTCCTGGTCCCGGGCTGAAAACAGGTAGCGGCTCCATGCCTGCTGCTCGTGCAGCACGGCGCCCATCTCCCACACGCAGTAGGTGGGCTTATGCGATTCGTCCCGGCTGACTGGCTCGAATCGCGCGGCGTGCTTGGCGTAGACGGTCTCCCATAGCTCGTTGTCGTTACGCCAGGTGCACACCATCAGCAGGAATGCGTCGCCAGCCCAGTGCAGGATGACGAAGCCGAGCTCGTCGCCGAGGGCGAGCCGGCCAGACGCCGCCTCCGCGCGCAGGAATTCGCGCGTCTCCTGCTGCACCTGCGCTGGGATGACCGCCTCTTCCCGGCAGATGTTGTACCACTTGAGGTCGGTGCCGGGGGGCAGGGCCACCGCCGGGGCAGCCTCGACGATCTTGCGGATGTGTTTGTAGTCAGCGCAAACACTGGACATGGACAGGACCCTATCCGAGGCGGTCGCGATCGGCCCGGCTGTATCAACGGCCGCGTCGATTTCCCTCTATCGGGTGAGGGGCCGCGCGATCGCGTCCCCCGACATCAGCGAAGCACCCGGCCAGCCGGAGGGACCCCGCATGACGACGCTCGAAGTGGATCGGACCCTGGCCATCGACGTGCGCGACCAGGCGTACAGAGATCTGCGGTCGGCCATGTCACCGGCCAACATGGAAGCCGCCCGGCGGTGCAGCGCCCGGTTGCGGGCCGCCTTGCCGTATCCCGATCAGCTGGAGAGCAACCTGGTCTTGGTGGCCTTCGGCGGCGGCAAGGACAGTGCCTACACGCTGGCGTTCGTCCGCGCGATGCAGCTCATCGCGTTCGGCGTCCATGGCGCCACCTTCCGGCTGAGGGTGGCGACCAACCGTCACGCCGGGATGCCGCGCGCGGTGCTGGAGAACGTCGACCGGGCGTATCAGGCGCTGCGGCTGCCCGCCGACCCCGGCTGCGAGTTGCTGCTGATCGACGGCAACGAGGTGACGCCGTTCGATGTAAACGCGCCACAGCGCGACTACGTCGTCCGCCGCAACCGCCTCGACATCCTGATGACGGGCCACCGCACGCTGGCCGACGGCCGGCCCACCTTCTGCAACGCCTGCAACCTGAGCGTGCTCAACTCGTTCGGCGTGGCCGCGTCCTACGGCGGCGGCGCCGACCTCATCATCACCGGCGACTCCGAACAAGAGCAGCGTCAGTACGCGCTCTGGGTCGGCCGGCTCGCGCGCCGGCTCGCCCCGTCCGCGAAAGCCACCAGCGCGACCGGCACCTCGCGCTTCCTGGCCCAGGTGGACAGGATCGCGCAGTCGTACTTCACCGACATCCACGGCCCGGACGCCGCCGACGCTATCGCCGAGCGGCGGGTCACCGCGGACGTACCGCAGCGGCTGAAGTTCTTCTCCATCTACGCCGACACCGCCTACGCGGCCGGCGACCACATGGAGATGCTGACCGGTTTCCTGGGCTTCGAGTTCGACGACCTCGCGTTCAGCTTCACCGAGTCGGACTGCGGCAACCCGGCGCTGATGGCACACCTGCGGGCGCTCAAGTGCGAGCGCGTCTACCAGCGGTCGTACGCGGAGGGGATGGCGGAGTACGTCGAGTTCGCCCTCGGCCTGATGGGGAAGAAGGACTTCCCTGCCGAGCTGGTCGAGCTGATGCGGGCGCGGTACGAGGGCCCGGCGGCGGTGACGCGGATGCGGCGCGCCGCGAGCGACTACGCGGTGGAGACGTTCGGGCTGGCCGAAGAGCAACTCGTCTGCATGGCCTACTCCCCGTTTGCCGGAAGGGGAGCGGGCCTGACGGAGTTTCTCGGGCGAGAGCATCCCGCGCTGGCCGGCCACGCCGACGACATCCACGCGCTGCTGGCAGCCAAGCCGGGCGAGCCCGGCGAGCTTGGCGAGCTTGGCGAGCTTGGCGAGCCCGGCGATGCTCCGGCGCTGGCCGGGGAGCTAGAACGCGTCAGCGGGCTGGAGCTGCCCCAGTTGCGGGTGCTCTACCGCAGCTCCGTACGGCGCCGCGACGGTAGCGGCGGGGGAACGCAGATCATCGACGCCGTGCTGGCCGACGACCCGCACAAGGCGGTCATCCGGACCAGGCACACCCAGAACGGTCCGAGCACCCTCGAGCAAATTTCGGGAAGGTAGCCATGGCAGTAGAGGTCGTCCGCCTGGAGCGCGACGCATTCCTGCACGAGTACGGGGTCGACACTCAGCGGCTCCAGCCGTGGGCGGTGCTGAACGCGCCGTTCGAAGCATCCTGGGCAGTGGTCAGGGCTGGCACCCGGTCCACCCTGCACTCCCACCACGAACACGAGATATTCGTCGCCGTCCGCGGCGAGGCGGTGATCGAATGCGACGGGGAAACAACCACGTTCCGCACCGGAGACGTCGCGTTCTTCCAGCCGGGCCTGCTCCATCGCTGCCTTAACGACGGCAGCGAGGACTTCGAGTTCTACAGCGTCTGGTGGGACAAGGATATGGCCGAACGGTTCATCTCCCGCAGTCACGCGGGAGCGCGGGCATGACCCGGCCGACGCCGTCTGAGGATGCTCGCCCCGTGCTGATCCTCGGGCCCAACCCGACCCCCAACGGGGGAATGCACCTCGGCCACATCGCCGGCCCGTACCTGGCGGGCGATGTCTACGCGCGGTACCAGCGGGCGCGCGGCCGCGAGGTGATTTTCACGACGGGCACCGACGACAGCCAGACGTACGTGGTGGCCTCGGCCCGGCGCCTCGGCGCCACTCCGGAGGACCTGTGCGCCGTGTCCACCGGCCAGATCCGTGCGGCGCTGGCCGCCATGGGCATCTCGGTGGACGGCTTCGGCCCGTTCGACGACACGTACCGCGCCACGGTCCTGGACTTCTTCCGCACGCTGCACGCGGCCGGCAAGTTCCGGCTGCGTACCGTTGCGCTGCCTTATCTGGAGCGCACCGGCGAATTCCTGGTCGAGGGCATGATCGAGGGCGGCTGCCCGGTCTGCCTGGCCACCAGCCGCGGCGCCCTGTGCGAGACCTGCGGCCACCCGAACAACTGCCTGGATCTCATCGGGGCGCACTCCACGATCGACCCGACGGACGTGCCCACCGTCCGGGAAGCGACCATCCTGGTGTTTCCGCTAGAGGAGTACCGAGACCAGCTCACGGCCTACCACCTGGAGCGGAACCCGCACTGGCGGCCGCACGTCGTCCAGATGATCCGCGAAGTGCTGGCCCGCCCGCTGCCGGACCTGCCGATCACCTACCCGCTCGGCTGGGGCATCCCGGCGCCCTTCGCTGAGACCCCCGGGCAAGTGCTGAACGCGTGGCTCGAGTTGATGCCCGCGGGCATGTTCACCACGTACTACGCCGCCGCGCAACTGGGCCGCCAGACCACGCCAGGCGAGCTGTGGCAGGCCGAACAGGACATGCGCATGGTGCACTTCCTCGGCTTCGACAACGCGTTCTTCTTCTGCCTGCCGCATATCGCGCTGCTGATGGCGCACGGCGACCGGTACATCAGGCCGGAGTCGGTGATCAACAACGAGTTCTACGAGCTGGAGAGCGAGAAGTTCTCCACCAGCAAGGGACACGTCGTCTCGTGTGAGGACCTGCTCCGCGAGGTGCCCAGGGACGTGGCCCGGCTCTACCTGGCGCTCACCGCACCCGAGCACCAGCGCACCACCTTCAGCCGGGCAGGTCTGGACAAGGTCGCCGAGGAGAGGCTCGTCGGGCCGTGGAACCGGCTGGCCGGAACGCTCGGCAAGGCGGTCGCCAACGCGGCGTGCGCCGAGGCCCCGCTACCGGTCTCGGCGGCGGCCCGCGGCCGCGCCGCTACGATGCTCGCGCGCTTCGACACCAGCTACGAGATGCCCAGCTACAGCCTGAGCCGGTCGGCGGAGACAATCCTCGTCCACATCGACCGGCTGGGCAGGCGGGCGGCCACGCTCGACGGCCGGAATATCGATGACGAACCCGAGGCCTGGGGTGACCTTTTCGTCGAGGTCAAGGCGCTGCTGGCGGCAGCCGCTCCCATCCTCATCGACCTGGCCGCGGCGGCCAGTCAGGCTGACGATCATGACGGGATGCTCACCGCCGGCGCATTCGAGGTGGCCGAGGTCAGGCCCTTCACACCGCCGCTGCTGCCAGCCGGGGGCCGGTGATCCCGGTGCGGATAGTCGTGGTCGGCAGCGGGGTGATCGGCCTGCTGGTGGCCGTGGAGTGCGTACGCGCCGGGGCGCAGGTCGATCTCGTGGACCAGGCTGGCATCCCCTCCCGGCGCGCCACTTCGCATGACCGGCAGCGGGTCATCCGTGCCCTGCATCGCGGCGACGCGACGCTGACCCGGGCTGCGCTGCGCGCCCACCAGAGCTGGCTGGACGTCGAGCGCCGGCTCGGCACGCGGTTCTACCACCGGGCCGGCGCGCTCACCGCGATGCCGGCCGCGGATGTGCCTGCCAGCCTCGCGCTGCTCGGCGCATCAGGGCGGGCGCTGTCGAGCGGGGAACTGTCAGCGCGGTACCCGCGGATCCGGTTCCCGGCCGGGCTGGCGGCCGTCGCCGAGCCCGCGGCGGGCGTCGTCCTGGCCGATCGGGCACTGACGGCGCTGGCCTGCTGGCTGCACGACCAGCCCGCAGTGCGCCTGTACCCGGGTCGGCGCGTGGTGACTATCGACGAAGCCGCCGCGGTGCGATTCGCCGGCGGGGGCGTCCTGGCCGGCGACCGCGTCGTCGTCGCGGCCGGGCCCTGGTCCCGTGACCTGCTGCCGGCCGCCCTGGGCGGCGACCTCACGCTATACCGCCAGAGCGTGCTGTCGTATGCCCCCGTGCCGTCCCGCGAGACGTGGGCCGGGACGCCGGCGATACCGGCGCTCGGTACCGGCCACGGCGCCTGGCTGATACCGCCGGTGGCCAACACGCCGGTACGCCTGAGTGCGGCCAGCGCGTGCCGCGCCGTGGCGGAGATGACCGACCGGGTCACTCCCGACCGCTGGCGGCAGCATCTCATCGATCATTTCCGTTCGCTGCTGGCCGGCTTCGATCCGGCGGCCGTGATCGGCGCGACGGACGGCTATTACCTGGCCGCCACCGTCGGCGGCGGACCAGTGCTGGCGACGCTCGGCGACGACGCGGTCTGGACATACGCGGCCTGCGGCGGGATGTCCTTCAAGTTCGCTCCGCTGATCGCCCGCAACATCGCCGACCGCGCCATGGGGCGGCCGCCGCGCCGGACCGGCCTGGATTCGATCGACCGGCCCCGGCGGTTCGCCGCCGCCCGCCGCGAGGAGGTCGCATGACGGCCGCCACCGCCGCGGTCCGGGCCCACGTTGCCACCCAGCCTCGCCGAAAAGGAAGTCGCCATGAAGGTGCTCGGACTGGAAGCTGTCCAGAACGCAACCTACTACCTGTCCCGCTACCGCCAGATCGAGGAGTCCGGCGCCGGCCTGTACGTCCTGAACGGCCTGGGGGATCCCGATTTCTGGCCGGCCGAGCGATACCGGATCGTCGGCTCGAAGCACATCGACGACATCATCGCGGCGGCGCGAGCCTGGCACGCCATCGAGCACTTCGACGGCGTGCTCACCTTCTCCGAGGCCGGGGTGGTAGCGGTCGCTGCGGTCGCCGAGGCGCTCGGCCTGCCCGGCATCGGCTCCGAGGCCGCCCGGACCAGCCGGAACAAGCTGCTGATGCGCCAGGCGCACGAGCGGGCGGACGTCCCGCGGCCCAGGTTCCGGCTGGTGCCTGACCTACAGTCCGCGCTCGAGACGGCCGAAGAGTTCGGCTATCCGGTGATCCTCAAGCCCACCCTGGGTGCCGCGAGCAACTTCGTGTTCCGGCTGGACGGGCCGGGGGATCTGCGACTGCGCTTCGGCCAGGCACTCGACGGGATGCAGCGGATGTCCTGGTTCACGATGGAGGCTGACGGGGTGGACCACGGCCCGCACGGCCTGCTCATCGAGTCCTTCCTGGACGGGCCGGAGGTCCTCATCGAGGCGGTCGCCTGGGACGACGAGGTCTACCTGGGCTCCATCGTCGATCGTGTCACGGTCGAGGGGGATACGTTCGACGACGACGTTCATCACGCGCCGACGTCGCTTGACCAGGACCAGGTGGCGGCCGTGCACCGTGCGGTCACCGCGGCCGCGCATGCCCAGGGGATACGGCACAGCGTGATGCACGCCGAGATCCGTTTCCACCACGGCGCTCCGCACCTGCTGGAGATCGCCGTCCGGCCCGGCGGCGGCGGACTCGACTACTTCGCCAGGATCAGCGCCGGCTACTGCCCGATCCGCGCCTCGAGAGACGCCGCCTGCGGCGTGCGTCCCGACGTGACCCATTACCAGCCGACCGGTGTCCACACCGCTGGGACCTGCCTGATCAGCGGGCCGGGGCGGATCGAGGAGATCAACGTGCCTGACTCGGTCACCGGCTCAGGCCGGGTGTTCTTCCTCAAGATCACAGCGAAGCCGGGAGACGTCATCAGGCGCCCGCCATACGGCAACAACATCCTCGGTTTCCTCTGCACGACCGGCTCCTCGTTCGAGGATGCGCTGGAGGCGGCCTACGAGCTGGCCGGGCAGATCGACGTGGCGCTGTCTGACCCCGACGCTCCGGCGGCGGCCGTCCGCCAGGCAGACACCCGCATCGGCCGACCAGTCCTGGTCTCGCCGGGTGCCAGGGGCCGGTGATGCCGACCGGTAACCCGGAGCGATGGCGGCGGCCCGGGAGCGGGCACGTTCGCGGCGACCTACCGAAGCGACCGACACAGCCGGCTGCCTGACGGCGCCGGCCCGCGTCGCGGATCACAACGACGACGAAGGGGAACCATGGAACTGTCCACTATGGTGGCCGAGCCGGCCGAGGCGGCATCGGACAGCCAGCTACCGATCGACGGGGGCATCGCCACCTGGGCATGCCACCCCGGCTTCCCGCCCTCGGCGATCTTTCCGTTCACCCCGCCCGAGCGATTCGGCATCCGGAACCCGTACGAGTTCCAGATGCTGATGTACCGCCCGCTGTACTGGCTCGGCAAAGACGGGCAGCCCGGGGTGGACTACGACCTCAGCCTTGCCGAGCCGCCCGAGTGGAGCGGCGACGGGCGAACCGTCACGGTGACCCTCAAGCCGTGGACGTGGTCCAACGGGGAGACCATCTGCGCCGACAACGTCATGTTCTGGGTCAACATGCTGGCGGTCAAGGGCCCGCGGTACGGCGCGTACGCCCCCGGCTACTTCCCGGACAACCTGACCTCATACGAGAAGATCGCCGCGGATAAGGTCCGCTTCACTTTCGACAAGGCGTACTCGAAGACCTGGGTACTGCTGAACCAGCTCACCCTCATCATCCCGATGCCGAAGGCGTGGGACCGCAGCACCGACAACACCCCGGCCAACGCATCCGGCGACCTGGCCGACGTCCCCGCGGTCTACGACTACCTGGTCAGCCAGAACGGCGAGTGGACCAGCGAGGACAACGAGATCCGGACACGATGGGCGGCCAGTCCGATCTGGAGCGTGGTGAACGGGCCGTGGCGGCTGAAGAGCTACACGCTCGACGGCACCGTGACCTTCGTGCCGAACGAGCACTACTGCGGCCCGATCAAGCCGTGCCTGGATGAATTCCGGCAGGTGCCGATCAGCTCCGACGGGCAGGAGTACCGGCTGCTCCAGGCCGGACCCGCCGGGCCGGATGCGATCCAGATCGGCTACCTCCCCTTTGGCATGGGCGCGGAGCTCATCGCGGACGGGGTGAATCCCCTGGCGGAGCACTACCGGCTGGTCCCGCAGATCGCGCGGGTGATCCGCTTCATGCCGATCAACTTCGACAACCCGACGCCGGCCGGCCGGATCTTGAAGCAGGCCTACGTCCGTCAGGCACTGCAATGCACTCTCGACCAGGACACCGCCATCCGCGACATCTTCCACGGGTACGGCTACCGCACCAACGGGCCGGTTCCGATGGTGCCGGACAGCGACCTCGTGTCGCCGAGCCAGCGCAGCGACCCGATGCCGTTCGACATCCAGCGTGCCCGCAAGCTGCTGGCAGACCACGGCTGGGACGTGAGCAGCAGCCCGGCTGTGTGTGTACGGCCCGGCACCGGTCCTGGCTGCGCCGGCGAGGGCATCGAGGCGGGTGACAAGCTCTCCTTCAGCCTGCGGCACGTGGAGGGGAACGTCGGGCTAGGCCAGCTGATGCGGCAACTGGCAGCCGACGCCGCCAAGGCGGGCATCGAGCTCCGGCTGGAGGAGCTGAACGGGTCGGTCATGGTCGGCCAGGACCACACCGAGGCGGGGTCGGACAAGCCGCGCCGGTGGGACCTGCACTGCTGGAACGGCGGGTGGGTCTTCTACGGCCACCCGACCGGCGAGATGGTCTTCAAGACGGGCGCGAGCAGCAACTACGGCCACTACAGCGACCCGAAGGCAGACGAGCTGATCGACAAGACCGTAGTCAGCGATGACATCAACGCGCTGCATGAATACCAGGATTACCTCGCCGACCAGGTGCCGGTGATCTGGACGCCGGGCTTTCCGGTGCGGCTATTCGAAGTCGCGAAGAACCTGCGCGGGGTCGAGCCGATCAATCCCTACGGGCTGATCAACCCGGAGAACTGGTACTACGTCCAGGAGTGAGCCGCGACGGCGGGGCCGCCTGGCGAGCGGCGGACCGCCTGGCGAGCGGCGACGGCCGGGTGGCCCGGGGGATGAGATTCCCCCGGGGCCACCCGGCCGATCTCACGCTCCTGGTCGTCAGGCCCGGTCCACCGGGCTGACCAGCACCGGCAGCGCCGTCAGACCGTGCACCAGGGTGCTGTTCTTCCACTGGAGCTGCTGAGGTTCGGCAGCAAGCCGGAGATCTGGATACCTGGTTATCAGCCGGGATAGCCCGATCTCCATCGTCAGCTTGGCCAGTGGCGCACCGATGCAGTAATGGATGCCATGCCCGAAGGCCAGGGCGCCCCGCGGACGGCGATTCAGGTCGAGCCGGTTCGCATCCGCGAAATGCGCGCTGTCGCGGTTAGCCGAGCTCAACGACAGAACGATGATCTCCCCGGCCGGGATGACCACGTCGCCCACCGTGACATCGGCCGCGGTGAACCGGAAGCTTGCCGTCCCGACACCGCCGTCGAAGCGCATCAACTCCTCCACGGCCGCGGGCATGAGCGACAGGTCCGCGCGCAGCTTCGACAGCTCGTCGCGGTGGGTCAGCAGGTGGTACACCGCATTTCCGAGCTGGTTCATCGGGGTCTCGGAACCCGCGACCACCAGCAGGAAAATCATTGCCACGAGCTCGCTCTGGGTCAGCCGGTCGCCGTCGTCAGTGACTCGCACCAGCGCGCTGACCAACGCCTCATCGGGGTTGACGCGTTTGGCGTCGATGAGCGCGTTCGCGTAGTCAATCAGCTGGCGCGAAGCCTCGGCGACCTCGTCGGGATCGTGGCCCGCGCCGACAAGCTTGTTTGCCCATTCCCGAAAGACATCGCGGTCCTGCTGGGGTATTCCGAGCAGATCGAACAGAATGGTGACCGGCAAGTGCATGGTGAACGCGCTGACCAGATCCAGCTCGGCTGAGTCAGCCATCGCGTCCAGCAGTTCCCCGGTCACCTGCTCGATGCGGGGGCGCAAGTTCTGCATCCGTTTCGCGGTGAACGCCTTGCTCACCAGCGTGCGCAGCCGCGTGTGCCGCGGCGGATCACTGTTCATCATGTGCGCGGAAAGGTCGTCGTCGAATCCGGGGCCGGTCGGCTCCTCGTCCTCGACGGGTGCGCCAGAGTGACGATTGAACATTTCGTTCATCCGGCGGCCGTCCTTGCTGACGCGCGGATCGGTCAGCAGCGCGCGAACATCGTCGTACCGGGTGACCATCCATACCTTGGCGCCATGTGGCATCACGATTTCGTGGGCAGGACCCCCGGCTCGCAGCCTCTCAAACAGCTCGAACGGGTGCTGCATGAAGTCCTCAGCAAGCTGTTCTATGGTCGTTGACGGGCTAGCACCCATGATCAGGACCTCCTATCTGGAGAGGCAGAGACTTCCGCATCGAGTATTAGAGGATGCGACGGCGCCAGGAAAATACGCGGCGCGACGCCGATTGGCGAGCGCCGGCGCAGTGTGTAGCATGGCCGTCACCCGGTGAAAGGGGTCGGCATGTGGCAAGTGACCGTCAACGACACGTGCGTCGGCTCGGGCATGTGCATCGGCATCGCACCGCGCTATTTCCGGCTGAATGAGGATGACCGGTCCAGCCCGGTGCACGCCGAGGTGGGGCCGGACGACGCGGTGCTCGACGCGGCGTCCACCTGCCCGATGGAGGCCATCCTGGTCACCGACGCGGGTACCGGCAAGGTGCTCGCGCCCTGACCATCACGCCAGCGCCGCGACGGGCCGGCGGCTCTTGACCGAGCCGGGCCGACCGGCCCGGCGGAAGCCCGCGGCTGCCGGACACCGCTGTCGCCGCCGCGCAGCTCGATCTGCGCCGCAACGACGCCGGCCAGCCGCCGGACACCTTCCCTGATCCGATCGGGGTCGGGGAAGCAATACGAGAGCCGCAGGTGCTGTGCACCCTGGCCATCGGCGTAGAAGCCGGTTCCCGGCACATAGGCGACGCGCGACGACACCGCATCCGGCAGCATCGCCTTGGCGTCAAGCCCGCGAGGAAGCCCCAGCCACACGTAGAAACCGCCGGCCGGCCTGGTCCACTGGCATCGGCTGGGCATGACGGCGCCGAGCGTGTCCAGCATCGCGTCCCGGCGTTCCCGGTAGATCTCCCTGAAGACCTTCAGCTGGTCCCGCCAGGGCTGGCTGCACAGGTACTCGCGGACCAGCAACTGGGCGAAGCTCGAATGACACAGCACCGCCGACTCGGCGGCGAGCACGAGCTTGTCCCTGATGGCAGGCGGCGCGACTGCCCAGCCGACGCGCACACCAGGCGCGAAGGTCTTGGAGAAGGTCCCCAGGTATACGACGCCGCCGGCGTCGTCGGCACGCAGCGCCCGCAATGGCTCCCCGGCAAAGCCCAGCAGCCCGTACGGGTTGTCCTCGACAACGAGCAGCCCGGCCGAAGCGCAGATATCGAGGATGCGGCCACGCCGCTGCGCCGAAAGCGTGACGCCAGCCGGATTGTGAAAGTTCGGCACGGTGTAGAGAAACTTAGCGCGCCTGCCGTCGGCAGCCAGCCTGCGTATCGCCTCGTCCAGGGCTTCCGGGATAAGCCCGGCATTATCCATCGGCACGTGCACGACATCCGCCTGGTAGGCCGTGAAAGCGCCCAGCGCCCCGACATAAGAAGGCCCTTCGGCGAGTATCACGTCACCCGGATCGGCGAAGATCCGGGTGACCAGATCGAGTGCCTGCTGAGAGCCGACGGTGACGACCACGTCATCGGGATGCGCGTGGATGCCCTCCAGCTCCATCACTTCACAG
Organism: Actinomycetota bacterium; assembly: GCA_003168255.1. Taxonomy (GTDB): domain Bacteria; phylum Actinomycetota; class Actinomycetes; order Streptosporangiales; family Streptosporangiaceae; genus PALSA-505. The sequence continues at coordinate 27,553 of PMSU01000116.1, forward strand.
ATCTGTTCCCGCAGGCCGGGGTCACCGTGAGCCGTGCAGTACTGCAATGCGGCGGCGCCACGGCCGGCAATCAGCCGGCCAGCCATATCGCCGACAATGTCTAGCGGCAATGCGGACACATAAGGCATGCCGCCCGCGAGGGAGACGATTTCGGGACGTGCGGCAACGGCGAAGAGCCCCCGGATTTCCGAGGCGACCATCGCACGTGCGCGGGACGCATAGTCATTCACGAAGGGATCCATGCCAGGACAGAGGACGGGACAGCGCCGCCTTGATACACCCGCGCCTCGACGCTCCACTGCACCGCAGGTGTATCTATCGGGCTGCCTCCGGCGCTCTTCCTGGCATGAGGTTCCCGACCGGCAGCCGCACCCCCCTGGCAACCGCTGAACCGCATCGCGAGGTCGCGGCGGGCGCACGCCGGTACCTGATGTGCCGGCCGACGTACTTCGACGTCGTCTACTCCATCAACCCGTGGATGGATCCGAGCAAGCCCGTCGACCCGCGGCTGGCCGTCCTTCAGTGGCAGCGGCTGCACGACGTGTACGTCGAGCTGGGGCACACGGTGGAGCTCATCGCGCCTGTCCCCGGGCTGCCGGACATGGTCTTCGCCGCCAACGGCGCGACCGTCCTGGACGGCCGGGTCCTGGTGGCCCGCTTCCTGCACGACGAGCGCGCCGCCGAGGCGGTGGCCTATCTCGACTGGTTCGGCTCCCGGGGATACGAGGTCCGCCAGGCGGCCTGGACCAACGAGGGCGAGAGCGACTACCTGGCGGCCGGCAGCTGGCTGCTGGCGGGCAGCGGGTTCCGGACCGATCGGCGCTCGCATGCCGAGAGCGAGGAGTTCTTCGGCCGCCCGGTGATCGGCCTGACCCTGGTAGACGACAACTACTACCATCTGGACACCGCGCTGGCGGTGCTCGACGAGCAGACGGTGATGTACTACCCCGCCGCGTTCACCCCGGGCAGCCAGGACATCCTGCGCGGGCTCTTCCCCGACGCGATCATCGCCACCGACGAGGACGCCGAAGCCTTCGGCCTCAACGCCGTGTCCGACGGCCACCACGTGGTGCTGCCGGCCGGAGCGACCCGGCTCATCGCGCAGTTGCGGGCCAGCGGCTTCGATCCGGTCGGCGTCGAGGTCTCGGAGCTGCTGCGGGCCGGCGGCGGGGTGAAGTGCTGCACCCTCGAACTGCGCGACCGGCTGCCGGCTCAGCGGAGTCCCGGCGCTGGCCTGTCCGTCGTGGTGACAAGCGTGGCGTCGGACTCGCACAACTGGAACCTGGTCTTCCTCCAGCTGACCCTCGAGGAGCTCGGGCACCAGGTGCTCAACCTGGGCCCCTGCATGCCGGACGAGCTGCTGGTCTCCGAGTGCCTGCGAGTCCGGCCGGACCTCATCGTGGTCAGCAGCGTCAACGGGCACGGGTTCCGCGACGGCATGCGGCTGATCGGCCGCATCCGGGCGCACCCGGAACTGTCCGCCACCGCGGTCGTCATCGGCGGGAAGCTGGGCATCGCCGGACCAGGGGGGGTCCGCAGCCGCGACCAGCTCCGGTCCGCGGGGTTTGATGCCGTCTTCGAAGAAGACTCCGGGATTGCTTCCTTCAAGATTTTTACCGAACGGCTGACGATGAGCGTGCATACATGAGCCTCGACGTCGCCCCGGCGAGTTCCTTCGGCGGGTTCATCGCCCGGGCACACCAGGCGGGCGACCTCGTCGTCCAGCCGCGGATGGGGATGAGCAGCCCGCGCACGATGCGGGCCGGGCTGCTGGCCACCAAGCGAGCGATCGCGACCACGGTCGGGACGATCACGCTGGACAGCTACACCCGGGTAGGCGACGACGCCAACGCGCGCGCCGCGGTCGCATCCGGGGCGGAGCTGAACGGCTATCCCATCGTCGCGCACGACCTGGCCACCACCCGCGGCGTGCTGGACGGCGTGGCAGGCCCCGATTTCCCGGTCCAGGTCCGGCATGGCTCACCCTGCCCGGAGGACATCTTCGGTGCGCTGATCGACGCCGGACTGCACGCGACCGAAGGCGGGCCGGTCTCCTACTGCCTTCCGTACAGCCGCGAGCCGCTGGCGGCATCGATACGGAGCTGGACCCGCTCCTGCGAACTGCTTGCCCGGCTCCGCGATACCGGTGTCGAGCCGCATCTGGAGACCTTCGGCGGCTGCCTGATGGGGCAGCTCTGCCCGCCCAGCCTGCTGATCGCGATGAGCGTGCTGGAGGGCATGTTCTTCCGCCAGCACGGCATCCGCAGCATCTCGCTGAGCTACGCCCAGCAGACCAACCCGGATCAGGACACAGAGGCCGTGCTGGCGTTGCGGCGGCTGGCCGCCGAACGGCTGCCGGACGTCGACTCGCACGTCGTCATCTACGCCTACATGGGCGTGTACCCGCGCACGGCGGACGGCGCGACCAGGCTGCTGACGCAGGCCGCCAAGCTGGCGGTCAGCACCGGCGCGGCCCGGCTGATCGTCAAGACGGCCGCCGAGGCGTACCGGATCCCCTCCATCGCCGACAACGTGGACGCACTGGAGACGGCGGCCGCTGCCGCCGCTGCGCAGTGGCCCGCGCCGGTGGCCGGCAGCACCGCGGACACCGGCATCTACGCGGAGGCCAGCGCGCTGGTCGACGCGGTAGCCGACCTGCGGCACGATCTCGGCCGGGCGCTGGCGGACGCGTTCCGGTCGGGGTACCTCGATGTTCCGTACTGCCTGCACCCGGACAACGCCCGCCGTACCCGCAGCTACATCGACGGCACCGGGCGACTCCAGTGGTCCAGCATCGGGTCCCTGCCGATCCATCGGGTGGTCCGGCCCACCGGATCCGCGGAGCTCACGGCGGCCGGGCTGCTCGCCTCGCTGTCGTACGTAGAGCGGAAGTTCGACAACGCCAGCCTCGAGGAGTACCTGGCTGCGGCTGTCCAGGCCACTGGCAGCGCGCAGGGATAGCTCAAGGGAGCGAAACAGATGACCCAGATCAACCTCACCCGTCCGGTCGGCTGCCCCGTCGGCGCCGGGCGCCCGCTGCCGTCCGGCCCGCGCGAGCACCTGTCCTCGCCGGTCACCCGGTCGGTGCTGACGATCCAGCACCGGATGCTGATCGCGGCGCGCGATTTCCTGTCCGGGCAAGGCTTCACCGAGTTCCTGCCGCCGATCGTCGGCCCGGTCACCGACCCCGGCGCCCGCGGCGCCAAGCAGGTCGACGTGGACTACTACGGCCACCGCTACAAGCTGATGACCAGTGCGATCCTCTACAAGCAGGCGACGCTGACCGCGTTCGACAAGATCTTCTGCATCGCGCCGAACGTGCGCCTGGAACCGCTCGAGACGGCGTCGACCAGCCGGCACCTCGCCGAGTTCCACCAGATCGACGTCGAGATGGCCGGCGCGTCCAGGGACGAGATCCTGCGGGTGGCCGAGGGGCTGGTCAAGCACGTCGTGCAGCAGGTGACCGCCCGGCTGCCCGGCGAACTGGACAGCCTCGGCCGGGACACCAGCGTGTTCGCCGACCTGCTGGCCGAGCCGTTCGAGCGCCGGACACACGCCGATGCGGTGGCGGACCTGCACGGCATGGGGCACGGCCAGAGCCCGGACGCCGAGATCGACTGGGCCGGGGAGGCGATGCTGTCCCGCAAGGCGAGCAAGCCGTTCTTTGTCATCGACTACCCCAAGGGGTGCCGCGGGTTCTACGACAGGGAAAGCCACGAGCGGCCCGGCTTCCTGCGGAACTTCGACCTGATCGCCCCGGAGGGGTACGGCGAGCTGTGCAGCGGGAGTGAGCGGGAGCACGACTACGCCACGATCGTCGCGCGGATGCGGGAGACCGGCGAGAATCCGGCCAAGTACGGCTGGTACCTACAGATGGTGCGGGAGGGAATCCCGGGCAGCGCCGGCTTCGGTCTCGGGCTGGAGCGCTTCACCCGGTACGTCGCCGGTCTCGAGTCGGTGTGGCAGGCCAGCGCCTATCCCAAGGTTCCCGGCGTGGCGTCGCCATGAGCGAGCTGCGAGCCGACGGGTTCCCCGAGTCGGCGGTCAGGGCACGGGCGCGATCCGGTACGGCCGGCGCGCTCCCGGACCTGGCACAGTACGGGCACGCGCTGTTCGGTGCCGATCCGGCCCAGCCTGCCGCGTCGCGGGCCGACCCGCTCGACGGGCTCAGGCTGGTGCCGCCGGTCTTCGTCCCCGGGCGACTGGACAAACTTCTCGACCTGGCCAGGGAGCCGGTGTACCGGGACGTGGACCTGGCGACGGTGGTGGGCGGTTTCCGGTCCACGCTGCCGCTCTACCTGTCCGCCTTCGGCTCGACTCGGGCGGCAACCGTCGACCTCGGACTGGCCGCGAGCCGGCAGGCAGGCCGGCTCGGCATCCCGATGGTAGTCGGCGAGAACGTGATGCCGGTGAACGGATACGGCCGCATCGGAGGCGATGCGCAGCGGTCGCTGCTCGGCAGGATCACCGCCTACGCGGCACACGCGCGGGACGAGGGCGGTGGCGTGGTCGTCCAGCAGAGCACCGAGGACGCCGACGCCGAGGTGTGGAACCTCGTCTACAGCGACCCGAACGTCGGTTCGCTGCTGGAGTCGGGCCGGCTGGCGTTCGAGCTCAAGGTGGGCCAGGGCGCCAAGCCAGGGCTGGGCGGGATGACCGTCCTTGACGCGGCAACCGCGGCCCGGCTGGCGGACGCGTACACCATGGATCCGGTCTTCGGCCGCGAGAGCGGCACGGTGCTGCGGTGCAGCAGCCCCGGCACATTCACCGAAGAGATCCTGCGCCAGCAGATCCGGCTGATGCGCAACAACTTCCCCCGGGCCAGGGTCTGGGTGAAGCTGCCGCCGGCCCGGGATGTGGGCGCGGCGGCGCTGGTGGCGTGGCAGGCCGGCGCCGACGCGGTAACCGTGGACGGCGCCGAGGGCGGCACCGGCTGGGCGCCGGTGGCGTTCCTCGATCACGTCGGGCTGCCGCTCGGCGAATGCCTGCGCCGGATCGGCGAGCATCCGTCCTGCCTGCTCGTATCTGGCCGGATGTGGGAGGGCGCACGGGTCGCCAAGTGCCTCGCGCTCGGCGCGGACGCCGCCGGTCTCGGCCGGGCGGCACTGATCGCGGTGGACACCGACGCCGAGAACGGGCTGGTCAATCTGGTCGAGTGCCTGGCGCTGGAACTACAGATGCTGATCAGCGCACTCGGCAAATACCACGTGGACGCGCTGGCCGCCGAGGACGTGTGGTCACCCGACGCCGCCTTTCCCGGCAGCTCGCTGCCCCCCGCGGGCCAGCGTGACCGCAGCGATGATCTCCAGCCGAGCCGCTAGCCGCGGGCCGGCCTGGCTATCGAGGTGCGCATCCCGACCAGGCCGAGCAGGGTCGCGACTATCATCAGCCCCGCTGCCCACAGCCACAACGCCTGGCCGATGTGGTTCCACAGCAGGATGCCGATGACCGGCCCGATGGCCGTGCCCAGGCCGAACATGCTCTGCATCGCGCCGATGTAGCGGCCGCGCAGCCGCGGCGGTGCGGCCAGGCCGGGGTAAGAGAATATGGTCGGCGCGCCGATGATCTCTGACGACGTCCAGATCAGGGTGCCGATGATGAGCGTGACCGGAACCAGCGCGATCGCGTAGACGCCGTACCCGACGGCGACCAGGCCGATCCCGGCCAGCGCGGTCAGCCGCATCGGCCACTTCTGGACAAACCTCGTCATCGCCAGCTCGCAGGTCACCACGATCCCGCCGTTGAGCGAGACCACCACGCCGTACCACCACAGGCTCAGCCCCGCGTGCCGGATGGCGAGGGGCAGCGATGCGGTGTACTGGCAGTAGACGATGGACATCACGAGCACGCAGCAGAGGAAGACCGTATATCGCCAGTCCGCGAGGATGGCCAGGTAACCGCCGCGCGGCGGATCAGCGCTGGCTGACGCCTCGTCCGCGGGCGCAGTCCTGGGCCGCCCGCGAGGAAGTGCCACCACCGCCAGCGTCCCGTACAGCAGGGCGGCCAGTGCCTCACCCCAAAACAGCAGGTTGTAGGAGACCGAGATGAGGGCCGCCCCGATCAGCGGTGCCGCCGTGCTGCCGAGGTTCAGGCCGAGCCGGTACATCGCGGTCATCATCACCAGCCGGCGGGCCGGGGTCAGCTCGGTGATCAGCGACTGGGCGGCCGGCCGGTACAACTGCCCGACCGCGCTCACCAGCAGAACGGCGACCAGCAGCAGCGCGTAGACCCTGAGATACAGGATCGAAAGGATCAGCACCGCCGAGCCCATCATGCTGATCACCGTCGCGCTGCGCGGGGTGAGCCGGTCGCTGAGCGATCCGCCGACGAAGGTGCCAAGGACCGCGCCGGCACCGTACCCGCCCAGGGCCAGCCCGGCCTGGCCGGAGGAGAATCCGCGGTGGGTGAGGAACAGCACCAGGAAGATCTGGATGAATCCGGCGAGCCGGCTGACGAAGACGCCCACCAGCATCGCCTTGGCCGCTCGTGGCGCTTCCTGCCAGGTGACCCGGATGCCCTGAGCGTCGCTCGCGGCCGCCGCCACGTCCGACTGCTGGTCCGCGGTATCTGCGCTCATCGTCCTGACTCACCTTCGGTCACGGTGGCGGCGAGACGGCCGCCCGCGCTCCCCTACGGCCGGGCCGCCGGCCTACGCGGCCTGGGCCACGCACGGCAGTCGCTGCCAGGCTAACCGCGCGGTGCGACAGTTCCCAGCGGTCCCCAACCCGCCTCCACCAGCGCTCCAACGGCCCTCGAGTGCAGCGCCGCGAGCGACTGGGCGCGGCGGGCGACCACACGCCGCGAGCGGCCACACCGGGGCAAGCGACCACACCGCGGCTCGGCTGTATCGCCGATGGGCCAGCGGGCCCTCTCGTCAGGTAAGGAGCACGACCCAGGTGCCGGCGAGGATCGCCGCGGGTGCCTTGATCCACTCACGAAAGGGGTGCGTTCAATGATCAACTACGATGGGCGGCTGTTCCGCCCGGCCGATGAGGACGGTGCCGAGGCTCCCGTCGCCCGGTATCACCAGGACGGCGACGTCGTGTGGGCCGAATTCGGCGGCGGCCGGGTGCGGCGCGGCTCGATCGCCGGGACCTGCGCCCCTGACGGTGCCCTCCGCTTCGGCTACTGCATGGTGCTGGCGGACGGCGAGCTGATCCTGGGAAGCTGCGATAGCGTCCCCGACCTGCTCGACGACGGCAGGATCAGGCTGACCGAGCGCTGGCAGCGCTACCGGCCGCACGCGGCAACCGGTGTCTCCTGCCTGGAGGAGGTACCACCGGCCTGACCAGTGCCGTCGCGTCCGCCGAGCCCCACTCCATGACTGAGTGCCTGGCAAGGTCCTGCCATGGCAACTCCATGACACTCTCCGGGTCTAGTCATCCCTTCGCCGACCGCAAAAGAATTAAGCCAAGCATCCCGGAATGGTCCAGCCGCGGACGGACACCCGGGGGGCGGAGGCAACGGGACACCGGCCTCTCGCGAGGCCAAATCCAAGGAGCGATCGATGATTAGCAATATCATGAGCCGCGCAGCGGGACTCGCGGCGTTCGCGGGCTGCGCTGCAATCTGCTTGACGGCCTTTCTGAGCGTGAACCCTGCCAACTCTTCCCATATCAGCGGGACTACGCGGATCACGGTCACAGCCGACTCCTCCCCCGGCACCAACGGCTGGGGCTGACCGCGCGAGCCTGTCCAGTCATGTTCCAGCGCTTTGGCCCGCTCCCATTAAGGAGCGGGCCAGGCCCTTTTACTACCGCCAATACATGACTGTAAAGTTCCGGCCGTTTCGCGCCAATATACCTACTAGGTACAAGCCAGCGTTATGGAGAGGCACGATGCGGTTTCATGTGCTCGGTCCGTTGGACGTCGTCGGCCCCGACGGCAGCATCTGGGTGAACGGCCGCAGGCGCCGGGCACTGCTGGCCGTCCTGCTTCTCTATCCCGGACGGTTCTTAACTCTGCCCGGCCTGGTGGACGCGATCTGGGAGTGTGACCCGCCCAGCTCGGCGATCGCCAACATCCGCACATATGTCTGCGACATCCGGCGTCTCCTACAGTGCGCGGGCGACTCGGCCGGGCGGCTGGCCAGTCGCTCGGCCGGCTATCGCCTCGAGGTCGATCCGGGTGAACTCGACCTGCTCCAGTTCCAGGACCTCGTCACCGAGGGCCAGCGGGCGGCGGGGCGCGGCGACCCGGGACAGGCCGCAGACCGTTTCGGCCGCGCCCTTGGCCTGTGGCGCGGGAACGCACTGGAAGACCTCACCGACCTTGGCCCCGCGGTTGCCGCGAAACTGGTCGCACTCGACGAGCAGAAGTGGGCCGTAACCGCTGACTGGATCGACGCGCGGCTGACGCTCGGCCAGCACCATGAGCTGATCGCCGTGCTCCGGCGGATGGTCGCCGAACGTCCGTTCGATGAGCAGATCCGGGTACAGCTGATGACGGCCCTGCACGGCGCCGGACGCACCGCCGACGCACTGGCCGCGTTCCGGCAGGCCCGGCGCATCGCGATCGACGAGCTTGGCGTGGAGCCGGGTCCGGACCTTCAGTGGGTGCACACCGCGATCCTTAACGGCGAGCAGCGGCCAGCGGGCCGGGCCGGCACCGCACTGCTGGACAGCGTCGGCGCGCTGGCCCGCTGACCGCCACTACCGCGGCACCGCACGCCGGGCAGGGCGGTCGGCGCGCTGGCCCGCTGACCGCCACTACCGCGACAACGCACGCCGGGCAGGGCGGCGTGTCATGCGTTACCGCGTGCTGGCAGCCCGTCCCCTCCCGGTCCGCGCTGTCCCGGCCGACCAAGATGATCACCGCCGCGCGACTGAAGGCTGAGCCTGCGGCATCCCCATGATTGGCCGGCCGACCCTCAAGCCGCTGTGTATTCGACGTGTATGTGGCGTTATGAGCATCGATCTAAGACGCCCAAATCGGCGATACCTGCGGGAGCTGGTCATGCAGAACGTATCCGGCGGCACCATCGCATCCGACATCGGGTTCTGCGCGCCGATCGAGCCGAAGGGACGAACAGCCTTGCTAGGTCAACTGTGCGATACCCGTGATACCGCCTTCGCGGTCCGAGACCGGCCCCTTGACGAGTTGCTCACCGGCGTCACCAACGGAGAGTGGGCGGCCTGGGATGAGATCGTCAGTCGGTTCGGACGGCTGGTCATGCATGCCGCCTCGAGGACCGGCCTCAGCCACAGCGACGCCGCGGACGTGGCTCAGCTCACCTGGCTGCGGCTTTGGGAGCATGGCCACCAGATCCGGGAACCGGAGCGGCTTGCGGCGTGGCTGGTGTCCACGGCGCGCCGAGAGGCCATCCGGCTCGCCACCGCTTCGCGCCGGTGCGTCCTGTGCGCCGACCCGTCCGCCGAGTACGGCAGGCCCCAGATGGGCGTCGTGCGCGACGTCTATCCGGTCGAGCAGGAGTACGACTGGGTCGTCGAGCAGGCCCTGGAGCGGCTGCCGGTCCGCTACCGGACGCTGCTGCGGCTGCTGTCGTGCGACCTCGGGCTGAGCTACTCGGAGGTGGCCGAGCGGATGGGCCTGCCGATAGGCAGCATCGGCCCGATGCGGATGCGGGCGATCCGGATGCTCGAGAAGACGCCGGAATTCACCAGCGGCAGCTTCCCCAGGCCCGCACTCGCCGACATCGCTTCCTGAGCCGCCTGGCGGCCTCGCCGGGACGGATCGCGGATCCGCCGCAACCCCTGAGCCGACGCCACCGGTCACGACGGCGTGAGCGCCGGCCCGACCCACCGATGGGAGAACAACGTGCCCGACATCTCCAAGGCCCGCACCGGGTCGCCAGCCGACAGCAGAACGCGGCAGGCCAGCGCCCGCCACTACCTGATGTGCCCGCCCGTCTACTTCGATGTGAGCTACTCCATCAATCCGTGGATGGACGTGACCAAGCCAGTAGACCCGGCGCTCGCGCTCGCTCAGTGGGAACGGCTACGCGACCTGTACCGGGACCTGGGCCACCAGGTCAGCGAGATGACAGCTGTGGACGGCTTGCCGGACATGCTGTTCACTGCCAACGGCGCCACCGTGGTGGACGGCCGGGTGCTACTGGCGAACTTCCGGTACGAGGAGCGGATGCCGGAGTCCGATGCGCACCGTGCCTGGTTCCGCGCCAACGGGTTCCGGCATATCTACCAGGCCGCCTGGACCAACGAGGGCGAGGGCGACTGCCTGCTGGCCGGCGACCGGCTGCTGTGCGGGACCGGATTCCGCACCGACCGGTACTCGCACGGCGAGGTACAGGAACTGTTCGGCCGCCCGGTCATTGGCCTGACCCTGGTCGACCCCCGGTTCTACCACCTCGATACGGCGCTGGCCATCCTCGATCAGGACCAGATCATGTACTACCCGGCGGCGTTCTCGGCTGGCAGCCGCGAGGTGCTACGCCGGCTGTACCCGGACGCCATCCTGGCCACCGACGCTGACGCGGAGGTGTTTGGGCTGAACGCCGTGTCCGACGGCCAGCACGTGGTGCTGCCGCAGGCAGCCACTCACCTGATCGGTGAGCTGCGTCGCCGCGGCTATACGCCGATCGGGGTCGATGTCTCGGAACTGAACAAGGCGGGCGGCGCGGTGAAGTGCTGCACGCTCGAGCTGCGCGCGGGCTGACAGCGGCCCTTGCGAACGGCCGGCACCGCCGCGGTGACCGG
>PMSU01000013.1 GCA_003168255.1 Actinomycetota bacterium
GCGGGCAGGGCGTGAGGCGGGCGGGGCGCGCCGCGAGGCGGGCGGGGAGGGGGCGGCAGTGTTGTGCGCTAGCTACGGCGATGCCCGGCTGGCCGCGGTGTATGACGCGCTGAACCCGCCGGGCGCGCACACGGCCTTCTACCTTGACTTGGCCGGCGATTCGCCGGTGCGCGTTCTGGACTTGGGGTGCGGGACGGGACTGCTCGCCTGCGAGTTCGCCGCACGCGGCCACGACGTGACCGGGGCGGATCCGGCGGCGGCGATGCTGGACGTGGCCCGCCGCCGGCCCGGCGGCGGCCTGGTGCGGTGGATCGGCGCAGACGCCGCTGGCCTGCCGGCCGGTACCGGTTTCGACCTGGTCGTCATGACCGGTCACGTCTTCCAGATCTTCCTGGATGACGACGACGTCCGCACGGCCTTGGGTGCTGTCCGCCAGCATCTGGCTCCAGGCGGCCGGGTCGCCTTCGAGACCAGGAATCCCGCGGTGCGGGAGTGGGCGGAATGGAATGCGCGGGAAACCCGGCAGCATGTCGATGCCGGCGGGGTGACGGCCGATGTGCACTACGACATCAGGTCCGTGGCCGGCGAGCTCGTTACGTACGAGACCTGCTTCCGATTCGCGGGCGACGATACCGTGACCGTTCCGGAAACACTTCGCTTCATGGACCAGGACCAGGTCGCCGCATTCCTCGCCGACGCCGGCCTGACCCACGTCACCTGGTACGGCGACTGGGATCGGTCACCCGTCACACCGGCTAGCCCCGAGATCATCGCCATCGCCCGCTAGGTCTCATTGCCCTGGGTCGCAACCGCCCCGGGCCAGAACTCAGTGAGCGGCTTCGTACGCCGGGGCCGGATCCAGCTGCTCGCGCATCGCCCGCAGCACCGCGGCGAAACGGCTGCGGGGTATCTGCCTCGCGACGGTGATCGCGTCGGCGGCGCTGTCTACGTCGATGCAGCACGGCAGCTGGCGGACCCGCAGCCCGGCGCCGACCAGCCTGGCGAGCTGCGCCGCGCCGGTCAGCGACGTGGACATGGGCACGCCGGTTACCAGGCTGGGATCTGGCCGCCGCAGGCCGAGCAGCCAGAAGCCGCCGTCCTCAGCCATTCCGAACGTGGCGTCCGCTTCGTCCTGGGCGCCAGCGTCGGCCAGCAACGGGCGGATGGCGGATCCCAGCAGCTCGGGCGTCACCTGCGGAGTATCCATCCCGATCAGCACTACCGGCAGCCGTCGCTGAGCGTAGGCCTGGCTGAATGCCGCCGCAATGCGCTGATCAAGCCCGGTCCCGCGCTGCCTGATGACGTCGAAACCAGCGGGGAGCCAGGGACCAGGAGCGCCGTCCAGGGCGATCACGTGCCGGACGACGGGTACCTGCGCCGCGGCGGCCAGGGTGTCGGCCAGGGCCGCCGCCGCCAGCTGCGCAGCCTGAAGCGGGCTGAACGGGGGCGTCAGCCTGGTCTTGACGCGGCCCGGCACGGGAGCTTTCGCGATCACGAGAAGCTGCGCCGCCATGACTGTCACGCGCGCGGCCCGGCATGCTGAGATCCCCCGACGTGATCCGCGAGAACAGCCACAGTAGTCACGACGCCAGGATCCGGCGCATGTCTTTGACAGTCCGCAGCGTGCCGCCCACGGTGCCGGTGACCTTGGATTTCCCGGTCCGCGGATGGTACGGGACGTCGCGTTCGGCGAGCCGCCAGCCGGCCTGCGCCGCGCGGAGCACCATCTCCAGCGGGTAACCGAACCTGCGGTCGGCCAGGCACAGCTGCTCCAGGTCGGCGCGGCGGGCCGCCCGCATCGGGCCGAGATCGTGCAGCCGGACACCGGTACGGCGGCAGACACTGGAGGCAAGGGCCCGGTTGCCGAGCCGCGCGTGCAACGGCCATGCCCCCCGCCCTGCCGGGCGGCGGCAGCCGAGGACGAGGTCCGCGGCCCCGGCCTGCACCGGGCCTGCCACCATCGGCAGGTAGGACGGATCGAGCGACCCGTCCGCGTCCATGAAGCAGATGACCTCGCTCGTCGCGGCGAGCAGCCCGCCGTGGCAGGCCGCGCCGAACCCGCGCTGAGGTACGTGCACGACGGCCGCCCCGAGCCGTTCGGCAATTTCGGCGGAGCCGTCATCGGAACCGTTGTCGGCGATGATCGGCCGGAACCCGGGCGGGATCCTGGCCAGGATCCAGGGCAGGGCCGCTGCCTCATTCAGGCAGGGCAGCACCACGTCGGTCGGCATGCCCAGACAGTAACCGCGACGGCCGGTGATCAACCCTTACAGAGCTGTGACGAATCGGCTCGGCTGCTGAGCCGGCCGCCCTGGCCGTGCTTCTATGCGACATGCGCATACTGGTCACCGGAGCCGCGGGCTTCATCGGCTCGCATGTGGTGGACGCGGTGCTCGCGGCCGGCCATGAGGTCCGCGGCATGGACTCGCTCGCCCCCGCCGTGCACGACAGGCGGCCGGCGTACTGGCCAGACGAGGCCGAACTGGTCGTCGGTGACGTCCGCGACCCGATGACGGTCGGCCGGGCCCTGCACGGCGTCGACGTTGTCTGCCACCAGGCAGCTCTGGTCGGCTTGTCGGCCGAGCTATCCGACCTGCCTGCCTACTGCGATATCAACGTGACCGGCACCGCGGTGCTGCTGGCGGAGATGGGGCGGCGCGAGATACCCCGGCTGGTCCTTGCCTCCTCGATGGTGGTCTACGGCGAGGGCGGCTACGACTGCCCGGAGCACGGCCCGGTACGCCCGCCTGGGCGAACCCAGCAGGACCTGTCCCGAGCCAGGTTCGAGCCGCTGTGCCCGCGGTGCGGCTGCGAGCTGCGCACGGTGGCGGTGACCGAGTCCGCGCCGCTGGACCCGCGCAATGCCTACGCGGTCAGCAAGGTCGCGCAGGAACAGCTCGCGACTGTCTGGGCAGGCCTGACCGGCGGCGAGGTGGTGGCGCTGCGGTACCACAACGTCTACGGACCGAGGATGCCCCGGGACACTCCATACTCGGGCGTAGCGGCCATATTCCGGTCCGCGCTCGAAGCGGGCCAGCCGCCGCGAGTATTCGAGGACGGCGCGCAGCGGCGCGACTTCGTGCACGTCGCGGATGTCGCGGCGGCGAACCTGGCGGCGATAACAGGGGGCCAGCACGGGCGGACCGGCGAGGCCGGATGCCTGCGCGCCTACAACATCGCCAGCGGCGAACCGCACACGATCGGCCAGATGGCACGCGCCCTGGCGCGGGCATTCGGCGGGCCCGAGCCGGTGGTCACCGGCGAGTTCCGGCTCGGTGACGTACGGCATGTCACGGCATCGCCCGCCCTGGCCAGGTCCGAGCTCGGCTTCGCGGCGCAGACCGCATTCAGCGCGGGGATGGCCCAGTTCGCCCATGCTGGGCTGCGGGAACCCGCTCGCGAGCCGCAGCTCAGCCTTCGAACAGGCCGGCCGCCGCAGGCTGAGTCGGTGCCGCTGCGGTACGCAGCTCAGCCTTCGAACAGGCCGGCCGCCGCAGGCTGAGTCGGTGCCGCTGCGGTAGAGGCCAGCGGCAGCCGGATAACGAACTGGCAGCCGGGCCCGGCGTTGCGGACCCCGATCTGCCCGCTGTGCGCCTCGATGATCCCGCGGGCGATGCTGAGCCCGAGCCCCGCGCCTTCACCCGGCACCGGGGTACGGGCGGTCTCGCCGCGGAACGCCACGTCGAACACCCGGGGCAGATGCTCGGCCGGGATCCCGCCGCAGGAATCAGACACGCTGACCGTGGCCATGCCGGACTCCTGGTCGGCGAGCACCTCGACCGCCCCGTCCGACGGAGTGTGCCGGATCGCGTTGACGACCAGGTTGCGCAGCGCGCGGCCGACCTCGGCGGTGTCCACGCACACCGGCAGGCCGGGAACGGCCGAGCCGCGCAGCCGGACGCCCTTGGCCTGCGCCAGCGGCTCGGCGCTGCTGAGCGCCTCGCCGACCAGGTCACATAGCCCGACAACCCGGCGGGACAGCCGCAGCGCGCCGGCGTGGATGCGGGACAGTTCGAACAGGTCATCGATCATCAGGGTCAGCCGGTCGGTCTCCTCGCGGATCTGCGAGTGATACCGGCTGATCGTCTGCCAGTCGGTGACGACCCCGTCCTCGAGCGCTTCTGCCATCGCCCGCAGGCCCGCCAGCGGAGTCCGCAGGTCGTGGCTGACCCAGGCGACAAGCTCCCGGCGGCTCACCTCCAGCGTTCGCTCCCGATCCCAGGCCTCGGCGAGCAGGCCATGCGCCATCTCCAGCTCGGCGGACAGCCCGGCCAGCTCGGCGGGCAGCACCGTGGACGGCGGATGGTACTTGCCGCCGTTGCCCACCTCCTTGACCGAGGCGAGCATCAGCCGACTCGCCGCCGCCACCCGCCGGCCGAGCAGCAGGGCGACGGCGAAGCCGGCGATCCCCGCGATGACGACCACTGTCAGCACGACATCGAGATCTTTGCGGGAGATGAACATCTCGTTGGAGATGACCACGACTCCGGCCAGCGTCGCGGCGACGGTAACCGCCGCTACCACCGTCAGGCTCGTCGCGACCGAGCGGGCAGCGAGCAGCCGCAACACGACCATGCCCGCAGCGGCGGCCACGGCCGCGATCCCCGCGACGGTATAGCTGACCGTCAGCAGATCGGCTGCGGTAATCATGCTGCCTCTGGCTCGTACCGGTAGCCCACGCCCCAGACCGTGACGATGCGCTGCGGCAGCGTCGGATCGGCTTCAAGCTTCTCCCGCAGCCTGCGCACGTGCACGGTGACCGTCGAAGTATCGCCGAACGACCAATTCCAGACTTGTTCTAGCAGCTGCTCTCGGGTGAAGGCCTGCCGCGGATGACCCATCAGGAACACCAGCAGGTCGTACTCACGCGAGGTGAGCGGGACCAGCGTCGCGCCCAGGCTGGCCTCGTGCGCGCCCAGATCGACCGCGAGGTCGCCGTCAGCCATGACGCCGAGGGACGGCGTACCCGAAAGCCCGCCGCCGCGGGCGCGGCGCAGCACTGACCTGACCCGCAGCGCCAGCTCCCGAGGGCTGAACGGCTTGGTCACGTAGTCGTCGGCGCCGGTCTCGAAGCCGAGGATCCGGTCGGTCTCTTCGCCCAGCGCGGTGAGCATCACCACCGGGATGGGCCAGCGTTCCCGCAGCCGCCTGCACACTTCCAGGCCGTCGATGCCGGGCAGCATAAGGTCCAGCACCACCAGGTCCGGTGCTTCCTGTTCGACCCGGCGCAACGCCGCGTAGCCGTCGTGCAGGCATTCCACCTGATGGCCGTCGCGGATCAGGTAGCGTCCGACGACGTCGGTCAGGGTCAGATCGTCGTCCACGACCATGATCCGGCCTGGCGGATCCGGGTTTCTCAGCACTCGGGCCGCCGGCGGTATGCCGTCAGACGCCCCGGTCGCGCGCGTTCGCAGGTCACAGTACCAACGGTAGCCCGATATGCGCGGCCGGGCTCGCGGCAGATGATCCGTCACAGCTTCGTAAGGGTCTTGGCGAGGGTCCGGAACTAGGCTGTCGGCCTCATGGGGGCCGTGACGCAACGGCCGTTCCGCGGTCGGGCGGAGGGACACGAGCGTGATCGGCGAGCTCTACGAGCAGGCACTGGCCGGCCTGGCGTGTCCGGAGATCGAGCATGCTGACGGGCGCACGCGACCGCTCCAGGTGCAGCGCTGGCTAAGCGGCGCCCCCGGCGACTCCTCGCTGATTGACCGCTGCACCGGCCCCACGCTGGACGTCGGCGCCGGGCCGGGACGGCTTACCGTCACGCTGGCCGAGCGCGGCGTTCCCGCGCTGGCGATCGACATCACGTCTTATGCCGTCCGGCTCGCCCGCTCGGCCGGAGCGCTGGCCCTACAGCGCGATGTGTTCGGGCACCTGCCCGGGATCGGGCGCTGGGCCACTGTCCTGCTCGCGGACGGCAACATCGGCATCGGCGGAGATCCGCAGGCACTGCTGCGCCGGGCCAGGAGCCTGCTCATGCCGGACGGCAAGGTGCTCGCGGAAGTCGGCCCGCCCGGTGCCGCGGCCTGGCACGAGCGGGTCCGGCTGAGAACGCCGTCCGGACCGGGCGCCTGGTTCCCCTGGGCCGCGATTGGCGTCGATCAGATCGGCGAGCTCGGGAACGCGGCCGGCCTGCGCGTGACGGAGATCTGGGCCGATTCCGGCCGCTGGTTCGCGGCGCTGAGCTGCCGCGCGGGGTCATAGCGAATGCATACCGTCCTGGCGGGCAGCTTCCGGCGGCGCGGCACGCTGGCAGCGCGGGCGGCATGAGCGGGCGATGGCGCAGCGCCGCGGCGGCCGTAGCGGCCACGGTGATCACCTATCTGGTCTGGCTGAGCGTCCAGCATGACTCGCACATCGCCGCTCGTCTTGGCCCGCTGCCGGTAGCTGCCGCGCTCTGGGCGGCGTTCGCTGCCGGAGCGTGGCTGGCACTGGGTACCAGTGCCCGCCGCGCCGTCCCGCTGATCCTGCTCGGCGGGATCGCCATCCAGCTGGCGGCGATGTCGGCGCCGCCGCGCAGTAGCGATGATCTCTACCGGTATATCTGGGACGGGCGGGTGCAGTCCGCCGGGATTGATCCATACCGGTACGTTCCTGCGGCTGCGCAGCTCACCCGGTTGCGGGATCGGTTCCTGTGGCCCGCGAACGGGCACTACTGCGTCACCTCCGCCGCGGCGGCCGCCGGGCCTGGGCCGTCCGGCGATCCCGGGCCCGCGCTGGCTCCCGGCTGCACCAGGATCAACCGGCCAACCGACCCGACGATCTACCCGCCGGTCGCCGAGGCGTACTTCACGGCCGTCTACGAGCTGTCGCCGCCGGGCAGCGGTGCTACCCCCATCCAGGCTGGTGCGGCGCTCTTCGCCATCGCCACCACGGGCCTGCTGATGCTGGGGCTGCGGTCACTGGACCGTGATCCGCGGCTGGCCGTGCTGTGGGCCTGGTGCCCGGCCGTCGGCCTGGAAGCGGGCAACACCGCCCACGTGGACGTGGTGGCCGCCTTCTTCACCGCGGCAGCGCTGCTGACCCTTTCCAGGGCAGGCGGGCGGCGCCGGGCGCTGTGCGGCGGCGTCCTGCTCGGCCTGGCCATCTCCACCAAGATCACGCCGGTACTGGTGGCGCCGGCGATCCTGCGCAGGCGCCCGGTCATGGTGGCCGCCGCTGCCGTCAGCGCGACCGCAGCGGTGTACCTGCCGCACCTGCTCGCGGTCGGCCGTGGCGTGATCGGGTTCCTGCCCGGCTTCCTGACCCAGGACGGGTACGCGAGCGGGAACCGGTTCCTACTGCTGAACCTGGCTGTGCATGGCCGCTGGGCCACGATTGCCGCAGTGGGTGTGCTGACCGCGGTCGGGCTGGCTGTGCTGCGCCGCGCCAACCCGGACCAGCCGTGGCGCGGTGCCTTGGTGATGTCCGGGGCAGTGCTCGCTGTCACCACGCCCTTCCTCAGCTGGTATTCACTGCTGCTCGTGATGCTGGTCGCGATGGACGGGCGAGCAGAGTGGCTCGCGCTTTCCGCGGCCAGGTACCTCACGCCGGGGCAGCCGTTTCCGCATGTGCTGCTCCCCCAGGCTGGCCAAGTCGGTTACGGCGCAGCGGTGGCGTTCGTGGCCGCCGTATCGCTTGTCCGGCTGCGGCGGCGGCAAGGCGCCGCCCGCGGAAAAGGTAGAGAGGCGCTGGATGCTGGTGCCGATGACTATTCGGCGGAGCCGTTCGGAAAAGAAGGGTTGCTTGGCCGGATGCCCGCGACGGTGCGGCAAGCCGGGAGGGGCCGAATTGCACGGGAGGGGAACCGGGGCTCACCATGAGAACATGCGGGTCCGGGGCGGTGGGCGGCTTGCCGGGCTGAGCCCGCGCCGCCGGATGTTCGTCGCCGGTAGCTGTCTGGTCGTGGCCGCGGTGGCCGCGGCGGGCGGCCTGAAGGCAGCCGGCGTATTCAACGGGCCGGCGGTGCGGCCGAGTTCGTCGAGGCCGGGTGTGGTGGTGCTTGTGCCGGGATATGGCGGCAGCGTGACCGGGCTCAACGTGCTCGCCGCGCGGATCCGCAAGACCGGCATGACGGCCGATGTGGTCAGGCTGCCCGGCAACGGCACCGGGGATCTGGCGGCCCAGGCGGTTGTCCTCAACGGCTACGTGAGCAGGGCGCTGCGGAGCGGGGCAGGCCAGGTCGACGTGGTCGGCTTCTCGGCCGGCGGCGTGGTCACCCGGCTGTGGGACGTGCAGGACGACGGCGCGCAGAAGGTGCGCCGGATCATCACCCTCGGATCACCGCTGAACGGCACCAGGATCGCCGCGGCGGGGAACGCGGCCGACCCGTCGGCGTGCCCGCTCGCCTGCCAGGAACTCGTGCCCGGCAGCACGCTGCTGACCAGGTTGCGGAGCACCCCGCTCAGCGGGCGGCCTGGCTGGCTGTCGCTGTGGACCACCGACGACCAGGTGGTCCGGCCGCCGGACTCCGCACGGCTGCCAGGGGCGGTGAACGTCCCGCTCCAGACGGTGTGCCCCGGCGTGGTGATCCAGCATGGCCAGCTGCCGTCGGACCCGCTCGTCATCGGGATCGTGCTGCGCGCGCTCGGCTCCGGGCCGCTGACCGCGCCCGGCGCGACGGACTGCGCCGCGCTGGAGGCCCTCGGCGGCGGGGCTGCGACCGGGCCCGGATAGGCCGGTGGCGCGTCTTCGCTAGTGTGCACATGGGTGAAGTCCGGGCCGCAGGGTAGGGCGGTTACGGTGCACCGGCCAACGACCCGACCCATCGCCGGAGGAGAGAATCCGTCGTGAGCGCAGTCCCTGACATCATGCTGAACAACGGCAAGACGATCCCGCAGCTCGGCTTCGGTGTTTTTCAGGTCAAGCCGACCGACACTGTCGAGGCGGTCGCCACGGCCCTGGCGACCGGTTACCGGCACATCGACACCGCCGAGATGTACGGCAATGAGAAGGAGGTCGGCGAGGCCATCGCCAGGTCCGGCCTCGACCGCGCCGAGGTGTTCGTCACCAGCAAGCTGGGCAACGGCTCTCATCGCCCCGATGACGCCCGTGCTGCCTTTGCCGGATCACTGGCCGCGCTCGGCTTCGACTACATCGACCTGTTCCTGATCCACTGGCCGCTGCCCACGAAGTACGACGGCGACTACGTGTCGACCTGGAAGACCCTCGAGGAGTTCTACCGCGACGGGCGGGCCCGCTCGATCGGCGTCTCGAACTTTCAGCCGCACCACCTGCGGCGGCTGCACGAGGAGTGCGAAATCCCGCCGGCGATCAACCAGATCGAGGTGCACCCTTACCTGACCCAGGACGACGTCCGAGCGTTCTGCGCCGAGCATCAGATCGCCGTCGAAGGGTGGTCGCCGATCGCGCAGGGAAAGGTCCTCGACGACCCGACGATCGTCTCGATCGCCACCAGTGCGGGTAAGAGCCCGGCCCAGGTAGTGCTGCGCTGGCACATCGAGCGCGGCGATATCGTCTTCCCCAAGTCGGTCACTCCGGCCCGGGTCAAGGAGAACTTCGACATCTTCGACTTCGAACTATCCGGCCAGGACGTCGCGGCGATCAGCGCGCTGAACAGGAACGAGCGCACCGGGCCTGACCCGGACACCTTCGACATGATGCCTGGCTAGACGTCCCCTTTGCATGATACGGAAGTCTCGCAGGTGACTGCGGATGAGCTCTCCACCGTCGCGGAGATAGCCGCGGTGACCGCGTTCTGGCGGGAACTCGGGCTACCCGGCCTCGTGGACGTGCACACCCATTTCATGCCGGCCAACGTGCTGGCCAAGGTCTGGGCATTTTTCGAGGCCGGCCACGCCGCGGTCGGACAGCCGTGGCCGATCGCATACCGGCAGCCCGAGGAAGACCGGGTGGCCCTGCTGCGGGCATTCGGCGTGCGCAGGTTCAGCGCTCTGCTGTACCCGCATAAGCCCGGGATGGCTTCCTGGCTCAACGCGTGGGGGGCTGACTTCGCGGCCAGGACGCCGGACGCCTTGCACAGCGCCACGTTCTTCCCCGAGCCTGGCGCTGACGCCTACGTGGCGGAGGCGATCGAGGCAGGCGCCCGGTTGTTCAAGGC
The DNA here is from genome assembly GCA_003168255.1 of Actinomycetota bacterium. Classification (GTDB taxonomy): domain Bacteria; phylum Actinomycetota; class Actinomycetes; order Streptosporangiales; family Streptosporangiaceae; genus PALSA-505. The sequence continues at coordinate 10,061 of PMSU01000013.1, forward strand.
TCACCTACAGGTGGGCGCTTACGACCCCCGGGACGAGCTGCTGGACCCGGTATGGGGCCTGCTGGCCGAGACGGGCGTACCCGTCATCGTGCACTGCGGCTCGGGGCCCACGCCCGGGCGGTATACCGGTCCCGGGCCCATATCCGAGGTGCTGGCCCGCCATCCTCGGCTGACCGCGATCATCGCCCACCTCGGGGCACCGGAGTACGGCGAGTTCCTCGACCTCGCGGAGCGGTATCCCGGCGTCCATCTCGACACCACGATGGCGTTCACCGACTTCCTCGAGCGCCTCGCGCCGTTCCCCTCGGCGCTCGCGCCCAGGCTGTCGGCGGCCGCCGACCGCATCCTGCTGGGCAGCGACTTTCCCAACATTCCCTATCCCTACCTGCACCAACTGCAAGCCCTGGCCCGTCTCGAACTCGGCACGCCATGGCTCCGCGCGGTCTGCCACGACAACGCGGCCAGGCTGCTTGGCCTGTGAGTCCCTTGGCCGTCGTAGTGGCGGACAATGGGCTGGTGATCGAGGTGGAACCTGATCGGTTCGAAGAGATGGTCGGCGCGGCGCTGGATGGGCTGCCTGATGAATTCGGCCGGCTGATGCGCAATGTGGCCGTCACGGTTGAGCAAGACGGGGGTCCTCCCGGTCTGCTCGGGCTCTACCAGGGAGTCCCGCTGACGAGCCGCACGTCGCGGTACTCCGGGGTACTGCCGGATCGGATCACCATCTACCGGCGGGCGATCTGCGCGATCTGCCGGACGGAGCAGGATGTCGCCATCCAAGTGCGCCGTACGGTGATCCACGAGGTCGGCCACCACTTCGGCATCGACGACGACCGGCTGCACGAGCTCGGATGGTGACAGGCCCGCGGATCTACGGCGCGCGGCGTCGTTGTCGTGCGCGGCGTCGTTGTCGTGCGCGGCGGAGCGTCCCGATGGAATTGTCGTACCGGCAAGCCGCAGTCCTGGCGAATGTCGTCGATGTGGCAGCGCCTACCACGGGTGGTAGGTAACTCCACATCGACTGGCCTGGCCGGGGTGCGGTTCACCCGCAATGCCCCGTATGCGGGGCCCAAAGGAGCGGAAATCATGTTCGCGAACACGAAGGCCTACAGCGGGTTCGCTGTCGACGACCTGGAGAAAGCGCAAAAGTTCTACGGAGGCACGGTGCTACAGGAAAGGTAGATCACCGAGGCCCGGTGTCATGCCATCGCCGGCGAGATGGCATCATTCGTAGTGATGAGTAATTCAAGTTCCCGCCGCTTCCCCGTGACGGTTACGCAGCTTCCAGTAGTACGCTGTGAGATCTGCCAGCGCACCGTCGCGCACCGGCCCGGCGAGGCAAGCCAGGTACTGACCGAGCACTACCGCCGAGCGCATCCCGAAGCGCTCGGCCTGGCTCCTCAGTAAGCCGTCAGGGAAATTCGTACCATCCGCTTCCGTCACGGGAAGCGAGCCCGCTAGCAGGGCCGCGGGCCGTGCCGAGAGGCTAGTTTCGCGTGCCCGACGCCCGGGTGACGGTTGCCATGGACGCGATGCGGGGTTCGGTAGGACCCGGGACGCTGAGATGAGGGAGCGGCCGCTGGCAGGCTGACCCGCTATGACGCCGGCTATCGTCGCGGCCGTGGAGCGGGTGGAGATCGCGATCGTCGGGTCTGGCGTGATCGGTTCCGCGACCGCACGGGCCCTTGGCGCACGGGGTGTCCCGGCCGTGCTGCTGGAGCAGTTCGATCTCGGCCATGCCCGCGGTTCCTCACACGGCGCAACGCGGATCTTCCGGTTCTCGTATCCGGATCCCGGTTACGTGCGGATGGCCGTCATCGCCCGCGAGGCCTGGGCGCGGTTGCAGGACGACGCGGGCGAGGAACTGCTGGTGATGACCGGCGGCCTTGACGCTGGTCCGGGTGCGAGCGCGTGCGCGGCGGCGCTTAAGGAATGCGGCGTGCAGCACACCTGGCTGGCGGCCGGGGAGCTACCCGCCCGTTTCCCCGGGATCGCGGCACGGCCAGGCGAGCGGATGCTGTTCCAGGCCGACTCGGGGGTGCTGCTTGCCGGACGAGCGGTCGCGGCGCTGCACCGGCTGGCCAGCCGCGATGGTGTGTCCATCCGGGCGCAGACCCGGGTGCTCGGCATCGAGCCCCAGGGCGAGCGGGTACTGCTGCGCACCCCAGCAGGAGAGATCTCGGCCCGGGTGGCGGTCATCGCCGCGGGCGGGTGGAACGAGGCCCTGCTGGCCAGGGCGGTGGCCCGCGTCCCGCGTCTGACGGCCACGCTGCAGCAGTTGCGGTACTTCTCGCCGCGGACCGCGAGCGACGACTGGCCGACCTTGATCGAGTGGCCGGCAGAGGGCCTGAACTGGTACATCGTGCCGGTGGCTGGCGACGCGCCGGGGGTGAAGGTCGCGGCACACATTCGCGGCCGGACCGTCGATCCCAGCGCGGGGCCCTTCAGCGAGATCGATCGCGCGCTGGAAGACGAGGCCGAGAAGTACGTGCGCCGGCGCCTGCCAGGCCTGGTCCCGGCCGGCTTCGGGGCCGAGACCTGCCTGTACACCATGACCTGCGACGAGCACTTCGTACTCGACCGGGAGGGACCGATCGTGGTCGGCGGCGGCGGATCGGGGCACGCGTTCAAGTTCGGGCCGCTGCTCGGCGAGATGCTGGCCGACCTGGCGCTCGGCAAGGAAACCCGGATCCCTCGCCAGCGGTTCTCGCTCTCCCGGCCTGGCCTGTCGCCATGACGGCGCGGCGGAAAAGACGCCGCGATGTCTTTGGCGTTTCTTTACGATCTTTCGCATACTCTTGCCTGGTTCATCACACGAGCGGCCTGGTTTACCTGAACGGAGAACGGTTCATGAACCGGTTTACCCGGCCTTATGCACTGCTTGGCGGCGCGGTCTCGGCGATCGCACTGACCGCGGCCATGACGGTGCCGGCCCAGGCATCGGCGGCAACGGGCTGGAACGTCGCATTCCAGGATCAGTACGGCGCCGCGAGCAACTACAGCGACTACTTCTCCGTCGTCGCGCCGAGCAATGACAACATATGGGCCTTCGGCACCACGAACGCGGCCGAAGCCGGCTTGCCGGCGGCCGAGCACTACACCGGCGGTCAATGGCAGCCGGTCACGCTGCCCAGCGGGCTCGGGGACTCCGTCCTCTATGCCGCCAGCGCCTCATCGGCCGACAACATCTGGGCGGTCAGCGAAAACGGCCTGTACGCACTGGAGTGGAACGGATCTCAGTGGTCGGTCGCCCACACCTGGCAGGACACCGGGGCTCAGATCACCGGGGTTACCGCGCTGAGCCCGACCAACGTCTGGGTATGGGGCGCCGGCGGCTACACCGGCGGCATCGGCACCTGGCACTTCAACGGCACGACCTGGACCGAGGTCGGCGGCGCGGCTGCCGGAATCGACACCGCGAGCGCCGTGTCAGCCAGCAACATCTGGGCGATCGGATCCGACGGCGACAACCCGCAGGACGCCATCGTGCACTACAGCAACCGATCCTGGCACCCGGTGTCTTCGCCAGCGCTGGATAACGCCATGTTCAACGGCGTGCTGGCCGTCTCCAAGACGGACGTCTGGGTGGCGGGGGAAGCGTCCAGCGCAAAGACATCGCCAGTACTCACCCAGTTCAACGGAACGGCGTGGGCCAGCGTCACAGTGCCCTGGAAGGTTCAGCTCGACCGGATCGCCTCTGATGGCGCGGGCGGACTGTGGTTCACCGCCAACCCGGCCAAGTCCCCGGGTACGACGTGGCTGCTGCACAGATCCGCGTCCGGCAAGTGGACGAAGACGGTGATTGACCCGGCTGGTTCGAGCGTCTTCGGCCTCTCGCTGGTCGCGGGTACGACCTCGGTGGTCGGCGCGGGCAACGTCGCCACGACGCAGGGCTCCGCCGCGGCGGTCTACCTGCATGGCACGCTCGGCAGCTGACCCAGATCGCCGGCCGGTGACGACATCGCCGGCCGGTGACGGTCTGCCGGCCGGTGACCGACTGGTGGCCGGTGACCGACTGCCACCGGCCGCTAGGCGGTCACGTCCTTGGTGCTGAAGTTGGCCCAGGCCGCGGCGAGGAACACCGCCACGTAGACCAGCTGAATGCCAAAGCCGCGCTGGATATCTCGCCAGAAGATCGGCTGCCGGAAGAAGTCGATCCAGGCCAGCCAGTACCGGGTCGGCAGGTACGGCTGGATCGACGCGGCGGCGTTCAGTGTGACCAGCACCTCACTGCCAACAAGCACCGCGAGCGCGCCGAACGCGGCACCGAGCACCGAATCGGTGACCGTAGACAGGAACAGCGCGATCGCCGCGACGCCCAGCATGGAGACGGTAATGAGCGCGACGGCTCCGGCGATGCGCTCGAGTAGCTGCACCAGCGTCAGGGGGGCTCCCGATAGCGAGGTCGCGCTGCTGCCCGCCTGTACTCCGCCGGTCGGGATGCCCGCCTGGAAATTACCGGGCCGGCCCACCGCCTCCGGCGGCTTCGACCCGAAGAGGAAGACCCCGGTCAGATACGAGGTCAGCGTCACCGAGACGACGGCGAGCAGGACGTACGTGATGACCGCGACGAGCTTGGCGACCAGCAGCCTGGTCCGCCCCACCGGCCTGATCAGCAAGTAGCGCAGCGTTCCCGCGGTGGCCTCGCCGGCGATCGAGTCGCCGGCCACCAGCGCCACCGCGACCGGCAGGAAGACCGGCAGGACGAGAGCGAGCGCCGCCGCCGGGTAGAGCGACCCATCCTGCACCACGGCGGACAGGAAGGCCGCGCCCTCACCGGGCGGCGGCGCCAGGTGGGTAACGGCGATGAATACCGCGACAGCGACCGGCAACGCGCAGAGCAGGGCGATGCTGATCCAGGTACGCGGCCTGCGCAGCAGCTTGAACTGCTCTACGGCGATCATCCCGCACCCCCGTCTGCCGCCGCCCTGTCCGCGGCCGCCCCGCCCGCCGCCCTGTCTGCCGCCGCCTCGTCTGCCGCTGCCCCGCCCACCTGATCGCTACCTGCCCCGGTGACTGCGAGCACGACCTCTTCGAGCGAATGGCGCTGCGCGCTCATCGCGGTGACGCGGACGCCCGCGGCCACCAGCCGGGCATTGAGCGCCGCCGGGTCGTCGTGCCGCACCACGAGCCTGCCTCCGCTGCTGGCCTCGACGCGCCCGTTGAGCAGGGCCGCGACTTGGGCAGCGTCCGGGCTTTCCACGATGATCCGGCCGGTCGGCGCCTGGAGCTGCGCCAGATCCTGCTGGAGCACGAGCCGGCCGCGGTCCAGGATGCCCACCCGGGTACACAGCAGTTCCACCTCACCGAGCAGATGGCTGGATAGGAAGATCGTCGTGCCCGCCGCGTTCAGCTCGATCAAGAGCTGCCTGAAGTCCCGGATCCCCCGCGGGTCGAGGCCGTTGCCCGGCTCGTCAAGGATGAGCAGCCGGGGCTGGCGGACCAGGGCGGCGGCCAGGCCGAGACGCTGGCGCATGCCCAGCGAGTACGTCTTGACCGGGCGCCGGTCGATGCCCTCGAGCCCGACCTTCTCAAGGGCGTCGTCTATCCGCTTGCGCCGGTTGCGGCGGCCGCCAGGGCCGGCGGCGTCGAACAGCCTGAGGTTGGCCCGGCCGGACAGGTGCGGGTAGGCGGCGGGCTCCTCCACCAGGGCGCCGATCTCGGGAAGTATCTCGCCGATCTTCCTTGGCACCGGCTTGTCCATGATCTCGATCTCGCCCCTGGTGGCATAGACGAGGCCGAGCAGCATGCGGACCAGCGTGGTCTTGCCTGAGCCGTTCGGGCCGAGCAGGCCGTAGCGGTCGCCGGCGCGCACATCGAGATCGATCGAGTCGACGGCGAGCACGGCGCCGAACTGCTTGGTCAGGCCCCTGGCAACGATCACGGCTGTCACCAGGGATCCGCGATGAGTTCTTCCGCGGCCCGCTGGAGAACCTGACGATCTACGAAGCCGGCCAGCACGAAGGTGCCTGCCACGGTACTGGAGTGCAGCAGCACAGCGGTGATCAGCGGCGTGCTGACCACCACGCCGACCCAGTGCGGGCCCTTCAGCGGGATCCCGCCATCCAAACGCGCGCCGCTGATGAGGCTCAGGCCGCTGGAACCGTCGAGCTGGAGCACGGCGAACGTGCCGAGCCCCCGGCCGTAGACTCCGACCTGGTCGAATCCCACCGGCGCGTCTACCCGTGCGCGTCCGTCCAGGCTGACCGGAAGGAGCCCAGGACCGAGGTCGTTCAGCGCGCCGGAAAGATCGGCGGCATCGGTCTGGGTGAAGGCGGTACCCGGTCCGCGCTGCGGGATCAGGACCGCGTTATCCGGCCGCCAGGAACTCACCTGGAGGAACTGGGTCTCGATGGCCGGCTGTCCGCCGCCGCGGCCAAACATCTCGACCTGGAGCGGAAGCCCGCTGGCTGGCTCGGCCCAGATATCGATCTGCGCGACGGTGGAGCCTGGATTGTCAGGGATCACCCGCAGGCCTTCGGCCGAAAGGCCCGCTACCCGGCGCGGCGCAAGCTCGGTCACCCGAGCCCTGGGGCCGGCCGCCCGCAGCAGGCGGAGGGCAAGGGCGGGCGGCACGAGATCGGCGGGCCTGGGCAGCCGCACCGGATACCGGCCGAGGACTTCGGTCAGCAGTTCGCTGCCCGAATCCCAGATGTAGGAGGCGTGCGGCGTCTGGTAGGTGTCCTGCTCGCTCACGTCGGACAGGACGTCAACCCGCCAGCTGTCCGGTGCGGCCTGCCAGACGCGCATCCGGGTGACCCCGTCGAGCAGCGCCGCAACATCGCTGAGTCCGGTCAGCGACGGCAGCCCGAACGCCGCGTTACTCTCCGCGTAGCCGGCGTAAGGCAGGCTGGCCGAGGCAAGAATGCGGCTGCGCAGCTGGATCGCGGACATCCGGGGCACGCTCACCGGCAGGGCGCTGTCGATGGCGGGCATGGCGCACAGCAATGCCACACCGGCCGCGACCAGGGCCCACCGTCGCATGGCCCGGCCTGCGACCACGCTCACCATGCGGCCCCGTGCGCTCCGATCCAGGCGACGACGGGCGGACGACACGGCGAATCGCCCACTACTGCGCTGTTTGGCCTGCAATGACCGTGTCTCACGGGAGCAACGATACGTTAGCCATTCCGGTCGGCCCCGATAACGTTGTCATATGGAACCTGGTACCGGACAGGTGCGTCCTACCGCAGTGAGCGTTGAGGCGGAATCAGGCGGCCGGGGCCGCCCGACCAGGAAGGATGTGGCTGCCCGGGCCGGCGTCGCGCTGAAGACCGTGTCCCGGGTTGTCAACGACGAGCCGGGGGTGACACCGGCCACCGCCGAACGGGTCCGGGCCGCCATCGAGGCCCTCGGCTTCCGGCGCAACGACGGGGCCCGCCTGCTGCGCACGGGTCACACCGCCTCGATCGGCTTGGTTCTCGAGGACATCGGTGACCCGTTCTACTCGGCCCTTTCCCGTGCGGTCGAGGACGTCGCGCACCAGCATGGCTCGCTGCTCTTCACCGGGTCAAGCGACGAGGATCCGCTGCGGGAGCGCGAGCTGACCCTTGCCTTCTGCGCGCGGCGGGTGGATGGGCTGATCATCATCCCGGCGTCCGAAGATCACACATACCTGCTGCCGGAGATCGCGGCCGGCGTCGCCTCGGTATTCGTGGACCGGCCGGCCGGGTTGATCGGGGCGGACGCGGTCCTCTCGGACAACGCGGGCGGGGCGCGCACGGGCGTGACGCACCTGATCAGCCAGGGCCACCAGCGGATCGGGTACATCGGCGACGATCCCGGCATCTACACGGCGGCGCTGCGGCACCGCGGCTACCTCGACGCGCTGGCGCAGGCTGGGCTGCCGGGACAGGAGTCGTGGACCGCCCTGGCGGTCCCTGACGCCGCCGGCGTCCAGGTCGCGCTGGCCAGGATGCTGGCCGGGCCCGCCCCGGTTACCGCGCTGTTCTGCGGCAACAGCCGGGTCACCGTGCTCGTCCTGCGGGAACTGGCCGTACTAGGGCGAACGCTGTCGCTGGTGGGCTTCGACGATTTCGAGCTCGCCGACCTGCTGACCCCGGGCATCACCGTGATCGCGCAGGACCCGTCCGAAATGGGCCGGATCGCGGCGAAGCTGCTGTTCCGGCGGCTGGCCGGCGAGGGCGGCCCGGCGCAGCGGATCGAGCTGGCGACCCGCCTGATCACCCGCGGCTCCGGCGAGATACCGCCCGAACGCCTCGGCTGACCTCAAGTCAGCCGTCGCCGGCCGGAACTGCCGGCGAGAATCGCTAGGCCACCGTCAGCGAGACGATAGCCAGGATGATGGCCACACCGACCACGATGGCGGCCAGAATGGCTACCTTGGTTCGCGGAGCCTTCATTGCCCAGCTTTTCTCGGGCTCGCCCGAAGTTCCCTGGGCGAAGGCACGGAACTGCGCCGTGCTGCGGCTCGGGTCTGTCAGGTTGTCAGGCATACCGGCGACTGTAACCTGTTACGCCCGGCCTAGGCACGAGCATCGTGATTTCTTCACATCAGGTTGTCGCGGTGCCGTGGCTGGTCAGCGGTCGGGCGGCAGCCGGGAGAAGCTCACATCGGCCCGGTCTACCAGCCGGGACAGCACGACAACGCTCCGGGTGCGCAGCACGATGGGCTCCGCGCTGATCCGCTCGACCACCCGCTCGAAATGCTGCATGTCGGCTGCGCGGATATGAACGAGGGCATCCGCCTCGCCGGTGACCGTGCACGCCCCGGCCACCTCGGGATGCCGGCTGACCGCCGCGCCGATCTCGGCCGGCGAGGTCCGCCCCCGGCAGAACAGCTCGACATACGCCTCGGTGGTCCAGCCGAGCATGGACGCGTCCACCCGAGCCGAGAAGCCGGTGATCGCGCCGGAAGCCCGCAGCCTGTCCACCCGGCGCTTGACGGCAGGGGCGGACAGTCCCACCTGAGACCCGATCTCGGCGTAGCTCGACCGGGCATTCTCGACGAGCGCGGTGATGATCTGCCCGTCGATTTCATCGAGGCTCATGATGGCCCCTTCCCCGGATCGCTTAACTGCATTTACCGAACGGACTGGAGTCAGCCACGTGCGCGACCGCGCACCCCTCCGGCCGAGATCATTTCACCTGTGGCCTGGATCGGCGTACCTTGACGCCGTGAGGGGAGTACGTGACGGCGTCGGCATCCGGCTTGTCGACGTCGGGGCCATGGTCGTGGTTGTCGCCGTGGTCGAACTCAACATCGTCACCGCGACCGGGCCCGGCCAGAAGCCGCTGAACGCGGTGGCCTACCTGGTCGGCGCGGTGCTCCCGCTGCCCGTTCTGTTGCGCAGGCGGTGGCCGCTGCGAGCCCTGCTCGGCTGCTCGCTGCTGCTGGTCCTCGCCTACCTCTTCGACCGCAGGAACATCTCACCCGCACCGCTGCTGAGCCTGCCGCTGTATGACGCGGCGGTGGCCGGCTTCCTGATCTGGGCAATCATCATCCCTGCTGTGTTCATGGTGATCGGGCTTTTCGTGGTAGCCGCCAGCACGAACGAAGGCCTGACGACACTCGCGGCGAACTTCCTGCTTCCGCTAGCGGTGCTGTTCCTGGCCATCATGCTCGGCGAGGTCGTGCGGGGCAGGCGGGCGCTGGCCGCCGAGACCGCCGACAGGCTCCGCCTGGCGGAAGAGGAACGCGTGGCGGAGGCGGCCCGCCTGGTGGCGGAGGAACGGCTCCGCATCGCCCGCGACCTGCATGACACCATCGCGCACAGCATGGCCACCATCACCGTGCAGGCCGGATCCGCGCTGCATGTGCTGGACGGCGGCGGGGGTAACGGCGCGGCGGACCTGCGGGAGGCGCTGGCCGCCATCAGGGCGACGAGCAAGAGTGCACTGATCGACATCCGCGCCACGCTGGGCGGGCTGCGGCGGGACGACGGCGGGCACGGCGGCGACGGGCAGGGGACTGGCGCAGCCGCGGGCCTGGCCCGGCTGCCCGCGCTGACCGACGCGGTCACCGCGGCGGGTGCGCCGGTCACGCTGGCCGTCGACGGCGACCAGATCGCGCTGCCGCCGGAGGTGGATCAGGCCGCGTACCGCATCCTGCAGGAATCGCTCACCAACGTGCTCCGGCACGCCGGGCCTGAGGCATCGGCGACGGTGCGGCTGCGCTACGAACCGGATGGGCTCACGATCACGGTGTCAGACGACGGAGGTTGTCCGACTGCTAGCAGTACGCCGCGGCATGGGAGCGGGGATGGCGGGATGGCGGGCGGGTATGGCCGGCTGGCGAGCAGCGACGGCGGAATGGCGAGCAGCGACGGCGGAATGGCGAGCAGCGACGGCGGAATGGCGAGCGGGGATTTCGGGCCGGCGGGCGGGGATGGCGGGATGGCCGGAGTGGGGCACGGTATCACCGGGATGACCGAGCGGGCCGCCGCGCTAGGCGGCGAGCTCACCGCGGGCCCGGGCGCCGACGGCGGATTCGAGGTCGTCGCCAGGTTTCCGGTCGACAGAACAGGCGGCACGTCGTGATCAGGGTGCTGCTCGCCGACGACCAGGCGCTGGTCCGGGCAGGTTTCCGCATGCTGCTCGAGACGGCCGGCGACATCGAGATCGTCGGCGAGGCCGCGAACGGCGGCGCCGCGGTTGCGCTTACCCGCGCGCTGCGGCCGGACGTGGTGCTGATGGACCTGCGGATGCCGGAGGTGGATGGGGTGACCGCGACCCAGCGGATCACCGCCGATCCCGCACTCAGGTCCGTCCACGTCATCGCGCTCACCACATTCGACGACGAGGCGAGCGTATTCGGCGCGCTGCGGGCCGGCGCGAGCGGATTCCTGGTCAAGGACGTGGAACCTGAGGAACTGCTACAGGGGGTGCGGGTGGTCGCCCGCGGCGACGGGCTGCTCTCGCCGGGCGTGACCCGCTCCCTCATCGCCGCGTTTACGACGGGATCCGCAGCAGGCCTGTCCCCCGCGCAGCCCGCCGACCCGCCGAGAGGCGGCCCGGCAGGAGGCGACCCGCCGAGAGACCCGCCGAGAGGGGACCCCGCAGGAGGCGGGCCGTCGAGAGGCCCGGCAGGAGGCGGCCCACCGAGAGGTGGCACGGGAGGAGGCGGGACGGGAGGAGGCGGGACAGGAGGAGGCGGGACAGGAGGAGGCGGGACGGGAGGAGGCGGGACGGGAGGAGGCGGCACGGCGGAGGGCGGGGCACCAGAGTCGCCGGGGGTCGCCGCGCTTACCAGCCGGGAACGTGAGGTCGTCGTCCTGGTCGCGGCGGGCCTGTCCAACGACGAGATCGCCGCCAAGCTGGTGGTGAGCCCGCTCACCGCGAAGACGCACGTGAGCCGGGCCATGACGAAGCTGAACGCGCGGGACCGGGCGCAACTCGTCGTGTTCGCCTATGAGCACGGCCTGGCCCGGCCCGGCCGCCGCTGACCCGGCCTGTCCGTATCATCGCCCAGGAGAAGCTCGTTGAGCCCGGCCGCGCTGATCGATGAAGCGGGTGCACAGCAAGTTTGGCGTCGGGTCTCTGGCGGGTCCGGCCGGGAGGGAGCCCTGGGCAGCTAGTGACTACCGGGCGCGGATGTCCGGGCGCGCAGGAGCCAGGATCAGGGCGTGAATGCGGCGTAGTCTCCCCAGCGGGGGGCTCTGCCACATCCACACCCCCCGCAGGCGGGCATAAACGCCTCGGCTGAAGGGGCAGCACCCGCGGGACAGCCTGTCGATGTGGAATTACCCCCCACNNGTGGGGGGTAATTCCACATCGATCTTGCAGAGCGCCGGGCGGAGAGGGACAGGCGGGGCCGGTGTGACTGCAAGGGCCTACTGGGAAAGTAATCCGGTCATCGACGGCGCTGAGCCGGATGGTCTTGGGGCGGAAGAACCTTTCCTCATCGTTCGCTCCCTTTGCGGGAGGTGAGGGCGGTGCGCCCCGCTTTGACAGTGGCGAAGCGTGAGAGTGATTGCGAAACCGGCCGCGTACTACCGGGGGAGTACTCCCGCGGAGTAGCCGCCGGCCGCGAAGTGTCTCCCCTGGTACGACGCCGGTGAGCGGCGAGATCGGCAGGATCGAGAGCGACCAGACTTCGCGGATCGCAGGGGATGAACATGTCGCACTCCGATGATGCCGGACCAGTGGGCCTGCTGGGCTGGATCGGACGTGCCTGCTACCGGCACCGCATCGTCACCCTGGTCGCCTGGATCGTGGGCGTGGCCTGCCTGATCATGCTGTGGATGCAGTTCGGCGCTCCGGCGGACAACAGCTTCAGCGGCAGCGATCCGGGCCAGGCCATACTCAACAAGCACTTCCCGCGGCAGTCCGGCGACGCGCTCACGCTGGCGGTCAGATCCTCGGCGGCCATCACCTCGCCGGCCACGCGCGGCAGGGTGACCCAGGCGCTCGTCCCGTTCGAGCATGCGCCGCACGTCACCTCGGTCAGCGACCCGTACACCACGGCAGGCCAGATCTCGCGGTACGGGCACATCGCGTTCGCCACCGTCCAGTTCGACCTGCCGTCGGACAGCATCGCGAACAGCGAGGTCACGTCGCTGATGGCCGACGCGACCAAGGCGTCGGGCGCAGGCGTGACGTTCAGCCTGGGCGGTGACGTCGTTGACATCGCGGAAACGCCATATGGCGGCTCGACCGACGGGTTCGGCGTCGGCGCGGCCGCGATCGTGCTGCTGATCGCGTTCGGGTCGCTGCTCGCCATGGGGCTGCCGCTAGCGACGGCCGTGCTTGGCATCGGCGCCGGGCTTTCGCTCATCGCGCTGCTTGGCCACGTGTTCCCGGCTCCGTCCTTCTCCCCGATTATCGCTTCGCTGATCGGCCTCGGCGTCGGCGTCGATTACGCGCTGTTCATCGTGACGAGGTTTCGCGAAGCGCTGCGCCTCCCCGGGCCAGCACCGCGCGAAGGATTGAAGGCCGGGGCGGCGCCCGAGAACGCGACGGTGCTGGCGATGCGCACCGCCGGCCGGTCCGTGCTCACCGCGGGGACCACGGTGGTGATCGGGATGCTGGGCCTGCTCGTGCTGCGCCAGCCGCTGATGAACGGGGTCGCCGTCGCCGCCGCGGTGACCGTCGCGATGACCGTGCTCGCGTCGCTTACCCTGCTGCCCGCGCTGCTCGGCTTCACCGGGACCAAGCTAGCGAAGCCGTCGCGGCTGAGTCGCCGAGGGCGCAGTGAGATCGGGCAGCGCCGTTCGGCAAAATCCGTCCCTCACGTCTCGACTCGTCCCGCTGCCGAGCGGTGGGCTGGTGTGGTGCAGCACCATCCGGTGATCGCCGCGGTGCTGGCTGCCGGGGTCATTCTCGTCCTCGCGGCGCCGGCCCTCGGCATGAAGCTGAACATGCCGGACGAGTCCACCCAGGCCCGCGGCACCATGGGGTACGCGAGCTACGCCACGATGGCGCGCGGGTTCGGCCCGGGGTTCGACGCGCCGCTGATCGTCGCCGCCACGCTGCCGTCGGCCGGCCCGGCTGGGGGGGGCATGACATCGCTGGCGGCCGCGATCCGCAGCACGCCGGGCGTGGCGCACGTGACGCCTGTGATCGACAGCCGGGACGGCGAGGCGGCCATGATGATCGCCTATCCCACCACCGGCGAGCAGGACCCGGCGACGAACACGCTGGTCAACCGGATCAACGACACCGTGATCCCGCGGGCGATCGCCGGCACCGGCATCCGCGCCTACCTCACCGGGCCGAACGCGGGCAACGTCACCTTCGCCAACCAGATCTCCAAGCGACTGCCCTGGCTGATCGGCATCGTGGTCGCGCTGGCCATGGTGCTGCTGCTGGTGGTGTTCCGCTCGGTGGTCATCGCGATCAAGGCCGCGGTGATGAACCTGCTGTCGATCTCCGCCGCCTACGGCGTGCTGGTGATGGTGGCGCAGAACGGGTGGCTGCGTCAGATATTCGGCTTCCCGGAGAAGATGCCGGTCACCACGTGGGTGCCGATGTTCCTGTTCGTCATCCTGTTCGGGCTGTCCATGGACTACGAGGTGTTCCTGCTGTCGCGGATCCGCGAGTGCTACGACGCGAGCGGCGACAATTCGGCTTCGGTGGCCCGCGGGCTGGCCAGCACGGCCCGGGTGATCTCGGCCGCGGCAGCGATCATGGTCGTGGTGTTCCTCTCCGTGGTGCTCGGCGCGAACGTCTCGGTCAAGCAGATCGGGCTGGGGCTGGCGGTGGCCGTGCTGATCGACGCGACGGTGGTACGCCTTGTGCTGGTTCCCGCGGTGATGGAGCTGCTCGGCGAGGCCAACTGGTGGCTGCCGGCGCCGCTGGCCCGCATCCTGCCGCCGGTGCCGCAGGCGCAGGCCGGGCAGGCCGCGCAGGCCGCGCAGGCGCAGGCCGGCCGCGTCGCCAGCGCCGCGCAGGCCGAGAGCGGGCAGGCAGCAGCCGTGGTCAGGGATTCCGTCCCGGTGGCCGACTGAGGGTACTCACTCTGACTCGAGCACGATGTCCGAATCTTCCACGCTGGCCTCCGGCGGCTGGCCGTCCCGCGCCCGTGCCTGCGCCTGCGCGTGCGCCACCACGGTCGAGATGTCGCGCGGGTAGTGCCGCACCGCGGCGAACATGATGAGGCCGCCCAGCGCGTAGAGCGGGCAGACGGCGACGATGGCCCAGTGCAGTCCGACCGTGCTGGACGCGGACGACGAATGCGACGCGATGGCGACCGAGACGACCCCGATGAGGTACGGCCCAGCGTAGGAGGCCGTGCGCACGACCTGCCGGACCATGGCACCCCGGCCGCGCAGCTGGGGCGGCACCACGTCCGTGCACAGCGCTTCGGCGGGAGCGATCGGCAGCGTGAGCAGGATCCCGCCGATGAAGATCAGCGGTGCGCTCAGCCACAGGTTGGTGCTGGCGAACGCCGGGGCGAGCACCAGCGTCGCGGCGATCGATCCGTAGGCGACGACGTACACCCTGGCGTTCACGTGACCGCGCCGCAGCAGCCGGTCGGAGAGGAATCCGCCGGCCAGGATGCCGATAGCTGAGCCCGCGCCGAGCACCGTGACCAGGACACCGGCCAGGGCCGGCCCGAGATGATGCACGCGCTCGAAGTACGTGACTCCCCAGAAGGACAGCCCGAAGAGCAGCAGCTGGGAGACCGTGAGCGACAGGGTGCCAAACCACATCGAAGGAATCCGCATCAGATACCGCAGCGCGTCGGCCATGCTCATGCCCTCGTCCGGCGGCGGCGGGCCGTGCCTGGGCGGCGGCAGCGCGATATACCCGCAGGCCGCCAGGCTGGCGGCCTCGGGCGCGGCGAGCGTGACCGGCAGCTGGCCGCTCTTGCGCCTCGCCGCCGCGCTCCTCGCCGCCGCGCTTCTGGCCGCCGCGCTTCTGGCTGCCGCGCTCGCGCCAAGCTCCGCCCCGAACTTGGCGTCCTGATGACCTCGCATCGGCTCGTGCACGAACAGGTAGCCGACGGCGACCACGAGGCCGATCGGCAGCCAGATCCAGAACGCCCAGCGCCAGCCGCCGAGCTGGACGGCGACGCCGCCGCCCAGCAGGCCGATGAACGCGCCGACGATCGCCCCGCCCTGGTATACCCCCATGGCCTCGGACCTGCGGCCGACGGGAAAGTAGTCAGACAGCAGGCTGATCGCCACCGGCGGGGTTCCCTCGGCCGCGCCGGTCACCAGCCTGGCCGCGAACAGCAGGGCGAACGAGCCGGCCACTGCCCCGGCGCCCATGCCGATCGCCCAGACCAGACAGACCCCGGCGAGCACCCAGGTGCGGCGCCTGCCGTCGGCCAGCACCCCGGCCGGGATCGCGCCGATCGAGGCGCAGGCCGCCATCACCAGCGGTATCAGCCCGACCACCTGGTCCGACAGCCCGAACTGCTGCTCCATCCCGTGCACGGCCTGGGCCAGCGCCGACTGGTCTCCCTGCACGAGCATGGTGGTAGCGGCCAGCGCGATCAGCGCAACGGCGCCGGACGGCATCCGAGCGGCTGACGACCGACCCCGGCGCGGCAGCGTCAACCGTTTCACGGAGCAGACAGTACTTGCACGCGGTACCTGCCGATAGCCTGATCGAATATCTACGGACGGAAGCGGCGACATGACGCGCCTCGGCAACATGTACGGCCCGGACGCCACCTACCTAGGAATACCGCGGGCAAACCTAGCCGAGGCCGGCTCCTACGCCGGTGCTGACATCGTAATCGTCGGCGCGCCGTTCGACGGCGGGACGTCGCATCGGCCTGGCGCGCGGTTTGGCCCGCAGGCGATCCGCTGCACCGACTACCTTCCGCACGACGGGTCCAGGCCGCACCTGGCGCTCGGGGTCGACCCGCTGACCGAGTTGCGGGTGCTGGACGCCGGCGACGTGGCCATGCCGTCGGGCGACACGGAGATCTCGCTGGGCCGGCTGGAGGAGGCGGTGCACCGGATCTGCCAGGCCGGCGCGCTGCCGGTGATCCTCGGCGGCGACCACACGATCGCGCTGCCCGATGCGACCAGCGTGGCCAGGCACGTGGGCTGGGGACGGCTGTCGATCATCCACTTCGACGCCCACGCGGACACCGGGAACAGCCAGTGGGGCTCGCTGCACGGGCACGGCACGCCGATGCGCCGGCTGATCGAGTCGGGCGCCGTCCGCGGCGACCGCTTCCTGCAACTCGGCCTGCGCGGCTACTGGCCCGAGCCGGAGACGCTCGACTGGATGGCCGACCAGCGGATGCGCAGCTTCGAGATGACCGAGGTTGTTGCCCGCGGCCTGGATGCCTGCCTGGACGAGGCGTTCACGATCGCCACCGACGACTGCGACGGCGTGTTTCTCTCCGTCGACGTGGACGTCGTCGATCCCGGCATGGCCCCGGGCACAGGGACGCCGGAGCCCGGCGGGCTGACCGGCCGCCAGTTGCTCGACGCGGTCCGCCGGATCGCGATGGAGATGCCGCTGGCCGGCCTGGACGTGGTGGAACTCTCGCCGCCTTACGACCACGGCGAGGTGACGGCGTTCCTTGCCAACCGGGTGGTGCTCGAGGCGTTGTCCGGTATCGCCTGGCGCCGCGGCCGGGCAGCCGGCCGTCAGCTTCGGCAGCCGGGATCGCCGCTGCTTGAGGGCCGTGGCGGGCCGAGGAACAGATAGACCCTGATACCGAACGGTGGGTAATCGATCAACCGCATCTATGCTTTATCTATGCTGGATGTGACCAGGCTGCGGGTGCTCGAAGCGGTAGCGCGGCACGGGTCGGTGACGGCAGCCGCCCGTGCGCTCAACTACGCGCAGCCGTCGGTCAGCCACCACCTGGCCAGGCTGGAGGCCGAGACCGGCGCGACGCTGTTTCAGCGGGTCGGCCGCGGCATCCGGCTGACCGACGCCGGCCGCCTGCTCGCCGAGCGGGCGACCGAGATCCTGGGCCGGCTCGAAGCCGCGGAAAGCGAGCTAGCCGCGCAGGTGGGGCTGCGCGAGGGCAGAGTGCGCCTGGCCGCCTTCCCGTCCGCGCTCGGAACGCTAGTGCCCGCGGCGGCGGCCAGGCTGCAAGCCCTGCATCCGGGCATCGACCTGATGCTGACCGAGGCAGAACCGCCCGAAGCGCTGCGGATGCTGCGCGCGGGTTATGTGGACGTGGCGGTCATCTTCAGGCACGAGCAGACGGAAAGCACCCCCGGGGAAGAAGAGGAGGAGGGAACGCGCGGCGTCCTGCTGCTGGACGAGCCTGTCTACCTGGTGACCGCGGCGTCGGCCGCAGATCATCAGGAAACCAGGGTGCCCGAACTGGCCGGCTATGCGGCAAAGCGCTGGATCGCTGGCTGCGAGCGCTGCCGGGCCCACCTGCTGCGGCAGTGCGCCCAGGCCGGGTTCGCCCCGAGGATCGCCTTCACCACCGATGACTACGTAGCGGTGCAGGCGCTCGTCGCGGCTGGCCTTGGGGTGGCCACGTTGCCGGGCCTTGCGCTGGAGGCGGCACGTCATCCGGGAGTGCGAACCAGCGCACTGCCAGGCGCGCGCAGGCGCATCTTCGCGCTTGTCTACGGCGCGCCGCCGGATCCGCCTGCGACGACCCTCCTGCTCGAGGTGCTTGCCGAAACGCAGGCGAAGGCGCCTGCACCCGGCTAGCGGACGGGGCCCGCCCCTGGTCAGAGACGGGCCCCGCGGCTTACTTGACCGCGCCCAGCGCGCCGGTGGCGGAGCCCAGGCTGGGCACAGCCGCCATCGCACCCGAAAGCACGCCGGTCACCGCGCTCACGTTCGGCAGCGCCCCCGTCAGGCCGCTCACGCCGCCCGTCACGGGCACGTCCGAGCGAAGGCTGCCGACCGCACCGCTGACCGGTGCCGTCTGGCCCTTTGCGCCACTCACCACGGTGCTCGCGGCGGGGGCCCGCAGGCCGTCCATGCTCGGCACGGCGCCGGCCAGGCTGCCGACGACGGGCAGCGCCGAGAGCAGGCCGAGGCCGGACGCTGCCCCGGTGATGCCGGTGAGCCCGCTCACCGGCGCGAGACCGGACGCCATGCCGGTGAGGCCGGAGACCGCACTGGTCGCGGAGGGCAGGCTCCCGGCTGGGGCCACGGCCGTGCTGGCGGCAAGCGCGGCGCCTGCCGCGAAGATGGTTGTCGCTAGCGCGGACGCCGTGGCGAGACCGCCAAGGATGATTTGCCGTTTTTGCACGACACACTCCATTTCAGCTGGGACGTCAGGATTATCCGGCTCCTGGACCACGCGGAAGGGACAGCCGGCCTCGCAACACCCGGACGCCCGCCTGGGGGTGGCGCGGGTCTCGCCGTTACCGGTCCCATGAGCCGCTCTGGACGCTAGCACACTTAGAGTAGTCGGCCAGTGACTCTCCGAGATTGATCCGGGGCATGCAGCATGTGGGCCGGCCCGGTTGGGGCCGGCCCACATGCGGGCGCGCACGGATCCTTACTTCGACGAAGTGCCGGCCTTGGCCGAGACGACGCCCGCGGCTGGTGCGTTGGCCGACGCGGCCGACTGCGAGCCTGCCGTCTTGGCCTCCGCCTGCGCAACGGCGCTCTTGGCGGCCTCCAGCTGCTTGGCCGCCGCGCGCAGACTGGACATTTCCTTGCTCAGCTGCTTCATGGTGGGCAGTTCCTTGCTCAGGCTGAGCGCGGAGGTAGCCGGCGCGGCGCTACTGGCTGCGCCGCCCACTCCCGGCAAGGCGCCGGTCACGCCGCCGAGCCCCCCGGTCACGCCACCGAGTCCACCGGTGAGGCCACCGACCGCACCGGTCACGCCACCGACTGCGCCGGTGACGGAGCCAAGGCTGCCGGTCAGACCGCTGATCAGACCGCCGACGATGGGAAGCCCGCTGAGCAGGCTCAGCACCGTAGTCAGCAGGGTGCCGACCAGTGACGACAGACCAGACAGTCCTGGAACGCCGCCGGCCAGGCCGCCGGTAAGGCCGGACAGGCCGGATGTCGCCTGTGAAAGCGCACCCGTGGCGGCTCCGGCCGCCCCGGTGACGGCGCTGGTGGCCGGCGCAACCGCGGATGACACGGCGGCCGCGGCGGGCACGGACGGCCCGGTGGCTGCGAGCGCCGCTCCCGATGTGAAGATCGCGCAAGCGAGGGCAGTCGCCGAGGCGACGCCCGCGAGAACGATTCGTTTGTTCACTACACACTCCATTCCCCGTGAGAAGGGAGGACGCCAAGCTGTGATGTGCTGCTACGTGTCCCCCGAACACGCGGCGTACTTACCCGACTACTGTCCGTGTTCAAACATGGCGAGTTGATATTGCGGCGTCCGGGCATGCCGGTTGACGGCAGTTTGGCTAAATGCCGGCGCGCTCAGATGGCGCGTTCGCGACCTGCCCAGTAGGGGTCTCGCAGTTGCCGTTTGTGCAGCTTCCCAGTGGGATCACGCGGCATTTCGGCGATGAAGTCGATGGTCTTCGGCCATTTCATCCTGGCCACCTGCCCGGCAAGCGAAGCCAGCAGTTCGGCGGCAAGCTCTGGCCCGGGCAGCTGGCCCTCGGCCGGCTGAACCACGGCCTTGATCTGCTCGCCCCAGTCCTCGTCCGGCACACCGAATACCGCGACGTCAGCGACCTTGGGGTGGGTCATGAGCTCGGCTTCTATCTCGGCCGGATAGATATTTACCCCGCCCGATATGATCATATCGGTCTTCCTGTCGCAAAGGAACAGAAATCCGTCGTCGTCGAGGAAGCCGATATCACCAACGGTGAAGAAACCCCGCAGCCGATTCGCGGCCGTCTTGCCAGGGTCACCCTTATAGACGAAGTCCTGTAGGGCCATCTTCATGTAGATGGTCCCCGGCACTGTCCGCGGGGACTCGTTGCCGTCATCATCGGCCACCAGGATCTCGCTGATCGGCCAGGGGCTGCCTACCGTTCCGGGGTGGGCGAGCCAATCGGCCGGGCTAGCGATCGTGCCGCCGCCCTCGGTAGCGGCGTAATACTCATAGACGCACGGCCCCCACCAGTCCAGCATTGCCTGCTTAATGCGAACCGGGCAGGGCGCGGCGGCATGGATAAGCCACTTCATGGAGGACAGGTTGTAGCGCTGCCTGGTTTGCTCGGGCAGCGCCAGCATCCGCTTGAATTGGGTCGGCACCATGTGGGTGTTGGTCACCTGATAGCGGTCGACCTTGGCCAGCGTCTCCTCGGCATCCCACTTGTCCATATAGACAATGGTGTGCCCCATATGCAGGGCGCCGCCGCCGAATAGCGACACCGCGGTGTGGTAATTCGGCGACGTGACCAGGTGCACGCCGGGCTGGCCGGGAGCAATGCCAAAGAACTGGAGCAGCCCGGAGTTGAGTTCCGCGGCGTCCTCGGGGCTCAGGTCGGGCAGTACCCGGCGCACCCCCTTGGGCCGGCCGGTCGTTCCCGACGTGTAATGCATGCTGCTCCCGGCGGTACGCGCGTCGGGCATCGTGTCCGGCTGGCCCGCACGCAGGTCCGTCACCGAAACGAAGCCGGGCACGCTGCCGTAGGAGATTCGTGCGTTCGGAAAAAGCCTTGTGGAAGCTACCGCAGCCGCGGTCCCGGCGAAACGCTCGTGCACGAAGAACGCCTTCGCCT
This sequence comes from Actinomycetota bacterium, assembly GCA_003168255.1. Classification (GTDB taxonomy): domain Bacteria; phylum Actinomycetota; class Actinomycetes; order Streptosporangiales; family Streptosporangiaceae; genus PALSA-505. The sequence continues at coordinate 31,051 of PMSU01000013.1, forward strand.
CACTGTCGCGCACGATGTACTCGATCTCGGGGATGGTGAAGTGCCAGTTGATCGGGGTGAAGTACCAGCCGGATTGCAGGGCGGCGAGGTACACCTCAAGCGGGGCGACGCCGTTCGGCAGCAGGGCGGCGATCCCGTCCCCGGGCCGCAGCCCGAGTTGCCTGAGTCCGTGGGTGATCTGGTTGACGCGGGCAAGGAGGTCGGCAGCGGTGTGCGCGGTGCCATCGGCGTCGATCGCGGCGGTCCAGCGCGGTCTGCGCTGTGCCAGGCGCCAGAACCCTATCGACCCCATCCGCGGCTCACCCTCCCGGCGCGGCGGCGTTGCCTGCCCGCGTCCCTGCCGACTGCCGAACGCCTCAGGCCAAACCGACGCAAATGCCTGCTGATCGAGTAGATCACGCGCTCGCTTCATCGGGCAATTCGCCGGGCGGTTCGACGGCGACCTCGGCGACCAACTGCTCGTATGCGGCAAGGTCAACCTCACCTGAGGCGGCTGCCGACGCGCCGAGGGCGACCGCGTGGCGAAGCCTGTCCGGCCACGACCAGCCGAGCAGCACGCCCGGGACGAGGCCGGCCACCAGCGCGTCGCGCGGCCACGGCGGCCGGGCCGCGGCGGGAAGCCGGGCGAGCCACTGCCCGTCGGCCGTCACGACGCGGACCGCGTGATCGGACAGCAGCGCGACCGCGCCGGCGCCGCCGGCCACCAGGGCCTGCGGATCGAGGCCGTCGGGAACCGCCCCGTCCCCCGCACTGTCAGCTACCCCGTCGAGATCGGTCCCTGCCGCCCCGTCAGTACCCGGGATGATGAGCGCGGGCCGCCTGGCCGCCCCGTGCCGCAGCGCGGACCCGCCGGCGTCGAGGATCGCCGGGACGCCGGCCTCCGCCGCGTAGGTGGCCAGGGTTCCGTAGATCTCAGGAGGCATCCCGTCGGGCAGGCTGCCGCAGAGCACCACGGCGGTCGCCCCGGCCAGCAGCCGCAGGTAGTCGACGGCGAAGCGGCCAAGCTCCTCGGTGGTGATGTAAGGACCGGGCTCGCTAAACCCGAGGCGCCGACCGACTGCGGCGTCCCGCACGTCGAGCACCCGGCGCGATTCCCTGCCGATCCAGGTGAACTCGGTGGGTATCGCGGATCTGGCCAGGTCCGCCCTGATCATCTCGCCTGCGACGCCGCCGGCCAGCCCGGCCGCGACCACCTCGTGGCCGAACGTGTGCAGCACCCGGGCGACGGCGACGCCACGGCCGCCCGCCCGGTAGCGCACACCGGAGACCTGGTTGACGACGTCCCAGGTGACCTGCCGCGCCTCGTAGGACACGCTGAGCGCGGCGTTCAGGGTGATGGTGACGATCACGCGCGATCCTCAGCCCGCACCGCTGGCCAATTGCGCGGCGATGGTCGCGCCCAGCTCCCAGCAGGCATCCAGGTCGCTGCGGGCCGGCTCGCCTGTCACGCAGACGGGCGGGCGCGCCCGGCGCCATTTCAGGCCGGCCGCAATCGACTCCACGGCCCTGACCGCGCCCCCGGTGTCGTTGTTGCCGTGCACATAGAGGGCATAGGGCCGCCGGACCGTCGCCGCCAGGCAGGGGTAGTAGATGGAGTCGAAGAAGTGCTTGAGCGCACCCGACATGTAGCCGATGTTCGCGGGCGTGCCGAGGAGGTAGCCGTCCGCGGCCAGCACGTCGGGCGCGGATGCGGTCAGCGCCGGCCGGATCTCGACCGCTACACCCTCGATCTCGTCGGCGGCCGTGCCGGACACCACCGCCTCGAACATAGCCTGCATAGCAGGGGACGGAGTGTGATGAACGATGAGCAGCCGGGCCACCACGCCGATCTTAGACGTCCTGGTCAGCGTGACCTGGTACCGGCCTGCCAGGGGCGCGGGCGGGCACGAGTGATACTCCGGGTGAGCGGGTAACTACCCGATAAGCGGGTAGCCCTAGGGGTCCAAGGCCGCTATCTCGACAGAATCCTTACAAAATAGATTGATATAGTTGGGATATACGCCCAAGGGAGGACAGAATGACTCTGCCCGATTTCCTTGTGATCGGAGCGCCCAAAGCGGGCTCAACGGCCCTGCATGCGGCGCTCGCTCAGCATCCGGCGCTGTACATGTCCGCAGTCAAGGAACCTAAGTTCTTCCTCTCCGACGGCCCGCCCCCCGCTCGCGGCGGTCCCGGCGACGTGCAGACCTACCGCGAGCATGTCTGGCGCCGGGCTGACTACGAGGCGCTGTTCGACGCGGCTCCGGCTGGGGCACTGCGCGGCGAGTCGACCCCGCTGTACCTGCACGACCCGGCAGCGCACCGCCGCATGCACGCCCTGGTGCCGGACGCCAAGCTGATCGCGGTGCTGCGGGATCCGGTGGAGCGTGCCCACTCCAACTGGACGCACCTGTGGTCAGCGGGACTTGAGACCATAGACGACTTCGTCCGCGCCTGCGAGGAAGAGCCGCGCAGGATCGAGGCGGGCTGGGCCAGCTTCTGGCACTACATCAGCCTCGGCAAGTACGCAGAGCAGCTGGAGCACCTGTTCAGCCTGTACCCCCGCGAGCAGGTGCTGGTGCTGCGTTACCTCTCCATGGTCGATAGGCCAGCCGAGACGCTCGACCGGATCTGCACCTTCCTGGACGTCGAGCCGGGGATCATCACCAGCCTGCCCAGGGAGAACGTGACCGCGCACCCGGAGGCGACGCTCCGCTACCGCGCCATGGCGCGGACACTGCGGGCCGCCGCCGCGGCCGGCCGGTTCCTGCCCGGCACCACCGGGACCTTCCTGACCAGCCCGCTTGAGCACATGCTCCAGCGCAGTGCGCCGCCGCGCCAGCCGCTCACCTGGGACGAGCGTGAGCTTGTCCTGCCAAAGTTCGAGTCGGACATACACCTGCTCGAGAAGGTCACCGGCGACGACTTCAGCTTCTGGCTGCGGCCTCGCGAGCGGTCCGGTGGCATGGTCGGCAGCAGGCCCACCGGCCAGCGGCAGGCCAGGAACGGCCAGCCGCGCTCCGCCATGACGGCGGATGCCTGACTCGACGGGCTCAGCAGGCCGAGGCGGACGCCAGCGCAGTATCACCCAACCCGGCGAACGTTCTCCGGCATCGCCCTAGACAAGCTCGGTCCTGAGCTCGTGTGCCTGATCCGCCCTGGTCATCTCGTAGTAGAGCCTGCGACCGCCGTCGGGCAGCGAGACGACATTCAGGTAGCGCAGGCTGCCACTGCCGTAGGGAGACAGGACAAGTGGGCGCGCGCCGATCGCGGTCAGCGTGGTGGGCTCGGATCCAACCGCCACGCCGGTGCGCTCCTCGTAGTTCTCCTCGGCGGTCGCCCGGCCGTCGTAGTAGGCCACAATCTTGTCGCCGGCAAACTGAACCGCGCTGATCCTGACCCCCCGGGCATCCCATTCCCCGGACCGGACGCCCAGCGCGGTGCCGTGCCAGGTCCAGTCCCGGCCGTCCGCGCTGGTGGCGTGGTCGGTGACCATCCGGTCCGTCTCCGCGGGATTCTCCAGCGGGTGACAGGACGCCCACAGGTGCCACAGCCCGTCCCGGTGCACGATGACCGGATCCTTGACCGCCGTCTTGGTGTCACCCGGCAGCGTGACCTGGATCTGGCTGGCGTCGAACTCGGACGGGCTGGCCGCCTCGATCAGTTCGACGCGCCAGTGCCTGGTCCCGTACGTGCCACAGCTCAGGTACAGCCGCCAGACCCCCTCTGGAGTCCGGGTCAGCGCGGGCCGCTCAAGTGACTCGGCCCCGACCTCTTCCTTGGCAATGGTGAGCAACGTCTCGAAGTGCTCGCCGTCGCCGGACCTGGCGACCACGACCGCGTAGCCGCGCCCCATGCCTAGCGGCCGCCGCAGCCGGTAGGTCAGGTATATGTCCCCGTCCCACTCGACGGCGCTCGGCGCCCCGGCCCAGTACCCTGGCCCATCCCCTGGCGGTGACACGGCAACGACCGACCGGTCCGGCCGCGGCACCAGAACCTCGCTGCCAATGCTGTCCTCATCGATGATCACACGGTCATGTTAGCGAGCCCGTGTTAAGCGGGGCTTGGCGCCCAGACACCACTGCCGCTATGCCGGCTGCGGCCACTGCGGGTACCGCCGCATCAGCAGCGCTCGGCGCGGCCGCTTCTTCGGGTGTTGCCAGTGCAGCACCGGCCGCCCGCGCGGCACCGGTTACCTGCGCACCCGATCCCCCGCCCGCGGAGCCGGAACGCATGGTCCAGATGTCACGCGGGATAAGTGCAAGAGCGGACGACGCCAGGATGAGAATGACAGCGCCGTACTGCGCCGCCGATACCCCGATCGTGGCCGCGATGGGACCGGCGGCAAGCGCCCCGACCGGCATCGCCATGGTCGAGCCGAGCGCATCGTAGGAAGACACCCGGGCAAGCCGGTCCGGCGGGATGTTCGTTGCCATCGCGACGGTCCACTGGACCATCATGACTTCCACTGCCATTCCGACGCCGAACGAGCAGATGCAGACAAGCGGCAGCGGCCACAGCATCGCCAGGGAAAGCGTCGGGATCGCGATGGTGAAGCCCATGAGAACTACGAACAGCATGGGCCGCCGCGGCTTGAACCGCAGCGACACGACCCCGCCAGCGATGAAGCCGACCGATTCCGCGGCGGTGATCGCGCCCCAGGCGACTGGGCCGCCAAGGTGGGCCCTCGCGACCGCTGGACCAAGCACCTGGAACCCGCCATACCAGGCCATCAGGATAATGGAGTACTGCGCCACGATCGCCCACAACCAGGTGCGCGAGCGGACCTCTGACCAGCCATCACGGAGCTCGCGGAGCATGTCATGGCCCGGCGGCCGGTCAGCCGCTGTCACCCGGAGGCTCAGCAGCACCGGAGTGGTGGCCATCATTCCGGCTCCGCACGTGGCCAGCGCCCAGCCTGGTCCGACGGCAGCGACTACCAGCCCGGCGACGGCTGCGCCACCCATCTGGCCGGCGTTCATGGCCAGCCGACTCAGCGCGCTCGCTTGCGTCAGCAGCTCACCGGGAACGAGCCTGGGCAGCAGCGCCTGCGAGGCCGGGTAGAACACGGCCATGCCGGTGCCCGTCACCGCCTCAAGAACGATCATCTGCCACAGCCGGGCGTGGCCGGTGAGGATGAGAACGCCGAAGGTCCCCTCCCCCAGCGCGATCAGGAGATTCCCTGCGATGATCACGCGCTGCGGCGGCATCCGGTCGGCGAAGACCCCGCCGATCAGGGTGAACACCAGCGACGGCGCGATCTGAGCGGCGAGTACATAGGACAGGTCGGCGGTCGACCCGGTTGCGTCGAGGACCGCAAAGGCGACGCCGACCAGTGAGAATGCGAATGCCCCCGGCGCGATCAGCCGGTCGGCGAGCAGCAGCCTGAAGTCCCTCAGTGCTAGCACCGGGAACCGGCTGGTCAACGCGCGCGCAGGCATGGCAATTCATCCGTTCGGTCTGATCGGGGGGCAGCATTCGACGGTAACCGTGGCTGCTCTACCGGGGCAAACGCATTTTGCCCCGGCCCACCGGATGCGGCGTTTCGGCGGCGGGTGAACGCAAGGTCGTGCCGGGTTTGTTCCAGCGTGAGACGGCGGGCCATTAGCGACTGGGCTTACCGTCGTCCCAGGGCCGGGCTGACGTGCTTGTCGGGCAGCGAACGGCCGGTGAGGAGATCGAGATGACTCGACGCGAGATCGAGTTCGATGCCGAGGGCGTTACCCTGCGCGGCTGGTTGTATACGGCTGAGGGCGTGGGTAGTTCTGCCCCGGCGGTTGTCCTGGCACATGGTTTCTCCGCGGTCAAGGAGATGTACCTCGACAGCTTCGCCGAGGTGTTTTCCGCGGCCGGGCTTAACGTGCTGGTGTTCGACAACCGCAACTTCGGCGCCAGCGACGGCGAGCCACGCCAAGAGATCGATCCGTGGGCGCAGGTTCGCGACTACCGCCACGCCATCACTTACGCCAGCACCCTGCCCGAAGTTGACGCCACCAGGATCGGGATCTGGGGAAGCAGCTACTCGGGCGGCCACGTCCTGGTCGTGGCCGCGATCGACCGCCGCGTCAAGGCAGTGGTCAGCCAGGTCCCCCTGGTCAGCGGCCACGACAACCTGCGCGCTCTGGTCCGGTCTGACTTCATCGCCGGGTTCCGCGAGATGTTCGACGCTGACCGGATCGCCCGCTTCGAGGGCAAGCCGCCGGCCATGGTGCCGGTGGTCGACGAGGACCCGCTTGCCCCATCGGCGCTGCCAACCCCCGATTCCTGGCAGTGGTTCACCGAGACAGGCAAGGCTCGCGCCCCGTCCTGGCGCAACGAGGTCACGCTGCGCAGTGTCGAGATGTTCACCGAGTACGAGCCGGTCAGCTATATGCCCTACATCAGCCCGACGCCGCTTCTGCTGCTGGTGGCGGTAGGTGACCACCTGGTCCCGTCTGAGCTCGCCATAGCCGCATACGACAAGGCTCACGAGCCTAAGAAGATCATCATCCTGCGCGGCGGCCACTTCGATGCCTATGTAAAGGGCTTCGATGCCGCCAGCGAGCCGGCCCGCGACTGGTTCACTGAGCACCTCGCACGCTGAGGTCCGGCAGCTGCGCTGACGGCAGCCCGGCGCCGGGCGCGGGGCCGGGCCGGGCCTGCCTGGTCACCGCTGGGTGGGACCCCGCACAGTCCGGCTGTCCGAGCCGGCGCCTAGCCTGTGCGTATGCGGGTGCCGCGATCCGGGAGAGACCTCGATGGCTGACGCCGGCGATGTACGCCGCCTCGCGCTGGCCCTGCCTCATGTGGCAGAGATCGAGAGCGACGGCTTCGACTTCCGGGTGGCCGACAAGGGGTTCGTCTGGTCCTACCCCGAGCGCAGACCGGGCAAGCCGCGGCTCATCCGGACCGACATCGCGGTACTGTTCGTCGGCGACGAGGCCGAGAAGCAGGCTCTTCTCCTCGGCGAGCCCGGGGTCTTCTTCACAACACCCGGCTACGACGGCTGGCCGCTGGTGATGCTGCGGCTGGCGGAGGTGGACGTCGAGCGCCTGGCGGAGCTCGTGACCGACGCGTGGCGGATGCGTGCCCCTGGCGCGCTCGTCGGCGAGGCCGACGGCCTCCCGAGCGCAGAACTGGGCTGAGCGAAGCCGATCAGTGGAAGACGGGCTGCCTGGGCTCATGCTCAGGGGTCGATCGTCGGTTGTTCTGCTCTGGTCAGACTGCCGAGTTCGGCGGTTATGGTTGCCGCTTCGGGCGCGTTGATCTTGCGGAAGGTTTCCGCTGCCTGTTGCAGGTAGGTCCGGGCGGTGCTGGTGCGCTGTCTGGCCTGGGCGCAGCGGCCGAGGCCAGCCAGCGCGTGAGCCTCGTCCCAGGTGCTGTCGATCGTGCGCGCCAGTTTCAGGGCTGCCTGGTGGGATGCCTCAGCACGGTCGATGCGGCCGCGAGTCCGGTACAGGGTTCCGGCCTCGTTGAGCGCTTCGGCCTCACCACCGGAGTCGCCGATGTTGTGGTAGATCGCCAGTGCGGCCTCCACCGCCTCGCCGGCGCCGTCGTAGTCGCCTGTCAGCCGCCGTATCGTCCCCAGATAGTGGAGGGCGTTGGCCTCGCCTGACCGGTAGCCCAGGTCCTGGCAGATCCGCAGCATGGTTTCGTACGCCTTGGCCGCACCGTCGTAGTCTTCGCGCAGCCGCTGCAAGGATCCGAGTTGCAGCAGGGCGTTGGCCTGGCCGCGCTGGTCACCGTGGTCACGGTAGATGCCCTGGGCTGCTTCGAGCACGTCAGCCGCTTCCTGGGCATCTCCGGTCAGGTAGTGCACCGCGCCCAGATACAGCAGGGCGTCCGCCTCGCCCAGCCGGTCGCCGAGGTCGCGGTAGATGCCCAGCGCCGCCTCGTGTGCCTCGGCCGCGCCCCGCTTGTCCCCGGATAGCCGCCTGGTGTCCCCTAGCTCGGTGAGGGCGCTGGCCCGGCCCGGCCGGTCGCCGAGGTGGCGTGCGGCCTGGACAGCGGTGGCATGGCGGGCGGCGGCGCTAGCCCAGGATCCGTCAGCTCGCAGGAGAGCAGCCATGGCGGCGGTCAGGGCGATGACCCGGGCGAGCTGGCCGGCCCGGGTAACGTGATCCAGGCAGGCGAGCAGGTTAGCGCGCTCGGCCCGCGCCCACTCCAGCGCCCGCCGGCGGTCCGGCAGGTCAGGGACAGCGGCCGGCGGTGACATGACCACCGAGGCGGGTCTGATCCGCGGCCGCCAGGCCAGCAAGGCATCGGCGATGGCGGCGGTGTGCTGGTAGTAATCCAGCAGCCGCTCCAGTCCCTGGCTGGCTTCGGTCTCCGGGCCTGAGGCGGCGAGGTCCCGGGCGTAGCGGCGGATCAGATCATGCATGCCATACCGCCGGTAGCCAGCCTCGGTCAGCAGGCCCTCACCCTGCAGCATCTCCAGCTGCCCGGCGGCCTCCGTCAGCGGGACGCCAGCCAGGGCAGCGGCAGCGTACGCGTCGATCGTGGTACCCGGGTACAGGCCCAGGCAGCGGAAAAACTGCCGCTGGCCGAGGGCCAGGGACTGATAAGACACCTCGAACGCCGCAGCGACGCTGTCTTCCTCTGCTGTCAGGGTGAGCAGGCTCGCCGTGGTCTCCTGGACCAGGTCGGCCAGGGTCCAGGACGGGTGCCGGGCATAGACCCGGGCCAGCAGCGAGATCGCCAGCGGCAGGTACCCGGCCAGCCGGGTCAGTTCCTCCACCGCCGCGGCCGGACCTTGAGCGGCGGCGGGAGCCAGCCGGACGAACATCGCCCGCGCCTGGCCGGGCGGCAGGGCACCCATCTGTACCGGGACAACGGCCCCGGGCAGGTCGCCCAGGTGCCGGCGGCTGGTGACCAGCACCAGGCAGCCCTCACCCCCCGGCAGCAGCGGACTGACCTGGGCGCTGCTGGCGGCATTGTCCAAGACCAGGAGCGCCCGCTGCCCTGCCATCCGGTCCCGCCACAGCCCGGCCCGCCCCGCCAGGTCCCCAGGCAGGTAACGGGCGTCCACCCCCAAGGCCGTCAGCAGCCCGGCCAGCGCCGCCTCTGGGAGCACCGGTGCCTGCCCCGGGGTATGAGCATGCAGGTCAATGAACAGCTGCCGGTCCGGGAACCGGCCGGCCAGCAGATGAGCCACATGCACCGCCAGCGCGGTCTTCCCGATCCCGGGCATCCCGCCGATCGCATGGATCGCCACCACGCCGCCGGCCCCGGCAGCATCCGCCACCGCAGCGGCAATACGGCCCAGTTCCTCGTCCCGGCCGGTGAACGCCGCCGTGTCCGGCGGCAGTGAGTACCGCACCTCCAGCGCAGGCGGCGCCGTCTCACCGCGCGCCCCCCCGGAGGTCGCCTCCGTCAGCGCCTGGAACACCTCAAGCTCAAGACCGTCAGCGGAGGCGAACGCGCGCACGACCAGCCCGGCATCACGTAACCGCTGCCGGAACCCCTGCACCGCACCGCGATCCGCATCCGTCAGCATATCCGGCAGCCCGGCACTCTCGCTGAGCAGGAACACCAGCCGCAGCAGCCCGGCGGCGCTGGCCTCCTCGAACTCCAGCTCCGTGTACGACACCGCCTCGCCCGCCACCATCGAGCCATACCGCCACCCGATGACCGCGACATAGATCTCACATTCGCGGACCCGCTGCCGGCAGTAGTCTGCGGGCTTTCCCTCGCGCGCGGCGAAATAGCGCATGTCAACCGGCGTCATCTGAGCCCGGTTCACCGCATCCAGGGCAGCCTGCACGAACGACCGGCCCGCCGGGAACCACTCCATATCAGAGGTGTGGGAAACAAACACTCGGCCCATCTGCATCACCCCCCGGCCCCGGATTCATCCGCCGCAGAACCATTCAAGGCTACCGTTAGCGTGACCTCCCAAATACCTCCGCAAGCCACCAAATCACCCCGCCTCCATGCACCCCAGTCAGCGCACGACCTGACTCAGCCAATCGCCTCTCTTTGGCTACAACCAGACGCCGGCAACCGGCCCAGCCACGCACAGATCACCCGTTCGAGCACCCATGTAACTAGCAGCGCTGGCGATCACGAAGCCGCGCCGAACGGCGGTTCGTGCACAGCACGCCACCCAGCAAAGTTGCTTGCCCGGGTATCGGCATCTGCAGATCACGCTGCGTGTCGGCCGTCGCGGTGCCCTCCTCGCTACTCATCGCAACTGCCGTGATGTCCGACCGTCCGGTTAGCTTGACCTCATGTTTACGGAGCCTGGCTGGTGCGATGTGTGCGGGTTGCCGGTGCCTGCCGGGGAGAGGTTCTGCCGCTGGCCGTTCGGCGCCGGGGCTGGTGCGGGGCAGCCTGACGACGAGGTTGTGCCGTGGGCATCGCACAGCCTGGCGTTCATGACCGAACTGGCGGAGCTGCAGCACTGGCGCTGCCCGTGGTGCGGGGATTGCCTGCCGGACTCGCCGCGCGGCACCGCGATCGATCACATCATCCCCAGGGTGTACGGCGGGCCGCATCGCCGCTGGAATCTGCAGCTGCTGCACCAGGAGTGCAACTCGGCCAAGGGCAAGAAGATCACCGCCGGGGCGCTGGAGCTGGCGGACGCTCACGGCGTAACGATCAGCATGGACATCGGGCACTACCGCGCGGGTGTCCGCCGCCGGGCGGCCATCTATGCCGTGCGGGCAACTCGCCAGCTCGGCGGCGAGGCCCGCGACCGGGCTCTGGCCGCGGCGAGGACTCTCACCGTGTTCTTCCCGGAGGCAAAAGTTCATGCCGTCATCAGGGCAGCGGCGGAAGGGGGGCGGCCCGCTGCAGCCTCGGCTAGCCATACCCGCGAAGCGCTCCGCCCTGCGGACCGGTGACGACCAGCGCAATGGGAGCGGCGGCGGCATAAGCACTCAGTTGCTCACGCAACTCTGGTTACTCCAGGTCACCACGGCGGCCTGACTATCGCGGCGTCCAACACCCGATCGCCGAATATTCGCGTCTAGCTCGAGCTGAACCCCGGACTAGGGTTCCGGCGCCAGAACAGGTAGTTATGCCGTCTGCTATAGAGCGGCGATCGTGTAGCCGGGGACGTGGAAGCGCCGCACCGGGCGTCCGGTTGCTTCCGGGGGCGTATCAGGCAAAGAGGGGCATCCGGGAGAAGGATGCGTGGGCTAGTGTTTCCGGCTATGCCGTCGATCGACGCCATCGCCGCGGAGTATGTAGACCGGGCGGCCGCTCTAGACCCGTTCCAGGCCGCCCTCGCCGGGATCGACGGCCACGACCATGAGGTCCCCGACCTCAGCCCGGACGGTTTCGCTGAACGGGCCGGCCTGGAACGCGCGACCCTCACCGCCCTTGATGCGGCCGAGGCCCCAGGCCACCGCGACCAGGCCGCCCGCGCCGCGATGCAGGAGCGGCTGTCGCTCGCCGTGGAGCGCTACGACGCCGGTGACACCACCAGCGAGCTCAATGTGATCGCCAGCTGGGTTCAGGATGTGCGCGAGCTCTTCGACCTGATGCCGGCGGAGGGCGAGGAGGCCGCCGCCAACGTCGCCAGGCGCATGGCCGCGGTGCCGCAGGCCTACCGTCAGCTCTCGCAGACGCTGCTCGGCGCGGCCCGGAACGGCCGGCCCCCGGCCCGGCTGCAGGTCGAGGAGGTCGCCAGGCAGTGCGCTGCCTGGTCCGATCCGGAGAATTCCTTCTACTCCGGACTGGTGCGGCGGCTCACCGGGGTTCCGGACGCGCTGCGCGGGGAGCTGGACGCGGCGGCCCGCGCTGCGACGGCCGCCACGGCCGGGCTTGGCGCCTTCCTCAGTGCCGAGCTGCTGCCGCTGGCCCGGGAGAAGGACGCCTGCGGGCCCGAGGTCTACGCCCGGGCCGCGCGGTCCTTCCTCGGCGCCGCCGTGGATCTGGACGAGGCCTACGCGTGGAGCTGGGAGGAGATCGCCCGGCTGCGCGCCGAGCTAGCGCGGGTCAGCAGCCTGATCAAGCCGGGCGCCACCCGCGAAGAGGCCGTGGCGATCCTGGACAAGGACCCGGCCCGGCGCATCGACGGGCGGGAGAACTTCCGCGCCTGGATGCAGGAACTGGCCGACCGCACCATCTCGCAGCTGCACGGGACGCACTTCGACATCCCGGAGCCCGCGCACCGGATCGAGGCCATGATCGCCCCCGCCGACGACGGCGGGATCTACTACACCGAGCCCTCCGAGGACTGGTCCCGGCCCGGCCGGCTGTGGTGGTCGGTGCCAGCAGGCATTGACACCTTCTCCACCTGGAAGGAGGTCACGACCGTCTACCACGAGGGCGTTCCCGGCCACCACCTGCAGATCTCGCAGGTCAGGGCCGAGCAGGAGAACCTGAACCGCTGGCAGCGCCTGATGTGCTGGGTCTCTGGCTACAGCGAGGGCTGGGCGAAGTACGCTGAACGGCTCATGGGCGAGCTCGGCTACCTGGACGACCCGGGGCCACGCTTCGGGATGCTCTACGCTCAGCTGACGAGCGCCGCGATAGCAGCCCTGGACATCGGGGTGCACCTNNCCGGCTGGCGGGAGGGCGAGCGGTGGAACGCCGAGATCGCGCGGGAGTTCCTGCGGGCCCACTCCAGCTGGGAAGAGAAGCGGCTGCGCTTTGAGCTGCACCGCTTCCTCGGCTGGCCCGGGCAGGCCCCGTCCTACAAGCTGGGCGAGCGGATCTGGCTCCAGGCCAGGGAAGAAGCCAAGGCGAGGGCCGGAGCCGCCTTCAGCCTCAAGGACTTCCACTCCAAGGCGCTCAGCCTGGGCGTCATGGGCCTGGA
>PMSU01000151.1 GCA_003168255.1 Actinomycetota bacterium
GCCACCCGGGACGCACCCGCCAGGCCGCCGCAAGCGCGCGAGCCCCGCGACGGCCATCCCCCCTCGCGCCTGCGTGGCGAGGGCCAGTGGGCGCTCGGCTACCGAGAGCCGCTGAATAAGAATGAGGAAATTAAGAAAAACGACGACGGCCTGAACGTCCGCCAGCGGATCATCGACATATACGCCAGGCACGGGTTCGATTCCATCGACCCGGCCGACCTGCGCGGCAGGTTCCGGTGGTTCGGGCTTTACACCCAGCGCCGGCCCGGCATCGACGGCGGGAAGACCGCCGTGCTCGAGCCGGAAGAACTCGACGACCGCTACTTCATGCTGCGGATCCGGATCGACGGCGGCCAGCTGGACAACGCCCAGCTGCGGGTTCTCGGCGACATATCAACCAGGTTCGCCCGCGGCACGGCCGACATCACCGACCGGCAGAACATCCAGCTGCACTGGGTGCGGATCGAGGATGTCCCGGCCATCTGGGAGGCGCTGGAAAGCGTGGGGCTTTCCACCACGGAAGCGTGCGGCGACACGCCCCGGGTAATGCTGGGCTGCCCGGTGGCCGGCCTCGACGCCGGCGAGATCATCGACGCCACCCCGGAGATCAGCCAGACCACCGATCGATACCTGGGCGATCCGGCCTTCTCGAACCTGCCCCGCAAGTTCAAGACGGCGATGAGCGGGTGCTCGGCCCAGTGCACCGTGCACGAGATCAACGATGTCGCATTCGTCGGCGTGCAGGGGCCGGACGGCGAGCCGGGCTACGACCTCTGGGTCGGCGGCGGGCTCTCCACCAACCCCAAGATCGGGGTGCGTCTGGGGGCGTTTGTCCGTCCCGGCCAGGTGGCCGAGGTCTGGGCCGGGGTGATCTCGGTGTTCAGGGACTACGGGTACCGGCGGCTACGGCACCGGGCCCGGCTGAAGTTCCTGGTCGCCGACTGGGGGGCCGAGCGGTTCCGCGAGGTCCTGGAGAAGGAATACCTCGGCTACGCGCTGGAGGACGGCCCCGCGCCGGGTCCGCCAAGAGCGGGAAGACGTGACCATGTCGGCGTACACCGCCAGCGCGACGGCCGCTACTACGTGGGTTTCGCCCCCCGGGTGGGCCGACTGTCGGGCAGCCAGCTCGGCGCGATCGCTGACCTGGCCGCCAGGTACGGCAGCGGCCGGGTACGCACCACGACCGAGCAGAAGATGATCATCCTGGACGTTCCCGCGGACAGCACAGCAGGCCTGGCGGTCGAGCTCGAGACGGCCGGCCTCCAGGTCACCCCTAGCGTGTTCCGGCGGCACATGATGGCCTGCACGGGCATCGAGTTCTGCAAGCTGGCCATCGTCGAGACCAAACAGCGGGCAGCGGACCTGATCGATGAGCTGGAGCGCCGCCTGCCCGGCTTCGACGTGCCGGTCACCATCAACGTGAACGGCTGCCCCAACTCCTGCGCTCGCATCCAGACCGCCGACATCGGCCTCAAGGGATCGCTGGTCACCGACGCCGACGGCCGTCAGGTTGAGGGCTTCCAGATCCATCTGGGCGGCGCGCTGAACGGCGGTGACGCCGCCGGGTCAGGCTTCGGCCGGAAGGTCCGCGGGCTCAAGACGACCGCGGAGCAGCTGCCCGACTACGTGGAGCGAGTGCTGCGCAGGTTCGAGGCGGACAGGAAACCGGATGAGACCTTCGCCACATGGGCGGCCCGAGCCAGCGAGGCGGACATCTCATGACAGAGCGGGCTGTTCCCTTCTACTGCCCGTACTGCGGTGATGAGGATCTACAACCAGACACTCAGGAAACCCAATGGCAATGTCGCAGTTGCACAAGGTCTTTCCGGCTACGCTTTGCTGGGATCGGAGTTCTCCCCATGACGTCCGAAGCCCCACCGACCTGGAGGGACGACCCCGCATGGAGCAGCTAGCCGCGCAAGCAGCGGAGGCGCTTGCCGACGCCACCGCCGAGGAAATCGTGCAGTGGGCTGCGGACACCTTCGACGACCGGCTGTGCCTCACGTCGTCGATGACCGATGCGGTGCTGATCCGTCTCGCTTCCCTGGTCCAGCCTGGCATCGACGTGATCTTCCTCGACACCGGGTACCACTTCGCGGAGACGATCGGCACCAGGGACGCGGTCGCGGTCGTATACCCGGTCAACGTGGTGAGCGTCACTCCGGAGCGGACGGTGGCCGGGCAGGACGCCGAGTTCGGGCCGCGGCTGTATGAGCGGGATCCGGACCTGTGCTGCAACATGCGGAAGGTGCAGCCGCTGGAGCGCACCCTGCGGCAGTACGACGCGTGGATCACCGGTGTCCGGCGGGACGAGACGCCCGCTCGCCGGCACGCCAAGCCAGTGGAGTGGGACGCCAGGCGTCAGCTGGTCAAGGTGAACCCGATCGTCAGCTGGACCCAGGACCAGGTGGATGACTACATCACCGAGCACGGCATCCTGGTGAACCCGCTGGTCTCTGAGGGTTATCCGTCCATCGGCTGCGCCACGTGCACGCTCCGGATCGAGCCTGGCGCGGACCCGCGCAGCGGCCGCTGGGCTGGCACGGGTAAGAGCGAGTGCGGCATTCACGACTGACACCACGGGCGGTACCTGGCCGCCGGGCCTATCACAGCATGCCCGACAGCCCGCCGCCCCTGGTCGCAGTGGCGCACGGCAGCCGTGATCCCAGGGCTGCCGCGACGATCGAGGAACTGCTTGACTGCGTGCGCCGCCGTGCCGTCAGCCTCGGGCTGGGCGGTCTGACGGTCAGCACCGCATACCTCGGGCACAGCCCGCCATCTCCCGCGCAGGTTCTCGGCGCGCTTCCCGGCGGCCCGGTCGTGGTGCTGCCGCTGCTGCTGACCGCCGCCTACCACAGCAAGAGCGACCTCCCGGCCGCCCTGCATGCCGCCTCTGCCAGGCAAGACGGCCGCATGGAGATCGCTTACGGCCAGCCGCTCGGGCCGCATCCCCTGCTCATCACCGCGCTAGAGCGCCGGCTGGGCGAAGCAGGCGTCAGCCCCGGTGATCGGAGTACCTCGGTGGTGCTCGCCGCCGCAGGATCCAGCGACCCGGCGGCCACCGCCGCCATCTCCCGGCTGGCCGCGCAGTGGCGGGTGCTGCGCGACTGGCGGGATGTCGTCCCTGCCTACGCGAGCGCAGCCGGTCCCGCCCCGGCCGAGGCGGTGTCCGCACTGCTCGCCGGGGGGGCACGCCGCGTCGTGGTGGCCAGCTACCTGCTTGCTCCCGGCAGGTTCGCCGAGCAGGTCCGCGCCGATGCCATCGCCGCCGGGGCGGCTGCTGTCTCCGCAGTACTCGGTGCCGCGCCCGAGCTGGCCGACATCGTGCTCAGCAGGTACGCGGCCGCCCGCGCCCAGCTAGCCGCGGCGGCCCGGATAGCCTGACCCTCATGAGCCGAGGACATAACACCCACGAGGTGTTCAACCAGGTGCCGCCGCTGGCGGGGCACGACGTGGCGCAGGACCCCGCGCTGCTCGAGGCGGTTGACCGGGAGGGCGTCCGGGACGTGCTCGGCGAACTGCACGAGCTCGGCGAGCTCGCGGGCGCCCAGCAGACACAAGAGCTGGCCAGGCTGGCCAACGAGTACATTCCCAGGCTCCGCACGCATGACCGCTACGGCAACAGGATCGACGAGGTCGAATACCACCCGGCCTGGCACGCCCTGATGACCACGGCGATCTCCCATGGCCTGCACGCGGCCCCGTGGGCGCAGGACAAGCCAGCCGCGCATGTCGCCCGCGCGGCGAAGTTCTACGTCTGGGGACAGGCGGAGGCCGGCCACGGCTGCCCGGTCTCGATGACGTACGCGGCCGTGCCCGCCCTGCGGCACGCACCGGAACTGGCCAGGCGGTTCGAACCGCTGCTCGCCTCAACGGCTTATGACCCGGGTCTTCGCATCCCGGAGAGCAAGGCCGGGCTGCTGGCCGGGATGGCCATGACGGAGAAGCAGGGCGGCTCCGACGTGCGGGCCGGCACCACCAGGGCCGAGCCGGCCCCGGGACACGGCGAAGGCGCGCACCTGCTCACCGGGCACAAGTGGTTCAACTCAGCTCCGATGTGCGACCTGTTCCTGGTCCTTGCCCAGGCACCTGGTGGCCTGTCCTGCTTCCTGCTCCCCCGGGTGCTGCCGGACGGCAGCCGCAACGCGATCGGTATCCAGCGGCTCAAGGACAAGCTGGGCAACAGGTCCAACGCGTCCGCGGAGGTCGAGTACGACGGGGCCGTCTGCTGGCAGGTCGGCGAGCCTGGCCGCGGGGTACGCACGATCATCGAGATGGTGACGGCGACCAGGCTGGACTGCGTGCTCGGCAGCGCAGCGGCGATGCGCCGCGCTACGGTAGCGGCCGTTCACCACTGCGTCCACCGCCAGTCGTTCGGAAGAAATCTCATTGATCATCCGCTGATGACCTGCGTCCTCGCCGATCTGGCCGTCGAATCCGAGGCCGCCACCACGCTTGCCATCCGGCTGGCCGGCGCGGCGCAGCGGGCCACCGACGGGGACGCCGCCGAGAAGGCGCTGCTGCGGGTCGCGCTGCCCGCCGCCAAGTACTGGGTCTGCAAGCGCGCCGTGACGCACGCCGCCGAGGCGCTTGAATGCCTGGGCGGCAACGGCTACGTGGAGGAGTCGCTGCTGCCCGGGCTCTACCGTGAGGTGCCGCTGAACTCGATCTGGGAAGGCTCCGGCAACGTGACCGCGCTGGACGTGCTGCGCGCGCTGGGGCGCTCGCCCGGGTCGGCGGACGCACTGCTCGCCGAGCTCGACCTGGCGGCTGGCGGCGACAAGCGGCTCGACGAGGCCACCGCGGAGCTGCGCCGGATGCTCACGGTCCTGGCTGGCCTGGCGGAGTCGGCGTCAGATCCGGCCGCGGGCGCTGCCGCCGAGTATCAGGCGCGGCGGCTGGCCGGCCTGATCGCCTCGCTGCTCCAGGGCGCGCTGCTGGTCCGGCATGCGCCGCCGGCGGTCGCCGACGCCTTCTGCGCATCGCGGCTCGGATCCGCCAGCGCGGGCGGCCCGGGTTACGCCTTCGGCACGCTGCCGGACGGCCTAGAGCTACCGCCTGTAGTCGATCGCGCACGGGTGGTCGTACCGGCTGGCGGCTGACGTTAGACTGACCCACCGGGCGCAGGGGGCAAAAGGCACGCCTGGGTGAGGGAGATGAATGCGCGTCTGGCCAGGAAGCCCGTATCCGCTCGGGGCGACGTGGGACGGTGCGGGCACCAACTTCGCCCTGTTCTCCAGGGTTGCGGAGCGGGTAGAGCTGTGCTTGTTTGGCGGCGGCGGGCCCGCGCGTTCGGCTGCGCAGACGCAGCTCGACCTCACCGAGGTGGACGGCTTCGTCTGGCACGGCTATCTGCCGGGCATCGGGCCCGGCCAGCGGTACGGCTACCGCGTGCACGGCCCCTACGAGCCCGCCAGCGGACACCGCTGCAACCCGGCCAAGCTGCTGCTCGACCCGTATGCCAAGGCGGTGGAGGGCGAGGTCCGCTGGGCCAGGCCGGTGTACGGCCACCGGCTGGCCGACCCGTCTACCCGCAGCATCGCCGACAACGCGCCGTTCGTGCCGCGCAGCGTGGTGATCAGCACGGACTTCGACTGGGGCGACGATCATCCGCCCGCGACGCCGGCCCAGGACACCGTTATCTACGAGGCGCACGTGCGCGGCCTGACCCTGCGCCATCCGCAGATCCCGGCCGAGCTGCGCGGCAGCTACGCCGCGCTCGGGCACCCCGCGATCATCGAGCACCTGCTGAGCCTCGGCATCACGGCGATTGAGCTCTTGCCCGTCCACCAGTACGTGCCTGAGCCTGCGCTCGCCGAACGGGGCCTGACCAACTACTGGGGGTACAACTCGATCGGCTTCTTCGCCCCGCACAACCGCTATTCGTCGTCCGGCCAGCGGGGAGAGCAGGTTCGCGAGTTCAAGGCCATGGTCCGCGTGCTGCACGAGGCCGGCCTTGAGGTGATCCTCGACGTCGTGTACAACCACACCGCCGAGGCCGACCAGTCGGGCCCGACGTTGTGCTTCCGCGGCATCGACAACGCCGCCTACTACCGGCTGCGCACCGACAATCCGCGTTACTACGCGGACGACACCGGCTGCGGCAACAGCCTGAACGTCCGGCATCCGCGCGCCCTCCAGCTGATCATGGACTCGCTGCGGTACTGGGTGCTCGACATGCACGTGGACGGCTTCCGCTTCGATCTCGCGCCGGCACTGGGGCGCGAGCGGGGCGAGGTGGACCCTTGCGCGGCCTTCTTCCGTATGGTCGCACAGGACCCGGTGGTGTCACAGGTGAAGCTGATCGCCGAGCCGTGGGACATCGGCGATGGCGGCTACCAGCAGGGGAACTTCCCCGCGCCGTGGGCGGAGTGGAACGGCCAGTTCTCCGACTCGGTCAGGAACTTCTGGCGCGGGCAGGCGGCCTCGCTGCCCGATTTCGCGTCGCGGCTGGCCGGGTCGAGCCAGACGTTCGAGCCCAGCGGGCGCAGGCCCGCCGCATCGGTCAACTACGTCACCTGCCACGACGGCTTCACGTTGCGGGATCTGGTCAGCTACGACCGCAAGCACAACGCGGCTAATGGCGAGGAGAACCGTGACGGCAGCAACGACAATAGGTCGTGGAATTGCGGGATTGAAGGCCCGTCCAACGATCCGGAGATCACCCAGCTCCGGGACAAGCTGAAGCGCAACTTCCTGGTCACCCTGTTCTGCTCGCAGGGAATGCCGATGCTGCTAGCCGGGGACGAGATCGGCCGCAGTCAGGCCGGCAACAACAACGCCTACTGCCAGGACAACGAGACCTCGTGGCTGCACTGGGAACTGTCGCAGCGCGACGAGGAACTGCTCGCGTTCGTCCGCGCGATCGCTGACCTGCGCCGCCGCCACCCCGTCTTCCGCAGCCGCAGGTTCTTCACCGGCCGGCCGCCTGCCTGGCGCCCCGGCGGGCCCGCCGACATCGTCTGGCTCACGCCGTCAGGGCAGGAGATGGACTGGGGCGCTCCCGATGGCGACTGCATCGCGGTCTTCCTCAATGGCGATGCGGTCAGCGAGCCGGCTGAGCCCGACACCGCCGCCGATGCCAGTTTCCTGCTGCTGTTCAACGCGCAAAGCGAGCCGGTCACGTTCTCGCTGCCGGATGCGCGGTTTGGCGCGGGATGGGAGGTCGTTCTCGACACCGCGGAGCCACAGCCGGCCGCACCCGCCACCGCTGCCGCACCCGCCGCCGCCCCGCCCGGCGACCTGCTCCCGGGCGGCAAGACCGAGGTCGCGGGCCGGGCGGTGCTTGTCCTGCGGGCCGTCGCTGTGTCGCGGGCCGGCGATGTGCCGCGGGCCGGCGACGAGCTTCAGCCGTGACTCATGATCGTCGCCGTGATCAGGACCAGAATGAACGTGGCGAGCCCGGCGAGCCCGTGCAGCAGCACCGGCCAGACGCCAAGCTGCTCGCCCTGTTGCCTGACGTGCTTGCCGCCGATGCCGGTGAGCCACCGGGTGAACAGGGCGAACCCGAGCAGCGCGGACCCACACAGCACGCCGAACGCCGCCCAGGCATACACGATCTCGCCGACCGCCAGGTACCGGATCCAGAGCGCGAGCCCGGTCAGCGCCAGCACTGGGTGGCTAAAGAACAGGATGACGGGATACCTGGTGACCTTGGTCGGCTGCCGCCTGATTCCCCCACGCGCCAGCCACGCCACCAGCAAATACACGCCTATGCAAGCAGTTCCTGACCAGAGGATCAGGGCGGCGAAACGCACATGACTCCTCTCGCGACATGCATGCACATTGCATACTGCATATGACATGCTTGCCGCAAGTAACCGCGGGCAGCCCTCGCAGGAACCACCCGCCCTCCCCCCGGTCCCGCCGTGCGCACGCGGCACGGCAAAAACCCTTACCCCCTGATATCTCTGCCGTAGTGTGATCCGCTACGCGGAGACCTGCCCCGGTCTGATTGACTTCTGCTCGTGCGCCTGATCTTTCCGCCGCAGGAGGGTTCCCCGGACCGCAGCGGCAATGCGGACCTCACCCGGCACGAGCTCGCCGAGATCTACTCGTATCCCAGCTCTGACCGGCTCTGGGTGCGCGCGAACATGGTGACCAGCGCCGACGGCGCGGCTACCATCCGCGGCCGCAGCAGTGGGTTGTCCGGCGACGCGGACCGCAGCCTCTTCGCACTGCTCCGCACGCTCTGCGACGTGATCCTGGTCGGCGCGGGCACGGTCAGGGCCGAGCGCTACGCAGCCGTCCGCCCGCATGAACTGTGGGAGGACCTGCGCCGAGATGGCCTCCCCGTGCCCGCGATCGCGGTGGTCACCAGGAGGGTGAGCCTTGACCTGACCACTCCGCTCGTCAGCGCCGCGCTGCCAGGGGCCCGCACGATCCTGATCACCACCGAGCAGGCGCCCGCCGACCTGCGCGCCGACGCCGCAAAGCACGCCGAGGTCATCGTCGCGGGCGACGACACTGCCGACCTGGCAGTCGCCCTGGACGCGCTGGCGCAGCGTGGCTACCGGCGGGTTCTCGCCGAGGGCGGGCCACAGCTGCTCGGCCAGCTCGCCGCGGATGAACTGCTCGATGAGCTCTGCCTCACCATTAGCCCCCTCGTCGCCAGCGGCGCCGCCGGGCGGATCGCGGTGGGCACGAATGCGGCACCGATGGGCCAGCTCGTGCTCCAGCACGTGCTGGAGAACCAGGGTTACCTGTTCTGCCGCTATACCCGGCGGCGCTCGGCGATAGCCTGATCGTCACGGGCGGGGAACTGACGGACACAGCAGGGAGACGGCGATGCCGCTGCATGGCAAGGTGGGCGAAGACGAGCAGGAGGCCGAGGTTGACATCAACCCGGTCTACGTCCGCGTGGCGGGTCGTCAGGTGCCTCGTTACCGCATTCCGGCCGAGGGCATGCTGCCCGACACGGCCCTCCAGGTGGTCCGCGACGAGCTGATCCTCGATGGCAACGCCCGGCTCAACCTCGCCACCTTCGTCACCACCTGGATGGAGCCGCAGGCCGCACAGCTGATGGCCGAGTGCTTCGACAAGAACATGATCGACAAGGATGAATACCCGCAGACGGCGGAGCTCGAGCGGCGCTGCGTCAACATCCTCGGCAACCTGTGGCACACACCGCCCGGCAGCCAGGCGCCCGGCTGCTCCACCACCGGATCCAGCGAGGCGTGCATGCTCGGCGGCATGGCGCTGCTGTGGCGCTGGCGCGCGCGCCGCCGCGCCGCCGGTGCCGATGCCGTGCAGCCCAACCTGGTGATGGGCGCGAACGTGCAGGTGTGCTGGGAGAAGTTCTGCCGCTACTGGCAGGTGGAGCCGCGGTTCGTGCCGATGGCCCCCGGCCGGCTGCACCTCACCGGTCCCGAGGCCGCCGCCCGCTGTGACGAGAACACCATCGGCGTGGTCGCCGTCATGGGCTCCACCATGGACGGAAGCTACGAGCCGGTGCTTGAGATCAGCGAGGCTCTCGACCGGCTCCAGGCGGAGCGGCAGCTAGACATCCCCATCCACGTCGACGGCGCGTCTGGCGGCTTCGTGGCCCCGTTCCTGCACCCAGCCCTGCTGTGGGACTTCCGGGTGCCGCGAGTGCAGTCCATCAACGCCTCGGGCCACAAGTACGGGCTGGTGTACCCGGGAGTTGGCTGGATCGTGTGGCGTGAGCTCACCGCGCTGCCCGAGGATCTCGTGTTCCGGGTGAACTACCTCGGCGGGGACATGCCGACGTTCGCGCTGAACTTCTCCCGCCCCGGCAGCAACGTGGCGGCGCAGTACTACAACTTCATCCGGCTCGGCTTCGAGGGTTACCGCAAGGTCCAGCAGAACTGCCAGGATATCGCCCTGCACCTGTCCGGCGAGATCGCCAAGATCGGCCCCTTCGAGCTGCTCACCGACGGCAGCGACCTGCCGGTATTCGCGGTAAAGCTCCGCAGCGAGGTGACCGGATACACGGTCTTTGATATTTCCGAACGGCTGCGACAGAGAGGCTGGCTCGTCCCCGCCTACACGTTCCCCGAAAACCTGACAGACACCAGCGTCCTGCGCTTCGTCATCCGCAACGGATTCAGCGCCGACATGGCCGGCCTCCTGCTCGACGACATCCGCGCCCAGGTCAAGGCCCTGGAGACCCACCCCGCCGCCGGCCACGCCCCGCTGGTGCCGGAGAAGGATCGGCAGTCTTTCGCTCACTGACCCGTTCAGCGCCGTCGCGACCGTGAAGGCAGTGTCGGCGGCAATGGTGGCGCTCTTGCCGCCGAAGGTCACTGCCGTGGCCCCGGACAGGTGGGTTCCGGTGATGGCCACCGTGCTACCCGGCGGTCCCGATGAGGGCATGAAACTCTTTATCACCGGCGGTGTGGAACCGGTCTCCACCAGGGTCTGGTAGTCAGCGTCTACGGTGGCCGCGCCCCTGAGCCGGACCGCAATATCAGGGGGCATGCCCCCTGATATTCTGCGATCGCGCGAAGACTTAACCAGGATTGGCTGAATGGCAACTACGTCCGACGGCACCGATCCCCGCGCGGAACCCGTCGCGCGGGTCGGCAGCAAGTGGATCCTCTTTATCGCGCTGGCCAATCTCGGCCTGTTCATGGCCTATTTCGGCGCGCTCGGCGTGCTGTTGCCCAACCAGGTCCAGGCAGTCGCCGGATCGGCCCACAAGATCACCGCATTCGCCCTGGTCACCGGCGCCGGCGCGCTGTGCGCGCTGATCGCGAACCCGCTCGCGGGCGCACTCTCGGACCGCACCAGCAGCAGATTCGGGCGCAGGCACCCTTGGACGCTTGGCGGCGCGCTGTTCAACGCGGCCGCCATGGTGTTACTGGCAAACCAGCACAGCCTCTTCGGCGTAGCCGTCTGCTGGTGCCTGGCGCAGGTCGGGCTGAACGCAATGCAGGCCGGTCTCGTGGCCGGAGTACCGGACCGCGTTCCGGTGGCTCAGCGCGGCTCGGTATCCGCCTGGTTCGGCATCCCGCAGACGGTGGGTGTGGTCATCGGCGTGGTGCTCATAACCCAGGTTGTCACTGGAAACAAGGGTTACCTACTGCTGGCCGTGACAACGGTTGTGCTTGCCCTGCCGTTCGTTCTTTCGGCACCCGATACGCCGCTGCCGAAGGCCGACCGGCCAGCCCTCGGCTGGCGAGAGTTCATCGGCGGCTTCTGGTTGAGCCCAGCCAGGCACCCCGACTTTGGCTGGGCATGGCTTACCCGGTTCCTGATAGTTCTCGGCAACGGCATGGCTGTGCTGTACCTGCTGTACTTTCTCCGTGACCGGATCCACTACAGTCGCCTCTTCCCCGGCCAGCAAGCCGAGGACGGCCTGGTCATCTTGCTGTTCATCTATTCGGTCGGCGTAACCATAACCGCGATCCTGGGCGGGATGATCTCGGATCGCAGCGGCCGGCGCAGGCGGCTCGTCGCGCTGGCCGGCCTGGTCATGGCCATTCCCGCGGTAATGCTGGCGTTCTGGCCGACCTGGCCGGTCACCATCGCCGCCGCAGCCATCTTGGGTCTCGGGTTCGGCGTCTACCTTGCGGTGGACCAGGCCCTGGTCACTCAGGTACTTCCATCAGCCGCGGGGCGGGCTAAGGATCTGGGCATCATCAGCGTGGCCAGTTCCGGGGCGCAAGCGCTGGCCCCTGCTTTCGCTGCCCCCCTGGTGGCGCACTTCGGCGGCTACCGATCGCTCTATCTCGCGGTAGCCGTCGTTGTCGTTCTCAGCTCGGTCTGTGTACTCCGAATCCGATCCGTCCCTTGACCGGGCAGGTGGCATCGGAGGTTACTGCTTCTGCGTCATCTCAGCCCCACCCGGCTGGACTAGCATTCTCATGTATGTGGCGCGTTGAGGGCACCGACATCAATCTGTCCGGGGTCCGCATCCACCACGCGGGCGTGGACGATATCTGCCGCTCCTGGGGAGCATGCGCGCTGACCGTGGGCGCGGACATCTACGTCCGGTCCGACTGCTACGCTCCGGACACGCGTCGCGGGCTGTGGCTGCTGGCCCATGAACTGGCCCACGTCGTGCAGCAGCGAATCGGCTCGGTCCGGGCGATCGCGCTGAGCCGCGGGCTCGCCATCGGCGCACCGGGCGGAGCCGAGGAAGCAGAGGCAGACGCCGCGGCAGACGCGCTGTTAGCTGGTCGTCCATTTCTGTTCCTCCCGGCCGCGGCTGCTCCGTCGCCCGCATGCCGCGGCGATCGGCTGGTGGTTCAGCGGTACATGGCCTGGGAGCATCTCGTGCTCGGCAACATGGATCCGGCGGCCATCCGGGCCGCGATCCCCTCAGACGCCACCGGGCCCGGTGTCAGGCGCGACGGTGAAGACCTCGAGCGGCTGGAGGCCCAATGCGCGCTGCTCGACGAATTGGGCCGGCGGCCTGCGGACGTGGACGAGGACAAGTTGCGGGCGCATTATCCGGGCCTACAGACCGTGCGGCTGTCGGGCAGCGGCCTGGTGGTCACCGTCGGCGAGCTGAATGTCCTTCCCGACTACCTGTCCCATCCGGCGCACGTCGACGCGGCGCCGGCCCGGTTCATCGTCCCGCTGGTGCAGGCGATTCGCTCACAGACCTACCGGGAACTGAACCGGGTCATGGGCCGGCAGCCCCGGCGACGGCAGTGGAGTTCGATGCGTTACCCGGACGTGCGGGCACTGTCCGAGATTCGCGAGGCGATCGAGGTCGACGCCCTGGCCAAGAGATGCGGTTACCCGGCTTGGGAGCGGTACTCATCCGTCGTGGGACGCAACGCGGGTCACTTCGCTCCCCTTTCCTGGTATCGCTGGCAGTCTCTTCACCTACGGGCGCGTGAGCTGATCGCGCGATCCGCGGCCGCGCCAGAACATGACCGCGAGCGGCTGCGTGCCAGGGCACGGGTGTACGCAGGCTATGCGGATCATTTCCTGCAGGATTCCTTCGCCGCCGGGCACCTGGCGAACAAGACGCTCATCATGCAGTGGTACGCCGAGTGGCTGCTGCGATCCAAGCTCCCCCTTGCCAACCGGAGAATGCTGGCGGCGATGACCTGCCAGAGCCAGCCGCTGCTGCACGGGCCCGATCTTTACGATCCGGTCCCAGCCGGAGATGGAGGCCGGCTGTACCCACGGGGGAACACCGATCCGCAGGCCATCGCCGATCCACAGGCGGCGGCCGAGGCCCACACCCTGGAAGCACGCATCATCTCATCCGGAATCGTGGGCGACACCGCTGCCGAGCGAGAGCGAGATTATATGCAGTACCTCACATTGCTCGGCAGCGGCGTCGCGCAACTGTCCGCTGGAGTCGTGCACGCCTACTTCAACAAGCATTCCCTGGTCGTGGCCGACCGCCCGGCCAGCTCTCGTTTCCGGATCTGGGGCGACCACACGATGTTCACCGGTGCCGCCGGCGCGGGACAGGCCGCGCTGGCGTCCTGCACGTCTCGATCCGCGATCACGGACCTGCTGGAGCACGGCGAGACCCGTATTGCCAGCCGCCAGATATTCGACAGCTTCCCCTGCCAGGTCGAGGCCGGCGAAGGCGGTCTTCTCTCCTTGCCCGAGTGGCACGAGACGCACCTGCGGGACCTGTGTTTCGGGGAACTGTTCAGCCGCTGGAGCACGCAGGCGCAGCGATTGCTGATCACGATAACCGCACCGCGGCTGGGCGTGCCATCACCGGACTACCAATCCCTGCGCCAAAAATTGGCCCATCAAAGCACGGGCTGACGGGAGCGGCGCTTTGGCTTGGGCTTGGGACGCTGATCGACGGTCTGCGCCGACTTTGTGTGCGGCACGGCCTTGCGCTTGTGCGGTGCAGCTTTGCCGTTCTGCTCCGCGGTCTTGCGCTTGCCGGGTGCCTTCCCGTTCTGCTCCGCGGTCTTGCGCTTGCCGGGTGCCTTCCCGTTCTGCTCCGCGGTCGTGCGCTTGCCGGGCGCCTTGACATGGGCAGAGGCGGCGGTCGCCAGTTGCCTTTGCAGCAGGTCATGCCGGAACTGATAATGCCCGCCGGCCTGCCTGAGCATCCCGCGTGCATGCGCTTCATGCAGGAAACTCATGAACCGGACGGGAATACCCTCGACCACCGACAGCCAGAGCACGGCCACGCTGAATGTGCCCCACAGGCTGACCGTTATCACGACCGCGATGAAGAGCGCGGCCACGGCGACGCCGCCGACGAGGGGACCCAGGGCGAGCCCGTACACCACGCCGAAAGCGACCCCTGCCGTGGCGCCTACCACGAGGCAGCCATTTCTGTCGTTGCTCAGCGACCGATCGGGGCTCATGGCCAGGTCGGTGCGCGCCGACCGGTAAAGGCCAATCCAGACCCAGCTTGCCGCCATAAACACCACCCCGGCGACAGGGCCGGCCACGGTCCCGCCCGGGCGGCCGGATGCGAGGCCCGCGGCCAGGCCGACCGCGAGCGCGGCGGTAATACCAGCGGTAATGCCGGGAGCAAGGCCGAACGCCGGGATCGCTGCTGCCGCGCATACCGGTCCCACCACTATCGCCGTGATCAAGCCATATCGCAGTCCGCCACCGTGGTCGGCTGCGTACCCGAAGGCTAGGCCGACCGCCAGCCCGACCGAGAGACAGCCGGCCAGCCGACCTGGCAGGCCTATCCAGCTGAACCCGATGTTCACCAGGCGCGGCGCGGGCTGCGGCCGCATGCAGGTAATGCCGCTGAGTACGCCGGTTGCTAGCGCGAACACGCCCCCGGCCAGCAGCCCCGAAGAGGCACCCGACTTAATGGTCACGGCGACGCCCACCGCGACGCCGAGCACACAGCCCACGGTCAGGCCGACCGACAGGCCAATCACCGCGCGCGGGACCTTTTCGTGCAGGCGCCACCACGCAATGTTCACATCATCCCTTTGCTGCTCCTTCTCTGCCGCCAGATAGCGGGCGAGGTAGGTCAGCGTTCGGCGAGCTCTCCTGACCTGCTTCTCGTCACGCCGCGGGTAGTGCGAGGCTGGCGCGGTATAAGTGGCTTCCACCAGCCCATCCAGCAAGTGCTGCCTGATTTCGGCGGGGTGCTTGCCGATCAGGTTCACGGCCGCGCTGCCTCGATTCTGATAAACCGTGCGCATCAGCCAGATGCCTAGCGGAGTGGTCAGGGTCACCGCGAGAGCCCCGTCCGGCTCGGTCTTAAGGTGGCGGATCAGGCCACTCCATTCCTTGTTTTCACTGGCTTCCCGGAAGTGCGCGCGCACGGCGGACACCGACAGCGGCGACAATTCCACTACCGGCGTCCGCGCCAGTGGACCCGCCTCAGCGACGATTTCGTGGTAGTCCCTCGTCCGGCAGGTGACAACCAGGCTGTAATCCTCCTTGACCGCGACGGAGAGCTTGGCCAGTGCCTTCGCCCGGTACTCCCGCGTTATCTCATCCAGCCCATCCAGGATCACCAGAACCCGGCGCTCGGCGACTAGCTCGCTGGCCAGCGAGCGCGCCGTCCCGTCACCTGCCTGGATAATCTCGCCAAGCGACGGATAGGTCTCGATCATCTGAGCTGCGACCCAATCGTCAAGGTCCTTTTCTGGATCCCAGCTCGCCACCGGCAGGAAGACCGGGACCATGCGCTGCTTGACGGCTCGTTTGCCGCCACGACCCCGCAGTTCGCGGCGTTTCAGAAGTTCCAGGGTCAGCCTCTGGGCGATTACGCTCTTCCCGCTTCCCTCGCTACCCAGTACGACAAGCCGGGATGGCACGTCCGCGCGCATGAACACGTCGGCGATGTTGTCGGATGTGCCTTTGAGCTCGATCGACTTGGCGCCCTTACCGCGAGGGATCGCACCCCAGGCATCCGTGACCTTGCGCGAATGCGGGGTGACTGCGAACGGCACATGCAGCTCGGGATTTGTCAGTCTATGACCAAGCTCATCGCGCCACTGCGCGGTCGCCGCGCGGGCCAACGTGTCCGCTGCCTCATCGAGACGGACATCTAACCGCTGATCAGCTGCCCGCTTCACGCTACCGAGGAAGAGCCCCACGAGCGTAACCACGAGCACGGCCGCGGTGAGCCAATAGGTGGGATTCTTGGTGTACTGGGCAACCCACGTGCCCGCCCCGATAGCGACAAGCAAGACCACGATCAGGAAGATGACCGGGATACGCGTCCGGTGGTACTTCTTACTCACCTGACCATTATGTCGCATACACCTCGAACACGGTATGCGCAACGTGAAGTGTAACTAACTTACGGTGATGAAACGCATGTGATCAGAGTTCGCAGCCGTTCCAGGCGGGTCAGCCGAGCCCGAGTATGCGGGTGGCGTTCTCGTGCAGCACTTTGTCCAGCACGTCCGCTGGCAGGCCGAGATCGGCGAGTTCGGCCAGGCAGCGTTCCGGGGTGATGAACGGGAAGTCGCTGCCCCACAGGAACTGCCCGGACAGCCGCCCTCGTAGTTCGCGGATCACCTCCGGCGGGATCCGCCGTGGTGACCAGCCGGAGACGTCGATGTACACGTTGGTCTTGTGCAGGGCCATGGCGATCAGGTCCATCTGCCAGGGCCAGCCGAAATGCGCGGCAACCACGGTCAGCCCGGGATGGGCGGCGGCGACCGCATCGAGCTTGAGCGGGTGCGCATAGTCGATCCGGATCCCCTGGCCGCCGGGCTGGCGAGCACCGATCCCGCTGGTCCCGGTGTGAAACAGGGCCAGCAGGCCATGCTGCTCGCATGCGGCGAAGATCGGCCAGTAGCCAGGATCATCAGGAGAGAACGCCTGCAGCGAAGGATGAAATTTCACCCCCCGCAACCCCAGGGCGGCGATGTTGGCCACCTCTGCGACGGCCGCCTCGCCCTTATGCGGGTCGACCGAGCCCAGGCCGGTGAAGGCATCCGGATGATCACGGCAGGCAGCAGCCACGGTCTCGTTGGGTACCCGGGGTCGTCCCGTCGCCGTCTCAGCATCCCAGGCCAGCAGGACCGCCTTTACTTCCAGCTGACGGTAGCGGTCCGCCAGCTGGTCCATCGACTGCCGTTCCACCGGCGACCGGAAGTAAGCCTCGGCCACCTCGACATAGCCGGCCATGCTGCCATCCAGCCAGTCCGGCGTAGGCAAATGCACATGAAAATCAATCGCTCGCAACGCCAC
This sequence comes from Actinomycetota bacterium, assembly GCA_003168255.1. Taxonomy (GTDB): domain Bacteria; phylum Actinomycetota; class Actinomycetes; order Streptosporangiales; family Streptosporangiaceae; genus PALSA-505. Next base: position 17,077 of record PMSU01000151.1, read on the forward strand.
CGGCCCATCGTAATCGCAGCCCACCGGCCACGGATCACATCGACCCGCCGCAAGCAATCAGCCTGCCAGTAAGGCCACTACCCACCAACTGGACAGGGCGCCAACGCTGGCGCGGCGATGCTCGTTGAGTGCGCGCCGTTCGGCAGAGCCGACAGGCGGACAATCAACGAGCGCCGTCAAGCCCCTTGACGCAACCGGTTCAGCGCCTCCGCCAGGATCGCCGCACCATCGGCGTCGCTGCGCCGCTCCTTCACGTACGCGAGATGGGTCTTGTACGGCTCGGCGCGCGGCGGTGCCGGCGGGCTCTGCTCGTTCTGCCCGGCGGGGAATCCGCACCGCGGGCACTCCCATGTCTCGGGCACAGCGGCATCGGTGGCGAAGCTCGGACGCGTCTCGTGCCTGTTCGAGCACCAGAATGACACCCACACACGCGGCGCGGACTCACCTCGCTCGGCCTCGCCCATCGGGCCCGCGCCGACCCTGCTGCCGCGGATGGCGTTGCCACTACTCACGGAATACCCCTTGTCTCTGGGTTGCCTTACCTCGCCCCGTGCCTAGCCTTGCCTCATGCCTATGCGGGGGTCGTGCCTGAAGTCCGGGTTCCTGCCGTGCCTGGCGCTACCTGTTGAGCAGGAGGCCTAGGGCAACGATGCTGATGAACCAGACCACGCCTGTGAAGACCGTGAGCCTGTCCAGGTTCCGCTCGACCACCGATGACGAGCCGAGCGAGGATGTCACCCCGCCGCCAAATAGGTCGGAGAGGCCGCCGCCCTTGCCCCTGTGCAGTAGCACAAGCACGATCATCAACAGGCTCGTGATGATCAGGACGATAGAGATTCCAACTTTCACTGCTGTCCTCTAGTCCTCTCCGGCTCCGCGCTTAGGCGTGCCCACCCTGCTCACGATACCGGCAGATCCTCGCGAATTCACCGGCATTGAGGCTAGCGCCGCCAACAAGCGCACCGTCGATGTCCCGCTGCTCCATGATCGAAGCGATGTTATCCGCCTTGACCGACCCGCCATACAGAATACGCACGCCAGCGGCCGTTTCGCTGCCATGAACCTCGGAAATCCTTGCCCGGATCGCCGCGCACACCTCCTGCGCGTCCTCCGGCGTAGCCACCTCACCGGTACCGATCGCCCAGACCGGCTCATAAGAGATCACCATTTCGGCAACCCGCTCGCCGTGCACGCCGGCCAGCGAGCCGTCGAGCTGGGCGACGACATGCGGAAGATGCCTGCCCTCCTGCCGGATCTCGAGGCTCTCGCCCACGCACAGGATCGGCACGAGATCCGCGCCCAGCATGGCCTTGATCTTGGCGTTGACCAGAGCGTCGTCCTCGCCGTGATACTGCCGGCGCTCGGAATGGCCGGCCAGCACGTAGCTGCATCCGAGCTTGGCCAGCATGGCCGCGGAGATGTCGCCGGTGTATGCCCCCTTCTGGTGCTGTGACACATCCTGCGCGCCATAGCAAATCCGCAGCCGGTCGCCGCTCACCAGAGTCTGCACGCTGCGCAGCGCGGTAAACGGCGGCAGCACCGCCACGTCAGCCGCGGCGAAGTCCTTATCGGTCAGCGTGAACGCCAGTTTCTGCACCAGCGCTAGCGCCTCGAAGTGATTGCCGTTCATCTTCCAGTTCCCGGCAATCAGCGGCATCCGGGCTGCCCGGCTGCTCACCGGTCTTCCTCAAGCGCGGTCAGCCCCGGCAGTGTGGCGCCCTCCAGGTACTCAAGGCTCGCCCCGCCGCCCGTCGAGATGTGGCCGAACGCATCCTCGCTGAGCCCCAGCGACCGCACGGCCGCCGCCGAGTCACCCCCGCCGACGACGGTCAGCCCATTGACCGCACTGATCGCCTTCGCGACGGCAAGCGTCCCGGCAGCGAAGGCAGGGAATTCGAAGACTCCCAGCGGCCCGTTCCAGAACACGGTCTTCGCGTCGGCCAGCTTCTCCGCGAACAGCGTCCGGGTTTGCGGTCCGATGTCCACCCCTTCGCGGTCCGCCGGGATGGCGGTGGCGGGCACCACGTCGTGGTCGGCGCCTGGCGCGAAGTGGGTGGCCGCGACGATGTCGAGGGGGAGCACGATCTCCACACCGTTTCCGGCCGCCTCGTCAAGCAGCCGGGAGACGTGCGGGATCTGGGCGGCCTCGAGCAGTGACCTGCCGACCTCGTACCCCTGCGCGGCAAGGAACGTGTAGGACATGCCGCCGCCGATCAGCAGCCGGTCCACCTTGCCGAGCAGGCTGCCGATCACGCCCAGCTTGTCGGACGGCTTCGCGCCGCCGAGCACGAGCACGTACGGCCGGGCCGGATCCCCGGTCAGCCTGCGCAGTACCTCGACCTCGGCGAGGACCAGATCGCCGGCCACGTGCGGCAGCAGCCGCGGCAGGTCATACACGCTGGCATGCTTGCGATGCACCGCCCCGAACCCATCGCCTACATACAGCGGCTCGCTATGTGCGCCGCCGTCGCTCATCGCCCCGGCCGCAAGGCTGGCGAGCCGGCCGGCCAGCGCGGCACGCTCCTGGTCGTCCTTGCTCGTCTCGGCCGGCTCGAAGCGCACGTTCTCCAGCAGCGCGATATCGCCGTCCTGCAGATCGCGGGCAATCTCGGACGCGGACCGGCCCGCAACGTCGGAGGCGAAGGAGACCGGCCGGTCGAGCAGCCGGGCGAGGTGGCGGGCGACGGGCTCAAGCGACGGGCCGCCCGCCGCGCGCTCTGCGTAACTAGCCCCGCTTGGCCTGCCCAGGTGCGCGCACACGATGACGCGAGCGCCGCGGTCCGCCAGCTTGCTTATCGTGGGGAGGCTGGCCCTGATTCGCCCGTCGTCGGTGATCCGGGTGCCGTCAAGCGGCACGTTGAGGTCGGCGCGCAACAGCACGGCCCGGCCGCGGACCTCCTCGTCGTCGATGCCCCTCATCGGTATCCCGTCAGCTCGTCGGTGCCGGTGTCAGTCAAGCCGGGAACCGACCATGCGGACCGCGTCGGCGAGCCGAGACGAGTAGCCCCACTCGTTGTCGTACCAGCCGATTACCTTGACTTGGTCGCCGAAGGCCATGGTGAGGGAGGAATCGAAGGTGCACGAGGCAGGCGAGCCGACGATGTCGGAGGACACGATCGGGTCGCTGGTGTATACCAGGTACCCCTTCAGCGGCCCGTCGGCCGCGGCGCGGAAGGCGGCGTTCACCTCGTCCTTGGTGACCTCACGGCCGAGCTGTGCGACGAGATCGGTGACCGAGCCGTCCGGCACGGGAACCCGCATCGACAGGCCGTCCATCTTGCCCTTGAGCTCGGGCAGCACGAGCGCCGTCGCCTTGGCCGCGCCGGTCGTGGTCGGAATGATGTTCAGTGCCGCGGCACGCGCCCGACGTAGGTCCTTGTGCGGGAAGTCCTGCAGCACCTGATCGCTGGTATACGCGTGAATCGTGGTCATCAGGCCCCGGACGAAGCCGAAGTTGTCGAGCAGCACCTTGGCCATCGGCGCGACGCAGTTCGTGGTGCACGAGGCGTTCGAGATGATCTCGTGCCTGGCCGGATCGTAGGCGTCGTCGTTGACCCCCATGACGATGGTGATGTCCTCGCCCTTGGCCGGCGCCGAGATGATCACCTTCCTGGCGCCCGCGGCGATGTGCTTGCGGGCATCCTCGGCGTTGGTGAAACGTCCGGTCGACTCGACGACCACATCGACGCCGAGTTCGCGCCAGGGCAGCTGCGCCGGATCCCGCTCCGCGAGGATCCTGATCGACTGGCCGCCGACGACGATCGTGTCGCCCGACGCGGTCACGTCCAGCGGAAGGTTGCCGAGCACGCTGTCGTACTTGAGCAAGTGCGCCATTGTGGCGACATCGCCGAGGTCGTTGGCCGCGACGATCTTGATGTCGTCCGCCGCCTGACCGCCCTCGCTCGCCGCGGCATTGACTGCGCGCCAGAAGTTCCGCCCGATCCGGCCAAATCCGTTGATCCCCACACGAATGGTCACTGCAGTGCTCTCCTCAAAATTCCATGGCCTTGCTGCTCGCCGCATGAAGGCCCCGCCCTCTCCCGGGCGAACCTTACCTGAACCCCGGCCGGGCGTGGGAAGATCGACCATGGCCTTCTACGCGGGTGACCAGCAGCGCCAGCGCGGCGATGTGCCGGCGGTGCTCACCGGTTTCGCGGCCGCGGTGGTCGGAGCGTTCGGGTACGCGCTGATCGCCTATCTGAGCAAGCACCAGTTTGAGATCGTGGCGGTCCTCATGGGCGTGCTTGTCGGCTGGGCGGCCGGCTGGGCCAGGCCTGCCAGCATGGCCGTGCCGATCGCGAGTGCCATTCTGACTGTCTTCGGTTGTGCGTTCGGCAGCTTTCTTGCCCTTATCTTCGTGGCGGTGGGAAAGCTCGGATACAGCCTCGGCTGGGTGACTTCCCACCTGAATATCGTGCTGCACGCGTACCCGCACACGGTAGGCGGCCTGGGCATTTTTTTCTGGCTCATCGCGGGCTTTGTCGGCTTCAGGATCACGAACAGCCGGATGAGGCATCGCGTCCCCGTTCCCGCTCCCGTCCCGGACCGGGCAAACCCGGCCGGCCCTGCCACCACGCCGCCTGCCCAGCCGGGGTACGGCTGGAGCCCGCAAGGCCAGACTCCCCCGCCGCCTGCCCAGGCGGGGTATGGCTGGGGTCCGCCGCAAGGCCAGACACCGCCGCCGTCTGCCCAGCCGGGGTATGGCTGGGGTCCGCCGCAAGGCCAGACACCGCCGCCGGGGTACGACGGGCCCGGCTTCGCGATGCCGGGCAACGAGCCGCCGCCGAGCTGACCAGCAGGCGCTAGCTCAGCATGTCCGGGGTGAGGCCTGCCTCAGTACTAGGGATGCCCATCTCCTCCGCGCGCCGGTCCGCCATCGCGAGCAGCCGCCGGATCCGGCCGGCTATCGCGTCCTTGGTCATCGGCGGATCGGCGATCTGACCGAGTTCCTCCAGGCTTGCCTGCCTGTTCGCGATGCGCAGCCGGCCCGCGTCGCACAGGTGCGCTGGCGCGTCGTCGCCGAGAATTTCCAGTGCCCGCTCGACTCGCGCGCCCGCAGCTACCGCCGCACGGGCGCTTCGGCGCAGGTTGGCGTCGTCGAAATTAGCGAGCCTGTTCGCGGTGGCCCGCACCTCCCTGCGCACCCGCCTTTCCTCCCAGGCAAGCACGCTGTCGTGCGCGCCGAGCCGGGTGAGCAGGGCACTGATCGCATCCCCGTCCTTCACGACCACCCGGTCCACCCCGCGGACGTCCCGTGCCTTGGCGTGGATCTTCAGCCGCCGCGCCGCTCCGACGAGGGCGAGGGCGGCCTCCGGACCGGGGCAGGTGATCTCTAGCGACATCGAGCGGCCCGGCTCGGTCAGCGATCCATGCGCGAGGAACGCGGCGCGCCAGGCAGATTCGCAGTCACAGCTGCCGCCCGACACCACCTGCCTGGGCAACCCGCGCACGGGCCGCCCGTAACTGTCCACCAGGCCCGTCTGACGCGCCAGGCTGTCCCCGTCCTTGGATACCCGGACGACGTACCTGTTCCCCTTCCGCAGCCCGCTAGGCGCGAGCACGATCAGCTCAGAGCGGTGCCCGAACACCTCGGCAACATCCTTACGAAGCCTGCGGGCCGCGGCGCCGGTGTCGAGCTCGGCCTCGATCACGATGTGCCCGCCGGCCAGGTGCAGGCCCCCGGCGAACCTGAGCAGCGCTGACACCTCCGCCTTGCGGCAGCACGGCTTGACCACATCGACCCGGCTCAGCTCGTCCTTTACTAGGCTGGTCATCGCCAACTACGTCACTCCCCCTCGAAGATCTGAGCGTATGCCCGCGCCAGGCGCGCCGGGTCGTGACGTGACGATCCGTCCCGCGTCGCCACGTCCGCAAAAAGGAGCCTGGCGCCAAGCAAGCCGGCCGCTTTCTCCAGGTCATCGGTCGCGCCGGTGGCGGTCCGGAGGTCGGCGAGGACCACATCGACCGTGAGGCCGGGCGCGTGGTCAGCTAGCACCTCCAGGTGCGCGCTCGGCGAGAATCCTTCTGTCTCCCCGGACTGCGGCGCCAAGTTGAGCACCACCACCCGCCGTGCCCTGGTGGTGAGCATGGCACCGGCGAGATCGGGGACCAGCAGATGCGGCAGCACGCTAGTGAACCAGGATCCCGGTCCGAGCACCACCCAGTCAGCGTCGCGCACCGCGGCCACTGCCTCCGGGCAGGCGGCCGGCCCGGGCGGTGCGAGCGATATCGAGCGGATCAGCCCGTCGGTCGTGGCACAGGCGACTTGCCCCCTGACGGTGCTCAGCTCGTACGGCCGGGCCGGGTCGGCTCCCTCCACCTTGGCGGTGATGTCGAGCGGCACGGCGGCCATAGGCAGCACGCGGCCATGCGCCCCGAGCAGCCGCCCCACCCAGTCCAGGCCCTCGACCGTGTCGCCGAGCAGCTCCCACAGGGCCACGATGAGCAGGTTGCCCACGGCATGCCCGGCCAGCTCGCTGTCCCCGCCGAATCTGTGCTGTACCACCCGGCTCCAGGTGATCCCCCAGTCGTCGTCACCGCACAGTGCCGCCAGTGCCATCCGCAGGTCACCGGGCGGCAGTACGCCGAGCTCGCGGCGCAGCCGCCCGCTGGATCCCCCGTCATCGGCGACGGTGACGACGGCGGTCAGCGTGCCGCTCACCCGGCGCAGCGCCGAGAGCGACGCGAACAGCCCGTGGCCGCCGCCGAGCGCCACCACGCTCGGGCCGGACGAGTCAGGCAACGGCCTCACTCGCGCCCCAGATCCCTGTGCACCACCTGGATAGCCGCTCCGGTCTCGGCCAGCCTGGCAGCAAGCTGCTCGGTCATCGCGACGCTGCGGTGCTTTCCGCCGGTGCAGCCGACGGCGAGTGTCACGAAGCGCTTTCCCTCTCGCTCGAAACCCGGCAGTGCCACCTGCATGGCCTCGACGAAGGCATCAAGGAACTTCTTGGCGGCCGGCTGGCCGAGGACGTAGTCGCGGACTGGCGCATCCTGCCCGGTGAGCGGGGCCAACTCCTCGATCCAGTGCGGATTGGGCAGGAACCTGCAGTCGGTCACCATGTCCGCGTCCACCGGCAGCCCGTATTTGTAGCCGAACGACACCACGCTGACCCGCAGGCCGGCCGCACCGTCTCCGCCGAAGAAGCCCAGCATCCTGGCGCGAAGCTCGTGCACGTTGAGGCCCGAGGTATCCAGCACCAGGTCGGCCTCGCCGCGCACGCCGCGCAGGAGCTCGCGTTCGGCGGCGATACCCTCGCTGACTCCGCCGTCGTGCTGTAGCGGATGGGGGCGCCGCACGCTGTCGAACCTGCGCAGCAGCGTGTCATCGGCCGCCTCGAGGAACACCACCCGAGGCGGCTCGCCGCGCTCGCCGAGCTCGCCGAGCGCGGCGTGCAGGTCGGTAGTGAAGGCGCGACTGCGCACGTCCACGACCGCCGCGACCTTGGGCACGGCGCCGGCCGAGCGGGCCGCCAAGTCCACCATGGTGGGCAGCAGCCCGGGCGGCAGGTTGTCCACCACGAACCAGCCCAGATCCTCGAGCGCTTTGGCCGCGGTGCTCCGGCCAGCGCCCGACATACCGGTAACGATCACGATGGCGGGAACATCCGCCTCGCGATAGCTGTCCCCGTGACCTTCCCTCACTGATCTCCCCCATCCGCCGGGACCCGCTGATCGCCTGTTACGCCGGGCCGCAGGACCTCGATCACCGCCGCCGCCACCCCTGGCCCGATACCGGACAGCCCCGCGATCTCGTCGGCGGTTGCCGCCGCAATGTTGCGTACCGAGCCGAAGTGCCGCAGCAGCGTGGCCCGCCGGGCCGGTCCGAGTCCGGGCACCCCGTCCAGTTCGCTCGCGATCAGCGCCTTCGACCTCTTCGCCCGATGGTAGGTAATCGCGAACCTGTGCGCCTCGTCGCGCACCCGTTGCAGCAGGTACAGGCCCTCGCTTGTGCGGGAAAGGATAACCGGTGCGTCGTCGCCGGGCAGCCACACCTCCTCAAGCCGCTTGGCGAGCCCGCATACCGCCACGTCGTCGATGCCGAGCTCGACGAGGGCTCGCATCGCCGCTGCCACCTGGGCGGGCCCGCCGTCCACCACGACGAGATTGGGCGGGTAGGCGAACTTGCGCTTGGGGCTGGCACCCACTGGCTCGCCGCCGGATGACTCGCTGCCGGCCCGGTCCCCGAGCGTGTCGAGCTCGCCGGTCTCCTCCCGCTCTTCCAGGTACCGGCGGAACCTGCGGGTGATCACCTCGTGCATCGAGGCGATGTCATCGGTGCCTCCGGTGCCGCGGATGCTGAACCGCCGGTACTCGCTCTTGCGGGCGAGCCCGTCCTCGAACACGACCATGGAGGCCACCACATGAGTCCCCTGAAGGTTCGACACGTCGTAGCACTCGATCCGCAGCGGCGCCTCGTCGAGGCCGAGCCCCTCCTGGATCTCGTGCAGCGCCCGGCTGCGGGTGGTGAGGTCGCTGGCCCGCTTGGTCTTGTGCAGTGCCAGCGACTGGGCGGCGTTCCTCGCCACGGTCTCGAGCAGCGCCTTCTTGTCGCCGCGCCTGGGCACGCGCAGGTCCACCCGGCCGCCGGGCCGTGCAGCGCGGAGGGCGAGCCAGTCCCGCATGGCGGCTGCGCCGGGCGGCAGGACGGGCACCAGCACCTCGCGCGGGACCCCGGTCTGGGAGCCGGCCGGGCCCGCCGCGCGGTGCGCCGCCGTGGCGGCGTCGTCCGGCGGCCGGCTGTCGCCGTAGACCTGGCCGAGAAACTGCTCGACCAGCTCGGCCGTGCTGATGTCCTCGACCTTGTCCACCACCCAGCCGCGCTGCCCGCGCACCCGACCGCCGCGCACGTAGAACACCTGGACCGCCGCCTCGAGCTGATCCTCGGCCAGCGCTATCACGTCGCAGTCGGTGCCGTCACCGAGCACCACGGCCTGCTTCTCGAGGGCACGCTGCAGCGCCTTGACGTCATCGCGCAGCCGCGCCGCCCGCTCGTACTCCTCGGCGGCTGCTGCCTGCCGCATGTCGTTCTCTAGCGCCCGGATGAAGCGGGCTGTCTGGCCGGCCATGAAGTCGCAGAAGTCCTCGGCAAGGAGCCGGTGCTCGGCCTCATTTACTCGCCCCACGCAGGGCGCCGAGCACTTGCCGATGTAGCCGAGCAGGCACGGGCGGCCGATCTGGCCCGCCCGCTTGAACACCCCGGCCGAGCAGGTCCGCACCGGGAAGACCCGGAGCAGCGTGTCTACCGTCTCCCTGATCGCCCAGGCGTGCGAGTACGGCCCGAAATACCTGACTCCCCGCCGCTTCGCACCGCGCATCACCATGACGCGCGGGTAATCCTCGTCCATCGTGACCGCGAGATAGGGATAGCTCTTATCGTCCCGGTACCTGACGTTGAACCTAGGATCGAACTCCTTGATCCAGGAGTACTCGAGCTGCAGCGCCTCGACCTCGGTGCCGACCACTGTCCAGTCAACCTTGGCCGCCGCGCGCAGCATGCCCTGAGTCCTGGGGTGCAGCGAGGCGAAGTCGGCGAAATAGGAGTTCAGCCTGGACCGCAGCGACTTCGCCTTGCCGACATAGATCACCCGGCCGTGCTCGTCACGGAACCGGTAGACGCCAGGGGATTCGGGAATGGAGCCGGGGGGCGGGCGGTAGTCGTGCGGATCTGCCACGAACCAACTCTATGCAGTGAAAGAGCGGTCGCTCCGCCGCTCGCGGTCATCGTAGGCGACTCGTGCGGCGTCGATCTCGTCCAGGTGCGCATGCGCCCAGCCGATGAGCGTGCCGGCCGCGTCCAGCAGAGTATTGCCCATCGGGGTCAGCGCATAGTCGACCCGCGGCGGCATGACCGGGTACATCGTCCTGGTGATGATTCCGTCCCGCTCGAGCCCGCGCAGGGTCACCGTCAGCATGCGCTGGCTGATTCCGTCTATGCCGCGCTTGAGGTCGGTAAACCGCCTGGTCCCGCCGCCCAGGCAGAAGATCACCTGCAGCGACCACTTGTCCCCCACCCGGCCCAGCACCTCGCTGGCCCGGCAGGGTCCAGCCAGGGGCATGTCGGCCGCGTTCATGGTTACCTCCTGGTGACCAGGGCACCTGCGTGTGCCGGTCTTGCGCCTCGCGGGTACAAGTATCAGGATAGGCTGAAGTTCCTATTCAGAACCAAGACACTATCCAGTACCTTCATACTTCCCGAAACTCACACAGATGCAACAAGGAGACATGATGACCGCCGAGGTTGTCCAGATTCCGGGCTACGTGGTCGGCAAGTGGGCTATCGATGCCGTCCACTCCCACGTCGGATTCGTCGTCAAGCACATGATGGTCAGCAAGGTGCGCGGGCACTTCAGCAAGTTCGAGGGCGAGCTGGTGACCGCCGAAGACCCGCTGAAGTCCACCGTTACCGCGACCATCGACCTGACGTCGATCAACACCGACAACGAGCAGCGCGATGGCCACATCCGCTCGGCTGACTTCTTCGAGGTCGAGAAGTACCCGGAGATGACCTACAAGTCCACCGGTCTCCGGGCGGACGGCGACGGCTTCATCCTCGACGGCGACCTCACCCTCAGGGGTGTCACCCGCCAGGTCCCGCTGACGTTCGAGATCGAAGGCTTCGGGCCCGATGCCTTCGGCGGTACCAGGGCCGGGTTCTCGGCCACCGGCGAGATCAACCGGACGGACTTCGGCGTCAGCTACAACGGCCCCATCCCCGGCGGTGGCGTGGCCGTTAGCGAGAAGGTTCAGCTCGTCCTGGACATTGAGGCCGTACTCAATACGGACGGCTAATCGCTGGAGTCGGCTAGCCGCTGGCCGGGAATAGTCACCGGCCAGGGCTAGCCGGTGGACGCGGTTCGGCCGGTGGACGCGGTTCGGCCGGTGGACGCGGTTCGGCCGGTGGACGCGGTTCGGCCGGTGGACCCGGTTCGGCCGGTGGACCCGGGCTAGCCCGGTGGCCAGGACTAGCCGGTGGCCAGGGCTAGCCGGTGGGGGCCCGGCCAGCTGGCCGGGTCAGCCTTCCGGCCAGTCGGCCGGGAGCGCGCCGGTATCGGTTCCCGTCACATCGCGGAACCGCTCGCGGAAGCTCGCCAGCAGATCGCTGCCCCACACGTATCCGCTCGGCACCCGCACCGCTTGGGCGAGCACGTCACGCAGCTCCCTGGTCCTCGCCCCGCCCCTGGCCAGTGGGACCGCCGCCAGCGCGTACATGTGGTCGAGCGCGCCGAACACCTCATTGGTAAGCAGCGGCAGCGTCCCGTGGCAGACCGCGGCCTCCACGAACCCCTCCCACCAGGAGGGCTCGCCCGCCGTCTCGTCGCTGCCGAACGCACGGCGCAGCCGCTCCCGCACGGCAGCGGCCACGGCGGGATCCGCGTGCTCGAGGCCGTGCTGCCAGGCCCAGGCTGACTCCTCGTCGCGTTCGCACAACGGCAAGGTCCTGGCGAGCAGTTCGATGGCGAGCGGCGCGATGTCGGCGTCAGCCGATCCCGCGGCCTCTGTGAACGCGGCAACCGCCCGCTCCAGGTACGCGATGCCATCCGCTACTAGCGCGGCCGAGTCGGCGACCGGCGCGTCGGCGACCGGCGTGCTCGTCTCTGCCGCCACACCCGGTCCGGCTTCACCCTCAGCGGTCATGCCGGAAGCGTAGAGCGAATCCGTCGGCCCTGCCAGACGCGCGGGCGAGAGGTCTGGGGCATTCGCCAGCGGACCAGCGAGCCGCCCTTCCGCTATGCGGTATATGTCGCATTCTTTTGGCATGGCGCGCTGCCCTGGTTACCACAGCCTCCGAATGCTGTCTCAGGGTTGACGACGTCCGTAGCGCGTCCCAGCACTCCCCAGAATCCCGGCGAGCGTCCGGCCCACCGCTCCGGGCCGGCCCCGGCGACTTCCTGGCAGCCGCCACTGTCCAAGGTAACCACAGGGAATCGACGCCCGGCCGCACCAAAGTCCAGCCGGTAGCTGATGCCCAGGTCAGCGGGACAGGACATGGGACCGCCTGGCATACGCGGCAACCCGCACACCATCCGGGCCACAATCCGGGCCTGCTCCGGGCTGCTGGCCTCGACGCGGGGCGGGAAGGTGAACCGGATGTGATTCTGCGGGAACCCGATGACCCGGCTGACGGTGAGCGAGTCAACGTCCTTGACCGCCGTACACAGCGCGAGCGCGGCGGTCGGCGAGGCACTCGGGCCCGCCGCCGCGCCGATGTTCCCGCTGATGCTCCCGCAGCCGGCCAGGGCCAGCGAAGCTCCAACAGTCGCCACAACGCACATCCTGCTCACCAACATCATGTTCCTGAGACGCAGCCCGTGGCCCGTCGGTTCCAGGTCATCCAGCCCTTCCGGTGCGCTGGCCTATTGTCCGCCTGCCGTGGCTCGTTACGTTCACGTCTGATGAACTCGGCCAGCCTTCCGACGTAGGGGTGCGGCCCGCTGGAGTGAGCCGTCTGCCCCACCCGCGGGTGATCGGGTATCGGCCGGCCTGCTCCCCTCACGGCGTCGCCCCGGGCCCGCATCCGGGTCATTCCGGGCGCATCACGCCCCGACCGCCGACGTGGATGTGAAATTAGGACACGTCATGGAATAAACCGTCGTTTCCTGATCCCGGACGATCGTGCGGTGCCCGCGGACCCGGCCGACCGGATCACTCCCGTCACACCGGCACCACCGACCCCGTGAGCCACGACTTCCGGAGCGCCGCCGAAGATCGATGTGGAATTGCCTACCACCGGTGGGGGGCTCTGCCACATCGATCATGGAAAAGATGCGAAAGAGGCGCCTGCGGGCCGCCTTCCCCGGTGGATCCTCAGCCGGCCGGCAGCGGGTCCTCGAAGGCGGACGGCGGCGGGCAGGCACAGACCAGATTCCTGTCGCCATACGCCTGGTCGATCCGCCGTACCGGCGGCCAGTACTTGGCCCGCCGGTCGCCACGTGCCGGATAGGCCGCTTCCTCCCGCTGGTAAGGATGCTTCCAGTCCCCCACGATGAGCATCTCCGCGGTGTGCGGCGCGTTCTTCAGAGGGTTGTCCTGCGGGTCGTACTCGCCGGACGCGACCCTCGCGATTTCCTCCCTGATCGCGATCATCGCCTCGCAGAACCTGTCAAGCTCGGCAAGCTCCTCGCTCTCGGTCGGCTCGATCATGAGGGTTCCGGCGACCGGGAACGACATGGTCGGGGCGTGGAAGCCGTAGTCGATGAGCCGCTTCGCGACGTCATCCACGGTGACCCCGGCGTCCCTGGTGATCGGCCGCAGGTCGATGACGCACTCATGCGCGACCAGGCCGCCCCGGCCGGTGTAGAGGACCGGGTAGTGCGGTGCCAGCCGCACCGCCACGTAGTTGGCGGCGAGGATCGCCACCAGGGTGGCCTGCCGCAGGCCGTCGGCGCCCATCATCGCGATGTAGGCCCAGGAGATCGGCAGGATGCCGGCCGATCCGTACGGCGCGGCGGCCACCTGGCCAGTCCCCCGGCCGGGCAGGAACGGGGCGAGGTGTGCCTTGACGGCCACCGGCCCTACCCCCGGCCCGCCGCCGCCGTGCGGGATGCAGAAGGTCTTGTGCAGGTTGAGGTGGGACACATCGGCGCCGAACGCGCCAGGTCGGGCGAGCCCGACCAGTGCATTCAGGTTTGCCCCGTCGATATAGACCTGACCGCCCGCGGCGTGCACGGCATCGCACACCTCGGTGACGTTCTCCTCGAACACCCCGCTCGTGGACGGGTAGGTGAGCATGATCGCGGCGACCCGCTCGCCGAGCGAGCCGAGCTTCACGCGCAGGTCGTCGGTGTCGACCGCGCCGTCCTTACCGCACGTCACCACGGCCACGCGGAGCCCGGCCAGCACCGCGCTGGCGGCATTCGTGCCGTGCGCCGACTCGGGGATCAGGCACGTGTCGCGCTCCGGCTGACCGCGTGATGCGTGGTAGGCGCGGATGGCGAGCAAGCCGGCCAGTTCGCCCTGGGAACCGGCGTTCGGCTGCACGGATACCGCGTCATAGCCGGTGATCTCGGCAAGCAGTCCCTCGAGGCCGACGATGAGCTCCGCATAGCCACGCGCCTGCTCGTCCGGGACGAATGGGTGCAGGTCGGCGAACTGCGGCCAGCTAATCGGCTCCATCTCGGCCGCCGCGTTCAACTTCATGGTGCACGAGCCCAGCGGGATCATGGACCGGTCAAGCGCGATGTCGAAGTCGGCCAGGCGGCGCAGGTACCTCAGCATGCCGGTCTCTGTCCTGTACTCGCCGAACACCGGGTGGGTCAGGAACTCCGACGTGCGCCGCAGCTCGGCGGGCAGGGCGTCGGGCACCTCCGCCAGCAGGGCGTCGGGCACCTCCGCCAGCAGGGCGTCGGGCACCTCCGCCAGCAGGCCACCTAGGTCACCCTGGCCACCTAGGTCACCCTGGCCACCCAGGTCACCCAGGTCGCCCTGGCCATCCAGGTCGCCCTGGCCATCCAGGTCGCCCTGGCCATCCAGGTCGCCCGGGCAGAGCGCGGCTGCGACCTGCGCCAGATGCGCCTCGGTAGTGGTCTCATCGCAGGAGATCTGGAACGTGTCGTCGTCGGCCAGGTAGAGGTTGTAGCCAGCCGCGCGTGCCCGCTCCACCGCGGCGGCCGCGCCGCCCGGCCAGCGCACCCGCACCGTGTCGAAGAATCCCCCGGCCGACGCGTCGAGCCCGCGGCTGCGCAGCGCGGCGGAAAGCGCGGCGGCCCGCCGGTGCACCCGAAGCGCGATGGCGGCCAGGCCGTCAGGCCCGTGGTAGGCGGCGTACATGGCGGCGGTGACCGCAAGCAGCACCTGCGCCGTGCAGATGTTGCTCGTCGCCTTCTCCCGCCTGATGTGCTGTTCCCTGGCCTGTAGGGCAAGCCGGTAGGCCGGCCTGCCCTCCGCGTCCACGGAGACGCCGACGATGCGGCCGGGCAGCTGGCGCTTGAGGCCGCTGGTGACCGCGATGTAGCCGGCATGCGGCCCGCCGAAGCCCATCGGGACGCCGAACCGCTGGGTGGTGCCGACCGCGATGTCGGCGCCCATCTCACCCGGCGGGCGCAGCAGGGTAAGCGCGAGCAGGTCAGCGGCGACCGCCGCCTGCGCGCCGCGCTGATGCGCCGCCTCGATCGCGGCCGCCAGGTCACGCACCGCCCCGCTGGCGCCGGGGTACTGCAGCAGCACGCCGAACAGCTCGCCATCGGGCTGGGCCCCGATGACCTCCGGGCTGGCCTCCGCCACGACCAGCCGGATGCCGAGCGGCTCCGCCCTGGTCCGCAGCACTGCCAGGGTCTGCGGCAGGCAGTCAGCGTCGGCAAGGAAGATGCTGCCCTTGCCGCAGGCCCGCCGGGCCAGAGTCATTGCCTCGGCCGCGGCGGTCGCCTCGTCCAGCAGCGAGGCGCCGGCCACTGGCAGCGCGGTGAGGTCGGCGACCATCGTCTGGAAGTTCAGCAGCGCCTCGAGCCTGCCCTGCGAGATTTCCGGCTGGTACGGCGTGTAGGCGGTGTACCAGCTCGGGTTCTCCAGCAGATTGCGGCGGATCACAGCCGGGGTGACCGTGCCGTAGTAGCCCAGGCCGATCATCGAGGTGAGGACCTGGTTCTTCCCGCCGAGCCGGCGCAGCTCGGCCTGCGCGTCGGCCTCGGACAGCGGCGGCGGCAAGCTCAGCCTGCCATCGGCCGCTATCTGAGCGGGCAGCGCGGCGCTGGCAAGCTCCTCGAGCGATTCGTGGCCGACCACGGCGAGCATCCGCTCCTGCTCAGCCGTGGACGGCCCGATGTGACGCTGGGCGAAGTTCATGACGGGGGACCTCCGGACTGCTACGAGCCTGGGCCGCCATGCGGCCGCCGGACTCCCCCTCTGTCATCGCCGCAGGCGATTCCAGAGACGCCTGTCTCGTCCAGTCCTTGGGCCTGAGAGGTTCCGGGGATGTTGCCCCTTCGGCGTCTCTGGCTGGCTGCCTGAGATCTCTCCCGGACGAGGTTGTCGGCTATCCGCCGAGCCTACCCGAGCCGATCACGCCCAAGGCCTGCAAACACGCAGACACGCAGCCTCGGTCATCCAGACACAGTGGGCAGGCCGCCAGTCGGGAAGATAATCGGATTCCCAGGCAGGCCGGGCGTGCTGCTGAACAGGTACCTGATGTAGTCGAAATAGAGAATGAGCGCGTTCGGCTCGTACTCCGAGCGCGACGCGACCAGCAGGAACCCGGCCACTACTAGCGCTGCCGAGATGCCGGCCGCTGCCAGGTTGATCATCCAGGACCGCAGCAGCATCGCCGCGGCCAGGGCAAAGGGCAGGCCGCCGCCCGCGAACCCCAGGACAAGCTGCACAGTCGGCCCGAAGTTCGCGCCGAACGTGACGGTAGCCGCGAAGAGCCAGCCCGCGAGGCCTGCCACCCCGACCAGCAGCATCCACAGCACCCAGCCCCGGGTACCTGCGGGCAGCCATGAGTCCCTGGACGTGTACCAGGCGAGCACCGCCAGGGCAGCGAACAGCATGACGCCAAGAAATATGACCGCTGTCCGAGCGAGCACAGGCAGCCCGGCAAGTGGCACGATCGCGTCGCTCGCCCCTGGCGCTCCCGGCAGGATCGACTGTATGGACTGGCCGGACGACCCCTGCGCAGGCGGCCGGAACGACAGGAAGAGCGCTACAACTGTGCCCATCGTGACCGAGCCGATGAGCCAGGCATACCAGACCTGCCGGGCATCCACGGCGACGCCCCGGATGAGGATGCCTGCCTTCGCGGCGATGGACGCCATGGTTCCAGTGGCTAGCCGGTCTTGCGCGCCCGGCGAGCAGCTAGCTCGTCGGCGTCCGGACTGCCCGGCTCAGTCGTGCCGTCATCAGCGCGCACCGAGGGCAGATCGGCGAGGCTGCCTTCCACCTCACGCCAGACCCGGCCAAGAGCGATGCCGAAGACGCCCTGGCCGCCCTGTAGCAGATCCACTACTTCGTCGGCGGACGTGCACTCGTAGACGCTAACCCCATCGCTCATCAGCGTGACCTGTGCCAGGTCGGTCCTGCCGCGATCACGCAGGTGCTGCACCGCGACGCGGATCTGCTGTAGCGAGATTCCCGTCTCCAGCAGCCGTTTCACGACCTTGAGCACCAGGATGTCGCGGAAACCGTACAGCCGCTGCGACCCGGACCCGTGAGCAGCGCGCACGCTAGGCTCCACCAGCCCGGTACGGGCCCAGTAGTCCAGCTGGCGGTACGTGATGCCCGCCGCCGAGCAGGCCATGGGCCCCCGGTAGCCAGTGCCCTCGGTACCCTCAGGCCCCTCGGCAAGCTCCTCGCCGAACAGCAGGCCCTGCTCTCCGGCCTGCTTGGCCGCGGTGCGCCAGGCGTTTTCCCCAGACGTCCCGCTGTCACCCTTTGTTGCCGTCACGCCTACCTCCGACGGGCCTGGCACCGATGCCCGTATCGCACGCTAGGCCGGCCGGCACGAACCGTCAACGATCGCCCCCGGCGCGTCGCCTACTGTGCGCCGAATTGCCGCGAACTCCCCATCATGTCGAGCGACCGAAGTCCTCTGGCGTAATCGTGTCGAGGAACTCGCGGAACTTCTCGACTTCGTCTTCCTGCTCGTCAGGGATCGGTACGCCCGCTTCATCGAGGATCTCGTCGCTGGCGAAGATCTCCGCTCCTGTCCTGAGCGCGAGCGCGATCGAGTCTGACGGCCGCGCACTCACTTCCTTCCCGTTCGAGAAGACAAGATCGGCGAAGTAGATCCCGTCCCGCAGCGCGGTGATCTTCACCGTGCGCAGCTGCACGCCGAGTGCCTCGAGCACATCGCGCAGCAGATCGTGGGTCAGCGGGCGCGGCGGGACCATGCCCTGCTGAGCAAAGGCGATCGCAGTGGCCTCGACCGCGCCGATCCAAATCGGCAGGTACCTTTCGCCCTGCATCTCCTTCAGCAGGACGATGGGCTGGTTCGTAGGCATCTCGACCCGGACGCCGACGACCTCCATCTGCCTCACGGCGGCTCCTACGCGCTCGGTCAAACCTCGGCCCTGATCCCGTGCACTCCCTTTGTCAAAGTACACCCGCTATCACGCCGTGCCAGACCTCGGCCGGCCCCCGCGGGCTCGCCGTCGGCCGTTGGGCCCCCCTCTAGCAGGGCTTAAGCCAGCCCAGCCTCGCCAAGCTCGGCCTCGACAAGAGCGGCGTGCAGCCGCATCGAGAGGGCAGCGATATCCCTCGCGGTCTGGCCGGCCCGGTCGACCGCTCCCGGGCTGCGCTGGTGCAGCAACGGAGCCACCACCTGCTCGATAAGCGACGTCTCGCGCTCCGCCGCGGCCTTGATCGCCCGCAGATGCCTGGCCTGGACGCCGAACGTGCCGAGCGCCGCCACCAGCCGGGCCACGGCGAGCGCGTCCTGGCCGTACTGCCTGCCCCGCCGGCGCACCAGGCCGAATTCCTCGAGCTGATCGAGGCCATTGGCATCGATGCCGGCCGCCTCGATCAACTCCCCCCTGCTGAGCATCGCCCCGGCCCCCGGCGCCACGGGCAACTGCTCGGCACCGTCGGGAGAATCGAGCTTCTCCTTGATCACCCGGAGCGGCAGGTAGTGATCGCGCTGCGCGGTCAGGATGTACCGCAGGCGCTCCACGTCGCGTCGGCTGAACCGCCGGTACCCGGACGGCGAGCGGGCGGGCTCGATAAGCCCCTCCGACTCCAGGAACCGGATTTTGGAGATGCGGACATCGGGGAACTCACCGCTGAGCTGGGCAAGCACCTCGCCGATACCGTAATAGGCTCTGACAGGCTGAGCGCTCATGCTTCGTCCCGTACGCCCCCGCCGTCGATCTCCTCACGCGGCGAATGGGTGAGGAATACCAGCCGGAACTTTCCCACCTGGACCTCGTCCCCGCCGTTGAGCCCGGACTCCTCGATGCGCTCCCTGTTCACGTAGGTGCCGTTCAGGCTGCCCACGTCGCGTACCGTAAACGCCTCGCCCTGCCGGTAGAACTCGGCATGCCTGCGGGACACGGTGACATCGTCGAGGAAGATATCGCTCTCCGGATGACGCCCCGCCGTAGTGAGGTCGCTGTCCAGCAGGAACCTGCTGCCCGCGTTCGGCCCGCGCCTGACCACGAGCAGGGCCGTGCCTGCCGGAAGTGCCTCCACCGCCGCCGCGTCTGCCGCCGACTCATCCAGCACCTCGGGCTCAGCGGACTCCCAGCCGCCGAGGGAGATCGTGGAGGTTGACTCGCCGGGCCGTTCGCCGCTGACGGCGCGCGCGAGCGGGGTACCGCAATGTGAGCAGAAACGGGCGCCTTCGGCATTGGGGCGGCCGCACCGGGTGCAGTGGACGCTCGGCATCGCTTCGCCCGGCCTCCCATCCATCGGCCATGCATTCGGGTCGGGACTCAGCCCGGTAAGGCTGGCCCGCGGGGTGAACTCCGGTGATTGTTTCAAAGCTACCTGGGCCGCGGCGCGGCGGTCCACGCGCCACGCGCGACGACGGCCCCATCGCCTACGGTGGCCGCCGGGCAGGGGCGTATCAGGTCCTCGCGTCCCCGCTACGGCATCGCCGCGGCGCCTCTGCCACATCAGGCCGCACCTCCGACAGTAACCTCCGCAAACAATGACGAAGATTCTCTCATGCGGCACCGGCTCGTGGCCGGACTGTGACCAGCCCGGTCCGGCCGTGCACGCTGCGCAACCGGCTGCCCGCCCCCGCTCAGCCGCCGCCCCGGTCAGCCGCCGCCCCGGTCAGCCGCCGCCCCGGTCAGCCGCCGCCCCGGTCAGCCGCCGCCCCGGTCAGCCGCCGGCCCGCTCAGCTGCCGGCCCGCTCCACAACCGCGCCCCACTCGTCGATGAGGGACTGCGCGGCATCGTCGTCCGTGCCTTCCGCCCACAGGTGGGTGAGTGCGCCGGCCGGGTCGGGCAGCACCAGCACCCAGCCGCGGCCCTCCTCGACCACGCGCACCCCGTCGGTGGTGTCCAGCGGACGATCACCGGCCGCCTCCACCACGGCCCGCATCACGCCTCCCTTGGCCGCCCACGGGGTAGGCATCGAGACCCTGAGCAGGTTCGCCTCCGGGATTCTCGCGTCGATCTGGCTGAGCGTGAGCCTGGCCCGCGCCACCAGGCCGAGTAGCCGGGTGAAGGCGGCGATGCCGTCCATGGTGCGGCAGAACTCGGGCACGATGAATCCGCCGCGGCCGTCCGCGGCCAGGATCACGTCATCGGCCTCGGCGGCCTCGGTGAGCGCGTCCATCGAGGTAGCGGTCCAGTCCACCCGCACGCCGTGGAAGCGGCATACCTGCTCGGCCACCCGGGTGGTCGTGACCGGCAGCGCGACCCGCCCCGACTTGCGCTCGGCGGCCACCAGGTCGAGCACGACGAGCAGCGCGCGGTCGTCGCTGACCACCTCGCCCTTCTCGTCGAGCAGCGCGATCCGCTCACCCACCGGATCGAACCGCACGCCGAACGCGGCCCGCGACGACGATACGAGCTCGCCGACGCGCTGCATCCCGGCCCGCTGCTGGGCTAGCGTCTCAGTGGGCGAGATCTCGTCCAGCCGGTTGTTGACGGTGAGCACGTCAAGGCGGAGCTTGCCGAGCAGCCCGGGCAGCACGAGCGCCGCGGTGCCGCCCGCGCAGTCCGCCACCAGCTTCAGGTCAGCCTCGCGCACGCCGGTCATGTCCACGCAGCGCAGCAGTTCCCTGGTGTAGGACTCGATGATCCGCGGCGGG
Source organism: Actinomycetota bacterium (assembly GCA_003168255.1). Classification (GTDB taxonomy): domain Bacteria; phylum Actinomycetota; class Actinomycetes; order Streptosporangiales; family Streptosporangiaceae; genus PALSA-505. Next base: position 37,767 of record PMSU01000151.1, read on the forward strand.
TAGGACAACTCGGCGATCTCGCCGGGGAACGCGCGCCTGAACTCCTGCCTGGAGAAGACCCGCTCCAGCTTGCGCCGGGCTGCCTGGGACAGGTCGGCGCCGCGCTCGTCAAGGAAGACGATGTCGATGGACTGCGAGTCACCGGGCGTGGTGCGAAGCGCGATCCCGCCGCTGTAGTTGCTGCGGCCCGTCTCGAACCTGGCCACCGGGAGCGGCTGCGCCTCCAGGTCGACCACGTTGATGGCGCTGGCGTTCAGCGCCGCCTGCACCGCCCGCTTGAGCGTGCGGGCGGCCCGGGAGGCATCACGCGAGGTGGTGACGGTCGAGCCCTTCTTCAGCGTGCTCGCGTATGCGCTCGCCAGCCGCACGCACAGCTCGGGTGTGATCTCCACGTTGATCAGGCCGGACACGCCGCGGCTGCCAAAGAGCGCGCGCTGGCCGCGCGACTCCCAGATCACGCTGGTGTTCACCACCGCGCCGGCCTCTATGGTCTTGAACGGGTAGACCTTCACCCCGGCCGACAGGTAGGCCTCGGACTCGATCATGCACTCGTCGCCGACGACGGCGTTCTCCTCGATCCGCGCCGAGGCCATGATGTCGGTCTTCTTGCCGATCACGCAGCCGCGCAGGGTCACCCCCTGGCCGACGTAGACGTTGGAATGCAGGACGGCGCGGTGCAGGAAGGCCCCCTCCTTCACCACCACGTTGCTGCCGATCACGGTGTACTCGCGCAGCGTCGCGCCGGCCTCGATCTTGGCGTACTCCCCGATCACCAGCGGGCCGGTGAGCATCGCGTCGGGATCGACCTCGGCGCCCTCGGCGATCCACACGCCTGGCGACACCTCGAAGCCGTCGATGTCCACCGCCACCCGCCCGGACATCACGTCCGCCTGTGCCTTCAGGTAGCTCTCGTGCGTGCCCACGTCCTCCCAGTAGCCGTCGCCGACCCAGCCATACAGCGGGGCGCCGCGTTCGAGCAGCCGGGGGAAGACATCGCCGGACCAGTCGCAGATCTGGTCGGCCGGCACTTCGTCGAGCACCTCGGGTTCCATCACGTAGATACCGGTATTCACGGTGTCCGAGAACACCTGGCCCCAGGTCGGTTTCTCAAGAAAGCGCTGGATACGGCCGTCTTCCCCGGTGATGACGATGCCGAACTCCAGCGGGTTGGGCACCCGGCTGAGCGCGACAGTCACCAGCGCGCCGTTCCGCTTATGGAATTTGACAAGCTCAGACAGATCGATGTCGGTAAGAGCGTCACCGGAGATGACGAGGAATGGCTCGTCGCGCAGCGCGTCGCGGGCGTTCCGGACGCTGCCGGCGGTGCCGAGCGGCATTTCCTCGGTGGCGTACTGGAGGCTCATGCCGACGTCCTCGCCGTCACCGAAGTAGTTGCGCACCAGTGAGGCGAGAAACTGGACCGTGACCACGGTCTCGGTGAACCCGTGCCGCTTGACCAGCCTGAGCACGTGCTCCATGATCGGGCGGTTGACCACGGGCAGCATCGGCTTGGGCTGATTGGCTGTCATCGGCCGTAGCCGGGTGCCCTCGCCGCCCGCCATTACGACAGCCTTCACGGCTGATGCAGCTCCTTCCTCATTGACACTAGGCTTGAGCTCCCCGCGAGCAGGGTGCGCGCCTGGACCAGGTAGAGCCCTCCGGCGCACCAGTACAGCGCGGTACCCCAGATCGCGAACGCCCACCCGCTGACCCGCGCGATCTCGGCCGCCGTGCCCCCGTGCGAGCCGAGCAGCAGCAGCGGGAACGCATAGAGCAGGCACAGGGTCGCGGTCTTGCCGACGAAGCTGACCTGGAACGTGCCGAACCCCCGCCTGCGCAGCACGGCCAGCGCCACCCCGACCGCGATCTCGCGTGCCGCCAGCAGGCCCACCAGCCACCAAGGGATGAGTGCCCGCACGGCCAGCCCGACGAGAGTGGCCGCGATGTAGAGCCTGTCCGCCGCCGGATCGAGCATCTGGCCGAGCCGGCTGACCTGGTTGAACGCGCGGGCGATCTTGCCGTCCAGCCAGTCGGAGATGGCGGACGCGATCAGTATCCCCACCGCCCACCAGTCGGCGGTGGACGTCCTGGGACCGAGGATCAGCCACAAGAAGACCGGCACGCCGAGCAGGCGCGCCGCGCTTATCCCGTTCGGGATGGTCAGGACCCTATCTCCGACGTCCGCTGGCTCGGTCACCTCAGGCCCCACCTCCTTCGGGCGACCCTACCTGTCACCGGCCCGCGATCCTGGGATGGGCATAGCGCGCCGGGCGGGCTACGGTAGGGGATAGAACGCGGGAGTCCGGCGAAACCGGGCTGAGAGGGCGGCTGAGACGGGCCGCCGACCGCCAGGACCTGATCCGGGTCATACCGGCGAAGGGAGTTGCCATGACTCCGGTAAGCAGAGAATCGGCAGATACATCCTCGGGCGTTTTCCGCAAGGCCTACCGCACCGGATCCCGCCCGGACATCCGGGTGCCGGTCCGCGAGGTGACGCTGACAACCGGCGACAGCTTCTGCCTCTACGACACATCGGGGCCCGCCGCGGCCGGCGATGAGGCACTGCCGCGGCTGCGAGAACCATGGATTGCCGAACGCGCTTCGCGGGGCGCCTGCATGACCCAGCGAGCCTGCGCCAGCCGGGGCGAGATCACGCCCGAGATGGAGTTCGCCGCGTTGCGCGAGGGAGTGCCGCCCGAGCTTGTCCGTGACGAGCTGGCGGCCGGCCGGGCCGTGCTGCCCGCGAACGTCAATCATCCCGAAAGCGAGCCGATGCTCATCGGCAAGGCCTTCCTCGTCAAGATCAACGCGAACATCGGCACGTCCGCGGTCACCTCCTCGATCGCGGAAGAAGTGGACAAGATGCGGTGGGCAACCCGCTGGGGCGCCGACACCGTGATGGACCTGTCCACCGGGAAGCGGATCCACGAGACCAGGGAGGGAATCCTCCGCGGCTCGCCCGTCCCGATCGGCACGGTTCCGATCTACCAGGCCCTGGAGAAGGTAAACGGCAAGCCGGAGGACCTGTCCTGGCAGGTGTACGCGGACACCATCATCGAGCAGTGCGAGCAGGGCGTCGATTACATGACCATTCACGCCGGCGTGCTGCTGCGGTACGTGCCGCTGACCGCGCGGCGGCGGACCGGCATCGTGTCCCGCGGCGGCTCGATCCTGGCCGCGTGGTGCCTTGCCCACCACGAGGAGAACTTCCTGTACACCCACTTCGCCGAGCTGTGCGAGATCCTGCGCCGCTACGACGTGACGTTCTCGCTCGGTGACGGGCTGCGGCCGGGCTGCATCCACGACGCGAACGACGAGGCGCAGCTGTCCGAGCTGCGCACGCTCGGCGAGCTCACCAAGACTGCTGCGGACTATGACTGCCAGGTGATGGTCGAGGGCCCTGGCCACGTGCCGATGCACAAGATCGCCGAGAACGTGCGGCTCCAGCAGGAGCTCTGCGACGAGGCGCCGTTCTACACCCTCGGGCCGCTGACCACCGACATCGCGCCTGGCTATGACCACATCACCTCCGCGATCGGCGCGGCGATGATCGGCTGGTACGGGACCGCCATGCTCTGCTACGTGACGCCCAAGGAGCATCTCGGCCTGCCCGACCGCGAGGACGTCAAGCAGGGCGTGATCGCCTACAAGATCGCCGCCCACGCCGCCGACCTGGCCAAGCAGCATCCGGGCGCCAAGGCCTGGGATGACGCGCTGTCCGACGCGCGGTTCGAGTTCCGCTGGGAGGATCAGTTCAACCTGGCGCTGGACCCGGACACGGCGCGCAGATATCACGACGAGACGCTGCCCGCTGGGCCGGCCAAGACCGCGCACTTCTGCTCCATGTGCGGCCCGCATTTCTGCGCGATGAAGATCACTCAGGACGTGCGGGAGTACGCCGCTTCGCATGGCCTGGCTGACGCCGAAGCGCTGACCGCGGGGATGACCGAGAAGGCCGAGGAATTCACCCGCGAGGGCGGCCGCATCTACCTGCCGGTAGCGAAACCTTAGCCCGCGCCTTCGCCGGCCGGTGAGCCGGCGAAGGCGCGTGAGTGCGGAGTCGCCGTAGTTGTAGCCGCCGCCCGCGTTGCGATCCGGCATGGTGTCCGGGCTCCACTGCACCATTCCGAACGGCACGTCCGCGCCGGGGAACGTGTTGCCGCCGCCACTGGTCCAGGTGCGCGTGTCCACCAACGTGGCCGGGTCCTTGACCAGCTGCTTCACCGTCGTCTTGTTCCTGCTGCCCGGCGGCAGCAGGTTCTCCGGGACCGCTGGCTTGCACGAGGCCAGCCGGCCGTTCGCCTTCTTGGTGCAGGTGGCGGTCCCGTGCAGGGCGGCAGCGGCCCAGGCCCGGGCGGCCCAGGCCCGGGCGGCTCAGTCGCCCCGGACGGGCTTGTACACACCTGGCATGCTCTGCGCGGCCAGGCCCTGCTCGTCGGCGACGCGGCGGAGCAGGCGCAGCAGCTGGCCGCGCTCGGTGTCGGTCAGCGCGGCGCTGAGCTGCTGCTCGTGTCCGCTGATCACCTGCTGGGCCCGGCCGAGCATGTCCCTGCCCTCATCGGTCAGGTACAGGGCATGCGAACGCCGGTCCGCGGGATTACGCCTGCGCTCGACAAGCCCGCGCTGCTCGAGCTCGTCCACCAGGAAAACCATGCGCGTGGCGTTCAGCCCGAGCAGCTCGCCGAGAGCCTGCTGCGACTTGCCCTCGTTAGCCGCGAGCCTGGAGAGCATCCCGGCGTGACGCTGCTCAAGGCCGAGGGGCTCGAGCAGCTCCCCGAACATGCGAGCCGCGTGGTACCCCAGCTGGACAAGGAGCAGGCCGAAGCCCCGGTGATCGTCGGCACTCGCCGACTCGGACTGACTGGTCACAGTGACACATTATCAAATGACAAAACACTTGCAGTACGTTACTATCGCGACTAGAAATCATTTTAGGCCACAACCGGGCCGGCCAGCCGGGGAGAAGGAGCAACCAGTGACTGAGACCACAGCACAAACGCGAATGACGGCCTCCGACCTGCGCGTGTCGGACGCCGATCGGGACGGGGTCGCCGCCGAGCTCGCCGAGCACCTCACGAACGGACGGCTTCAGGTCGCCGAATTCGACGAGCGAGTGGGCCAGGCCATCAACGCCCGCACCCGGGGCGACCTTGACCGGCTGCTCACCGATCTCCCGCGCCCGACGCCGCAGCGGCCGGCCTCGCGGCGCAGGACGGGCCCGCCGTTCCCGATGGCGGCGATTCTGATCTTCGTGGCAGTCATGGCCACGATCGGCGGGATCAGCAGGACGGCCGGCGGCGGCCATCCGATCTGGTTGCTGTGGTGGCTGATCCCGGTGGCAATCTTCGCGACGCGCAGACGGCTTCGCGGCCACCGGCCGCAGGAACAGCGGTAGACGGGCATGACGCACGCAAGCCGCGGTCGGCCGGCCCGAGCGCGGCAGGCGCACGGGCTGCGGCGACTGCGGTGGCGGGCCGGCTCCAGCGCGTGAACCTCCAGCACCGCCCGCGGCAGGCCCCTGTCTAGGGCAGGGATAGGTTGTACCGGTCGGGAGGTGGCGGACGGGCATGAACGACGTGGGGAACCTGGTATCGAGCGGACCACTGATCCTGGCCGTGCCGGTCGCCGCCGCGGCCGGGGCGATCACCTTCCTGTCGCCGTGCTGCCTCCCGTTGATCCCCGGCTATCTCTCGTATGTGACCGGCATGTCCGGCGCGGACGCCCAGCAGGCGGGATCAGCCGGATCGAGCCAGCAGCCGAGCCGGGGCCGTACGGTCGCGGGCGCGGCGCTGCTCGTACTAGGCTTCTCTGCCCTGTTCGCCGCCTACGGTGCGGCGTTCGGCGGGCTGGGCGAACTGCTCCTGACCCATCAGCGCGGGCTGATCCAGGTACTCGGGGTCGTGACGATCCTGCTGGGGCTGCTGTTCGCCGGCGCCTTCGACCGGTTCACATTTGCCGGGCGGATGCTCCGGCCCTCGGTCCGCCCGCGGGCCGGGCTGGCCGGCGCACCGCTGCTCGGCGTGCTGTTTGGCCTCGGCTGGACGCCGTGCGCGGGGCCGACGCTGAGCACGGTACTGGGGCTGGCCGCGGTGACGGGCACCGCGGGACGCGGCGCCTTCTTGCTGTTCGTCTACGGCCTCGGCCTCGGCGTGCCGTTCCTGATCGTGGCGTTGGTCTTCCAGCGCGGCATGAAGGGGTTCGGCTTCGCCCGCAGGCACGCCAGGACGGTAATGCGGATCGGCGGCGGGCTCCTGGTCGTCGTGGGCATCCTCCAGGTGAGCGGCGCGTGGACATCGGTGATGATCTGGCTTCAGATCCACTGGGTCGCCGGCTACAGCTCGCCTATCTAGGCCGTGCCTGATCGGCGTTCCTGGCGTGGGACACCCGCGCGGTTTGGTAGCTTCGTGAGTCGCGCGGATTGCCTCCTTCTCGGTAGCGTGAGTGCCCGTCGCAACGGGTGCCAGGGGCGGCCAGCCGACGTGCCCAGATCCCAAACCGACTGCCCGGAGCTTCCGGGGATGTCACCGCATACACGGAGGCGCGAGTATGAGCATCGACAAGCCTGAGGTCGACTTCCCCGGCGGCGAGCCGCCGGCCAGCCTGGAGATCACGGAGATCTGGGAGGGAGACGGCGCCGTGGCGAAGGCTGGCGACACGGTGAAAGTCCACTATGTCGGGGTCGCATTCTCCAACGGCGAGGAGTTCGACGCCAGCTGGAACCGGGGAGAGCCGCTTGCGTTCCAACTCGGTGCCGGCAGGGTCATCGCCGGCTGGGATCAGGGCATCGCGGGGATGAAGGTCGGCGGCCGCCGCCAGCTGATCATTCCGGCACACCTGGCCTACGGAGACCGCGGGGCCGGCCGCGCAATCGCGCCGGGCGAGACTCTGATCTTCGTGTGTGACCTGGTCTCGGTCTGACGTACCCGGGCGGGGCGACTAGCGCGGGGCGCGGGGCGGGAGTGGCTGACGGCGCTTGGAGGGGCGCTGTGCGGTGTCCGGCGTGACCACCGCGGGCCTGGCGTCGAGCGCCTCCAGCGCGAGCCGCACAGCGGCCTCCAGCTGACAGTCCTGGTCGGCTGCCCAGTCATCAGGTGAGTTAAGAACCTCGACATCCGGTTCCGCACCCCTGTTCTCCAGGTCCCAGCCGTAACCTTCCAGCCACATCGCATATTTGGGCACGGTCATCGCCGTGCCGTCCACCAGCACGTGCCCGCCGATCCCGTCTATCCCGATCACGCCGCCCCAGGTACGGGCGCCCACGATGGGGCCGAGCCCCAGGATGCGGATCGCGGCGGTGACCATGTCGCCATCGGAGCCCGCGAACTCATCGGTCAGCGCGACGACGGGGCCGCGCGGGGCGTCCTGCGGGTACGTCGTGGGGTGCATCCCGCGGGGCACGTCCCAGCCGAGCACGCGGCGGGCCAGCTTCTCCACGACGAGCTCGGAGACGTGGCCGCCACGGTTACCCCGGACGTCCACGATGAGCGCGTCGCGGGTCATCTCGAGGCGCAGGTCGCGGTGGAAATGCGCCCAGCCCTCCCCCATCATGTCGGGCACATGCAGGTAGCCGATCCTGCCGCCGCTGAGCTCGCGGACCAGGCTGCGCCGGCCTGCCACCCAGTCCTGGTAGCGCAGCCTGCCGTCGTCGGCGAGCGGGACAACCACGATCCGGCGGGGCTCACCGCCGTCGGCCGAGGCGAGGGTCAGCTCGACCGGCACGTCCGCGGCGCCGACCAGCAGCGGGCCCGGCCCGGTCAGCGGGTCCACCGCCTGGCCGTCCACGGCGAGCAGGGCATCGCCAGGCGCCGCCACTCCCCCTGGCGTTGCCAGCGGTGATCGTGCCCGCGGATCCGATGACTCACCGGGCAGCACCCGGGCTATCCGCCAGCCGCCGTCCGCGTCTTGCTCCAGGTCCGCGCCGAGCATCCCGACAGCGCCCGCATCGCCGGCATGCCGGTCGCTCGGAGCTGCCCGGACGTAAGCGTGCGAGGTGTTGAGCTCGCCAAAGACCTCCCACAAGAGATCGGTGAAGTCTTCGCCCCCGGCTATCCGGTCCAGCAGCGGCCGGTACTGGTCAAGGATCCCGTCCCAGTCGACCTCGGCCATGTCAGCGACCCAGAAGTCGTGCCGCATGATGCGGCCCGCCTCGTCGAACGCGTGCCGCCACAGCGCCGCGGGATCGGCCATGTAGCGCGCCCTGGACAGATCGACGGTTACCGTCTCGCCCGGCCCGTCAGAGTCGTCCTTCCGTTCAGCGGGAAGCACGCGCAGCTCGCCCTGATCGCTCACGACCAGACGGGTGCCGTCGCCGCTTACCTCGAACCAGTCGAGCTCGCCGACCAGCTCGGTGCAGCGCCGCTTCTCCAGGTCGAATCGTTCGAGCGACGCCCGCGGCTGCGAGCTGTCAAGCTCGGCGGAACCCTCGCCGAGGGTCCCGGCCAGCGGCTCCCTGAGCCACGCGAGCCCGCCCTTGACCGGCAGTAGCGACGAGTACCGTGCCTCGGGCACGGGCACCTGCACCACCCGCGCGGCCAGCCCCTCGGTATCCACCTTGACGGCCACCGGACCTGGTTCCTGATCATCGTCGGTCTCGGCGTGGCCGACCGGCCGCCCATCGGGCAGCGGGGCGAACGGCGACGGCGCGCCGACGGCGAGCGGCACCAGGTACGGACGGCAGCCGAAGGGGAACGACAGATCGAAGAAATGCGCGTCGTACACCGGGTCGAAGCTGCGCCTGGACAGGAAGGCCAGGTAACGCCCGTCGCTGGTGAAGACGGGATCGGTATCGATGAACCGCCCGTCCGTGGCGTCGGCGAGCGTCCGGTCCGACAGCCGGGCAAGCCGGATCCGCGACAGCGGGCGCGGCCCGGCCTGGGACCAGGCGAGCCAGGCCGAGTCCGGCGAGTAGGCGAGGCCGGTCACCGGGCCGTCCGATGACGCCGCCAGCTCGCTCACCTGGCCAGAGGCGACATCAACCAGGAACAGGCGGCCGTCACGGGCGGCAACGGCCACTGTCGTGCCGTCCGGTGCGGCCGTCATGCTCCGCACCCGGCCGAGCTGGCCTGCCGCAAGGCGGCGCGGATGATCGGCGGCCGGGTCGGCCGGCGCGATCTCCAGCGCCTGCTCGCCGCCCGCGTCGCTCACCCACACGACCTGACCCGTCCGGCCAAGCACCCTGGGCAGCCGTGCCCGGGCTCCAGGGGTCACCGAGAGCGCCCGCGCGGGCCCGTCGCGATGGGTCAGCCAGTGCACCGTGCCGCGGACCTCCACCGCGCTTGCCTGGCCGGTGTGGTCGCAGGACAGGTCGCCAAGATGGTCCTCGGCGGATATCAGCCGGGGGCTGCGCCCCAGGCCCGGCGAGCCGAGCTTGATGTCAACCGGCCCGGCCTCGCCGTCCAGATCGTCAAGAAGCCAGATGTCACCCGCGCACTGGTAGACAATGCGCCGCCCGTCGGTGCTCGCGTTGCGGGCGTAGAACCCGTCGTGGTCGGTATGACGCCGCAGGTCGGCACCGTCGAAGTCGCAAGAGTAGAGGTTTGCCGTGCCCTCGTGGTCGGCGAGGAACACGAGCCTGCCGCCGACGATCATGGGATTGGCAACCTGGCCGGTCAGGGTCTCGGCGATCCGCGAGAACTCCGGCCAGGAACCGGGCGCGGTGTCCTGGGTGATCCGGGCCAGCCAGAGCCGGCCCGCGGTCCCGCCACGGTAGCGCTTCCAGAACGCGGGCTCCCGCGCGTGCCGCCCGTTGACCAGCGCCACGGCGTCATGCTCGATCGCAAGGTCCGCAACCGGCCCGAACGGAAGCTGCCTGGCCGCCCCGCCGTCAGGGTGCACCGCGTACGCCCAGGTGTGGTGCGCGAAGGGCTGTCCTGACGCGGTGATCGCGAGCACCTCGCCAGCCGCGGACCAGCCCCGCACCCGGGTCTGGGAATCACCCCAGAACGTGAGCCTGCGGCCGCCTCCGCCGTCCACGCTCGCGAGGTACACCTCGGCGGGGCCGTCGCGCTGGCTGGTCCAGGCCACCGCGGTGCCGTCCCTGGCCAGCCGGGGGTGGCTAGCCAGGGCCCGGTCCGCGGACAGCCGCCAGGACCGCCCTCCCGATACCGGTGCCAGCCACACGTCGTCTTCGGCGACGAAGGTAAGCAGGTCGCCCTGGAGATGAGGAAAGCGCAGGTACCCGTCCGAAGCCACCGCATCATGGTAGACGCCGGAACCGGCCAGACGATCACGCGGCCGAGGCTGCCGCCACGAGTTCCTGGAGGATCCGCAGATCCTCGTCCTCCTCGGGATGCCACTGCACCCCGATGCCGAACGGGTGCCCCTGCAACTCGACGGCTTCCACGATCTGGTCATCCGCCCAGGCGACCGCGAGCAGCCCGGTGCCGAGCCGCTGGAGGCCCTGGTGATGACGGGTCGGTACGCTGGCGTGCGAGCCGAGGATCTGGCCGAGCCTGCTGCTCACGCTCACCTGCACGTCGTGGGTGGACATCTTCACCGGGTCCGGCGCATGACGGTCATGCCGCACCGCGTCGGGCAGGTGCTGAATGAGGGTGCCTCCCCTGACCACGTTGAGTACGTGCAGGCCCCGGCACACCCCGAGGAACGGACGCTCCGCGTCGATCGCCGCGCGGACCAGCGCGAGGTCGAACGTGTCGCGCCTGCGGTCGGCCGGCGTCGTGTGCTCGTGCCGCGTCGCTCCGTACAGCCTCGGGTCCAGGTCGGGGCCGCAGGAGATCAGCAAGCCATCCAGGCCGGCTACCAGGCGCGGCACCGAGTCGATGGGGACCGGCGGCAGGATCACGGGGATCCCGCCCGCCCGTTCGACGGTCCGGCTGTACGTCACCGGCGAGATCACGGCCTCACGGACGAAGTCGCCCCACCGGGCTGGCTCAAGGTAGCCGGTGATGCCGATGAGCGGGCGGGGCATGCGTCCTCCTCCGTGAGCGGCCATATGCCCATGATGGTGCATAACACCTAGCCGGGGGCGCCACCTCGCCGAATCCGCATCCGACGGGCCGCCCTCGCCCGCCCGGGCCGCCTTGCGCCGCCGTCGAAGCGACCCGCGACAATGATCCACAATGAGCTTTCGGTGGGCGCCACAAAAGCATATCCAAGTGGTAAGTATGAGGCTGCTACCGGGAATCTGCGCTCATGTCATCTGATGTCATCACCCGGAATACAAGGCTGCTTCCAGCGGGTAATCTAGAAACTAAGCTACTAAGCATAATCGTAGCTTGTGCGTGAGTTTAGCCTGACGCCATCTCGGTACGGTTTCCGCTGCCTGGAAGCGGTTGTGGCCCCTGCTCCCGGGTGCCAGACTCCAGATGTGGCGAACAGGAGGGGAAGTCCGGATGAGCAGGCACGACTGAACCCCACCCTCGTCAAAGAATCCTTCGCGCACATCGAGCCGGTCGCCGGTAAAGCCATGGCCTATTTTTATGGCCGGCTTTTCGTCGCCAACCCAGATCTGCGCGCACTTTTCCCGCTGGCCATGGACAGGCAGCGAGACCGGTTTTTCCGGGCGCTGGCCCGCATCGTCTGGAGCCTCGACTGCCCGGAGGAGCTGACCGCGTTCTTGCAGCAGCTCGGTCGTGATCATCGCAGGTTCGGGGTGACCGCCAGGCACTACCCGGAGTTCATGGACGCCCTCCTGGCCACGGTGCGCGAGTTCAGCGGGCCGGCCTGGTCCGATGAGGTGGCCGCGGCATGGGACGCGGCGCTCGACCTGGTGGCGCGCTCCATGATCAAGGCGGCGGACGATGACGCCAAGCATGCCCCGTCCTGGTGGCTGGCCGAGGTCGTCGGGCATCAGCGCCGGTCGGCTGACCTGGCCGTGCTCACCGTCAGGCCTGATCAGCCGCTCGGCTACCTGGCTGGCCAGTACATCAGCGTGCAGTCCGCCCGCTGGCCCAGGCAGTGGCGCAACTACTCGATAGCCAATGCCCCGCGCGATGACGGCACGCTCACCCTGCACGTCCGCGGCATCGCGGGCGGGCTGGTGAGCACCGCGCTCGTCCACCACACCGTTCCCGGCGACACGCTGCTGCTCGGCCCGGCCAGGGGGACGATGACCGTGCAGCCGGGATCCGACCGCGACCTGCTCTGCGTGGCCGGCGGCACCGGACTTGCCCCGATCAAGGCCATCATCGAGCAGGTTGCCGCGGCAGACGGCCCGGCCATCACGCTGCTGTACGGCGCCCGCACCGAGGCCGGGCTCTACGACCTGCGGGAGCTACGCGAGCTCGAGGCGTCCAGCCCGTCGCTCGCGCTGGTCACTGTCGTCTCCGACGAGCCGGGCTGGGGCGGCGAGCAGGGGATGCTCCCTGACGTCATGCGGGAACGCGGCGAGTGGCAGGACCGCGAGGTATACGTCTGCGGGCCGCCCGAGATGGTCACGCAGACCCAGGCCGTGCTGGCGGACCTCGGCGTGCCGGCCAGCCGGCTGCATTATGACGAGCCCGACCCTCTCAACGAGCTCGTCCCGTTAAGCACACGGGTTCGGATCAGCGAGCCCACCTGCTGGGTACTGTGGCCCCGCGACCGCATTGTCCGCTGATGCCCTGGTTCACCCCGGGGCCGGCCGGCGGGGCCGTCAGCCGACCGGTTCGATCAGGTACTGGGCGAAGAAGGCGAAGATGCGCCGCCACGCATCCCCGGTCTCTTCATGCTCGTAGTTCATTCCCGTGACCTTTTGCACCACGCGGGCGACACCCGAGTGATCGTTCATGAACGCGTGGTTGGCGGCTGGGTAGACCTTGATGTCGTGTGGCACGTTCAGCTCGTCCAGGGCCTTCTCAAGGCGCGGCAGGTCGGTGCGGGTACTCCTGTCCTTGCCGCCGTAGCTCGCCACGATGGGGCAGGCGCCGTCGAGCATCGCGCCGACATCCTGCGGCACCGGCGCGTAGTTGACGGACGCGGCGGAGAAGCCGGGCCTGGGCGCACTGAGCAACGCGAACCCGCCGCCCACGCAAAACCCGACCACACCGATCTTTCCGGTGCAGGCATCAAGACCGGCCAGCCAGGCGGCCGCGGCGTCGATCTCCTCGAAGACGGGCCCCGATCCGGCCATGACCTGGCGGATCGCTGACCGGACGCAACGTGGCCAGGCCTTGCCGTGCCAGAGATCCGGAGCGAGTGCGATATAGCCGTTGCTGGCAAGCCGGTCCGCCTGGCGCCGCAGGTCGGGGGTCATGCCAAACACGTCGTGTACCACCACGACACCCGGGAAGGTCTCCGGCGGCCCATCCGGGTGCTTCCTGGCCGGCATCGCCAGGTAGCCGGGCGCCGATTCCGGCAGGGACGTATCAGGCATGCCGGAACCTTTTCATACCTTGCGCCACTTGGGCACCCAGGTGCCATCGGTGACGGTGTAATCGCCAAACAGCGCAGGCGCCTCAGCCCGCATCAGCTCGCCGATCTTGGCAAATACCAGGCGTATCTCTTCCTCGGCGCCCTGATCGGTCCTGGCCTCGATGGTGTGCCGCAGGGTCCGGATGTTCGCCGTCCAGACGATCCCGGTGCCTACGCCGTCCGGCGCGAACCTCCGCATGAATGACGTCTTGTGCTTCTTCTCGTGCATCTTGACGCCCTCTTCGTCCAGCCCGAAGTGCCCGGCCATCCAGAGCTGGAATTCCTCGAGCTGCTCGAGCAGGGTGCTGGCCCGCTTCATCAGCTCCTCATCGGCAAGCGCCCACTCTGGAAACCAGAACGGTATGTCGGCCAGCCGGACGAACCGCAGCGACTCCTGCGAGATCGCCGTGCCCGGCCGGTGCCGGACGAGCTCATGGGTGAACACGCGGCTCACGTTGTGCAGCACAAAGGTGAAGCTGGCGTGCTCGAGCACCGAGCCGTGCGCCATCGACAGGATGTTCTCCAGGTACTTCGCCTGGTCGGTACGGACCCGCTTGACGTTGGGGTTCAGCCCGGGCTCCCAGGACCGGTAGCACATCTTGCCGGCGAACTCGGCCAGGTTCTGCGCGTCGTTGTCCAGATCACCGCGGTCAACCCGCTCCAGCCAGCTCTCCCCGCCGACCTCGCGCAGGTAGGCGGCAAGCTCGCCGTAGTCAAGCTGCGGCTTGGCGACAAGGAAGACCTCTGGTTCCACATTCCTCATGCCACGGCACGATACCGGGCAGCTGGACAGTCCCGCAGTGACGCAACGCCGGTGGCATCCGCGCGGAGCTGAGCGCGGCGAATTGCGTGTGCTACTGCGTGGGTACTCGCGTGTGGTGACCAGGCGGTCCGCGAGCCAGAGTAAAGACAGCCGCTCACGCCGACCGTTCCTTCACTCGCGACAGGCAGGCGGTGAAGCCCCTGGCTGGACCGGCCGCATCAGGCTACCGTCTGGCCGCTCGTCAAGCGAAGGAGCAGTGCTCATCATGTCTATGTTGTCACGTTCGCTGGCCCGCAAGGCCGGCCTGGCCGCCGCGGTAGCCATCCTGGCCACCGGGGGCACGATGGCCGGCGTAGCCGCGGCCTCGGCCTCGGCGTCACCCGCGTCCCACCCCGCCGTGGCGGCGCCCTCGATTGATCACCAGCTCTGTTACACGGCGACCGCTCAGGGTTTCAAGATCCCGGCGAACGTCCAGCTGGAGAACCAGTTCAGCACTACGCCGTTCACGCCCGAGATCAGCAGCGTGGCCTTCCACTGCAACCCCGTGGCCAAGACGCTGCCTGACGGCCAGGTGTTCCCCATCAACTACCCGAACGACCACTTGCTGTGCTGGAACATCACCGAGTCGGCCCAGCCCGCGCCGATGGCGCAAGTCACCAACCAGTTCGGCACCGCGACGCTGGCCCTGGGCCAGCCGAATTTCCTGTGCCTGCCCAGCTGGAAGAGCCTGACCGGCCCGCCGGTGGAGAAGACCCCGGCGCCGCCCGGGCTTGGCCACTTCGCGTGCTACCCGGTGAGGGTGGCTAAGGGTGCATACAAGCCGCCGCCGGTCATGCTGCAAGACGAGTTCGCCCCTGCGCCTGTGTCCGCCCAGGTGAACCCGGAGCCAGTGGAACTGTGCGTGCCCACCGAGAAGATCGTGAACGGCAAGGTCTACAAGATCATCAAGTCGAAGTGGAACCTACTGTGCTACCCGGTGTCCCAGACGCCCATCATCACGCCGGTGTTCGACAAGAACCAGTTCGGCAAGGCCCCGGTCAACATCGATCAGACAAGCACGCTGTGCCCGCCCTCGACGCTGAAGGCCATCGGTTAGGCTCGCGCCACCTTCATGATCACGAAGACTCCTGCGTGCCGGGGCACGCAGGAGTCTTCGCCGTCACCGGCCAGCAGGGTCTGGGAGTCAGCCGCGGGCAGGCGGGGCGACCAGGCGCTCCCGGCACAGGTTCAGCACGTTGGTGATGACCTGGTGGCCAGTCCGCCCGGCGGCGGTCAGGATCGACTCCGGGTGGAACTGCACCGCCCACCTGCCCGCGGCCGCGTCCTCGATCGCCATCGCCACCTCACCGGTCGCCGCGGTCACATCGAAACCGCCGGTGACGTCGCCGATCCGCGCGTACAGCGAGTGGTACCTGGCCGCGATGAACTCGTCCGGCAGGCCAGCCAGCAGCTTGCCACCCCTGGCCAGTACCAGGCCGGGCTTGCCGTGCGACGGCTCGGCCAGCAGCGACAGCGTGCCGCCCGCGTGCTCCACCATCGCCTGGAGGCCGAGACACACCCCGAATGCGGCAAGCCCGCGTGCATCGAGTTCGGCAAGCAGCGCGTCACAGCCAAAGTCCGATGGCCGGCCTGGCCCGGGCGAGAGCACCACCAGATCCGGGGCCAGCTCGTCCAGCCGCGCCACGTCGAAGCCGGACCGCAGCGTGGTCACCTCCGCGCCCTGCTGCCGGAAGTAGTCACCGAGCGTGTGCACGAACGAGTCCTGGTGGTCGACGACGAGCACCCGCAGGCCCTCCCCCGCGCCCTGTTCGCCGGCTGTCACGGGTGACGGTCCGGCCGCCAGCCGTTCGGAATCGGAAAGGGTTTCCAGGAGCGCCCGCGCCTTGATCCGCGTCTCTTGTTCCTCGGCCGCCGGATCGGAGTCAAAGAGCAGCGTCGCGCCCGCCCGGACCGCCGCCACGCCGCCGCGGATGTGCGCGGTGCGCAGGGTGAGGCCGGTGTTCATGGAGCCGTCGAACCCGATCGTGCCGACCGCGCCGCCGTACCAGCGCCGCGGTGACTCCTCGTGGTCCTCGATGAACTGCATGGCCCAGGCCTTCGGCGCGCCGGTCACCGTGACCGCCCACATGTGGGTCAGGAACGCGTCAAGCGCGTCGAAGCCGGGCAGCAGCCGGCCCTCGACGTGATCCACGGTGTGGATCACCCGGCTGTACATCTCGATCTGGCGCCGGCCGATGACGCGCACGCTGCCCGGCACGCAGACCCGCGACTTGTCGTTGCGGTCCACGTCGGTGCACATGGTCAGCTCGGACTCCTCCTTGGCGGAGTTGAGCAGCGTGCGGATGTTCTCCGCGTCGCCGAACGGGTCGTCGCCGCGAGCGATCGTGCCCGCGATCGGGCACGTCTCCACCCGGTCGCCGGTCACTCTCACGTACATCTCGGGCGAGGCGCCGACCAGATACTCCTCCCCCCCCAGGTTGAAGAAGAACTCGTAAGGAGCCGGGTTGCGGTGCCGCAGCCGCTCGTAGAACTCGGCCGGGGAATCGCACCGGCCGTAGAAGGTGTGGCTCGGCACCACCTCGAACAGGTCGCCGCTGGCGAATCGCTCCCGTGCCTGGGCCACCACGCCGGCATAGCGGCCCGGCTCGGGCTGGGCCGGGAGGGCCACGCCGGACCCGGCGGACCCGGCGGCCGACCCGGCGGACCCGGCGGACCCGGCGGCCGGGCCGGCGGCGCGGGTGCGCGGCGTCAGCCGGGGCAGCCCAGCCGTCGAGGCACCGCCCGCCTCGAATTCGTAGCTGTACCTGGTGGCCGTCTCCCGCTTGCGGTCCAGCACGTACATCTCATCGGGCAGCTGGAGCACGAGATCGCGCTGATCGCCGGGGCGGGCCCGGCAGAGCCTGATCGCCTCGAACTGGAAGGCGAGGTCATAGCCGAACGCGCCATACAGCCCGAGGTGCTGCTCCGGCGAGGAAAACGCGGCGACGACCTCGCGCAGCGCGGAGAAGACAGTAGGCCGGCGGCTCCGCTGCTCCTCGGTGAAGGCGCTGTCGGGCTCGGGTATGACCACCTCCACCTGCCACTGGGCTGGAGCAGGGGCGGACTGCGGCGACGGCGGGACGGCGCTGCCTGCCGCGCGGTGCAACGCCGCGCCGATCACCGGCAGCAGCACCATGCCGCGCTCGTTCAGCGCCCGGGCCGCGATCCGCCTGCCGACCGCGACGATCTCGACACAGGGGTTCACATAGGCCATATGCCAGCGGCTGTACCTGCCCGGGTACTCCATGCCCGAGCTCAGCACCCCGCCGCGGCGGTCATCGACCTGCGCCGCGATCTCCGCCAGCAGGGCAGGATCGAACGACGCGGTCGTCCTGGCTATCCGCACGCCGGCGGTGGTGACGAACTCCGCGTGCTCTTCTTCGGCAGCTGAGTCCTGGCGCTGTCCCGGATCCACGGTGGCCCCTCTATGCTCGGGCCCGGGCAGCCGCGGCGCCAAAAAAGCGACCGCCGCTGCCGGGGCGATCGCTTAGGAATCTGCGCGCTGCGCGAACCTGCCACCGCCTAGCGGCGGCGCCACCAGAGCAGGTTATGGTTCGCTCGCACGCTGCGATCTTAGCGGCAACCAGCCGTACCGCGCCAGCACACGGCGATCTTGGCCGGCCTGAGCGGCTCAGCCGGGCCACGTCACCGTAGCGGCTCGGCCGCAGCGGCCGGTCCGCAGCGGCCGGTCCTCGCCATGAATAATTTCTCCGCTCTTCCGATTGGCGCCCTGTTACTATCTCAATTCCATTGATACGGATAAATAAATGGCGCTGACCAAGACCGGCAGCAGCGCTCCGTCCGGAAATCTCCAGACTGCCGGAAGACTTCCTTGTGCATGATCAGGAATGCGTCAGACTTGGCTGCAAGAGCCCGGCGGATTCTCCATCTGCCCGGAGGGAGAACCAGACGAGCCACAGACACCGCGGATCGGGGTGCGGCCACGAGTCGGGTGCGGCCACGCGGTATGCCGCTGGGGCGCATACCGCTCATCTCCCTTCGCCCGCTTGACGCCAATCCCTTGCCCACCCGGCGTCGGCCAGGCGGAGGCATGATGGTGTAGGTGACCGGGGAGACAGAAATCTGGGCGGCGAGGCTGTACGGGACGGCGGACATCCGGCTGGCGCGCGAGCCGATGCCGGCGGTGGAGCCTTCGATGAGCCTGGTGCGGGTCACCGCGGTCGGTATCTGCGGCTCTGACCTGCACTGGTGGGGCGAAGCCGGCATCGGGGACGCGCGGCTGGACCGCCCGCTCGTGCTCGGCCATGAGAACGCAGGGGTGATCGCCGACGGGCCTCGGCGCGGCCAGCGGGTAGCGATCGACCCGGCCATACCGTGCGAGGCCTGCGCGCAGTGCCGCCGCGGCTGGCGGAACCTGTGCCCGCGGGTCAGGTTCGCCGGGCACGGCAGCACCGACGGCGGCCTCAGGGAGTTCCTGGCCTGGCCGACGGCGCTGCTGCACCCGCTGCCCGACACCCTGTCGGATCCGGACGGTGCGCTGCTCGAGCCGCTCGGCGTCGCCCTGCACGCCCAAGACCTTGGCCATCTGCGGCTCGGCGGGAGCGCTGCCGTATTCGGCTGCGGGCCAATCGGGCTGATGCTCATCCAGCTCCTGCTAGCGGCCGGGGCCTCCCGGGTGATCGCCGCCGATCCGCTCGATCACCGGCGGAAGGCTGCGGACGGCCTGGGCGCCGAGATCGCCCCGGCCGGCCTGGGCGCCGATGCCGTGCCCGGCGCGGAGATCACCGCGGGCCCGGCAGCGGAGGTCGATACCGCCTTCGAGGTCGCGGGCACTGACGAGGCCGTCGACGCGGCGATGGCCGCCACGAGGCCGGGCGGGCGGGTCGTGCTCGTCGGCATCCCCGATGGCGACCGGACGAGTTTCCGGGCGTCGGTGGCCCGCCGCAAGGGGCTGACGATCGCGATGTCGCGCCGGATGAACGACACCTATCCGCGGGCCATCGCGCTGGCCGAATCCGGCCGGCTGGACCTGGCCGCGCTCGTGACCCATCGGGTGCCGCTGGCCGACGTCGCAGCCGCGTTCCGGACCGCCGCATGCCGCGATGGCCTCAAGGTGATCGTGGAACCGGGCGGCTGACCGGCCGGCTCAGCGGCTGACCGGCCGAACCGAGCGCATCAGCGCGACCATCTCCTCCGGGGTCAGCGCCGGCACCGGCAGCGGGCTGACCTCTTCCCGGCCGGGCCGCATGCCGTCAATGATGAGGGCCAGGTACCTGCGCCAGACCTCGGGCCGCACGTGCTCGGCGTACTCAGCGGCCCCGCTGAGCATGAACTGGATGAACGGCACGTCGCAAGGGTTGAAGTCCGAGCGCAGCTTCCCGTCCCGCTGGGCGCGCTCCACCACCTGGGTGACCACCGGCTGCAGCCGGTCCCTGGCCCGGCCGACCCGATCGCGCCCGTAGGAGGCGAACATGAGGATCTCACGCAGCCCGCGGTCGGCCGCCAGCAGCCCGGCCGCGTTCTCCAGGAAGGACACCAGGCCGACCCACGAGTCCGGCTCGGCGAGCGCTAGTTCGGCCAGGCGGACCAAGGCTTCCATCCGCTCTTCGAAGAGCGCCTCGGCCAGCGACTCCTTGTCCGGAAACCGCCGGTAGACGGTCCCCACGCCGACCCCCGCCTGCCGGGCCACGTCGTCCAGGCTTGCCTGGAGCCCCCGGGCGGTGAATACCTCGGCCGCCGCGCGGAGGATGCGCTGGCGGTTTTGCTCGGCATCCCTGCGCAGCGGCCGGCTTGCCGGAAGCTGCCGCGATCGGGCCATGTCATTTCTTCCTAACGAAGGGGAGCGGAGGTTGCGCCTCCGCTTCACCGTAGTGTAGCTTGTTCAAGTGGAGATACAACCTCCAGATGGGTGGGGATCATGAACGCAGTCAGCGCAACCAACGGCAGCCCGGCGGCCGGGCGGTCCGGCTCAGATCCTGACCCCCGCCGGTGGCTGATCCTGGGCATCGTCGGCATCGCCCAGCTGATGGTCGTGCTGGATGGCACGATCGTGAACATCGCGCTGCCTTCGGCGCAGAAGGCGCTGGGGTTCACCACGGTGGACAGGCAGTGGGTGGTGACTGCCTACGCGCTGGCGTTCGGCAGCCTGCTGCTGCTCGGCGGGCGGCTCGCCGACCTGTTCGGCCGCAAGGTCACGTTCCTGACCGGCCTGGCCGGCTTCGCCGCCGCCTCCGCCGTCGGCGGCGCCGCGCACAGTTTCACCATGCTGGTGGCGGCGCGCGCGTGCCAGGGGGCATTCGGCGCGCTCCTCGCCCCCGCGGCGCTGTCGCTGCTCACCACGACGTTCAGCGACCCCAAGGAGCGCGGCAAGGCATTCGGCATCTTCGGCGCCATCGCCGGGGGCGGCGGCGCTGTCGGGCTCGTGCTCGGCGGGGTACTGACCGAGTACCTGTCCTGGCGCTGGTGCCTGTACGTGAACCTGATCTTCGCCGGGATCGCGATCGTCGGAGCCTCGATGCTGCTGAAGAAGCATCAGCCGTCCAGCGAACGGCCCCGGCTGGACCTGCCCGGCGTCGTCATCGTCTCCGCCTCGATGTTTTGCCTGGTCTACGGGTTCTCCAATGCCGCGACCCACAACTGGCACACGCCGTCCACCTGGGGCTTCCTGGCTGCGGGCGTGGTCCTGCTCACCGTGTTCGCGTTCTGGCAGACCCGTGCTTCGCACCCACTGCTGCCGCCCAGGGTGGTCCTGGACCGCAACCGCGGCGGCGCATACCTGGCCGTGCTGGTCGCGGGCGCCGGCATGTTCGGGATCTTCCTGTTCCTCACCTACTACCTCCAGCAGACCCTGCATTACTCCCCCGTCGTCACCGGCGTGGCCTTCCTGCCGATGATCGCGATGATCGTCATCTGCGCGAACCTGTCCAACATCGTCCTGATGCCCCGGCTGGGACCCAAGCCCCTGGTGCCGCTCGGGATGCTGCTCGCGGCGGCTGCCATGGTCTGGCTCACCAGGATCGGGCTGCACTCGAGCTATGCGGTCGCCGTGCTCGGGCCGCTGATGGTGACCGGCATGGGCTTCGGGTTCACGATCGCGCCGTCGATGAACACCGGCACCTTCGGGGTGGCGCGACAGGACTCGGGCGTGGCCTCCGCCACCCTCAACACCGGCCAGCAGATCGGCGGCTCGATCGGTACCTCGCTGCTGAACACGCTGGCCGCCAGCGCCACCGTGGCCTACATCGCCAGCCACCTCGGCCCGAGCACCCTGGTCAACGGCCATCCGGCGCCGCATCTGCTCGGCCTGGCCCTGGTGCACGGATACACCACCGCGTTCTGGTGGTCGGCGGGCATCTTCATGGCCGGCGCCATCATCTGCGGGACCCTGCTGCGCCGCGGCCCCCTCACCCCCGACCAGCCCCGGGTCGCCGCCCCCGCCACACAGCCCACCACCGAAACCCCCGCCATCCACACCTGACCGCGTCGCGCGATCGGGAGTTCGCACAAGGGGAAGGATCCTGGTCGCAGCAGCGACCAGGATCCTTCCCCTTAAACGGCACTCGCCCGTTGAGCTGGGCGGCTGGCGCGTCCCCCCTGACGGACCGATGTGCGTCGCACTGCGGCGTAGCGCGCAGGCTCGCGCTACGCCGCCGGTAGTACCCCTGGGTGCCGGTGCCGGACCAGGGCGCTGCTGACGCGACTCGCAGCCGCCCCCCTGAAAGCAGCCGTCCCCTGAAAGCAGCCGCCAGCCGCCCGTCCCCGCACCTATTTGCGGGCGCTGCGGAGTGTCACCAGGTCAGGGAACGATGACGATCGCGAAGGGGTAGCCGCCGACTTTGATCGGCTTTCCGGCCGTGTTGGTGGCGGTATCGATCGGCGTCACCGGCGCCCTCACGTGTACCAGGTGGGCTCCGGGATCTTGTCCAGCAGCGTGAACTCGCCGACTTCCTTCAGCTTGTAGGAGACCGGGTCGTGCAGCGTGTGGGTGCGCACGTTACGCCAGAACCGGTCGAATCCGTACGAGCTCGCGGTAGCCCGGGCGCCGAGCACCTGGTACAGGTTGCTGGTGATGTCGAGCGAAATCTGGGTCGACTTCACCTTCGCCTTGGCAACCAGGACGGCGATCTCCCCCCGCCGCCGCTCGGTGAGGCCGTCTGGATCGTCATGAACCGACTGGATGGCCTCGCCCGCCCGGTCCACCAGGGCCTCGAGCGCCGCGAGATCGGCCCCCCACTGGCCGTAGATCTCCAGGATGTAGGGATCCTCGGTCGCCTCCTCGACGTCGGCGTACAGCCAGGCCCGCGTCTTGTCGCGGGTGTACTGCGCTGCCGCCGCCACCGCGCCCAGGGCGATCCCGGTGTAGAAATTCACGAACACGAGCTGGATCGACGGCAGCGTGAGCGAGGGGTAGACGCTCCCCTGGAACTGTTTGTTCACGAAGCCGAGCGCGTTGTTCCAGTCGGCGCGCACGTCGTGGATCCCGATGGCGCCGCTCTCGGTCAGCCGCTGACCGAGGTTGTCCCAGTCGCCGCGGTAGGCCATCCCTTCGCTGAAGGCGGGCACGACCGCGAACACGTGCACGTCGTCGCTGCCCTCGAGCACGCCCTCCAGGATGGTCACGTCCGCGGCCCGGCCGCCGGTGGAGAAGGTCTTGAAGCCGGAGAACACCAGGTGATCTCCGGCATCACGGGCGACCAGGTCTGAGTCGCGGGGGTTGACCGCACCGCCCCACAGCCAGCGGTTGCGCGTCGACTCCGCTTCGAGCCGCTGCCACTGCTCCGGGGTGCCCCACAGCCGGGGCAGCCAGAACCACAGGTAGTGGTACCCGAGCAGCTGCCCGATCGAGCCATCGCCCTTGGCCACCTCGCGGATCACCTGGTAAGCGGTGATCCAGTTGGCGCCGCCGCCGCCGTGCTCGCGCGGGCCCAGCAGGGTGACCAGGCCAGAGTCCTTGAGCAGCTGGACTTCCGCCTTGGGCTGCTCATTGGCCCGGTCCCGCTCGACCGCGTCGGAAGCGAGTATCTTCGCCACCTGTGCGGCCCGTTCGATCCAGCCCTCGTGGCTGTCGGGCACAGTGCCGAACAGCGCATGCTCGCGTATCTCGGTTGTCGTCATCCGTACTCTTCTCCGATCACTCGTGACGGCCGGCTCACCGCGCGGCCGCGGCGGCATAAACGGCATCGGCACCAAGGTCTGCCTCAAGCTCGCGGACGATGGGCAGTACCTTCTTGCCGAAGTAGTCGATCTCTTCCTGGAAGTGCAGGAAGCCGCCGAGGATCAGGCCGACGCCGCGCTTGCGGTATTCGACGATGCGGCGGGCCACCTGCTCGGGGGTTCCGATCAGGCCGGTCCTGAACCCGTCGTTGTACTGGACGAGATCCTTGAACTCGGAGTCCTGCCACATGCCGCGCTTGTCCGAGCTGGACTGGCCAGCCTGCTTGACGGCGTCGCCGAAGCCCCGGACGGCCTCGACGTCGGCCTTGGCGATGATCTCCTCGACCACCGACGTAGCCTCTGATGCGCTATCGCGCGCCACGATGAAGGCGTTGAGGCCGAACCGGACGTCCTCGCCAGGCTGGCGCCCGGCGGCCAGGGCATTGGCCGATACCTCCTCGATCTGGGCTCGTACTCCGTCCAGCGTGTTGCCATTCATGAAGTACCAGCTGGAAACGCGCCCGGCCATGGCGCGGGCGGCCGTCGAGTTTCCGCCCTGAAAGATCTCGGGATGCGGCTTCTGTATCGGCTTCGGCTTCAGCGAATAACCGTGCAGGTTGTAGAAGTCACCGGAGAAGTTGGCCTCGTCCTGCGTCCAGCTCGCCGTCAGCACGCGGATGAATTCCTCCGAGCGCCGGTAGCGCTCATCGTGCTCGAGCCACGGCTCGCCGATCGCGCTGAACTCCCCCTTGAACCAGCCGCTCACGACGTTCACGGCAAACCGGCCGCCGGACATCACGTCGGCCGAGGCGCCGAGCTTTGCCAGCACGGCCGGCTGCCACAGGCCCGGGTGAACCGCCGCGATCACCTTGAGCCGCTCGGTGGCGAGCAGCAGGGCGAGGCTGAATCCGGTGGACTCGTGCTGGTACTCGGCCCCGTAGCTGGCCATGTACCTGACCTGGCTGAGCGCGTACTCGAAACCGCTGTTCTCGGCGATCTGCGCCAGCTTGCGGTTGTAGTCGAGGGTCCAGTCGGTGCGCTGCTCGATCTTGCTGACCACCAGCCCGCCGCTGACATTGGGAACCCAGTAGGCGAACTTGAGGGCGTCGGTCATCGGTAATCTCCCTTGGTGCTCAGGCGTCGTGTCACGTGTTGTCCCGGTCACAGCAGGCCGTGCCTGGGGGGCGGTGTGCCGTTGAGCGTCCAACGGCCGATGTGCTGTAGCTTCCAGCGGACCGGGTCGTGCAGCGTGTGCGTCCTGGCGTTGCGCCAGTGCCGGTCCAGATTCAGGCTCTCGGCGGCGCTCCTGGTGCCGCACACCTCGAACAGCGCCGAGGCGGTTTCCACGGACACCCGGTCGGCGACCGTCTTCGCGGTGGCGACCGCGATCGAGCTCTCGGCGGCCAGCCTCTCGTCGAGGCGGCCTGCCTGCCATGCTGCCTCGGCGATGTCGAGGACCCGGCCGGCCTCAGTGAGCAGGGCCTCGGCCGCCCGCACGCCCACGGCCAGCTCGCCGATGCGCTGGACCAGCAGGGGGTCATCAGCCGCCCGGCTGACGCCCGCCTCGAACCAGGGCCGGCTGCGGGTCTGGACGAAGGACACCGCCTCATTGAGCGCACCGCGGGCGATGCCGACGTCGATGGCGGTGTGCAGTATCTGGGCGAACGCGCCGAAGGTCTGCGGGCCCTCGAACAGGGGATCTCTGTGCACCACCGCGGACCGGGGCACCCGCAGGCTGGTCAGCCGGACCGTGCCGCTCGCGGTGGTCCGCTGGCCCATCCCCGCCCAGTCGTCCACGATGTCCAGTCCCTCGGTGTCGCGCGGGACGTAGGCAACGTAGGCGCCGCCATCTGGGGTCTTGGCGAGCACCGGGACGATATGCGCGAACAGCGCGCCGGTGCAGTAGAACTTCTCCCCGGTCAGCAGGTAGTCGTCGCCGTCGGGGATGAGCGTGGCCTGAATCTTGTCCAGCGTGGGGCTGCCCGCCTCGGACTGCGCATTGCCGAACCGCGCGCCCGCCAGCACCTGCGATAGCAGGTCCTTGCGCTGCTCGGCGGTGCCAGCCCAGCGCAGTAGCTTGACGTAGACGAAATGGCTCTGCGGGATCTGCGCGATGCTCGGATCCGCGGTGGCGATCGTCCTGAGCACCTCGGCGACGGTGGACTGCGGGACGTCGGGACCGCCCAGCTCGGCTGGCACCGTCAGGGAGTAGATACCGGACCTGGACAGCTGCTCGACTTCCCTGCTCAGCAGTGCCCGCTCGGCGTCGCGGGCAGCGGCGCCGTGGAGAAACTGCGCCGCCAGTTCACGGGCCGCCATGATGGCCTCGTCGGAATTCGCCAGGATCGCCGCACCCGTCGGCGCCCTGACGCCCTGATCACGCGGGCTGATCGCGGGTACGCTTCCGCCATGCGTGCTGGTTGCCATAAACCTTCCCTTCTCCCTGCTGCTTGCGGGCCGGCGCAGCAAGCACGCATCGGGCGGATTCCTTTGCCAGGAGGCACAGTCGCCACCCGCGACCAGATCACCTTGACGTCCTGAGCGCGACTAAATACTATCAAGTCGATCGGAAAAGTCAACATTAGAACTTAGTCCCGAAGATTCCCTCGGGCGCCGGCGTTAAGGGAGAGCGGATGGCACTGCGATTCCACTGGTTCTTGCCCACCAACGGTGATGGCCGTGACGTCACGGGGAGCGGAAATGCCACGTCAACGGGCACGGCCGACGTTGCCCGCCCGGCCACCCTTGGCTATCTCGGGCAGGTAGCGCGAAGCGCGGAACAGCTCGGTTTCGTGGGCGCGCTCACGCCTACCGGCGCATGGTGCGAGGACGCATGGCTGGCGACCGCCATGCTGACCGAGGTAACCGAGCGGCTGCAATTCCTTGTGGCCTTCCGCCCCGGCCTGATTTCCCCCACCATGTCAGCCCAGATGGCGGCGACCTTCCAGCGCTACTCGAAGGGGCGGCTGCTGCTCAATGTGGTAGTCGGCGGCGAGCCCGCCGAGCAGCGGGCGTACGGCGACTTCACCGACAAGCCCGGCCGGTACGAGCGCTGCGGCGAGTTCCTGCACATCGTCACCAGCCTGTGGCGAGGCGAGACGGTCACCTTCGAAGGCTCGCATCTCGCAGTGGAAGGCGGGCGGCTGGGCCGGCTGCCTGATCCGCTGCCGCCGCTCTACTTTGGCGGCTCGTCCGCGGCGGCGGGCCCGGTTGCAGCCCGCTACGCGGACGTGTACCTGACCTGGGGTGAGCCTCCGGCCGCGGTAGAGAAGAAGCTGCGGTGGGTCACCGATCTCTGCAACGGCAGGCCGATCCGGTTTGGCATCCGGCTGCACGTGATCAGCCGGGACACCTCCGCGGAAGCCTGGCGCCAGGCAGGCCGGCTGATCGAGCGGATAGATCCAGCCGACATCCGCAAGGTCCAGGAAGGGCTGGCCCGCAGCGAGTCCGAGGGACAGCGCCGCATGGTGGAACTGCACGGCGGGTCCACCGACCGGCTCGAGGTCTCCCCCAACCTCTGGGCCGGCGTCGGCCTGGTGCGCGGCGGCGCCGGCACCGCCCTGGTCGGCAGCCACCGTGAGGTGGCGGACAGGATCGAGGAGTACGCCCGGCTCGGCATCGACGAATTCATCATGTCGGGATATCCCCACCTCGAGGAGGCGTACTGGTTCGGCGAGGGGGTATTGCCGATCCTGGCCGAGCGAGGCCTGTGGCGACATCCCGCGCCCGACAGCCTGGACGATGCCGCGAATGCGGTGCCGTTCGCGCCTACTCCTGAGCCCGCAGCCGTTCGGTAAAAATGACATTGCGGGCTGGATTAACAGAATTTTGCCGAACGGCGCTGCGCCGGTCCAGCCGGCCGGCCCGGGCTGGCTACCCGGGTTCTGGCTGAAGGCGGGCGAACTGGCCCTGGTGGTGCAGCAGCGGCTGTTCGGCCGAGCCGAGCTCGGCCGCCAGAACCCGGCCGACCACGAGCTCATGATCCCCGATGGTCACCATCGAGTGCATCGCGCAAATCAGGTGCGTGGTGGCGTCGGCCAGCAGCGGCAGCCCGGCCGCGCCGGTGTGCCACTGGGTGGGATGCCCGAACCTGTCCTCTCCCTTGCGGGCGAACCTGGCGGCCAGCCGGTGCTGCTCGTGGCCCATCAGGTTGACGGCGAAGTGCTCCGCGGCGCGAACCGCGGGCCAGTTCGACGAGCCGTGCCCGATGTAGAAGGAGACAAGCGGCGGCGCCAGGCTCGCGGAGCTGAACGAGGTGACGGTCAGGCCACCGGGGCCAGCGGGCCCGCGCAGCGTCACGATGGCCACGCCCGAGGCGTGCCGGGCTAGGGCCTGACGGAAAATGCCGGCGTCCACGGCCGCCAGGTCGTGGCTGGCCGCCGGCATAAGGGGCGAGAGGGTCACCGATACCTGCCTTCCGATCGCGGCCGACTCCATGAGGTTCGCGGCTTGGGCGAGGAGCGTGACTCCATCTCCGTTGCCACTAACGGTGCCATCCCGAAAGGCTATAGTCAATATTTACGATCGCTTTACTATGTTTTTACCCTGCACCATGGCAAAGTAATGTAATAGTCAAATCCCCAGGCGGTCTGTGCCAACGGCTAGCGCTGGCCGCCATGGCACCAGGTGCCGCTGCCATCTGGACACCATTCGTCTTGTTTCCTATAGTCGAGGACGCGACTATTTAGCTCTAGGTTCAGGCCATCCGCGGTACGCCGGATCGCCGCCTCTACCGGAGCCGGATCCCCTCCAGCGCCGCGCGCCTATCCGAAAGGCAAGGTCCAATGAAACAGGAGCCTGCTCGAGTCGACTTCGAGTCTGCCGACGGACTGACCCTCGCCACCTACCGGTGGGCTCCCGCCAGCGCCCCCAAGGCGATCGCGCAGATCGCCCACGGCGTCGGCGAGCACGCTCGCCGCTATGACCACGTGGCTGCGGCGCTGACTGCCGCGGGCTACATCGTGTACTCGCATGATCATCGAAATCACGGGGCTACCGCGCGGTCCGCAGCCGAACTCGGCGCGACCGGTGCGGACGGCTGGACCGAGCTCGTCGCCGACGTCGGCCGCGTCGGCCAGCGAGCGCGCGGCGAGCACCCGGGCTTGCCGCTCGTCCTGGTCGCGCACAGCCTCGGCTCATTCGCGAGCCAGCAGCTCCTGCTTGATCACAGCGAAGACTACGACGCCGTCGCGATGTCGGGGACCGCCGCTCTCACCCTGCTCGAGCCGGCGATGAACCTGGACGAGCCGATGGAACTGGCGGCGTTCAATGCCGCGTTCGACCCGCCGCGGACCCAGTTCGACTGGCTGTCGCGCGACGAGGCCGAGGTCGACAAGTACATAGCCGATCCGCTGTGCGGGTTCGGGCTCGACATCGACGGCGGGAAGGCGCTGTTTTCCGGCGCCAGGGAGGCGGCCGACCCAGAGCGGCTGGCCGGCCTGCGCAAAGACCTGCCTGTCTACATCACCGTGGGAGAGATGGACCCGGTCAACGGCCAGCTGGCTCTTGTCAACGCGCTCGTCGAGGGCTACCGGGCGGCAGGGCTTCGCGACGTCACCCTCCAGGTCTGGCCAGGTGCCCGCCACGAGATCTTCAACGAGATCAACCGGGACGAGATCATCGCCGCGATGGTGAGCTGGCTCGACCACCGGATCACCGCCACCCGCTAGAAGCAGGAGAGCGGCGGACAGATTCTGGTCTCGTGTTTGAGCTTCGCACCAATATCGGCGCGCAGTGCCACCTTGGAGATCTTCCCGATCTGGGTGCGCGGCAGCGCGTCGATGAGCTCGAGACGTTCGGGCCACTTGTACTTGGCCAGGCCCTGAGCCTCCAGGTAAGCGCAGATGCCGGCGAGTGTCGGCGGGTTCAGCGGGTCCCGGGGCACGACGTAGGCGCAGCCGCGCTCGCCCAGTCTGGGGTCGGGCATGCCGACCAGGGCGATCTCGGCAACGGCGGGGTGACCCGCGACCAGTAGCTCGACCTCCTCGGCGTTGATCTTCTCGCCGCCGCGGTCGACAAGGTCCTTGGCGCGGCCCTCTATCGAGTAGCTCAGCGTCCCCGCGTACCTGCGTGTCCGCACGAGGTCACCGGACCGATAGAAGCCCTCGGCGGTGAAGGCCTCGCGGTCGCGGTCCGGCGCAGCGAGGTACCCGCGGATGGTGTAGGGCCCACGCGCGGCCAGCTCGCCGGTCTCGCCCTCGGCTACCTCGGCCTCCGTGCCGGGCCGGAGCACCCGGACTTCATCAAGGGGCGAGATCGGGACACCGACGGTCTGCGCCCGCAGGTCGGCGTGCGCATCCAGCGGGGTGAACAGGAAGAGCCCCTCGCTCATGCCGAAGGCCTGGGTGACGTGGACGCCCCGTCCGGTCAGCTCGTCGAAGACCGGACGGGGGACGCGCGCGGCGGTCAGCACCCAGGTGCTGAGCCGGGCGACGGCGTCGTCGAATGCCGGGTGCGACAGGTATTCCTCGGCCAGTCCCGGCGGGCTCATGGTCCACGTGGCACCGTGCTCAGCCATCAGCGGGAGCATGACGTCGGCTCCAGGAGTCGCGAGGAGTAGCGCGGCGCCGACGTCGTGGGCGGCGTGAAGGCCGTTGATGAGCGCTGCGTTGTGGGCGAGCGGGAGGCCGAAGGCGAGCACGCTCTGCTCCGTGTGGCCCCACCAGCCGGAGGTCAGGCCGGCGTTGTAACGGTACTCGGCGTGCAGGCGGGGGATGATCTTCGGCGTTCCGGTGGTGCCACCCGAGAGTTGCAGCACGGCCGGTCCGTGGACGTCGAGCGATCCCGCGATCTCGAGCAGTCCGGCCTGTTCCTTGTTGCTGATCTCGTGGTCCTGAAGGTCCTCGATTCGCAGGCCCGCCTTGTCCGGTGCAGCGCCCACGGTCACGAGCTGCCGCATCGCGGGCAGCAGATCAGCAACCTCCTGTGCCAGCCCGACCAGGTCGAAGCTGGGGAAATCGGCCTGGACGAGGTGGGCCACGGCGCCGGACTGCCGGCCGATCTGCTCGATCTCGAGGCGACGGTGGATGGCCAGCGTGCAGACCGGGATAAGGCCGGCCTTGAGCAGTCCGTACCAGGCGATGACTGCCGTGGCGGAATTGGTCAGCTGCAACAGCACACGTTCCCCCGGCAGCAGGCCGGAGCTCAGCAGCCTGGCGGCCACGGCATCCGAGCGGGCGTCGAGTTCGCGATAGGTGAGCCGCGTGTCCGGCGTGATCAGCGCGGTGCGCTCGGCGTAGGTCGTTGCGGCCTGGCGGAAGGCTGTCGGGAGGGAGCGCGTGCCCCAGGCCCCGGTCGCCACGTACCGGTCCACCTCAGCCTGGGGGTGCGGGACGACCCCCGGCAGGGCCGTGTTCTGCGGAGAAGAGGCCTTGGTGGCGCCGTCGATGACGCTGTTCCCGGCCTGGCTGCCGTGCAGCGAGTTCATGTTCTCCTGCCTCTTGCCTTCGTGATTCGTAAAGTCAACCTGCAATCGCGACGAGATCGGCGCGGCCGGCCGCGATCCCGTCGACGAGATCGTCGAGGTGGTCGGCGGGGGCGCCGACCACCGTGAGCAACTTTGTCTGGCGGCGGATCCGTTCGGCGAGCGCGAGCCGGTCGAGCAGCGCCGGACGGCCCGGTCGTCCCTCCAGCCGGACCCCGTCCGCGCCGGCCTCGGCGAGTGCGATGCAGCGGTCGAGCACCTCGTCGGCCGCTGGCGACCAGGGATCATCGACATCTGCTTCCAGCATCGCCACCAGGGCCTCGTCCGGATAGGCAGCGCGCAGGGCGGTGACGGCGAACGGCTCACCCTGCACCTCGCGATAGCCCGCCTGCCCGTCTTCATCCAGGACGCGACCGCTCGCGCGCAACGCTGCCCCTTCGTAGGGCCGGTTCAGGATCCAGGTCCGGACGTCGGCGAGCTCGTCGTCGGTGGGTTCCAGGCCGGCGAACGCAGCGAGGCCGGCTCGCAGGAGGCCGGGGTCGCTCCGGGCGAGGCGCGAGGCGGAAACCACCCCGCCCCGGCTGAGATAGGCCAGCATCAGCTGCGGCGCGGGGAGGTCAAGGCGGTGCCCGATCGAGTCCCACCAGCGCTGACTGCGCACGGCAGCGTCTTGCAGTGCCTCGACGCGAGGACGGCGGATCTTCTCGTACCGTCGCAGTGCGCCAGCCAGCGACGGTTCCTCACCGGTGGTGAGGCTGTCGGCCAGGACGACGGCGTCCTCGATCGCCATCTTCGTCCCCGAGCCCACCGAGTAGTGCGCGGTGTGGGCCGCGTCCCCGATGAGCACCACGTTCTCGTGGTGCCACCGGGGAAGGGACACGGTCCGGAAGTGCATCCAGCGTGAGCGGTTGCCGAGCAGTTCGGCTCTCCCGAGCGCGTCGGCGAAGGCCTTCTGGAGGTAGTCGATGCTGAAGGTGTCGGACTCGGTAAGCGGCGTGCGCGCGGTCGCGATGTCCATCCGCGCGCGACGCCAGGTTCCGACATCGGCCTCGACCCCGAGGGTGCTGCGCTCCTCGGCGTAGGGGTAGCCGTGGATGGTGAACAGGCCGTGCTCGGTGCGTACTGGCACGAACAGGTTGGACCGCAGCCGGGTCGCGCAGCCGAGCCACATGAACACCCCGCGGCCGGGGACGACGCGACCGCCCACGTGTTCAGCGAGCTCGGCACGGGTCTTGCTGCCCACGCCGTCCGCGGCGATCACCAGGTCGCCGTCCCGTACGTCGCCGAGATTGCGCTCCACCCCGAGATCCACCTCGACACCGGCCCGGACCGCCTCGTCGAGAAGGACGGCGAGGAGCCGGGACCGCGCGATCGCGATGCCTCCGCCGGTGCCCTTCGCCCGGACCGAGACTCCGTCGATCAGCATCTCCTGCTGCGGCATCGGCACCGAGGCCTGCACGAGGCGGTCGAATGTTGCCCGTTCCGCCTGCGCCACCACGCGCAGCGTGCGGGCGGTGAACGCAACCCCGAAGCCGAAAGTGTCGTCGGGCACCGACCGCTCGCTGACGCGCACGCTGGTGTGCGGTATCCGCTCCTTGATCAGCCGCGCAGCGAATAGGCCCGCCGGGCCCCCTCCGATGACCTCGACACGTCCCAGTTGCATGGAGGTACGATAGGCATCATGTGACTGACTCGTCAAGTTTACGACTCGATCGTTGACATGCGGGTCCGAACGTGGGCATACTCGCAGCACAAAGACAGGAAGGAAGCGACTCGTGACTTCCCCGACGGCGCAGGTGCGGGAGCAGGAGGCCGCCCCGGGAGGCGCCGCCATCCACCCGGTGCGCGGCATCAACCACATGGCGTTCCCGACGTTCGACCCGGCGGGCACCATCGGTTTCTACCGAGATGTCCTTGGCTTGCCGCTCGTGCAAACGATGCAGGTCAAGGCGTGGGGGGCGGAGTACCAGCGCGACTTCGTGCACTTCTTCTTCGACATCGGCAACGCCGACTGCCTGGCCTTCTTCTACTACTTCGGCCAGGAGCCCTACCGCGACAAGAACCTCCCGCCCCTGCTCGATCTCGGCAAGCACGTCGCACTCCACGTGGACACCCTCGAGGACCTCGACGGGTTCCACAAGCGCATCGAGGACGCCGGGCTGAAGCTCCAGATGCGCGTCATGCACGAGACGGTCGAGTCGATCTACGTCCGCGACCCCAACGACATCCTCATCGAGATCGCCCGTCCGCTGCGGGAGCTGACCGCGGCAGACGCGGTGGATGCCATGGTCACCGCCCAGGCGCTGCTCGACATCCTGGCCGGTGACGGCGAGCCGACCCTCGACGCGCTGTGGGCCCGCAAGGCCGAGCTCATCGCCTCCGGAGTCCCGGCCTGACAAGGAGAACCATGACCACCCTCTACTTCCTCGACGCCGCCGAGTTCACCGATGTCTCCGCAGTGGCCGCGGCGCAGCCCGGCGCCCGGGTGGAGCGGCTCCCGGGCTACGTCACGGTCACTTCGAACGGCCCACTCATCGTCGACCGCCGCGCCACGGGGGTCCGGCACTCGGTCTGGTACAGCGCGCTCGCAGCCGTCGGCCACGGGCGCGTCGTCCAGTACGACAAGGACGCACTGAAGGTGGAGCCGACCCCGTGACCTGCACCGTGGCTGCGCCGGACACAGAGCGGCTAGGAGGCCACCGGCACCCTGAACCGGCATCGATCCCGGCCGGCACCGAGATCAGCCTGCATCGCGTCACGACGACCGACGGCGCCACCATCAAGGGCACCATGTTCGACCCGCCAGGCGCGACCACGTGCGTGACCGTGATCCACCCGCGACTCGACATGAGCGGGCACCCGATGATCGGCCTCTTGCTTGAGGCCGGCGTCGCGGTGTGGAGCCAGGGGATGCGGGCGGTCGGGACGGATCACACCCTGGTCCACGAACAGGCCCTGCTCGACGTCGCCGCAGGGTACGCGATCCCCCGTGGGCGCTACGACCGGCTCGTCTCGCTCGGGCACTCTGGTGGAGGAACCCTCAACGCGTTCTACCTCTGGCAGGCCACCGCCGCGGCCGACGACCGGATCGCGCGGACCCCGGCCGGCCGGCCCACGAGGCTTGCTGAGGCCCACATGCCGGTGCCCGACGGCGTGGTCTTCCTGGCAGCCCACCCGGGCCAGGGGGAGGTGATGCTGCACGGCATAGACCCGAGTGTGATCGACGAGGCGGATCCGCTGGCCGCCGATCCCGACCTGGACCTGTTCGATCCCCGCAACGGGTTCCGCGAGCCGCCGGAGAGCTCGAGCTATGCCCCGGAGTTCCTGGCCCGGTACCGGGCGGCTCAGCGGGAGCGCATGGTCCGCCTCGACAACCTCACCCGGCACTGGGTCGCGCGCCGGGAGGAGGCCCGAGCCCGGTTCAAGGAGACCGGTGACGTCGCCAACAGGCGCGCGGCACTCGTCCCGCGCTTCCTCATCGTCAACCGCACCGAGGCCGACCCGCGCTACGTGGATCTCTCCCTCGACCCCAACGACCGTCCCTACGGCTCGCTACACGGCCCGTACCCGCACCTGATCAACTACGGCACCGTCGGGTTCGGCCGAATCTCCAGCCCGGACGCATGGCTGTCGACCTGGTCTGGCCTGTCGACTAACGCCTCGTTCGCCAAGGCCGCACCCCACGTCAAGGTGCCGACGCTGTACCTGGAGTTCTCGGGCGACCAGACGCTCCTGCCCACCGATGCCGACAAGCTCTACGACGCGATCGGCGCCCTGGATAAGGAACGCGGGGTCATCCCCGGGCTCCACTTCGGCGCCGCCCTACCCGGCCACCGCCCGGGCATCGAACTGGCCGCGGACGCGGTCCTCGACTGGCTCTGATTCGTCGCACACCCAGACCACCATCTCAGAGGAGCAGCTGATGCACACGGACATCGACGTCCGCACCCCGGGCGGGTTGCGGGTCACCGGGATCGCGACCGGACCCGGCATCCCGGACACTCCGTTGCTGATCTGCCTCCCCGGAGGCAGCTACACCGCCCGCTACTTCGACGTCCCAGGGTTCTCGTTGCTCGACGTCGCCGAGGCGAACGGGTTCACCGCGATCGCCCTCGACCGGCCCGGCTACGGCGGCAGCGATCCCCTCCCCGCC
Organism: Actinomycetota bacterium; assembly: GCA_003168255.1. Classification (GTDB taxonomy): domain Bacteria; phylum Actinomycetota; class Actinomycetes; order Streptosporangiales; family Streptosporangiaceae; genus PALSA-505. Next base: position 72,609 of record PMSU01000151.1, read on the forward strand.
GACGAGCGGACGTTCGCCCGCAACGCCGAGGTCCTCGACGAGGCCATCGCCGCGCTGTGGGCAGACTACGGGGGCGGCCACCCGGGAGTCGTCATGATCTCCCACTCCATCGGCTCGGCGATCACGGTCCACATCGCCGCGCGCCAGCCCGCATGGCCGCTGCTCGGGATCGCGCTGCACGGGGTCAACACCCTGTCCCCCGACCACATCGTCGGCGCCTGGCACTCGATGCCGCCCGGCGTCCCGGTGCAGTTCAGTCCCGAGCAGCGCCGCATGTTCATGTACGGACCGGACGGGACCTTCGCCCCCGACGCCGTCAGCCGCGCCGAGATCTCCGCGGCTGCCTGCCCGATCGAGGAACTGCTCGAGATCGTCGGCGAGTGGCCACGCACCGCGGCGGACCTCGCCCGGCATGTCCGGGTACCGATCCACTACGTGCTCGCCGAGCACGAGGCCCTCTGGAACGCCGACCAGAGCCGGGTCGACGCCTTCGCCGGGATGTTCACCTCCGCACCCCGCGTGGATGCCACCCTGGCCCGCGGCGTCGGCCACAGCATCGATCACCACCACCTCGGCAGGGCCCTGCACCTACAGCAGCTCGCCTTCGCCCTGACCTGCACCCCGGTGCCGGTCCCGGCCTGACACGCGGTCTCGGCGACGCCTACCATCTCGCCATGGCAACTCCCCCTTCCCGTAACCGTCGCGCGGTGGCCGCGGCGGCCGACCACACAGTCGACGCGGCCCCGGCGCGCGCGACGCGGACACGCACGTCGTCCTCGCGCCGCGAGCTGGTGATGTCGGAAATCCTCGAGCATGCGACCCGGCTCTTCGCCGAGCGCGGATACGACGGGACCACGTTGCAGGACATCGCCGATGCCATCGGGATCACCAGGCCGGGGCTCTACAACTACATCAGCAGCAAGGAACAGCTGCTCGCCGCGCTCGTCAGGGACGTCAGTGAGAACACCGCGCACATGGTCCGGGCGGTTCGGCTCCGCACCGACCTCAGCTCGGTCGAGAAGCTGCGCGCCGTGGTCCGCGCGCTGGTGCTCCAGCGCGCCGGGGCACCGGAGCGGTTCCGGGTTCTCGACCGCACCGAGGCCGCACTCCCCGAGGACGTAGCCGCCCTGCACCTCAAGGCGCGCCGGGAGGTCCTCGCCGAAGTGCGGACGATCATCGAGGAAGGCGTGTCGAGGGGAGAGTTCCGTCCTCGGGACGAGCGGCTGGCGGCGCTGTCGGTCATCGGCATGTGCAACTGGGTCGCGTGGTGGTTCCACCCAGGCTCCAGCCATCCCGCCGAACCGGTGGCCGACCAACTCGCCCAGAACGCCGTCGACATGCTTGCCTACCCGCAGGGGACCGGACCGCTCACCACCACGGCGCACCGCGCGCTGCAGATGGTCCGGGAGAACCTCGACTACCTCGAGCGCTTCCTCGGTCCAGAGTCTCAAATTCTGCGTAGTCCCGGAGAGTGACGAGCCGCCGCAAAGGTCGCTCGCGAGTGTGACGACTGCTCCGTGTCCCGATTCCTAGTGTTCGTTGCAGCGGAACACGCGGGGCTGGCCTGCTCCGTTAGGAATAAAGTGCGGAGGAGACATCATGAGGTTCACCGTACTCATCGGCGGCCTGGCCGCCAGACATGACCAGCGCAGGAAGGCAGGGGGGTCGGGCCGGCTGGTGGGCTCGGCTGTCGGCGCTGTGGCGCTGGCCGCGTCCTTGCTGGTGACAGCGCCACCAGCAGGAGCGGCGTCGCTGGCCGGAGCGGCGCGTCCGTTGACAGGATCGGGGGTCCAGTCCTCCTTCGGTACCCCGGCCGTATGGAACGGGACCGACCTGGTGACGGCGCAGTTCGGCACGAACGGCAACCTGTACGCCTACAAGCAGGCTCCGGGGGCTACGAGCTGGAAGAAGGAGTTGGTCGTCGCGGCCGGTGCCACCGGCAGCGACGGGTTCACTCCCTATCTCGCCGCCACCGCCACGTCGGTGCAAATCGTCTCCGAGGACAACCAGAACGGCACCATCTGGTTCTTCCAGCAAACCGACGGGCAGACCACATGGTCTGCTCCGCAACTGGTGGGCACGGTGGCGAACACCGAGCTACCCCAGATCGCCTGGACCGGTGTGCCCGGCCATGCGGGTACCAACTCGGTCATCACCGTCGATGACGGGTCCGGCGACGTGCTGTTCTTTTACCAGAACGGCGGCAGCTGGACCGAGGAGACGGTGGCGAAGGCTCCTTCTCCGTACCAGTATTACGACCCGGCGATCACCGCCACCGATACGGGCATCGTCATCGTGACACCCTCGACCGAGGGCACCTTCCAATCCTGGTACCAGCCCTACGGCGGATCAGGCTGGGACTCCGACGGCACCATGGGCGTGACGAACGGCCGGTTCCAGTCTTTGTCAGTGACCTGGGACGGCACCAACGTCGATGTGGTCAGCGCGTACACCTCGGGTGAGGTGGCGTTCCTGTGGAAGTCCGACAGCGCCGAGTTCTGGAGTGATGAGGTCCTGCCCGGACCGACTACCGCCCAGCCGGTGGCCACCGATCCGGCCATCGCGTTCACCGGCTCCAACCTCGTCGTCACCGTGGTCCAGCAGATGACGTCTTCGACGGAGCGGCTGGACTTCTGGTGGCAGGGGTCGACCCTCACCGACTTCAACCTCGAGAAGGCTGCTACCGCGACGTCGCCGAAGGCCTACTTCGCGCCGATTCTCCTTTCTGATGCGAACTCCTCGGGTGAGGGTGCCATCTTCGCCCAGTTCTCGGCCAACAACGCCAAAACCTTTGGCCTCGACGACTGGACCGAGCGGGTCGGCGGGAAGGCCTGGACGAAGCACACCGTCGCGCCGGCCTAGCCAGCCAGAACCGCAGTGTGGCGCGAGATCTCCTGGTCTCGCGCCACACCGGCCTCACACGGCACCGCGAAGTGCGCGATCACATCACCTTCTCCTGGCCGCTGCGCGAGTGGGGGGCGGCCCGCGATCACTGCCTCTCACAGCTGTCTATGGACTGTCTGGTTAGTGAACCCGGGCCCGCAGGAACTTCCCGATCTGCTCGGTGGCCTCGGTGGCCTCGGGGGTGCCGAGCATGATCTGGTAGACGTGGGGCAGGCCCTCGCCGATCTCCAGGATGACGTCGCCCCCCGCTTGCGCTGCTGCTGTGGCCAGGCGTTCGGAATCGCTGAGCAGCAGGTCGGCCGTGCCTACCTGCACAAGCAGCGGCGGGAGCCCGGACAGTGAGGCGAATAGCGGCGACGCCAGGGGCGTCTTAGGGTCAGCCCCGGCCAGGTAGTCGGAGGCGAACTGACGGAGCATGGCGGGGGTGGAGATCGGATCCTGATCGGCGCGCTCGGTCATCGAGGCCCCCGAGCTGGTCAGATCCACCGTCGGGGACATCAGCGCGGCGGCCGCCGGCAATGCCTCCCCGGCGTCACGCGTGGCCACGAGCAGGGCGACGGCGAGCCCTCCGCCGGCCGAGTCGCCGGCCACCGCTATTGATCTTGCGCTCAGGTCCTGGTCGGTGCGGAGCCAGCGCCATGCGGCCAGGACGTCGTCGATGGCGGCGGGGAAGGGATGCTCGGGGGCCAGGCGATATTCAGGGAACAGCACCCGCATCCCGCTGGCCCGTCCCAGCCGGACGGCCAGCTCGCCGTCGCTGCGAAGCGACCCGAGCCCGTAACCTCCGCCGTGCAGGAAGAGGAGTACCCGGCCAGCGTCCGCTCCAGGGGCGGCAAGCCAGTGGGCTGGCACCCCGCCAGCGGTCACCTCCCTCACCAGCACGTCGTCAGGCACTGGATGAAGGCGGCCCCCGGGAGCGAAGGCAGCGCGGCGCTCTTCCAGCGTCGGCGGGACCTGGCTGGCACTGGCTTTCTGCCGGTCCCTGAAGGCGTTGATCAAGTCCTGCATTGGCTGGCTCGGCATGTCGGCATCTCCTATGGCATAGCGATCGCACGCGAAGCACACGATCACCCCCGTGGAAACCCCTGGCCCGAACCAGGGATCTTCACGGGCGCGACGGGCCACGCCGGAGCGAGACAGTGAACCTTAACGGCATCAGGTGAGTCCGTCACGGAGTCCGGGAGGTTCACGACAATGAGCACGCATCTACTAGATCAGGCCGTCTTCAAGCCGGTCCTGCCCGAGGACATCGGCTGGGAGCCGTTCCCGGCGTTCCCGCCGTCGGCTCGTCTCGCCGTCGTTGTGGGCGATCCATCACAGCCCGCTCCGTACGTGGTCCGGGTCAAGCTGCCGGCCGGCGTCAAGCTGATGCCCCACAGGCACCACGAGGATCGGATCTACACGGTCATGTCCGGCGTGTTCTACATCGGCGTGGGCGAACAGTTCGACGGCGGAAACCTGGAGGCGTACCCGCCGGGTGCCGTCATCGTCCTGCCCGGCGGTACCCCTCATTTCCACTGGGCCAAATCCGGTGAGTATGTCACCCAGGTGACGGCGTTCGGGCCGATCAGCCTCGGATGGCCCGGCAGGCAATATTCGACAAGGCCGGGCCACCGCACGTCATCGCTGTCATTGACGAGATGGTGCTGCACCGCCTGATCGGCTCGCCCGCGATCATGGCCGATCAGCTTGAGCACGCAGCCGCCGCGTCGGAACGGCTGAGCATGAGCATCCACGTGCTGCCCGCCACCGGGGCGAACGTGGGACTCAGCGGCGCGTTCGACGTCGCCAGCGCGGACGGGGGGCCGGATGTCCTGCGCATGTCGGGCCTGGAAGACCAGACAACCGAGGACCGGGGCCTCACCCGCAAGGCAGCCGTAACATTCGATCTTGTCCGGAGGGACGCACTGCCTCGCGCGGCCAGCCGGGCTCTCATTCAGGAGGCAGCAGCGCAATGGAAGACACGATGAACTGGCGCAAGTCCAGCTACAGCAGCAACGGCGGCGGCGAGTGCGTGGAGGTCGCCCGCAACCTCCCCGGTGCCGTGGCCGTCCGCGACAGCAAGCACCCGCGCGGGCCGGTGCTGGCGGTAACTCCCGCCGAGTGGCGCGACTTCATCGCCGGCGTGAAGGCCGGTCAGCACAACCTGACCTGAACCGCAGGTCAGAGCAGTTTCGCTAAGCGTTCCGCCAACAGATCGCCCCTAAACGATCTTGGGTAAAGATCGTGGAATCCTGGGGTACGTTCGCGTGAGGACCCGTTAAGAGTGCCTCTGACCTGGGCACACGGTTTCGTCAAGCCCCTACTAGGTGACGGGCCGCGTTCCGCCTCCCCTTACATCATTCTCAGCCTTGATCGCTCCCGCGACGATGCAAAGTGGCACCGATGTTCAGCTGACCGCCCGACAACTCACACAGATCAACACGGCAAGTAAGGTATGAAAGGAGGATCAGTGAGTAAGTTAAAACTGTCTTTGTTCCTGTTTACTATCTTCGTGGCAACGGCTTTTGACGTTGGAGCTCTGTGGAGCTGGGACAAGCTTTCTACTGTTGGTAAGATAATCACTGTTTTAGGAGCGGTGGCGGCAGTATACGGAAATATAAGTGTCATTCGTGCCGTGGTTGCCATGAAAAAAGATGGCCTCATAGCGAAAAGGACCCGTACGTACAGCGACGGCTGGCCGGTCATGCAACCTCTGGGAGCGAAGGAAGTTCAGCTTCGAGATCAGAATATGATATCAGGTGAGCGTGTGCTTGGTCAGGTGATCGGGCGTTGCCATCAGGCAGTGATTGCCACAACACAGAAGGTCCTTGTTGTCAAGCACGGTTTTAGGGCGGGACAGGCGTTCGGCGGAAAGGCGACATCATACGATTATCGCAACATCATGAGCGTCGAAGTCCGCACCGGATTTTCCCAGGGCCAGTTCGTAGTAATCGTCGGCGGACTTGCCGCACCAAGAGGCAACCGAAATAAAGACAAGGTTGAGGTCATGGAATCCCCTAATGGAGTTATCTTTCGCTCGACTGATCAAAAGCTCTTTCAAAGTATGGCCGCACAAATCAGACTGATGGCCTCACAACCTCCGGCCGCGTCCTCTAGTCAGGCTAGCTGACAGGTTCCCGTCCGTAAGCTGTCCCGCACTTGTTCCGGATCATGGGACTTCGAGCCTGATCGCGGGTAGCTCCCGGGCGAAGTTCTACCGCCCGGCCAGGTAGTGGTTAGGCAGGTACCGTAGTTGCGCGAGGTGTTACCGGGACTGGACGTCGGTCGTGACCTCGTGACGTCGTGACCATGGTGCCACCGGACTGTCGTAATGCGTTCATACACTCAAAGTGTGAAACCCCTGAACGTACAGGAATCTCCGACATGGGGGCGGTCGGCCCATACTGCATGTCGCTACCAGCCGCCGGTTCGACCTGACCGAGGAGCAGCCAGCCGAGCTGATCCAGTTCCTCGCCAGCCTTCATGACGACCTGCCGCACTCTGAGCACGGTCTGACCTGCCTCACAGCGGGTGGTGACCAGCGAGTCTATGTAGTCAGGTGCTCAGGCGACGGCTACTCGGTCCGACATTACCCAGGCAGCGGACATGACGGCGACCGTGCGCGTACGATCCGCCACCTGACAGAGCCGGTATTCAGCCGTCACATCACGCGGACGCGGCATCGAAACGGGTGGGCAAGCGGGCAGCGCGGTCACCTGAACACGTCACCAGAGAACGCTATGCGGCCGTCCGGCCAAGCGGATAACGTGGGGCCTCACCATGACTGCGGGCGACGGCGGCGAGGGCCGCCCATGGGACACGATGGGCGGGCCGGATCCGATATTTTCGGGGAACCGTACCAACGACACTTCCCTCCTGCGCAGCCTCGGGTTGTGGTGTAAGTGGGAACACTGCCGCTGGATCCGCTGGGCTCTTGCCATCACCATAACCGCTGGTCTCCTGGTAATCAGCGGCTTCTGGCTGGCCGGGACACGCCTGCCCTGCCGCATCACGACGACAGTCTCTGGCGGCAAGGTATCGTCAGTAGTTAGCGTGTGCGCGCTACCCGATATTACCGATTACGCTCCATGGGCCGTAGCCATAGTGCTTTTGCTGATGCCATGGTGGCGCATTCCGTGGGAGCGAATAAACCGCTTCTGGATCTTGAGTTTTAGCGATACAAGAGCCGCAGCCAAAGTGGCGGGGGTTGTGGATGAAGTGTATTCCGCCCTCGGAACGCTCACTAACGTTAGCGGGCAGGAACTCGCCGTGGCGGGAGTTGTGGATGAAGTGTATTCCGCGGTAGGACCGCCCTCTAACGTTAGCGCGCAGGAGCTTGCCCAAGAGGATTAGAACCGTATACTTGCGGCTGGGCAGTAAGCCGCGTCTGGGCGGTGAGTTCAGCCTTTTGGAACCCGTACATGCCACCCCGGGTGTTCAGGAGTTTTTCAGTGTCTTCGTACTTCTCGAAGATATCCCGGTCCAGCAGCCCCGCAACAAGCCACCCCCGGCCCTCATGCCTGGCTAGCCTGCGGTACATCACGACTGGCGAATCATGGCTATCTGGGATCATCGCCTGGTAATGCTCGCCAGGGCTCTCCGGTGCGGTGATCGCCAGTTTCTTGTCAGGGTCCTCATTCCTAGAGATACGCGCAATTGCAGCAGCCACGGGTTCGATGAGAGGGGGCGGGAGCTGATCCATCGCGTCGATAGCGGTACTGGAAAAGAAGATGTCAGGTGGGCTTCCCGCCTCGCGGGCTATCTTTGAAGCCTGCGAATGGTGGCGGGCGGCACCCTGTTCGGTCATCTTGATCGTCTCCCTGATACTCTGTGAGTACAACTACTACTGTACACATGTGTGTGGTAGGGGCGCGGGACGCGCGCCCGTGGGGTAACGATCAAGGAAACTTGGAGCAGACCTTGATCACCCACCAGCGTTACCGCAGGTCAGACCCCATTCGCCAAGGGTTTCGCCAACCGATAACCCACGGACGATCTTGGGGTAACGATCAAGGAATCTTGGGGTAGCCCAGCGCTACCCTGCTCTAACGGGGTGCCTGACCTGCGGCTACCGTTTCGTCAAGCCCTAATAGGGGACAAGGGGCGAAGTGGCAACCTCGAAGCCCTGGTTCGTCGACATGCTATATCCCCAGGTAGAACCGGGTTTCCGGCCTCTCAGCGGGGATTTACGAGCCAGTTCGTCGAAACATGCTTACCCGGCTAAGCATCACGAGAGGATGCGGCTTGCCTCTCTGGTGGCACTTCCCACACGTCGCGCCCCTCGTCCCACAGTGCGTTGACGTGCATCAAGAGCCGGTCGAACACCCCGTCGTCCTGGCAGCGGCGAAAGTGGAAGGTCGGGGAATCGTGGCCGACCAGGTTGGCCAGGTGCGGCGTGACGATCATGTCGTCATCGAAGGTGAACACGCTCAGCGCGATGTGCCGATCCGAGAACCGCGCCTCGATTCCGTCTGTTCCCCGGAGCTGTGCAAGTTGCTCCAGCGTCACGGCGATCCGTGTGGAGACGGTGAAGCTGGTCGCCTCTGCTTCCTCGCGCTGGCGGGTGACCTCGCTGTCCGGGTCTCCGACCAGGAAGCGGATACGGCAGCCCGCGTTGGCCTTGCGGCGCAGCGCAGTGCCGAGGTTGGAATGCTCAAGCCACAGGAAGTAGTTCGTGTAGCCGGCGAAGATGATCTCGCGGGACGCGCCCGTGATCAGCTTGCGCCACAGCGACGCGGGGCAGGCTGAGCGGTAGGGGTAGACGGCGGCGACTTCCCGGTCAGGGCCGGTCTTGACCGCCGCGCGGATCGCATCGGGCCACAGCACGGATTCCTCCACTCCCAGGGCCTCGCAGGCCGCCCATCGGTGCCGGGGATGAGGTAGCCGGTCGTCCTGGGCTACCCATCGGCTGACGGTCTTGACATCGACCCCGACCTGCCGCGCGAGGCTCTGTTCGTTCACCTTCGCATCGGCCATCGCCTGCCGCAAAGCCACGTTGGCCACGGTCACGGCCCTCCCCGGGACGTCTTGGACGTTTCTCCGACTATAGCCGGGAACGTACCAGGCGTACCGGCAACGGGGTGTTAACGGCCCCCGTTCCGACGATGCTGAGTCACCAGACAGCAACCCTCTGTTAGGTGACCCGCGTCATGACCCACGAGATATCCCGGCTCAAGCTCGACTGCCCGCTGTGGCGGATCTGGTCCAGCGACGCCGGGCACCTGTATGCAACCCGGTCCAGGATGAACGCCTACCCTCCCGGCGAAGCCGTCACCGTGGGTGCCAAGACCCCGGACGGGCTGCGGCAGGCCATCGGGGTAGCCGAGCGCGAGCACGCCCGCATGGTCCGCCACCGGGAAGCGCACGGGTGAGCGGCCAGCCCGTTGACGCACTCTGGCCAGACCCGCGAACGCCCCGCCAGAACCGGGCGCTCAACAGCCTGACGCGGAACGGCATCGTTACCGTTGACGGCCTGACTCAGCGCACTCCCGCCGACTTGCTGCGGATCAGGGGATTCGGCTTCGGCAGCCTCGCGGACGTATGCGACGCGTGCGATCGTCATGTCATAAGCAGGAGGCGAGCGGACCACATCGACCGATGACCAAGGAGTCCCATGTCCAACCAGTGCATCGCGGCCAATCTAGAATCTCCCGGCGATATCCCGACCAGGGCCGCACTCGAGGAACACTGGCAAGCATCGGAACGCGGGGATACCCAAGCCGAGCACGCCATCTACGCCGGGGACGCGATCCTCGACTATCCGCAGTCAGGTGAACGATTCCGGGGCCGCGTCACGATTTCGGCGCAACGTGGCGGGCACCCTGCCGATCGGCACTTCACCGTCCTCCGGATCGTTGGCAGCGGGAATCTGTGGGTGAGCGAGTGCATCATCACATACGACGGCGTGCCCACCTACTCAGTGAGCATTATGCAATTCGCTCACGAGCACGTAGTGCACGAGACACAGTACTTCGCAGACACCTTCCGCGCGCCCGCATGGCGGGCAGACCTCGCGGAGCCGATGCCGGGCAGGAGCATCGCCAAGGCCTGAACCCCCCGTTAGGAGCGGCGCAGCCATCCGCGACACCAATCACGACTCGGGCGGTGGTCCGCCTGACAGCCCGGTCCGCCGGCTTTTTGTGAAGACCCAGGATGAGCAGGAGGCTCCCGTGCCCCGACTCCCCCAGCCGCGGACACGACGCGCCCAGCCCGGCACCCCCACCGCTCGAACACCGAACCCGGACCATGCCCAACCAACCATCCTTCCCGAAGGCATCGGCCGACGGGACATGACGGGCCGCTAAAGGGCACGGGCGCGCCTGGGCAGTCGGCCTGACTCAGTCAGCTATCCCCGTCCTCCCACAGGCCCGGCCGGCCCGGCCGCTAGCAGGCTTGGATTGGACGCCAAGTCAGATCAGGACCTCGCTGCGTTGAAATGAGCACGTGGTCCGTCTACATGTCCAGCACGATGTCGGTTACGGGCCGGGCGCAGCAGATGAGCACCTGGCCGTCGGCGGGGGGTTCGAGCGGGTCCGGGGCGTAGGCGATGTCGCCGGACAGCAGGGGCGTGACGCAGGTGTGACAGACGCCGGTGCGGCAGCTCCAGCGAGCGGGGACGTCGCAGGCGTCGGCGAGGTCAAGCACGCTGCACCGGTCATCGCCGAAGGGAGTGGTGATACCGCTGCGGGTGAAGGTAACGAGCGGCCCGTGGCCTGGCGGGCCTGGCGGCTGGTGCGGCGGCCTGCTTACCTGGCTGGTGATGCCCGGGGTGACGGGCGGCAGTGACCCGAACAGCTCGGTGTGGATCGCCGCCTGGCCGAGGCCGATCGCGGTCAGTGCATCCTGCATGCCGGCCATGAACGGCGCCGGCCCGCAGACGTAGGCGCTCGCGCCAGGCGGGATGCCTAGCCCGGCCAATGCCTCCTTGGTGAGGCGCCCGCGGCCGGCGTGAGCACTACGGCGCTCGGCGGGAGTGGCCGCGCTGTAGAACACGTGCTCGCGGGCGCGGGGCAGCGTGGCCAGCAGGGCGTGCGCTTCGGCCGCGAAGGGGTGCTCACGCGGCCCGCGTGCCCCGTGCAGCCACCAGACGTCCCGCTGGCTGTGGCTCACCGCGAGCTGGTGCAGCATGGACAGGACTGGCGTGACACCGATGCCGGCGGAGATGAGCAGGACCGGGGCGGTGCCCTCGTCGAGGACGAAGTCGCCCCGGGGCGCGGCGACGTCTAGGACTTCTCCTGGCCGCAGGTTGCGGTTCAGGTAGCTGCTGGCGACGCCATGGGGCTCCTGCTTGACGCTGATCCGGTAAGTGCCGCCGTCCGCCGCCGCGGACAGTGAGTAGCTGCGGACGGGGGCCGGCTGCCCGGCGCTGCTGATCCGCAGCGTGAGGTACTGGCCGGCCCGGGCCGCCGGGAGGGCGGTGCCGTCGGCGGCGGCCAGGTAGATCGAGGACACCTGCCTGTCCTCCCGGACGACCCTGGCGACGCGCAGCTTCCGGAAGCCGGGCCAGGGCGGCCCGGTGCCGGGGGACGGAACGTCGGCCGCGGACAGCAGGTCGCGGAACGAGCCCTGCCAGCCCGGGCTAAGGGCAGGGATCTGCAGGGCGACACGCAGCTTCTCCCGGTCGCGACCCGACAGGTAGAGCAGCGCGTCGGTGTCGGCCACCGACAGGGCACCGGGACCGGTCCTGGTCTTGATGATCGAGTCGCCAGCCTGGATACGCCCTTCAGTGATGACGCGCATGTAGAAGCCGGGACGGTGATGGCCTACCAGCAGCGCTGGCAGCTCAGGCTCGCCGAATCGCATGCCGACCCGATAGCAGGTGACGCGGGGCTGGGTAACCTCGAACTCGGCCTCGCCGATGCGGTACCGGTCGCCAATGCAGACCTCGTCGTCGGGCATGCCGTCGACCGTCAGGTTCTCGCCGAACTGGCCATAGGCCAGGTGGTCGCGCCCGAAGTACCGCCGCCAGTACTCATAGGACTGGACCTGATAGACCAGCACAGCCCGCTGCTCGCCACCGTGGCCGGACGTGTCACCCTGGCCGTCGCCGTCGATGTTAAGGCGGCGCACCATCCGCAGCCCGGTAATCGGTACCTTCCAGACACCCGTACGGACAGTCTTGCCATGCCACGGCACGTCCTTGGGCATCCCGACATTGACCGACAGCAGCACCGGCGCCCCGCGCTGCCCTCCCGTGGCAGGACCCATGGTCGCCGGTCCGCCCCCGCCGCTCATGGCCGCCTTCCCCTGGCAACCCCGTCAGCCGTAAGACCGCGGTCACGACCAGGCCGGATCACAGCGTGGCATGCCCCCAGACGCGGCCGCACGCCATCCAGGTACACCTCGCTGACCGCGCCTGACGGCATGCTGACATACACGCTGCGCTCCTTCGGCAATCATGGCAGTGGCTCAAGCACCACCAGCATCACGCCGGGCCCAGACCTATCGCACCCGTGAACATCCCTGGGAGTTCTCCTCGAACGCCTCGCGGGCAAGCGTGGCGTCGCGGCCGGTGTCGAAGGACTCCAGGGTTACGCCGGGCAAAGCGCGCGGGCTCGCAGAATCCTGCACGGGTCGGCGTACGAACCCGCGCGCGGATGCCGGCACGACCGGCCGCGGCGGGGAGGACAGGGATTCGCAATCCCGCCGTCCTGGCGCGGGGTGTCAGTACTGCGGTGGATACTGCCCGGCATGGCGAGATTTGAGGACCAGGACCTGACCGATGCCGAATTTCGTGAGTGCGACTTGACCCGCGCCCGTCTGATCGGGGTGGTGATGCAGGACGCTGTGATCGACGGGCTGGTCAGGAACCTGGTGGTTAACGGAGTCGAGGTGACGTCGTACGTGGAGGCCGAGCTTGACCGGCGGCATCCCGTGCGGCTGCTGATCCGCTCGGCCGATCCGGCCGACCTGCGGGAAGCCTTCGGGCAGCTGCGGGCGGACTGGGCGGCGACGCTCGGGCGGCTCCGGGGGATGCCCAAGGGTTCGGAGCACCAGCGTGCCGGCGGCGAGTGGTCGGCGGTGGAGACTCTGCGCCATCTGGTGTTCGTGCACGACTCGTGGTTCCGCCGCTGCTGCCTGGGGTCGGCCGAGCCGTTCACCGCGATCGGCTTGGCGTGCGAGTTCGTCCCCGACCAAGAGGAGCAGGGCCTGGATCGAGCGGCGACCCCGAGCCTGGAGGAGGTGCTGGCCGCGCGCGGCGAGCAGTGCGCCGAGCTAGAGCGCTGGCTGTCGACCGTTACGCCTGATGAGCTGTCGGCGCCCGCGCCAGTGCCAGCGGGCCGAGGCTGGCCGCCGTACGCCAGGGGCAAGTCGGTGCTCGAGTGCGTGCACGTGGTGCTGAACGAGGAGTGGGAGCACCACGGCTTCTGCGTGCGCGACCTCGATCTGCTCGGGTCCCCCTCGCCACGTGTTGTGCCGGAGCAGGAACCCTCAGGCGAACGTTAGGCACCAAGGAGAACTCGCGCAGGCGGCATCCCGCTGTACGGCTGGCTCAAGGAGCGAAGCTTCCTCGACGGTGCAAGTGCCACCCACGGGTGGGCTCGCCAGCCGACTGTAGATGGGTGGGCGGCAATCAGCTCAGAGCGGGGAAGGACCGGGCTCCGTCGGTGCCCGTGCCGGTCATCGTGAGTTCCGCGCTGCCCTCGGGGTCAGATGCGATGGACGTCTTCGTGACACCGAGGAGACGGGGTTCAGCCGGATTGGCCGCCGGGGTTGATCGGTGGCCAGCCGGCGGGCCACCAGTCTCCCTGTGGGTCGGTGGTTTGCCCGACCTCGATGATGTAACCGTCGGGATCTCGGATGTAGCAACGGATCTCGTACTGGTGCTGCTTCGGCGGCGTCAGGAACTGCGCGCCCGGGGCGCTCCATTCGGCATATACGGCGTGGATGTCTGCGACCCGGATATTGAGGAAGCTGCTGACCCGGTCGGGGTCGCTTGGCGTCTCAAGGGTAACCGTGGGCTTGTCGTCGGTGGGGCCTCCGCCGACATTGATGATGATGAAGCTGTTGGCGAGCGCGATATTGGTCGGCTCCGGGCCGAAGACCACCGTGCCGCCGAGTACCTCGGTATAGAAGCGCCGGGAACGCTCGACGTCATCGGAGACGATGAAGTGGGTCACTATCATTCGCTCGGCGGGCTGCGTGGGTTCGGCCACTGCCACCTCCACTCCTTGGGGCCTCATACCCCGCTTACGACGGGGTCTGAAGCCTGCAGTAAACCAGGTCGGTTCGTCGAGGGGGTCGGCTAGTCGGGGCGGGTTAGTTAGGCGGCGGTTGTGATGGTCCCGGTGGCAGTGACGTCCTTGTCGGGTTCGGGATGCAGGGCGGCCAGGCCGTCCCGCAGGCCGCGCGCCAGCAGCTCACGACTCTCGCGCATGCCGCGCTCGTGCATCTCGATGACGACCGCGTCGGCGAGTGGGTCGCCGGTGGTCAGGGCCCAGTGCATGAGATCAGCCCGGCTGCCGCCGAACTGGGCGACGACGGTCGACCGGCTCGATCGTTCGGTCGGCCAGGGAGTGCTCTCGGTCATGGTGCTTCCTCCGTGGTGTGCGGTCAGACCGCTCGCCGTAAGGACCCCGTCCCGGCCGGTCTGTGCCGTCCACCCGGGCGCGATCGGACATCTGATGTTTCGCTGCGGGCCGCGCTGCCCTGTGCCTCACGGTGACCCCAGTCTATTACGGACGAGAGTCGTCTGATAATGACAGCGGGGCTTGCTGAGCTCGGGTCAAGCTGGTTACCCCTCAGGTTTCGTATGAGACCCCCCCGGCGGAGCCGGGGAGGTCTTGCCTTCGGCAGAAGCCGATCCTATGGTGGCCAATATCAGACGAACATCGTCTGAAAGATCGATGACCGCCCAGGCCCGCAGGGCAGGCGAGATGCGGTGACGGATCCTCTCCTGGTCCGCTCCGGCCGCCAGTGCCAGCCCCTTCCCTGCCGAGCCAGCCGGCCGGATGAGGGGGGATGGCATGCATCTCGGAAAGATCGCCGCCGGGCTGCGGCCAGGAGATCACATCGTGTTCATGCTCCGCGATGAGTACATCCGAGCCCTCGCTCACAGCGACTAGGAGACCCCAATGACCCTCACCGTGACCGAAGCCGGGCTCGCTTTCACCAACCCGGCCGCCTACGCCGACGAAGACCAGCTGCACGAGGCACTCACGCTCTTGCGCCGCCAGGATCCCGTGCACTGGGTGGAGGCGCCCGGGTACGAGCCCTTCTGGGCCGTCACCCGGCATGCCGACATCATGGAGATCGAGCGGGACAACACGCTGTTCCTCAACGCGCCCAGGCCGCTGCTGGCGACCGCCGAGATGGATGCTCAGGCAAAGCAGCGGGAGACCGAGGGCACGGCGCTGCGCACCCTCATCCACATGGACGACCCGCAGCACAAGGTGGTGCGGGCGATCGGCGCCGACTGGTTCCGGCCGCGGGCGATGCGGGCGCTGGCGGACCGGGTGACCGAGCTCGCCCGCCACTACGTAGAACGGATGGCTGACTACGGCGGGGAATGCGACTTCGCTACCCAGGTCGCCGTGCACTACCCGTTGTACGTGATCCTCTCGCTGCTCGGGCTGCCCGAGTCGGACTTCCCCCGGCTGCTCAAGCTCACCCAGGAGCTGTTCGGCGGCGGCGACGACGAACTCCAGCGCGGCAAGACACCGGAGGAGCTGATGGCGACCCTGCTCGACTTCTTCGCCTACTTCCAGGACCTGACGACCGCGCGCCGGGCGACACCGACCGGCGACCTCGCCTCGGCGATCGCCAACGCGCGCCTCGACGGCGAGTACCTGTCCGACTTCGACACCGCTTCTTACTACGTCATCATCGCCACCGCCGGTCACGACACCACCAGCTCCACCATCGCGGGCGGCCTGCACGCGCTCATCCAGCACCCGGCTGAGATGGCCCGGCTGCGCGACGACCCCGGCCTGCTGCCGACCGCAGCCGACGAGATGATCCGCTGGGTCACCCCCGTCAAGGAGTTCATGCGCACCGCCGCCGCCGATACCGAGGTCGGCGGCGTGCCGGTTAAGCGGGGTGAGGCGGTGCTGCTGTCCTACCCCTCGGCCAACCGGGACGAAGAGGTCTTCGACGACCCGTTCCGTTTCGACGTCGGCCGTGACCCGAACCGGCACCTGGCGTTCGGCTTCGGCGTCCACTTCTGCCTCGGCGCTGCCCTCGCCCGGATGGAGACCCGCGCCATGTTCGCCGAGCTGCTGCCCCGGCTGGAGTCCATCGAGCTGGCGGGCCGGCCGGAATGGATGGCCACCACCTTTGTCGGCGGGCTCAAGCACCTGCCCATCCGCTACCGCCTGAAGGGGATGACGCCAGGCTGATCCCGGACACCTCGACGTGACAGACTCGGGCCGTGGGAACCGAGGCGGCCGGGCATGCCGGGCGGGGCCGCCCGGCCGACCCCGATATCGAGCG
The DNA here is from genome assembly GCA_003168255.1 of Actinomycetota bacterium. Classification (GTDB taxonomy): domain Bacteria; phylum Actinomycetota; class Actinomycetes; order Streptosporangiales; family Streptosporangiaceae; genus PALSA-505. The sequence continues at coordinate 88,926 of PMSU01000151.1, forward strand.
ACGGGTCATCGCTGCGGCCCTGAGCGTCTACGGGGAGGTTGGCTGGGCTGGATTCACGCTCGACCGGGTCGCCCGCCGCGCTCCGGTCGGCAAGGCCGCGCTGTACCGGCGCTGGCCGACGAAGGAAGACCTCCTGCTGGCCGCCCTTGAGCACCTCGCCGAGCCGCCAGACGAGGGGGCCGACCTCACCGACCTGCGCGGCCGCCTCGTCGCTATGGCAGAGCAGGTCATCGACATGTTCGTTGGCCCCAAGGCGCTGGTGCTGCCCCGGGTGCTGATCGAGGCGGCGCAGTACCCGGCGCAGTTCGACGACATGGTGCAGAACATCGTCCGGGCCCGTTTCGGCGGCGCCCGAGCTGTCATTCAGGCCGCCGTCGACCGCGGCGAGCTGCCCGCCGAAACGCCACCCGACCTGATCATCGACGCCATTATGGGCAGGGTCGTCAGCCTCATCGTGCTCACCCCCGGTGCGCAGCGCATCGCCATAAACGACTGCCGCCACGACTACGCCACGTCGATCACCGACTTCGTCCTGAAGGCCATCACCCGCCGGGCCTGACCGGCTGCCTCAGCTGCACCACCTACGCCAGCATGCAGACGTGCCTCGGAGACCAGCTCGGCCCCGACCTGGCCTTTGCCGTCGAAAGCTAGCCCGCGGCCGGGGACGGCCGCCGGCCGCACATCGGTGAACACGAAGCCATCCCGTTCGGCTGTCTTGCCGATGACCACCTTCAACGGGTGGAAGACCTGCCAGCGCGCCGCGCACGCCCGTGCGCGGCGGTCTGAAGCCGCGCGGGACGGCCGACGGCGTGAAAGCGTGCCCGGCCTGTGCTGGCATCGCCTCTCACTTCGCCGTGCCCCGCGCGCCAAGGCCTTCCAGGCCCAGCTCGCGAGGAGAGAGCATGACNNCGCAAGCGCAACGGCGACACCGAGCCGGTCGACGTGAACAAGATCGTGCGGGCCGTTGACCGGTGCGCCGGCGGCCTGGATGATGTCGATCCGCTGCGGGTGGCGACCAAGACGATCAGCGGCCTGTACGACGGGGCGACCACCGCGGAGCTGGACCGGCTGTCGATCCAGACCGCGGCCGAGATGACCGGCGAGGAGCCGCAGTACTCGCGGCTGGCGGCCCGGCTGCTGGCCGGGTACATCGGCAAGGAGGTGCGCGGGCAGGGCATCGCCTCGTTCAGCCAGGCCATTGGCCTGGGCCATGCCGAGGGCCTGATCAGCGATGAGACGGCGAGGTTCGTCAAGGACAATGCCCGCAAGCTCGACGACGCGATCGACGCCACGGCGGATCTGCGGTTCGAGTACTTCGGCCTGCGCACGGTCTATGACCGGTATCTGCTGCGCCATCCCGCCGCGCGGCTGGTGATCGAGACACCGCAGTATTTCCTGCTGCGGGTGGCCTGCGGCCTGTCGCAGGCGCCCGCCGAGGCGATCGGCTTCTACCGCCTGATGTCGTCGCTGGCCTACCTGCCCAGCTCCCCGACGCTGTTCAACTCGGGTACCAGTCATTCGCAAATGTCGTCCTGTTTCCTGGTGGACTCCCCGCGCGATGACCTGGACTCGATCTACGAGCGGTACGCGCAGGTGGCGCGATTGTCGAAGTTCGCCGGCGGCATCGGCATCTCCTGGTCGCGGGTCCGGTCGCGCGGGGCGCTGATCCGGGGCACCAACGGGCAGTCCAACGGGATCGTGCCGTGGCTGCGCACCCTGGACGCGTCCGTCGCCGCAGTGAACCAGGGCGGCCGCCGCAAGGGCGCCGCCTGCGCCTACCTCGAGCCCTGGCATCCCGACATCGAGGAGTTCCTCGAACTGCGGGACAACACCGGCGAGGACGCGCGCCGTACCCACAACATCAACCTGGCCAACTGGATCCCGGACGAGTTCATGCGCCGGGTTGAGGCTGACGAACTGTGGTCGCTCATCGACCCGGATCAGGTGCCCGAGCTGCCTGACCTGTACGGGGAGGCGTTCGACGCGGCCTACCGTGCCGCCGAGGCCCAGGGGCGCGCCGTTCGGCAGATAAAAGCCCGTGACCTTTACGCGAAGATGATGCGCACTCTGGCCCAGACCGGCAACGGCTGGATGACCTTCAAAGACGCCGCCAACGCCAAGTGCAACCAGACCGGCTCAGCCGGGAACGTGGTGCACCTGTCCAACCTGTGCACCGAGATCACCGAGGTCTCCTCCGACACCGAGACCGCTGTCTGCAACCTCGGCTCGATCAACCTCGCCCAGCACCTGACCAGCCCGGACGCCGACGGCCCGGCCGCCGGAATCGACTGGGACAAGCTACGCGCGACCGTGCGCACCGCCGTCCCGTTTCTGGACCGGGTCATCGACATCGGCTACTACCCGAGCGAGCAGGCGGCAGCGTCCAACCCGCGGTGGCGGCCCATCGGGCTGGGGGTGATGGGGCTACAGGACGTGTTCTTCGCGCTACGGCTGCCGTTCGACTCCGACGCCGCACGTGAGCTGTCGACGCGGGTCGCCGAGGAGATCTACCTGACCGCGCTGGAAGTGTCCTGCGATCTTGCCGAACGCTCCGGCCCCCATCCCTCGTTCCCGCTGACCCGCGCCGCGGCCGGCCAGCTACAGCCCGACCTGTGGGGTGTCGCCGGCGTCCAGGCAGAGCGCTGGGCCGAACTGCGGACGCGGATCGCGGCCACCGCGCTGCGCAACTCGCTGCTTATCGCGATCGCGCCGACGGCCACTATCGCCTCGATCGCCGGCTGCTATGAGTGCATCGAGCCCCAGGTGTCCAACCTGTTCAAGCGCGAGACCATGTCCGGCGAGTTCCTGCAGCTCAACGCTGCGCTGGTGCGAGAGCTGAAGGGACACGGACTGTGGACCGCGGACACCCGCGATGCGGTCAAGCGCGCGGACGGCTCGGTGCAGGGCCTCACCGCGCTGCCGGCCGGCATCCGCGAACTGTTCCGCACCGCGTGGGAACTGCCGCAGCGCGCCCTCATCGACCTCGCGGCAGCCCGCGCGCCGTTCATCGACCAGAGCCAGTCACTCAACCTGTTCCTGGCCGCACCGACGATCGGCAAGCTCTCCTCGATGTACCTGCACGCCTGGAAGGCAGGCCTGAAGACGACCTACTACCTGCGGTCCCGGCCCGCCACCCGCATCCAGCAGGCCACCGTCACCGCACAGGCACCAGCCACCGATAACGCGGCCGTGGCGTGCTCCCTGGAAAACCCCGAGACTTGCGAGGCCTGCCAATGACCGCCACCGACACTACCGCCCCCGGGCCGGGCAGGCACCTGCTGCTCGACCCGGGCATGGACCTGACCCTGCGGCCGATGCGCTACCCGCGCTTCTACGACCGCTTCCGCGACGCGATCAAGAACACCTGGACGGTCGAAGAGGTTGACCTGCACTCCGACCTCGCCGACCTGGCACGCCTGTCCCCCGCCGAACAGCACCTGATCAGCCGGCTGGTCGCCTTCTTCGCCACCGGCGACACCATCGTCGCCAACAACCTGGTGCTCAACCTCTACCAGCACATCAACTCCCCCGAAGGCCGGCTCTACCTGTCCCGGCAGCTGTTCGAGGAAGCCGTGCATGTCCAGTTCTACCTGACCCTGCTCGACACCTACGTGCCCGGCGAGCAAGAGCGGGCCGAGGCATTCGCGGCCGTCGAGAACATCCCGTCGATCCGGCGGAAGGCCGAGTTCTGCTTCCGCTGGATCGACTCGGTCTACGAGCTGCGCGAGCTGCGCACCGCCCCCGACCGTCGGGCGTTCCTGCTCAACCTGATCTGCTTCGCCGCCTGCATCGAGGGGCTGTTCTTCTACGGTGCTTTCGCCTACGTCTACTTCCTGCGCTCCCGCGGGCTGCTGAACGGCCTCGCCTCGGGCACCAACTGGGTGTTCCGCGACGAGTCCATGCACATGGCCTTCGCGTTCGACATGGTCGAGACCATCCGGCGCGAGGAACCCGGCCTCTTCGACGCCGGCATGACCCGGCAGGTCCGCGACATGCTCGCTGAGGCCGTCGAGTGCGAGGTCGGTTTCGCCGAGGACCTGCTCGGCCAGGGCGTCCCCGGCATGTCACCGGCCGACATGCGTGAATACCTCCAGCACGTCGCCGACCGCAGGCTCACCCAGCTGGGCATCGACCCGCTCTACCGGTCAGCGAACCCGTTCACGTTCATGGACCTGCAAGACGTCCAGGAACTATCGAACTTCTTCGAGCGCCGCGTCTCCGCCTACCAAGTCGGCGTCACCGGCACCGTCTCCTTCGACGACGACTTCTGAACAGCTGGCCAGACACAATCCGGGTCCGCGCCGCCCGAAACCGAAGTGGCCGCCGGGCCCCTGCCGGATCACGGACCTGACGCCACACCCTTATTCCCCTGAACCGCGTCTGGATCTGGTCAGATGAAGTAGTGGCCCTGTTCGATGTCCTCGATGAGGCCGGGGTGGGTGGGCTTCCAGCCCAGGAGTTCCTGCGTGATGGTGCTGGAGGCGGGCATGTCGGTGCTGAGCACGGGCACGAGCATGCCGCCGTATTCTTCGGCGGGGAGGGACCTGGCCGGCAGGTTCAGGTTCCGGCCGATGGCCTCGGCGATCTGGCGGACGGGTACGCCCTCGTCACCGACGGCGTTGAGCACTGCACCCGCGGGAGCCTGCTCAACGGCCAGCCGGTAGAGGCGTGCGGCGTCTTTCACGTGAACGGCGGGCCAGCGGCTGGCCCCGTCGCCGATGTAGCCTGAGACGCCCTTGGCCCGGGCCATGGCAATGAGCTGGGGGACGAAGCCGTGACGTTCTCCCTGGCCGTGCACCGAGCGGGGCAGCATGACCAGGCAGGCCCGGACGTCCCGCTCTGCGGCCGCGAGGGCAGCCTGCATGTTGCTGATGCGGGCGGCGACGGGCCCCTGGGCGATCAGCTCGTCGCGTTCAGTCGCGGGACGGCTGGGCGTGACAATCGTCGCGCCGGAGACCAGCATGGGCTGGCCGGAGCCGGCGAGGCTGTCGGCAAACGTCTCGATGGCCGTGGCATCGGCCTGCACCGCGGCCTCGAAGCCGGGCCTGCCGGGGATGAAGGCCAGGTGGATGACGCCGTCGCTGTCGAGGGCGCCAGCGCGCAGGATGCCGGCGTCGGTCAGGTCACCGCGCAGGACATCGGCGCCCATGCCGGCGATTGCCTTGGCGGAGGCGTCCGAGCGGGCTAGCCCGAGGACCTGGTGGCCGGCACTGATGAGTTCGGGGACGACGGCCGAGCCGATCCAGCCCGAAGCGCCGGTGACGAAGATGCGCATGGAAGGTCTCCTTGGTTGTGCTGCCGCTGTAGAGGATGTGCGGCGCAGGCGCCGCGGCCGGAACATTGATGCGATCCAGTCGCATTGACCCTATCATGCCGATGCGACTAAGTCGCATCTACTTCTCGGGTGATGCGATCCGATCGCGTCGCTTAGGATGTGACAGTGAGCAGATGGGCACCGAATGCGCGCGAGCGGCTGGAAACCGCCGCACTGGACCTGTTTGTGGAGAACGGCTACGAGGAGACGACCGTCGCGCAGATCGCAGGCCGCGCGGGAATGAACCGCGCTACGTTCTTCCGGCACTTCGCGGATAAGCGCGAGGTCCTCTTCGGCGGGGAAGACGTGCTGGCCGGGCTGTTCGCCGACGCCATCCGGGCTGCGCCCCCGGGGGCGACGCTCACCGAATGCCTGAAGGCGGCGCTCGCGGCGGCGCAGGTCGCGATGACCCCGCAGCTGCGGCCCGCAGCCGCCCGGCGCAGACTGGTGGTCGCGGCGAACAGCGAGTTGCAGGAGCGGGGACTACTCAAGCACGCCCGAGTCACCAAGTCGATCACCGCTGCCCTGCGAGAGCGAGGCACAGACGAACTTGCCGCGCGACTGGGGGCGGAGATGGGCATGCTCGCTTTCAGCGTCGCGTTCGAGCGCTGGATGAAGGCGAACGATGACGAACCGTTCCCGCCCTTCGCCGATGCGGCCTTGAGTGACCTGCAGGCGCGTGCCGCCGAGTTCGTCCTCCCGTCCCGCCTTTCAGCTTGACGCGGACTCCGAGGAGCAGAGAAGCCTAGCTCAGGGTCGTATCGGCAAACGAATGGGTTCGGGCAACGCGATGCTCACGCGTCGTTGGCGTCTCAGCCTTCGATCATCCGGATCCTGTTGTTGTCGCTGTCAGAGATCACCAGGTTGCCGCCGTCCACGGCTACGCCTGTCGGGTTGTAGAGCTCGGCCATGGTGCCCGGGCCGCCGTCACCGGAGAACCGTACTGGCCGTCACCGGCCACGGTGTAGATGTCCCCCGTGGTCATCGCCTGACCGTAAAACGTGCCCGACGACACCGCCACTACCCGGACCCGGCTATTGCCCGCATCGGCGATCACCAGGTTCCCGGCACCGTCCACCGCCAAACCCGTCGGGTTGTTCAGCTTGGCGCTGGTGGCCGGCTCCCGGTGTCGAAGATGAAGGTCGTTTCGATGTCACCCACCACGACCGGGACCGCCAGCATGTGCTCCATGTACCGGAACGGCACCGCGGTGATCATCCGCAAACCTTACCGGGCTGGCCGTGCGGTGTGCTGCATCGCCGGTATGGGGCTTGAGCATCAGTGGAACGGCTCCGGCCCGGATGGCCACGCGCCGCGGGGAGGGGCGGGGCCTGGCCATCCGGGCCGGGCTGGGCTGGGTCAGGCGCTGGCGGTGACTTGCTTGCTGGTGTCGTTGCTGGTGATGGCGATGGTGCGCGGCTTGGCCTTCTCGTGGATGGGGATGGCCAGGGTGAGCACGCCGGCGGTGTAGCTGGCGTCGATGTGGTCGGCGTCGAGGGTTTCGCCGAGGAACACCTGGCGGGTGAAGGTGCCTGCGGGCCGTTCGGCGACGATGAGCTGGGCGCCGTCGGGCTGGATGGGCTTGCGTTCGGCGCGGACGGTCAGCACGTTCTGCTCGGCCTGCAGGTCGATGGAGTCGGCCTGGATGCCGGGCAGGTCGAAGTGGACGTAGAAGGTGTCGCCGTGCCGGTAGGCGTCCATCGGCATCGCGGCCGGGCGGACGGTGGTGCCGAGTACCTGCTGGGTCAGCCGGTCCAGCTCGCGGAATGGGTCAGTGCGCATCAGCATGAGGATCAAGCCTCCCTTACCGGGTCGGGTGAGTATCGGTGGGCGCTGTGCCCAGGAATGTATATAACACGCATCCCAGTAACCTGGCAACCCTCGACTCAGATTTAGTGATGCCGCATACTAGGGATGAGCGCCCTCCTTATGGCGGGCCACGGAAACGGCAGGAGGTGAGCAGTGCACAGCCGCGAGGAGCCGCAAGATCTCTATCAGCTGCTGGGCGTAGCCCGGGATGCGCCGGCCGCGGAAATCACCCGGGCCTACCACCGCCGCGCCCGGATGCTGCATCCTGACGCCCAGCCGGGCCAGGCTGGGCCGGCGGAGGGGTTTACAGAGCTGGAGGCGGCCTACCGGGTGCTGGGGGATCCCGCCCGCCGCGCCGCCTATGACCAGGCACTGCGCCCCCGCGGCTGCTGGCCCTTCCAGGCCGGGCGGGCTGCCGCGCCGCCCTGGCCGGGCAGCAGGCCGCCCGGTGCCGCGTTGCGGGCTGGCCCGGTTCAGGTCAGCCCGCCGCCTGGTGCCGCCGTGGTGGATGATCAGGCTGATGCCCGGCTGGCGGTGCTGGCCCTGCTGCTGGCCCGCCGCCTGGGCGCCGGGCCGGGCTGGGACTGGCCGTGGTAACCCCGGGCCTGCCCGGCCCGGGGTGGGATGATCTGGGCCGGGGCCTGTTCAGCATCTCGGTGGCCGCCGAGCTGGCCGGGCTGCACCCGCAGACGCTGCGGATCTACGAGCGGGAAGGTCTGCTCGACCCGGGCCGCACCGCGGGCGGCACCCGCCGCTATAGCCAGGCTGACATCGCCCGGCTGGCCGAGATCACCACCCTGACCAGTGACGGGCTGAACCTGGCCGGGATCCGCCGGGTGCTGGAACTGCAGGCCGAGACCCGCCGGCTGCAGGCCGAGGTCGCCCGGCTCCGCAAGCACACCGGCCGCCGCGCCTGACCGGCCGGCTCACCGTGCCACCGGGCCACCGGGCCCGGCCGTGCCGGGCTGCCCGCGCAGCCTGCCGATCAGTGCGTGCGCGTCGGCGAGCTCGTCTTGCAGGGCCACGATGCGCAGCGTGGCGGCCAGGTTGTGGCCCTGGTCGAACAGTTCGCGGATCCGGGTGGCCAGCTCGAGCTGGCGGCGGCTGTAGCGGCGGTGCCCGCCCGCCGACCGGCCCGGCCGCACCGCCCCGGCGGCGTCCAGGCCCCGCAGGAACGTCGCGTTGGTGAGGATGGAGTCGAAGTTGAACGACAGGGCGACGAAGATGAGCCCGGTCAACGCGGCGGCGGCGCTGGCCTCGGCGATGAAAAAGTTCGTCCATTGGTCGAACGCCGGCATCAGTACTCGTTGACTTCGAGTTTGCCGGCGGCGATGTCGTGCATGTGATCCGATAGCGGCTTCTCGGGCATGACGATAGCCAGGATCAGAGCGAGGGCCATGAACGGGACGGTCCAGAGGAACACGGTCTGGAAGCCGTGCATCAAGTCGTGAACGCCACCCGTGGCGTGCTGGTTGGTCGCGACGAGGATGGCCCCGAAGATCGCCGCGCCGAAGGCGCCGCCGACGGTCTTGAAGAAGTTGAGCGCGCCGGTCGCGACGCCGAGCTGGGAGTAGTCGACCGCGTTCTGTCCGGCGAGCACGGAGACCTGGACGAAGAATCCGATGCCGGCGCCGACGAAGAACAGCAGCACACCCAGGATCCACGTGGGGTCGGTGGCCGAGAGGCGGCTGATGGAGAGCATGCCGGCGCCGGTGAGGATGGCGCCGATGATGGGCCAGAGTTTGTAGTGCCCGGTCTTGGCGATCGCGCCGCCGGAGATTCCGGTGGCGGCGATGAGGCCGGCGAGCAACGGGATGAGGAAGATCCCGGCCTCCAAAGCGCTGTAGTGGTGCACCTCGATCATCAGCTGCGGCACGTAGAGCATCGCGGCGAACAGTACGAGGGTGGAGAGAAAGAACTGCGCCGAGCTGATCGAGAACACCAAGCTGCGGAACATGCCCAGCGGGGTGATCGGTTCGGCGGCGCGGCGCTCGATGAACAGGAACACCACCAGCCCGACGAGGGCGACGGCCAGCAGCACGAGGGTGCGGCCGGTAACCCAGCCCCACGCATTGCCCTGGCCGGCGACGACGAGGCCGGCGGCGATGAAGACGGCAGAGGTGGCTCCGCCGGCGAAGTCAACCGAGCGCTCGGCGGTCTTGGTTGGCAGGTGTAGCTTGGCCGCGAGAATCACTAGAGCGGTGATCCCGATGGGCAGGTTGATGAAGAAGATCCACCGCCAGGACAATTCGTCGACGAACACGCCGCCCAGGATCGGGCCGGCGATCAGGGCCAGGGTGACCACGATCCCCACGTAGGCCATGTACTTGGAGCGCACCCGGGCTGGGATGAGGTCGGCGGTGATGGCCTGGACCAGGGAGCTGAGTCCGCCGCCACCGATGCCCTGGAAGGCTCGGAACACGATGAGCAGCGTCAGGGAGTTGGCGATGCCACACAGCAGCGACCCGGCCAGGAAGGTGATGATGGCGAACTGGAAGACCTTCTTGCGGCCGTACATGTCGCCGAGCTTGCCGAGAATCAGCGTCGATACCGCACTCGTCAGCAGGTAGGCCGTGGCGATCCAGGAGCTGTTCGCGGTGTCGTGCAGACCCCGCCCGATGCCGGGGATCGCGGTGGCCACGATGGTCTGATCAAGGGTCGCGATGAACGAGGCAAGCATCAGCGGGATCAGCACGATCAGGATGGCCCGGTGCGAAAGTTCAGATGGCTGAATCTCCGGTTCGAAGGTCGTGTCCGTCATCTCTAAAACGTAAGTTACTTACTTTATACTGTCAAGCTGATCTGCAAGTGACTGACCTATAAAGTCACGTCGAGGCCCGGGCTCCTCGGTGACCTGCGGCGCGTTTGAGGGCGTGCTGCAGCGCGGCCAGCGGGTTCTTCGCCTGCTCGACGGTGTCCTGGACCTCCGGGGTGGTGAGGAAGCGAACCATCATCGCCACGTGCATCGCCTCGAGCCGGGCATCAAGTCGGCTGAGGCCAGGCGTGGACGCTGCAATCGCCTCAACCAGGGCGTCCTCATAGTCCTGCCACATGCGCCGCAGTCGATTCTGCAACGCCGCCGAGTCCCCGTACCCGCGGCGGAATCCCTCGAGGGCATCGACCGGGCTCTGCTCCGCTGCGGACTCTGCGATCAGTTCGCTCATCATCGCCACCGCAGAGTCAGCCGTTGATTGATTCGCGGCTCGATTGGTGATCGCGTAGACCAGTTGGTCGCGCAGTCCGCCTTCGTCGGCGAACGCCAGATCCTCCTTGGACGCGAAGTAGGTGAACATGGTCTTGACCGAGATGTTGGCCGCGTCCGCGATCTGAGCCACGGTGACATTGTCGTATCCGTGGGCCTCGAACAACCGCGCCGCCGCATCCAGCAGGGCTTGGCGGGTCATCGCCTTCTTCCGCTCGCGCAGTCCCCGGGGTGAGGCACTCGGAGGTGAGCTCATGGTCGTATCGTACGCGCGAAGGAAGGTCATGCACAGTTTACATTGGCGAATATACAGTTAGTTAGTGGTTAAAAGCAGCTACTTACCCTTAAGGCGGTGCGCTGGCGCGGGTCGGCCACAGCGCAGGAAGCTAGGTGCGTCAGGGTGGCGTACACCCCAACCAGACGTCAGGCCCCTTAGTTCAACGCCCTGCCGCCTGATGATCTGCCGCACCGGGTGCGGTTCGGGCCAGCTCCCCGCCACAGCGAGCCGCAGGGCTGCCTCCGCTGCCTCAACTGGGGCATCGGGCCGGTCTGCCGGGCCTGCGCCCGGTGGGCGTCCGGGCCAGAGGGAACCTGCCCCGGCTGCGGCCGCTCCGGGGTGCGGCTCCGCGGCAGCCGGTGCAGGACGTGCGCCGACCAGGCCTGGTCGTCCGGTCCTGAAGCGGCCGGAAGCGAGTGGGTTCAGATGTCCTTCCACGGGCCCTGGTCCCAGCGGCAGCGCCGGGCAAAGTCAGGGGAAGAGTTTCTACTATCCGAGAGAATACTCGTGGGGTATTCTCTCGGTTATGAGCGTTCCGCTGACACTTCTTGGCCTGCTTGAGCGCGGGCCGAGCCACGGGTATGACCTGAAACGGGACTACGACGCGTACTTCGGCCAGGGCAGGCCGCTGCGCTACAGCCAGGTGTATGCGACGCTGTCCCGGCTGGCCCGGGACGGGAAGGCGGTCGCCGGGCCGGTCGAGCAGGAGGCCGGCCCCGAGCGCCGCCGGTACATCATCACCGAGGACGGCGTCGCCGAGGTGGAGGCATGGCTAGGCGAGCCGGTCCCGCCCGACCCCGACCTGCAGAGCGAGCTGTTCACCAAGGTCGTGCTCGCGCTGATGCTCGGCCGGCAGGCCGACAGTTACCTCGACACCCAGCGGGCGGCGCACCTGCAGCGGATGCGCGAGCTCACCAGCTTCAAGCGGCGCGGCGGCACCCTCGACGTGCTGCTCGCCGACCACGCCATCTACCGCCTGGAGGCGGACCTGCGGTGGATCGACCATACGGCCGCCCGGCTGGACCAGCTCGCCCGGGCGGTGCGGTCATGACCGGCATCGAGAAGCAGGCCGCAACCGAGAACGTCATCGAGGCGCGCGGCCTGTCGCTGTCGTTCGGCAGCACGCCGGCGCTGCGCGGCGCGTCGCTCGCCGTCCGGCGCGGCGAGGTCGTCGCGGTCATGGGGCCGAGCGGCTCCGGCAAGTCCACGCTGCTGCACTGCCTGGCCGGCATCCTGGTCCCCGGCGAGGGCGAGGTCTGGTTCGACGGGCAGCGCCTCGACTCGCTCAGCGACGACCGGCGCAGCGCGCTGCGCCGCGACCGGTTCGGGTTCGTGTTCCAGTCCGGCCAGCTGGTCCCCGAGCTGACCGCCGAGGAGAACGTCGCGCTGCCGCTGCTCCTGTCGGGCACCCGGCGCGGCCCGGCGATGAAGGCGGCCAGGAAGTGGTTCCCCGCGCTCGGGCTCGACGGGCTGGAGGGCCGCCGGTCCGGCGAGCTGTCCGGCGGGCAGGCGCAGCGCGTCGCCCTCGCCCGTGGCCTGGTCGCCGAGCCGGAGGTGCTGTTCGCTGACGAGCCGACCGGTTCCCTGGACTCGGTGTCCGGGGAGCTGGTGATGGACCTGCTCACCGCCGCCGTTCGCGAGCAGGGCACCACGGTCGTGCTGGTCACCCACGACGCCCGGGTCGCCGCCTACGCCGGCCGCGAGGTCGTCGTCAGGGACGGCAAGGTCGGCATGCTCACCAGGAGCCAGCCGTGATCTCCCTCGGCCTGCGGCTGGTGGTCAACGGAGGCCGGGAGGCGGTCACCCGCCTGGTGATCCTCACGATCGCGGTCGGCCTCGGCGTCGGCCTGCTGCTGACCGCCGTGGCCGCGACCAACGCGGCCGTCACCTGGAACAACCGCCACGCCTGGTTCTGGACCGGCACCTCGTCCGTGCCCGCAGGCCCGACCGCGGGCCTCGCCCCGCTGTGGTGGCACCCCAACGGCGACCTCTTCGACGGGCAGACGATCGACCGGTTCGACGTGGCCGCCAACGGCGCCTCGTCGCCCGTGCCGCCGGGCCTCCCCCGGGACCCGGCGCCGGGCCAGTACTACGCCTCACCCGCGCTGATCGCGCTGATGCGCGCCACCCCGGCGAACCAGCTCGCCGACCGCTACCCCGGCCACCTGGCCGGGGTGATCGGCGACGCCGCGCTGCCGTCGCCGAACTCGCTGGTCATCGTTGTCGGGCGCACCCCGGCGCAGCTCGCGCGCACCCGCAATAGCGTGCAGGTGACATCGATCGCCGAGGCGATGCCCGGCGTCCAGAAGATGCCCGGCGTCCAGACCCAGTGCTTCGGTTCAGGCTGCCCGCCGTCGCCGAACCCCAAGGGCCTGGCCTACTTCCCGTCCGACCCGGGAGGCGGCGCCAACTCCATCAACCTCATCCTGGCCGTCGTGGCGCTGGCGATCCTGACCCCGGTGCTGATCTTCATCGGCACCGCGACCCGGCTGTCGGCCGCCCGCCGCGAGGAGCGGTTCGCGGCGATGCGCCTGGCCGGCGCGACCCGCGGGCAGGTCTCGCTGATCGCGGCCATCGAATCGACGGCGGCGGCGGTGCTGGGGACGGTCATCGGGTTCGGGCTCTTCTTCCTGCTGCGCATCCCGGTCGCGGGCATCCCGTTCATCGGCCAGCCGTTCTTCCCCGCCGAGCTGACGCTTAGCCTGTCCGACATCCTCCTGGTCGCGATCGGCGTGCCGCTCTTCGCCGCGGTGGCGGCGCGGATGGCGCTGCGCCGGGTGAACATCTCCCCGCTCGGCGTCGCCCGCCGGGCGCGGCGCAAGCCGCCGGGTGCCTGGCGGGTGATCCCGCTGCTGGCCGGCCTGGCTGAGCTCGGCTTCTGGACCGTCCACGGTCACCCGGCCTCCGGCACCGGGCAGATCCAGGCGTTCGCGTCCAGCTTCTTGATCATCCTCGTCGGCCTGTTCATCGCCGGCCCGTGGCTTACCATGGCCGCGGCCGTGGCCATGGCCCGGTGGACTAGCCGGCCCGCCACGCTGCTCGCCGCCCGGCGGATCGGCGACGACCCCAGGGCCGCCTTCCGCGCGGTGAGCGGCCTGGTGCTCGCGCTGTTCATCACCACCGCGGCCGTCGTGGCGATCACCACCCAGGACGCCAAGGAACCCAGCACGTTCGGCACCGCGGCGCAGTTGAACCTGATGACCGACCAGATAGCTACCGCGTCGTCAAGCGGCTCAGGCGTGTCTGACCCGGGGCCGGCCGCGCCCGCCGCCAACCTCGCGGTGCGGCTGGACGCTATCGGCGGGATCCAGGGGGTGGCCGTACTCCGCGTGGACCCCACGCTGACCATCCCCGGGACCTTCCACGACCTCAACGTCAACCAGTCGGGTAAGGGCATCCCGGTCCCGGCCGACGTGGTCTCATGCGCGCAGCTCGCGGCCGTTCCCGTCCTCGGCCGTTGCCCGGCCGGGGCGACGTCGGCGGCAATCCCGGCGGGCGCCCTCGGCCCTAACGGCTTCTTCAGCAACACCGGCACCAGCGGATTCACCTGGCCGGCCGCGAACATCCCGGCCGCCCGGCTGGACACCCTCGGCGTGGACGCCATCGGCGCGAAGACGGACGGCACCACCGCGGCGATCGAGCAGGCGAGGACCGTGCTGGAGACCGAGCCCGCCTACCCCGTCCTCAACGCGCCGTCCACGCCTGAAGACAGCATCGTGGCGGACGACGCCGCGAACAACGGCTACCAGCAGCTCGCGAACGTGGTCATCCTGGTCAGCCTGCCGATCGCCGGCTGCACCCTCGTCGCGGGCATCGCGGCCGGGCTCGCGGACCGCAAGCGGCCGTTCAGCATGCTCCGCCTCGCCGGCGCCCGGCTGTCCACGCTGCGCGGCGTCGTCGCGCTGGAAGGCGCCGTCCCGCTGCTGTCCGTCGCCGCCGTCGCGATCGGCACCGGCTTCGCCGGCGCCGCGATGTTCGCCCGGGAGGCACAGCAGCACCCGATGGTCGCGCCTGGCGCGGCGTACTACCTCCTCACCGCGGGCGGGATCCTGGTATCCCTCGGCATCATCGCGGCCACCTTCCCGCTGCTGGCACGCATCACCGGGCCCGAGGTCGCCAGAAACGAGTAACAAGCGGGGGGCCCACTGGCGCCCCGCCCGACTCCTGTCGCCAATCCAACGTCATGCGTCGGCGGCAGCCTGCCCGGAAACGGGCACCGAGACCAAGGGAGAGCCCCGCGATAAAGCCGAAGATCTCATAGGTGTGCGGTGGGCGAGGTTGCGCCAGTGGGTGACCTCGCCGGAGACGTAGTAGGGGATGCCGCAGATCGAGAAGTTCGGGTAGGCGTCCGCGGCGATCACGGTGACGTCGGCGGCCGGGCCGAGTTCGCGGGCGCGCAGCGCGGCGCTGATCCCGGCGTCGCTGCCGCCGATCATGACCAGGTGCATGGTGACTCCCTTGCCGGTGGAAGTGGTGTCAGCGTGACTGCTGGTGAACGGAGGGCGGGCCAGCCGGGGAACCGGCCCCATCTGCCGCCTGGCCGGGTGGCGGTGCCGCGTGGTCACTCAGGTGGGGAACCACGACGTCGGCGGCTTCTGCTGCGGTGACACCGGGATAAAGCGCCCGGATCACCAGGGCCGCCAGGGCACCGCCGATGACCTGCGCGGCGATGAACACGGGCACGGACGCCGGCGCGATCCCGGCAAAGGTGGCCGAGAACATCCGGCCGACGGTGATGGCCGGGTTGGCGAAGCTGGCCGAGGACGTGAAGAAGTACGCAGCGCCGATGTAGGCGCCGACCGCCGCCGGGGCAGTCCTGCTGCGGCCTGACCGGGCCAGCGCGAAGATCACCAGGAGCAGGCCGAAGGTGGCGACGATCTCGGACAGGAAGTGCGCGGCCGAGGCCCGGTCCTTCCCAGACACGCTCACGGCAGCCCCGGCGAACATCAGGTTCGCGATCACCGCCCCGCCGATGCACCCGGCGACCTGCGCCGGGAGGTAGGCGGCAGCCTGCCGCCACGACAGCCCGCCGAACGCCGCGTCGGCGAAGGAGACCACGGGGTTGAAGTGACCGCCGGACACCGGCCCGAACATCAAGATGATGGCGAACAGCCCGGCCGCGGTCGCCGCGGCATTCTCCAACAGCTCCAGCCCGGTGCCGCCGGGTGACAGGCGCTGGGCAGCGATGCCCGAGCCGATGACCACGGCTGCCAGGAACGCGCTTCCGAGCAGTTCCGCGAGCAGCCGCCGCCACAGCGCCGTGTCGCTCATTTCCTCACCTAGTCGTGGGCTAGCAGCAGGGCGCTGCGGAGGCAGTCACCGGGCCACCGGAGTCCTGGGTGCTCCCGCCGCAGCAGGCCGGGCCGTCCTGCTCGCCGTAGAAGGCCGGGCTGTCTTCCAGCACCGTGTAAACCTCCCAGGACTCGCCATTGGGCGTGCCCTGCACCCAGAACTTGTCCTGCTTGGCGTAGCAGCACGTCGTCTCTCGCTCATCGACGGACGCGAGGCCGGATGCGGCCAGCCGGGCCTGCTCGGCATCCACGGCATCGACGTCGGGCACCTCGATGCCCAGGTGGTTAAGGCTGCCGCCCTGGCCTGGATTCTCCAGCAGCACGAGCTTCAGCGGCGGCTCGGCGATGGCGAAGTTCGCGTAGCCGGGGCGGCGCTTGGCGGGCCCGGCGCCGAACAGCTTGCTGTAGAACGTGACCGCTTCATCGATGTCGTTGACGTTGAGCGCGAGCTGGACACGCGACACGGGAACCTCCAGGACTGCGGGACTTCGATGACTGTCTATGTCTGACTGGCGCCGAGCTTGCCACAGGACATCGACATCTGTCAATATAGATGTATGTCGATTCCTCTGGCGGTGCTCAGCCCGGCAGATACCGCAGCGTGCTGCACCCCGCTGGCCGCCGGGCCGCTGTCCACCGAGCAGGCCGAGCAGGTTGCGCCGCTGCTTAAGGCCCTCGCCGATCCCGTCCGGCTCCGGCTCATGTCGCTGATCGCCTCCCATGACGGCGGCGAGGCCTGCGTCTGCGACCTCAACGACGCGTTCGACCTGTCCCAGCCCACGATCAGCCACCACCTGAAACTGCTGCACGACGCTGGGCTGCTCGACCGCGACAAGCGCGGCGTCTGGGTGTACTACCGTGCCCGCACGGCCGCCCTGGCCAGCCTCGGCGCCCTCATCGGCTGCCCGCCCGCATAACCCGGAGGCACGGTGCGATGACCAGCCCAGACGACCTGGCCGACATCAGCCAATGGCCTGGCGCCCAGATCAGGCCCATGACCGGACAGGACGCTGCCGCTGTCCTGGCGATCTACCAGGCGGGCATCGACGAGGGGAACGCCACCTTCGAGACCCGCGCCCCCGCCTGGGACCAGTTCACCGCCGGCCGACTGCCCGGCCACCGGTACGTCGCCCTCGCTGGGGGTGATGTCGCCGGATGGGTCGCCGCATCAGCTGTGTCTGACCGCTGCGCTTACGCCGGGGTAGTCGAGCACTCCGTCTACGTCCACTCCGCGGCGAGGGGCCGGGGCATCGGCCGTCAGCTCCTGGACGCCCTGATCACCTCCACCGAGAGCGCCGGGATCTGGACCATCCAATCCGGGATCTTCCCCGAGAACACCGCCAGCACCGCCCTGCACCAGGCCGCCGGATTCCGCGTCGTCGGCACCCGCCAGCGCATCGGCCAGCACCACGGCCGCTGGCGAGACGTCCTGTTCATCGAACGGCGCAGCCCCGCCATCTGAGCGCATTATCGTGCCGCCTGTCCTCCTCGCAGGCCGGACCGCCTGCTGATGACACGCCGGGCAGAGCGTGTCCGGCTAGCATCGGACAGCCACGGACCACGTGATAGATCAGCCGATCTGCACACTGATCTTGTGACTGAGATGATTTCTCAGCCTGGCCCGAAAGATCGTTATGTCGTACCGGTGTTGTGCCCGTGCATGCGGGCCGGGGCGGTCAGGCAGGTGAGCATCCGCATAGCCGCGCTAGGCGCCCGGTCCTGGAGCGGACCCCGGGACCGGGCGGGCTGGCGGTCAGCGGGTCACGTTGGACAGTGGCCCGGCGTCGGTGGGGAACTCGGAGGTGTTGAGCACTTGGACTCCGGCGTGCTGTTCGCCGTTGAACGGGGTCACCGTGGGCGAGGTTGCGCCGGGCTCGCAGCCGAGCTTGAACGGGGTCTGCGGGTTGTTGAACCACAGTCCCAGGTGGTACTGGTGCGTCGGGGAGAACGTGGTCGTGCCGCCCGGAGAGACGGAGAAGGTTTCCACGTCGAAGACGCCCTCCACGGTGGCGCTGCCGTTGCCGTAGGCGTTGGCGTTGACGTCGGTCTGGTACCAGGACACGCCGAAGGGCGCGAGGGGCTGCTGGATCACGAACAGGTCAAAGCCAGCGTTGGCGGGCATGCCGCTGATCGAGACCTTCATGACATCGTTCTGCTTGCCCGGCGTGATGGTCACCTTGCCGCTGGCGTCGGGCAGGCAGGCGGCGATGTTGGGCGAGGGCACAAGGTTGAACTTAAAGGACGAGTCGTGGTGTCCGCCTGTCGCGGCGGGCGCCGCCGATGCTCCTGAGGCGGCGGCCAGGCCCAGCGCTAGGGCCAGGCCAGTTGCGGTTCCCGCAGCCGCCACCTGGCGGAACAGGCGGGCAGATAGCCGATGTCGTGTCATGAGGTTTCCTTCCCCGTGGTACTGCCGTGATGGCTCCCGGCGGGTGCTGCCGGGCACGTATTTAACCTGGCCCGCCGGCCTCTTTGGTACATGGAGACCACGTGGACATCGGCTGGACAACTCATGGACAGCCCATCGTTGAACTACGGCAGTTGCGGGCATGACCGGGGAGAGCGTCTCAGGTACGTGTTCGGCACCTGTGAGCTGGATCTGGCCCGCTACGAGCTGCGCCGTGGCGGGGCCGTGGTCCACGTCCAGCCGCAGGTTTTCGGCGTGCTGCGTTACCTGCTGGAGCACCGCGACCGGGTGGTGCCCAAGACCGAACTGCTGGACGCTGTGTGGGGCGACCGTTTCGTCAGCGACTCCACGCTGTGCAGCAGGATCAAGGCCGCCCGCCAGGCAGTCGGCGATGACGGTGCCTCCCAGCGGCTGATCGCCACGGTCCACGGCGTCGGCTACCGGTTCATCGGCGACGCGGCCGGGCCGCCGCCGGACTCGGCACTGCCGCCGCAGCCGGCCGCCGCCGCGGCGGCGCGGGACCAGGACATCCGCTACTGCCGCTCCCCAGGCGGCGTCCATATCGCCTACGCCACCACCGGATCGGGCCCGCCGCTGGTCAAAGCCGCCAACTGGCTGACCCACCTGGACCTGGAGCGCGACAGCGTCATCTGGGGGCACTGGATCGACGCGCTGTCGGCGCGGCACCGGCTGGTGCGCTACGACGAGCGCGGCTGCGGCCTGTCTGACTGGCAGGCCGGCGAGTTCAGCCTGCAAACCTGGATCGAGGACCTGGAACTGGTCGTCGCCTCGGCCGGGCTCACCAGGTTCCCGCTGATCGGGCTCTCCCAAGGCTGTGCCGTGGCCATCAGCTATGCAGTACGCCACCCCGAGCAGGTGAGCCGGCTCGTTCTAGTCGGCGGCTACGCCCGTGGCCGGCTGATCCGGGCCCGGACCGCCGAGGAGCGGGAAGAAGCGGCGCTGGACCTTCAGGTCGGCCGGGTCGCCTGGCGCCGCGACGATCCCGCCTACCGCCAGGTGTTCGCCGCCCAGTTCCTGCCCGATGAGTCCCGCCAGACCTGGGATGCTTTCAACGCCTTGCAGCGGGCCACTACCTCCACCGGCAACGTCGTGCGCTTCCTTGACACCTTCGCCCGCATCGACGTATCAGGCCTCGCCGCCCGCGTGCGCTGCCCCACCCTGATCCTGCACGCCCGCCGCGACCAGCGGGTGCCCGCCCAGCAAGCCCGCGAACTGGCCGCGCAGATACCCGGCAGCATCCTGCGCCTGGTCGACAGCGGCAATCACATCCTCACCGCCCGCGAACCAGCCTGGCCCGTGGTCATCCACGAGATAGAACGCTTCCTCCCCTAACCCTATGCAAGGTGCGAGTGGCCCGGCTCGCCACCCGGAGATCCCGGTCGCCACGAAGGCTAGATGACTGGAAGGCAGCCCTAGCCTCGACGAATCCGGTTACTCCTTGGGCAAGCGCCTCGGTGCGACCCCCGGTTCTGCGCCGCGCATGCTGGGTTCATGGCGAGCTGATCTCGGCCGGCACCTGGAAGCGATGGCCGGTGTTGATCGACCGGAGCCTGCTTGTCCTAGCGGACACCGGGCTCCAGGTCATCGAGGGCCGTACTGCTAGCTCGAACCGACGGCGGCGAGCGCGGCGGCGAGCGGCTCAAGGCCGGCGATGAGCTGGTCCAGCTCGCTGGGTTTCAGGCCGTCGTAGGGCGGCGCGGCGAGGTCGTCGGTGAGCGCCTCGATCCGCTGCTTGGTCGCGCGGCCGTCGGCGGTGAGCCAGCCGTCGGCGCCGATCAGGCCGCGGGCGCGCATGCCGTCGATGACCGCCGCCAACTGCGCTTGCGGCAGGTGGGAGACGCGGCCGAACTTCTCCGCCGGCATGCCCTGCGACAGCGCAAGCAGCACGTGTGCTTCCGTGCCGCCGATACCGTTGGCGACCAAGGCGACGACATGCCCGTCGCCGCGGTGTTCGCGCAGCAGGTTGGCCGCGTGCCAGAGACGGGCGACCGGCTCGGTGGGCAGGGGCAGAGCCCGCAGCCCGGCGTAGAGCGGGCGGCCGGTCGCCGGCGGGCTGATCGCCGCCTTGGTGAGCAGGTCGGCGGTGCGAGCCAGCCCGGGTGCCTCGGCGAGGTCGCCGAGGATGCGGCGCAGCGCGATGACGCAGCCCTGCTGGCGCGCCGCGAGCGCCGCGTCCGGCGTGATGAGGTCCCAGACGCGCGGGATGTGGCGGGCGGCCTCGCCCGGTGCGAAGTTGTAGAAGATCGCGTGCACGACCTCGGCCGGCGCCCGGCCCAGCGGTGCCGCCCGCCCGGCGAAGTACGTGTCCCAGTAGTTGCGCAGGCCGAACGCCAGCAGCGCCTCGGCCGGCTCGTCGGTCGCGTACGGGATCATCCCGATGGGCTCCACGAGCCCGAACATGCGGCGGGCGGTGGCGCCCGAAGTCGGCAGTGTCATGATCGCGGCCTTCCGTCCGGAGTGGCTTCTCTCATCCCTGCTACGAACAGCCTGGCCGCGATCCGACACCTAGGCCGACATTTCTCAGTTAGCCGAGATTACCCCCTGCCATCAGCCTCCTCTTCCAGCGCAGCGCAAGCCCCTGCCCCTATCTACTAGGCCGCGCGCAGCCGGTCGTTCACGACCAGTACTGCGACGGTGTTTGCGCAGGTGAGCGCCTTGAATGCGTCCCTCTGCCAGCGACGACACTTGCTGCACGACCGACGAGGCAGGACGAGCAGCTTGCTGCTGAACCGGGGACGTTCAGGGCAACGCAACCCGCGATCGCACCCGCACGAAATGTCGGAGGACTGGCCCGGCTACCCCTGGCGGACTGCCTGACCGACTGGGATCCGCCGCCCTTCCTACGTTGGGGTTATCAGCTCGTCGGCGACCCACGTGGCAACTCCGGTGGGATAGGGGGCTGGGAGTCCGAGCACGATGTGGCTGAAGCCGGCCTCAATCGCTTCGCGGATCTTCTGTCGGTTGCTGCTCGGGTCGTCGTACGACGCGGACAGGTGCATAGACCGCGTGATCGTCGCCGGGTCGCGGCCGATCTCGACGCAGAACCGATCGAGCGTCGCGCTGCGCTCGACGGCGTCGGCGAGGTCGCCGCCCGGGATGTTCCAGACGTCGGCGTGCTTCGCGACGACGCGCAGCGTAGAGGTGGCGCGGCCGCCGATGATGATCGGCGGGTACGGCCGCTGCACCGGCTTCGGGTTGCCGAACGCGCCCGTCACATCGACGTGCTCGCCGTGGAAGTCGAACGGCTCGTCCTCGGTCCAGAGTCGGCGGATCACCGTGAGCGCCTCGTCGAGCGCCGAGACGGAGTCGCCGAACCCGTGGTAGGGCAGGCCATGGGCGTCGTACTCCCGCCGGGCCCAGGGGATGCTCGGCCGCGACCCGGCGCCGATACCGAAGTCGAGCCGGCCGCCGGAGACCATGTCGACGGTCGCTGCGATCTTCGCGAGCACCGCCGGCGGCCGGAACCGGTTGCTCGTCACGAGCAGCCCGACGCGCAACCGCGCGGTCTGCGCCGCGAGCGCCGACAGCAGCGTCCAGCCCTCCAAGATCGGCCCGGCCGGGTCACCGCCGATCGGGAAGAGGTGGTCGAATAGCCAGGCATGCTCGATTTCCGGGACCGCGTCGGCTTCCGACCAGACCCTCAGGACGTCGTCGTATGCCACTTGCTGGGGTGCGGTCGCGATGCCGAAGCTGGTCATCAGCGCCGCCGCAGCGTCGAGTCAAGCAGGGCCGGCGGGGTGTCGAACTTCTCCTGGGGAGCGAGGTCGACCCCGGGCGCGACGATCTCGTCTACGGCGTCGAGCACATCCGCAATCAGGACGGTGTCGGCGGCTGCCAGCTGGGAGTGCAGGTGCCCGACTGTGCGCGGGCCGATGATCGCGCTGGTGACACCAGGGTGCGCGACCACGAAGCCGAGCGCGAGTTGAATCAGCGTCAGGCCGGTCTCGTGGGCGAGCGTTACCAGCTTCTCGACGGCGTCGAGTCGCGCCTGGTTCGACGGGACGCTGAGGTCAAAGCGCTGCGGCAGGACCGTCGCGCGGCTGGTGGTGATCTCCTGACCGGCGCGAACCGCGCCCGAGAGCCAGCCCGACGCGAGCGGGCTCCACGCCAGCACGCCCATGCCATACTCCTGGGTCACCGGCAGGACGTGGGTCTCGATGCCGCGCTGCAGGATCGAGTAGGGCGGCTGCTCGGTGACGTAGCGCCCGAGGTGGTTGTTCCGCGCCGCCCATTGCGCCTGCACGATCCGGTAGGCCGGGAAGGTGGAGGATCCGAAGTAGTGGATCTTGCCGGCGCGCTGGAGTTCGGTCAGCGCCGACAGCGTCTCGTCGTCGTCGGCCGTCGGGTCCCACCGGTGCACCTGGTACAGGTCGACGTGGTCGACGCCCAGGCGGCGAAGGCTGTCCTCAAGAGCGGTGACCAACCAGCGGCGCGAGCTGCCGCGGTGGTTGATCTCGTCGCCCATCGGCATAAAGGCCTTGGTGGCCAGCACGATGTCATCACGCCGGCCGGCGATCGCCGTGCCGACCATTTCCTCCGACTCGCCTTGGCCGTACATGTCGGCGGTGTCGATGAGGTTGATGCCCGCTTCGAGCGCGGCGTCGACAATCGCGGTTGCCGCGTCCTGCGTGGTGCGCCCAATGGCGCCAAAGTTCATCGCGCCGAGCGCGAGTGTGCTGACCTGAACGCCGGTGCGCCCAAGAGTGCGGTACTGCATGACGTTCTCCTTGGGTTGCTCCGTTGCCTGGGCCTGCGGCGGTCTGGCATGCTGGATCTACCGGATCGGCGTTCCGTTTATCTAAACGGATCGACGTTCCGCTTGTCAACCTTAGCCGGAGGAGCCGTGACCGACCGCGCATCGACGGCTCCACCTGCGCGGAAGCGGGCCGACGCGCAGCGCAACGAGCAGGCCCTTCTCGACGCGGCGGCTGCAGCCTTCGGCGCATCAGGCGTCGGCGTGCCGGTGCGCGACATTGCAGCCCGGGCAGGCGTCGGTGTCGCGACGATCTACCGGCACTTTCCGACGCGCGCTGACTTGATCGTCGCCGTCTACCGGCACCAGGTAGAGGCCTGCGCGGAAGCCGGGCCGGCCCTGCTGGCGGAGTGCCCGTCCCCGTACGACGCGCTGGCCCGCTGGATCGACCTATTCGTCGACTTCCTCGACACGAAGCACGGCCTCGCTGCCGTGCTGCAGTCCGACGACCCCGGCCACGCCGCGCTCCACGCGTACTTCCTCGATCGGCTCGTCCCGGTGTGCAAGCAGCTACTGGACTCCGCGGTCAAGGTCGGCGAGGTCGCGCCCCGCCTTGATCCCCTAGGTCTGCTCTACGCGGTCGGCAACCTCTGCGCCGGGCAGGCGGTCCCGCGCTACGACGCGCGCCGCATGGTGCGGCTCATGATCACCGGACTGCGCCTGCGCTGACTGCGGCGCTCCCCATGAGCCAGCCATCGCGCGCAACAGGCAAGAGCTCGCTGCTGCACGAGCTCGCCTCCCGCCGCTATCAGACTGCCGATACCGACTACGGCGACTATTTCCAGACGATCGACGGCGAGCGGCTGTGGCGCGAGGACCGGGTCAGCATGCTGCTGTCCAGCGCTCCCGATAACCTCCTAGGGCCTCAGCCACGCTCGAAGTAGTCACCACGGTGCCGGTCGCCCGAGTCGCCGACATCGTCCTTGACCACGTACTCGGAACAAAACCAGCTGAGCAATCTTGACTGACACGAGCACACCCAGGTGCCCCTCATAACCCAGCAACGCGGGCAGTCGCTCCCAAGGGCCTGCGTCGTGATCGGTCGTGGCGTGGGCGGCGCGCGGATCGCCGACTCGGCGCTCGCGCCTGTCCGTCCTCCGGGCGCTGATCTGTGCGCGACCTACCCGGCATCGATATGGGGCAGGCTGATCGTGCCGGCAGTACGGGCTCTGGGAGTAGCGGTCGTGACGCGCGACGATCCCGGCGGCGCCTGTGCGAACCTTGGGAAGTGAACCTGCGCGTTCCCGATGTGGTGGCCAACGCTGCGGCGGCCTGCGGAGCCGGCGGGTGGCTGCGGGACCTTCCGGGATTGATCGCCGAGCTCGAGGCCGAGTGGTCGGTCTCGGTGGGGCGCCCCTTCCCGCACTCCAGCGAGGCATTCGTGGCCGAGGCCAGTCTCGCCGACGGCACGCCAGCAGTGCTGAAACTTCTGATTCCGCAGGACGGCGCCGCTGGCCGTCACGAGATCACCATGCTGCGGCTGGCCGGCGGCCGGGGCTGTGCGGGCCTGTTGCGCGACGACGCCGCCCGGGGGGCGCTGCTCCTGGAGCGCCTCGGGCCCTCCCCTCTACGAGCTGGGCCGCCCACTCGCCGAACGGCTGGAGATACTGGTGACGGCGGCGGCCACGGTGTGGCGGCCGGCGGCGGGTTCCGGCCTGCCTACTGGAGCGGACCAAGCGCGCCAGCTCGTCGATTTCGTCACCGCTGAGTGGGAGGAGCTTGGCCATCCGTGCACCGAGGCGGCCGTCGAGCACGCCCTGGCCTGCGCGGCGCGGCGCATAGCTGCACACGACGACGAGCGGGCCGTGCTGGTGCATGGGGACGTTCACCAGCTGAACGCCCTTCAGGTCCCTGGCCGCGACACGTTCAAGCTTGTCGACCCCAACGGGATGCTCGCCGAGGCCGAGTGCGACCTTGGGGTGATGATGCGGAGGCTGTGCTTCCGGGACAGAACGCGCGCAAACTGCATGAGCGCCGGACGCGGGTGCACCAGGACATCGCTGACGCGATTGCGAAGGGCGACGTCGCGGCAGCGCAGGCGGCTGCCAGGGCGCACGCCAAGCACGGGCGCGCGGTGCTCGCGCCAGGCCGCGGCTAGGCGAGGGCTGGCCGAGCGAGGATGCTGGGCGCGAGGGGTGCAGTAGTACTCGAATCCTTCGAGGACGTGCCGCCCCTGGGCGCGGGCTTCCTCGGCGGTGGCCGGGAAGAGCGGGAAGGTCATTCAGCAGGCCCTAGACCGAGCCGACCGCACAGTACCAGGCTCGTGACAGCGCTCTTTGGCGGGCGGGCCTGGCTGGCGCCGAACTGCTCCGCGGTGCCAGGTAGTGCGCGGACGCGGACCCCTGAATCGCAGACTGGCCGGCTGGCTCGAGTCCTGGCGAGCCAGCCGACCGGTCGTTAAGCGCCCCTCTGTTACGTGCAGGACCGCAAGCAGAGGTTGGGGTGCGCGTGAGCGGCGGCGGGTACCGTTGACGCCGAGGCGGCGCCGGCGGAGGCGAGCACCGCACCGCTGATGGGGGCGATGGTGAGTGCCGCGGCTATGGCGAGCTTGACGAGTCGCATCTGTCGTATTTCCCTTCGTTCCTGCTGGTCCGTGCCGTCCTGGGCGGCTTGCGATAGGTAAATTGTGCGGTGCGGCGCTGTCCCGGTCATCAGTCATCTGACTGCGGGATCTGGTGGCGCATCAGTCCTCCGACTGCGCGTTCAGCAGCCCGGCGGTTGCCGTTGACAATGTGGGCCACGGATGGTACTTGCTCGGAATGGCTTTGTAGCTGTCTTCTCCCTATGGGTCTGGGGGTCACCTTGAGTCCTGCTGACCCGCGGCGAAGCGCTAGCCAAGCGCTGGTCGGAAGAGACTCCGAGCTTCAGCACCTGCTGTCTTTCCTCGACGAGGCCACAATCCGGGGCGGGGCACTGCTGCTCTCCGGGGATGCCGGCGTGGGCAAGACGGCGCTGCTGGATACGGCGGCGGAGACGGCGCTGGCAGCCGGGACTCAGGTCGTCAGGGCGGCCGGTACGGAGTTCGAGGCAGATGTGAGTCTCTCTGGCCTCAACCAGGTCCTGCTTCCCCTTTATGGTGAGGTCGGACGGCTGAGTGCCGTGCACCGCGACGCGCTGTCGGTGGCGCTGGGTTTCGGCGGCGGCGTGGCCGCGGACCGCCTGGTGGTGTTCACCGCCGTGGTCGCGCTGCTGCGCCAGGCGGCCGCTGCGTGCCCGCTGCTCATGGTGGTCGACGACGCGCACTGGCTGGACCGGGCGAGCGCGGCGGCGCTGGGATTCGTCGCCCGCCGCCTGGCCGGGACCAGGGCGGGCCTCCTCGCCGGGGTCCGGTCAGATGCCGGAAGTTTTTTCGAGGCCAGCGGCCTGCCCGAGCTCAAGATCCGGCCGCTGGACGAGGCGGCGGCGGCGGGCCTGCTGCAGGCGCGTTTCCCGGCTCTCGCCCCGCGTGCCCGGCAGCGTGTGCTGGCTGAGGCGTGGGGGAACCCGCTGGCCCTGCTGGAGTTGCCGGGTGAGCTGAGCATCCCGCAGCGCGCGGCGCGGCAGGCACTGCCGACGACGCTGCCGCTCAGCCGGCGCCTCCAGGAGGTCTTCGCGGCCCGTGTCCAGAGCATGCCCGCCGCGGCCCGGCAGTGCCTGCTATTGGCGGTTCTGGATGGTACCGGTGATCTGGGTGTCCTGGCGGCCGGCTGTCCGCAAGGTGACGTCCTGGACGATCTCGCCCCGGCGGAACAGGCCAGGCTCGTGCACGTCGACGAGAGCGCCCGCAAGCTGGCATTCGGCCATCCCCTGATCCGGTCGGCCATCGTGGAACTGTCGACCGGCAGCGAGCGACGCCAATGTCATCGGGTGCTGGCGGAACTTCTCGCGGACCAGCCGGATCGCCGCGCGTGGCATCTCGCGGAAGCGAGCATCGAACCCGATGAACAGGTGGCCGCCCTGCTCGAGCAGGCGTCCCACCGGATCCTGCGCCGCGGCGACGCTGTTGCCGCCGTTGCCATGCTGACCCGGGCCGCCGACGTCAGTCCGCCTGGTCCGGATCGGAGCCGGCGGCTGGCCGAGGCGGCCTACCTGGGCGCTGATGTGACTGGGGAGTTGCGCAACGTCTCGCGGCTGCTGGCGGAGGCCCGCCGGGCCGACCTCGATTCCAGCGGGTCGCTGCTGGCCGCATCCGCGGCCGCCTACCTCATGCTGAACGGCGAGGGAAACATTGAAACCGCCCACCGCCTGCTCGTAGGCGCTCTCGAGTCCTGGGGCAGCCGGCCGGATGATTCTGCTGATTCCGCGCTGACCGAGGCGTTTCAGACCCTCCTGTTCGTGTGCCTGTGGGCCGAGCGGCCCGAGCTGTGGGCGCCATTCCGCGCCGCGATCGACCGGTTGATACCTCAGGTCGATCCCGTGCTGGACTTGCAGGTCAAGATCCTCGCCGATCCGGTGCGCACCGCAGCGCCGGCGCTCAGGCAGCTTGACGCGGCGATCGAGGAGCTGCGCGATGAGGCGGACCCGGCCCGGATCGTCCGGATCAGCATCGCGTCGCTGTACATCGAGCGGCTCGACGGCCGCCGTGAAGCCTTGTGGCGGGTCGTCCGCGACGGACGCGAGGGTGGTGCCGTCGCGGCTGCACTGAACGCGCTGACCCAGCTTTGCTTCGACGACGTCGTCACCGGTCAGTGGGACGACGCGCTGAGACTGGCCGGCGAGGGCCTGGAACTTGCCGAGAGCCACGGGTACCAGCTCTCCGCCTGGCCGTTCCGGCTGGCACAGGCGCTCGTCGCCGCCGCACTTGGCGACTACGGCACGGCACAGGACCTGGCCGACCAGATGACCCGGTGGGCCGCGCCGCGGGGAATCGGGGGGGTGCAGACCTTCGCGCGGCACGTGCGGACGCTCGCGGCGCTCGGCCGCGGCGATTTCGACGAGGCCTACCGGCAAGTGACCGCGATCAGCCCGGCCGGCACCTTCACCCCTTACGTCGCCCATGCCCTGTGGGTCCCGATGTACCTGGTTGAAGCCGCTGTCCGCACCGGCCGCCACGCCGAGGCCAGCGCCCACGTCGCCGCCATGCGGGACGCCGGCATCGCGGCTCTGTCCTCGCGGCTTGCGTTGCTGGCCGCCGGATCAGCGGCCATCGCCGCCCCTGATCATCTCGCCGCGGGGCTGTTCGCCGATGCGCTCGCGCTGCCCGGCGCCGGCCGCTGGCCGTTCGACACCGCGCGCGTGCAGCTCGCCTGCGGGGAACACCTGCGCAGGGCCCGGTCCGCCAGCCAGGCACGAGCGCACTTGTCCGCTGCTCTGGAGATCTTCCAGCGGCTCGGCGCCCGGCCGTGGGCCGCCCGGGCGGCCAGCGAACTGCGGGCCGCCGGCCAGCGCAGCCCAGCTGCTGGTCAGGGAGAGCATGCCTTGCTCACCCCGCAGGAGCGCGAGATCGCCCTGCTGGCCGCCGCGGGCCTGACCAACAAGCAGATCGCGGAGCGCATTTTCGTGTCCCCGCGGACCGTCGGGGCTCACCTGTACCGGATCTTCCCCAGACTCGGCATCACCTCCCGGGCCGCACTCCGCGACGCACTAAACCGCAACGACCTCGACGCCGAATTACCGCCGCCTTCGGATCCGCAGTTGGCTCGCTGCGGCACCGTTCGGATAAATGCCCTTTCTTATTCTGAACGGTGCGTAGGCCAGCATCCGGTCAGGATCACGCGAAGCACGACAGGGGCTGGCCCTGGTTGTAGTCGACCATGTCGACGAGCGCGGCGGCCACGTTGACATCGGGCGGGGCCGCGCCGAGGTCGGCGTAGGCCCGGTGCAGGTGTCCGACTATGCGCTCGCTGTCCAGCCAGCCGGCGCACTGACCGAGCGGAATGGCCCGTAAGTGCGGGACAGAGGTCCTGCCGGGCTGAGGACTTTGAGCCCTGATCCCGGAGCAGGGCCGAGCGAAGAATCGAGATCGAACACAACAGCAGACCGGACCGTGACGGATCCGGCGCCACGCACAGGAGGCAGGACAATGCGCCGCAGTTCATCTCGTATCATCGCCGGGTTCGTAGCAGGAGCGATCCTGCTGGCAGCCGGCGGCCTGCTCACCTGGGGCTCGGCCTACGTGCACAACACCGTACGCGGCCAGCTCGCCGCCCAGCAGATCTTCTTCCCCGCCAAGGCCGCCTTCGCCCACCCCAAGGCCGGCACCGAGATCACCGCCTCCATGATCCCGCTGGTCTCGCAGTACGCCGGACAGCAGATGCTCACCGGCCAGCAGGCCGAGGCCTACGCCGACCACTTCATCGCCGTGCACATCGCCGAGATGGGCGGCGGCAAGACCTACTCCCAGCTGTCGGCTGAATCGCTGGCCCAGCCGAACAACGCCAAGCTGGCCGCCACGGTCAACACCGTGTTCAAGGGCGAGACACTGCGCAGCATGCTGCTGAACGCCTACGGCTGGTGGAAGGTCTCCCAGCTCACCTACATCGCCGCGATCGCCGCTTACGCCCTCGGCGGACTGGCCCTGATCGGCTCCGCCACCGGCCTGGCCACCGGACGCCGCAACCGGCATCAGGCAGACGCCCGCCCGCAGGTCACAAGGACCCCCGTCACGGTCGCATGACAACCACCCCCGGACGCGACAGCGCCCGGGGGACACAGCCCGGCCAGCGCCCACCCCCCGGGGCGCGGCCGGGCAGCGTCTTCCCAGCGGACCGTTCGCGGGTGAAGACGCACGGCATGACCCCAGCACGCCCGTCGAAGCGGCACCGACGGGTAACCGGGTGGAGGTGGCGGGCGCGAGGGTCGTCACACCCAGCGACCGCTCGCCACCCCACCCGCCATTTACTGGCCGCCGGCGAAGGAGTTCATTGCCTGGGCCTGGTGTACCAGGCGGAGGCCGGGGACCTGCCCAGCCTGCGCCTGGTCCAGGCCCTGGCCGGCCAGGTCACCAATCCGGTACTTCAGGCCAGGGCCGCGGCGCTCGGTCTGTGATGGGGGCGCTGACGGCGGCTAGCCCACGCTGCCAGGCGGTGCGACCATCCCGGCACTCCAGTTAGTGCTGGGATTTTGTGACCAGTAGTAGTCATACAGGCTGCCGTTCGGGCCGGCGGCGGTCATGTCGACGCCGCTGCCGTTGAGGACCATCGCCGGCGCGGAGAAGGCCGAGCCTGAGCTGGCGACGATCTCGAGGTGCCCGGGATCAGTGCCGTCCGGCACCCAGTAGTTGTCGAGCGCGTTGCCGCTGCCCTGGACGGCGATGTCCACGCCGCCGCCGTTGAGGATCATGGCCGGGGCGGAGAAGGCCGTGCCTGAGCTGGCGACGGTGCCGGATGTCCAAAAGCCGCTGTCGTTGGTTGACCAGTAGAGGTTGAGCGCGTTGCCCGCGCCCTGGGCGGTGACGTCCACGCCGTTGCCGTTGACGATCATCGACGGCGCGGAGAAGGTGGTGCCGGAGGCGGCGATGGTCGCGGGGTCCCAGTAGCCGCTGCCGGGAACCGTCGCGTAGCACACCAGGCTGTTGCCCGGGCCCTGTACGGCGATATTGATGGCGTTGCCGTTGAGGATCATCGACGGTGCGGAGAATGCGGTGCCGGAGCCGACGACCGTCTCGGGGTGCCAGGTGCGGGTGCCGGCGGCGGTAGCGGTGGCCCAGTAAAACCCTAGGCTGTTGCCCTTGCCCATGGCGGCAATGTTGATGTTGCCGCCGTCCAGGATCATCGACGGCGCGGAGTACGTGGTGCCGGAGCCGGCGACCGTCTGGGAGTGCCAGGTCCCGGTGCCGATGGTGGCCCAGTAGAAGTCGAGGCTGTTGCCTGGGCCCATGGCGGTGATGTCGATGGTGTTGCCGTTGAGGACCATCGAGGGCGCGGAGTAGGTGGTGCCAGAGCCGGCCACCGTCTCGGGTTTCCAGGTGGGGCTGCCGTCCTTGGCCCAGTAGAACGTCAGGCTGTCGTTGGGCCCCTGGACGGCGATGTCGGTGTTGCTGCCGTTCAGGATTAGCGATGGTCCGGTGCTAGCAGCCGCCTGAGCCGCTGTCGCGCCACCTGTGATCAGCGCCACGGCGAGAAAAGCCACGATGCGGGAGGCGATACGTTTGCCACCCCGAACGGGGCGCTTGCGCCCGCGCCGGAAGCCCAGCCTGACCACCAGGCTTTTCACTGAATGGGTGTTGCTCATTTTCTCTCCTACGCCGCAGCGAAGCTGTCGGCAATCTCGATGTCCTTGACGAAGCGCCGGTGTACCCGAAGCGCCTCCTGCTCCGCCGGGATCTGGTGCGGCAGCCCGGTTCTGGGGCCAAGCCGGGTCGGTTAAGGCGGCAGATCTACCCTCGCCCGCCGCCCCTGGTGATGCATGGAGACCACGTGGACATTGGCTGGACGATTCGGGGACAGGTCAATGCCGTTGCGCGGCAACCGCGGACATAATCGGCAACGAGGCCCCAGGTACGTGTTCGGCACCTGTGAGCTGGATCTGGCCCGCTACGAGCTGCGCCGTGGCGGGGCGGCGGTCCACGTCCAGCCGCAGGTTTTCGGCGTGCTGCGTTACCTGCTGGAGCACCGCGACCGGGTGGTGCCCAAGACCGAACTGCTGGACGCTGTGTGGGGCGACCGTTTCGTCAGCGACTCCACGCTGTGCAGCAGGATCAAGGCCGCCCGCCAGGCAGTCGGCGATGACGGTGCCTCCCAGCGGCTGATCGCCACGGTCCACGGCGTCGGCTACCGGTTCATCGGCGAGGCGGCCGGGCCGCCGGATACCACGGAGAGGATGTAGGCGCCCTGCGGCTGGCCCTGGTAACCCTGGCTGGCCCGTGCCGTCGCCGTGCTCTCGACGTCCACGCCCAGGTAGGCCACCGGCGGACCGTGGCTCAGCGCACCCGGCGTCGACAGGGATAGCAGCAATTTGTCGATGTTCCCCGCGCCGAGGATGGAGCACTGACCCCGGACCTGACCGGGCAGAGCCAGGCCAGCCAGGGAAAACGCGCCAGTAGGCGACACGTAGCCGAGCGGTGCGCCGGCATCACCGCCGGAGACCGGCGTGTCGCACCAGCCTTGCTCCCCGCGCAGCCCACCGCTGGTCAGCGCGAACCCGCCCGATCTGGAGTGCAGCCTGGGATTAAGGCGCATGATCAGCAGACGCAACGGCATCACACCGCTGGACGGCGGGAACAGGGAGGGAGGCGGGCTGTCCAGAGTAGCGACCTGTGTCTCGGACATCGTGGCCGAGATGGCGGCCAGCCCGAGGACCTGATCTGTCCCGATGACGACGGCGGGAACCTGCAAGGACGTCGTATCCACCAGGACTTGCCGCTGGGTAATGTCGCGGAGCGGAGCCACGAACACGACCGCGTAGTTGTTCGCGCCGCCCAGCTCAAGGAAATGCTTGACGCTGGGCGGGAGGACCGAGGCGTAGCGGGGAAGCCTGGCGAGACTGAGGTAAGACTCGACGAATATGCCGGTGGCCAGGACCCGCCCGGTGGCCGCCGAGCGGATAGCCACGGTATCGGCGTTGAGGTTTTCGTAGACCCCCTGCAGATAGGGCGGTGGCCCCATACGCTGCATCGCCGTCAGTGACTGGTCAGCCGAGGCTAACCGGCCGGGCCGTCCGGCGAAGTGCGTCAGCGTCCCCGCGGCTGCCAAGACGACGGCGACAGTCTGGTGCCACCCAGCGGGACGGGCTAGCTGATGCAGTTGCGGACGTCGGTGCTGGTTATTGGGGGACTGGATGGTGCCGGAGCCGTACTGGGGGTCTACGGCGATCTGCGCTTCGGGGCAGTTGCCGTACTGGCCCAGGCTGGTCTCGCTCACCCCGGCCTTGAGGCTGTGGTGCATCCACGAGTGGCGGAACGCGCGGGTGCGCGTGCAACGGCGCACCGGAACGCGGGAGGGAGAAGGTGCCGGGCCGGCCGAAGCTTGAGCAGGTGGCAGCGGCGATGATCTCTGCGAACACAGGCCCACATGACGCTCGCGGGGCCGAACGGCGGGTCTCGTGAGATTTTCTTCCGGCGGAGCGATGGATCCGGAGCGAGCCGTTGGTCTATGAGTTAACGGGCGGCCGGAGCAGGCCGCGGGGACAAGGGAGATATGGGATGACGCAGTACTTGATCTTGCTCGGTGCCCACGCGATGGACCACATCCCCGGCGAGGACATGCCCGCCGTGGCCAAGGCCGCGCACGCGGTCTGCCAGGAGGCCATCAACGCCGGCGTATTTGTGCGCGCCAGCGGACTGGAAGGCCAGCCGAGCATCGTGGCCACCGACGGGACGGTGACCGGCGGCCCCTACCCGGAGGCCATCGGGGGGATCACGATCATCGACGTGCCAGCACGCGAGGAGGCGCTGCAGTGGGCTGCCAAGACCGCTGCCGCCTGCCGCTGCGCGGTGCAGCTCTGGGAGTTCGGGTTCGACCCTGAACTCGACGAGATGCTCCGCCAGGCAGATAGCCAGCGGTGACTTCCCGACGACGTCTGATCTAAGGCGGCCCGCCGCGCTGGGGCAAGACTTGCCCTTGGTAGCGGTCTGAGGACGCAGGTCTGCGCATCGACCTGAATCGGGGACGCGCGGCAGTGACCCTGGGATCGGGGGAAACCCCGGTCCTCGTGCCCGACCGGATCGCCGCAACCACTGATCTCCCAGTGGAGCGGCAGCCAGGCCCGTCGGGGCGAGTGGGCCCGCTCATCGGCATGCCATGTGAGAAAACACCAGCGACGCCGTCGTGGACGTAGCGCGCACAGATCGCCCAGCTCTGGACGCCTGCTTTGATGATCACCGCTCTGGACGCCTGCTTTGATGATCACCAAGGTTGGCGGATTCGCGCTTAACGAGCCGGGTATTCGTGCACAGCGACACGGGCAGTTGGCCTGGGTCAGTGCATGTGATCCGACCCTGAGTGGTAGGTGGCCTGGGCCATCCAGCAGGAGTCTGGAGGAAGCGCCGCTGGGCCTTCAGCCCTGCGCTTGCCGCGTCAGGCGCTCCGGCCCTCCCAGGCAGCCGACGGCGAAACGATCTCGGACATCCACGTGGATCTGCTGACGCAGCCCGGCAGCGGGTGGCGAGGCGTACGGGCCGTCGCCTGGCGCTACGACCGGCGTCGGACCCGTTCTACATCCCCGTCTCATACAACAGCCCGCCTCTCACCGGGCAGCGCAGGCCCGCGACAAACCTCGCCTCCCAATGGCTCGGCGCCGACCTCCACGCTGTCGGCTGGCTTCCCCGGCCGCCAATCTTCCATGACTGACAGACCCGCCTGAGCCATAGCAAGGACGGCACGCTCATTAATGTGCGAACGGTTCTCCCCGGCATCCCGCCGACATTGACTGATCATGAGCGCGCAGATCCTTTAACTGACTGCCGCGGATGATCAGTACGCCCCGCCTACGGGGCCTAGTTCCCCAAGGCCGCCGCCAAGGTCACCAGCGATGAGGAGGAACTGCTCGCGTTCTACGACTACCCGGCCGAGCACTGGGTGCACCTGCGCACGACCAACCCGGTCGAGTCGACCTTCGCCACGGTCAGCCTGCGAACCAAGGTCACCAAGGGCCACGGGTCGAAGCCCCCGGACTGGCGATAGCGTTCAAGCTGATCGAGTCCGCGCAGCACGAAGCGACCAAGCTGGAGGACCCGTGCGGAAGATGTTCTCGTTCATGATGACCAGCGCCGATGGCTATCACGCCGACCCGGGCCAGGCCCTGGACTGGCATAACGTCGACCAGGAGTTCAGCCAGTTCGCGCTGGCGCAGCTTCGCGAGGCCGGCACGCTGGTGTTCGGCCGCGTGACCTATGAGGGCATGGCCGCTTTCTGGCCCACGCCCGCCGGCGAGGAGTCCGACCCAGAGGTCGCGAAGGCGATGAACACCACCCCCAAGATCGTCATCTCGCGGGCTCTGCCGCAGGCCACCTGGGCCGGCACGCGGATCATCAGCAACCACGTCGAAGAGGAACTGGCCAAGCTCAAGCAGCAACCCGGCAAGGACATCGTGATCCCGGGCAGCTCGACACTGACCGCCGGCCTGCTGCAGACGGGCCTGCTCGATGAACTGCGGATCATGGTGAACCCGGTCGTCCTAGGCCAGGGCAGATCCCTGTTCGCAGGAGCCGGCAAGACCAGCCTCAAACTGCTGAAGACCCGGCAGTTCGTCTCCGGCAATGTCCTGCTCTACTACCAGCCCATACGCGCTGATCCCCACCGGAAAAGTTGATCCACAGGTCTTGACAATTCCTCCCTTCCTCCTCCACGCCGAGCGGGGCGCGAGACACAAATGTAGGAGTATTTGATCGTGCCTGGTCACGCGCCTGGCCTGAGAGGTACTTCGAGGCTGGAGACGACGGTGAGTACGACTCATACGGTTACCAGACGACGGCACGGCAGATGCGGCAGCGCCTGCAAGCGCGAGGCTCCACCGCCCGGAAAGCCTGGAGCGGGGTGGCGTCTTCCGTACGGCGGTGGGCCGAGGAGCCGGGCGACGGTCGCCCCCCGGGGAGTATGGAGGAGGAGTTCCAGCGGTACGTCCGCCAGCTTAAGAACATCCCGCCCGGTAGTTTCGATGATTTTCTCGACAGTGACTGGGACTCCGGGACTTACGATCGACTTCGACAGTTTCAAGGCCGAAGGCAGAGGCCAGTGGACCACGTAACTCAAGCCAATGATCTTCGCTGAGGAGCTTCCGATGAAGCAGATCCTGTTCCTTCGAAGGTGCAGCTTTGCCACCGAGGACGATATGGCATCGCCCACCCGCGCGAAACGATGTCCACGGTGCCGGGTGCCAGCCGGCCTGGCAGGAGGAACCCCAAGATGGAATCACCGCTGACGAGCGCGTGCCACGAGGCCATCAACGACGACGAGCGGCTGGTGCACCAATGGCGGGTGACAAAGCTGCTGGGGGCTCTCGAAGACCCTGGCTAGGGGGCTGGCAGGACGCTGAGTTGGTTTTTCGTCATCCCAGCAGATCCCTTCCGATCAGGCCAGATTGACCCATGTGGCGGAATCAGGGCGCCGCCAGATGGTCGCGCTCGTGCCAGGCGCGGGTGGGATCACCGTCGCGGCTTCGGCGGCGGTTCTGGGCGTTCAACGGTGAGGCCTTCCATGATGACGTCGAGAAGGCGGGCTGACTGAACGGGCCAGTCGTCGCGTATGTCGAGGCGCCAGAGGAATCCGACGAGCAGGAGAATGTCCTCGGCGGAGAGTCCTGCGCGCAGGGAGCCGGCTGCTTGCCCGGCTCCGAGTATGAGCTGGATCGCGTCGAGCACGGGCCCGGTGCCCTCATCGTCTAGTTGCTTGTGCATGGAGGCGTAGATGACGTCGAGCAGCCCGTGCTTGACGTGTCCGTACTCGGCTAGCTGATCGAACCAGGCGCGCAGGGCCTGCTCAGGCGGAAGCCGCTCGAGCAGCTCGGGTGCGGCATCGACGAGAGCACTTACGTCGCGGCGGTGAACTTCCAAGACGAGCGCTTCCCGGGTCGGAAAGTGCCGGTACAGCGTTCCCTGCCCGACCTTGGCGGCTCGCGCGATCGACTGCATCGTTGCGTCGCCTGACACCGCGAGCGCGGTCCGGGCCGCGTCGAGGATCTTGACCCGGTTGCGCGCGGAGTCCGGCCGCGCCGCGTTGACCTTCGCCATGCCAGCTGTTCCTCCTCGACGGGCGCTTAGCAAACGGACACAGTGTCCGCTATGTTAGGTGAAGGGCCGGACAGTGTGTCCGGCCGAAGTTTACGCAACGCCGAGACGGAGACCCACGCGTGACGACTGCCGAAGATGAACGTCGACCGAAGGTCGTGGCAATCACGGGGGCGAGCAGCGGCATCGGTGAGGCGACCGCGCTGCGGCTCGCTGCCGAGGGAGCAGGCGTCGTGCTGGGGGCTCGCCGGGAACAGCCGCTGAAGGACCTGCAGGCGCGCATCGCCGAGGCCGGCGGCCAGGCAGCCTTTGTCCCCACTGACGTGCGCAGCCAGCAGGACATGGACCGGCTCGTCGCGCTGGCATGCGAACGGTTCGGCCGTCTGGACGTGCTGGTCAACAACGCCGGCGTAATGCCCATCTCACCGATCGCCGACCTCAAGGTCAGCGAGTGGGACGACATGATCGACGTCAACATCCGTGGTGTCCTCTACGGGATCGCCGCCGCCCTGCCGGTCTTTCAGCTGCAGGGCGCAGGCCACGTCATCAACCTCTCCTCCACCGCCGCGCTGCAACTCGCCCCGGCGATGGCGGTCTACGCCGCGGCCAAGCAAGCCGTCGCCACCATCTCCGAAGGGCTGCGCCAGGAGATGGGCGGCGCGGTCAGGGTCACCGTCGTCTACCCGGGCATGACCGACACCAACTTCGCCAGCACCATGACCAGCCCTGGCCTCAAAGCCCAGCTCGAACAACGCCGGCTCACCCGGTCGCTGCCACCGGACGCAATCGCCCGGGCAATCGCCTACGCCATCGCCGCACCGCAGGACGTTGACGTCAGCCAGATCGTGGTGCGCCCCACCGGGTGACGCCCGGCTGGCTCAGGTGCCACCCGCACAACCGATCGGACACCAGACTATGACCAGCACCACCGCCACGATGCTGCACACTCCCCTGGCCGGGAAGGTCGCCGTCATAACTGGCGCCGACCAAGGAGTAGGCCTGGGGATCGCCCAGGAATTCATCGACCAGGGCGCGAGCGTCGTGATCACCGGCCGCCGCCAGGCCGAGCTGGACAGCGCGGTCACCGAGCTGGGACCGCGGAGCTCCGCGGTACGGGCTGACGTATCGGTCCAGTCGCAAATGGAGCAGATGTACGAAACGGTAATCGACCGGCACGGGCGCCTGGACGTTGCCCCACCTGCTCCGAGACGGGACGATCGTGGTATGGCTAATCCCGCCATCCGCTCTGAAGCAGTTTGGCTTCGTGCTGTTCCTCAGGAACTGACCCCTCCCCTGCTGTCTGGGTGTGCAGGCCCTCAAGGGCGCGAGCCAGAGCCGGTCGCCCGGCTGGTAGCGGACCCGGCTGACCTGACGGCGCAGCACGGCGTTCTCGTGCCGGAATACCAAGAGCTCGGCGTCCTTGGACAGCTGGCGCCGGGTCAGCACCGTCAAGCAACCCAGCAGACAACGGGTGGTCAGGTAGACGACCGAAATGATCACTCAGCGATGATCCCAGCCCACCAGCCCGCCCAGACCCGATTCAATAATCGAGCCCCACAGGTTCCTGCGGTCACGTTGCGGTACTTTGCTGCTGTACCCGCGCCACATGATTTCGACTTATTTATCTGACCTGTGGAGCTACGGGGAGTCGAGCCCGGACCTCTTGCATGCCATGCCTGAAGGTTTCGTCTGACGGCA
Source organism: Actinomycetota bacterium (assembly GCA_003168255.1). Taxonomy (GTDB): domain Bacteria; phylum Actinomycetota; class Actinomycetes; order Streptosporangiales; family Streptosporangiaceae; genus PALSA-505. The sequence goes on from PMSU01000151.1 coordinate 127,277, forward strand.
TCGCGTCAGGTCGGATTACCGCAGACGAGACGGATATTGGTGCCTGAGCGCGTCGCCCCCGTCTGGTGTTGCCGCACGGCTTCCACTGAGAACCGGTATCACCGGGTGCGCGCCGTACCGGGCTCAGGGTAAGTGCACCGGAGAAACTACGGTTCGTTCGGGATATGTAAAAATCCTTTCTCTTTCCGAACGGACGGTGGTACTTGCGCTCAGACAGGCGGTCCTCGCGGTGCTTATCCTGCTTCCGCCCGCGTCCGGGCCGCCGCGCAGATCAGGGCGCGGCAGGCAGCCTGTCCAGAAAGTCGGTCATGCGCTTGGTGAATATGTCATTGTCGTCTCCGGCGACCATGTGATCAGTCGCGGGCACGTCCACGTACTCGGCGCCAGGGATCAGTGACAGCAGTTCGGCCGCCCCTTCTTCGCTGACGACGTCGGACTGCCCGCCCCGTACCAGCAGTGTCGGGACCTGGACCCGCGCTGCGGCCTGGCGAGCGCGGTCCTCGCTTGCGGCCCGGGTCGGCTCGTCGCCGGCCACGAGGAAGGCGGGATCCCAGTGCCAGTGCCACCGGTCATCCGTACCTAGCCTGACGTTCTTACGCAGCCCTTCCGGGCTGACGGACCGCGCCCGGTGCGGGTTGTAAGCCCGGACCGCATCGGCGGCCTCCTCCAGCGAGCCGAACCCGTCCGGGCGCGCGGTCATGAACTCCATGATCCGCTTAACGCCCTCCGGCTCGATCTTCGGCACGATGTCGACCAGGACCAGCGCCCGGGCCAGGTCTCCTCGCTCCCCCTGACCGACCAGCGCAGTCATCCCGCCCATCGACGCGCCGACCAGCACCGGCCGGTCTCCGGCCTGCGCGCCGACCGCCGCCAGATCGGCGATCAGCGCGTCCATCGAATAGTCACCGTCGCGCGCCCATTCGCTGTCGCCGTGACCGCGCGCGTCCAGCGCGACCGCCGTCCAGCCGCGCTCGGCGAGCGCCCGGGCAGTGCCCGACCAGGAGTGCCGCGTCTGGCCGCCACCGTGCAACAGCAGCACGTACCCATCGATGGCGGGGCTCCATCCGCCGCCGCGACCCAGCGGTCGCCGGTCAGCCGGACTCCGGCGCCGCGGAAATAGACGCTCTCCGCGCGCGGGCGTCGCCATCACGGACACAGCCTCCTGACTTCGGTCACACGTTCCTCCATCTCAACGTGGCTGGCGTCCTGCTCCGCAGGCCAGTCCAGGGAATTCTCCTCTTCCGCAGCACACCGTTCCCGCAGCGGCCACTGCCATACCAGGCGGGAGTGATCACGACAGCGCCGGAGCTGGTCTGTCCGCGAGGGATCTGAGCCGGGTCGCAACCGGGAACCTCAGACCGTGCTGACGTACTTCTTCAGGTCGGCTTTGACGAGCTTGCCGGTCTCGGTCCTGGACAGGTCGTTGACGAACTGGACGCTGCGGGGAGCCTTGAATCCGGCGCGGAGTTCCCCGGGCAGCTTGAGCATCCGGACGAACATGGTCGGCACGAACTGGGCGTGGGTGATCCGGTACCGCCCGATAATCTGCAGCGTGCGCCCGGCATCGAACGTCTTCATCATGACCACCGTGCCGCCGTGGGCATGGACGGCACCGCACTAGCGCAGCGGTGCCGCGTGGTACAGCGGCGCGGGCGACAGGTACACCATTCCATCGTCGACGCCGAAGAACGCGCCGGCCAGACGGACGAGCGGGTCGCCGACCTCACCGACCTGTACGGCGGGCAGCGGCGGCCGCACGCCCTTCGGCCGCCCGGTCGTGCCCGAGGAATACAGCATCGGAATCCCGGACGGTTGTTCGGTGGCGACGGGGAACGGGCCGACCCGGACCGGCCGGGGCGGTTGGTGAGCGTGGCGATCGGGGTCACCGTGGCCGAGCGGTCGTGGGCGACGTAGACCGTCCTGCCGTCCGGGGTGACCGCAGGGCCCACGGGGCGGCGCCGGCGCGGATGGCGTGACGGCCGGCCGATGCCGAGGACGCGACTCAAGAGATCCTGATCCGGGTCGCGACCGGGCTGGCCTCCTGGCGCCGCGGGGCGGAAGCGACCCGGCCTCCGTCGACCGCGAGGGTGACGCCGTGCACGAAGCTGGCATCATCGCTGGCGAGATCGGCGATCGCGGCGGCCATCTCCTCGGGCTTGGCGGGGCGGCCGGCCGGCGCCTGCGCGGCGAACATCACCATCATGTCTGGGTGTGCGTCGCTCGCCGGGGGACGGGTCGGGCCGGGAGCGATGGCGTTGACGCGGACGCCGCGCGGGCCGTACTCGGCCGCCCACGCCTTGGTCAGCAGTTCGATGGCGGCTCGGCTCGCGCCGTACATGGCCAGCCCCGGCTGCCCGAAGCTGGCGACCATGGTGGAGGTGCTGACGATGGCGCCCGAGCCCCGCTCGGCCATCGCCGGCGCCAGGGCCGCGACGAGGAAGAACGGGACCTTGACGTTGACCGTGAACGTCTCGTCGAACTCGGCCTCGGTGGCCGAGTCCGATGGCCCGCCCAGTGCCACGCCGGCGTTGTTGACCAGGATGTCGACGTGGCCGTCGCCCGCCGCGACGGCCCACCGGGCCAGCTCGCGAACCGACGCCACGTCGGTCAGCGCCGTCAGGTGGTAGGCGGCGCTGCCGCCGGCCTTCTCGATCTCGGCGG
>PMSU01000071.1 GCA_003168255.1 Actinomycetota bacterium
TGGGGCGGGGTTTCCCCGGGTGCCCCCGCCGCTTTTTGGGGGGCTGCGCCCGTCAGGGCTCCCCTTTGGGTTTGGTCGCGGGCTCGACTGCGCCGGGTGGCCTGCGGGCGGTTCCACCGGAGGGTTGGGGCGGGTGGGTGGGCCCACCTGTCTGCCGTGGTGGCGCGTTTCCACAGGTGGCTCGGGGGGTTGGGTCTAAGGCTTCCTTCCTGGCTGGTCGCGTGGGCGGGCGGGCCTGTCGCCTGTGGTGGGGCGGTTCCGCCTCGGCGCGGGCTTAGGGGTACTTGGGACGGTGTCAGCTCGTGNNCGGCGCATGCGGTCGTGCTCACGCTCTCAACGCTCGATGTTGTCGCTAAGAGCGGCCATAACGGCGATCGTGGGGCGGCTGATCTCGCCGTCAGGGCCGTAGATGCCTATGCCGTGGCTGGCGCACAGGTCGCTGAACGCTGCGACGTTGGCGGGCTCTCGGCTGATGGCTGACACGGCGCGCACGAGCACGGCATCACAACGCCCGGCCTGGATGTCGTCGGTGAGAGCGGCCAAGCCTGAGCCGGGCCGGTTCCAGCCCGGCCCTGTGTCGGTGTAGATGGCGGGAGATGGCCAGCCGAATTTCTCCGCGCAGCGCAGCAAGTAGGCGCGTTCCATGTCGGCGCGGTCGTGCTTGACCTGGATGTAAGCGGCTGGCCTGGCCGGGACGGTGGCGGGCATGGCGGCGGTGTCCTTTCGCGGCTCTGAGGTAAGCGTAACGGTGCGTATCGTCACGCGGCGTACGCTCACAGCTGGGTCGTCCACTCGATCACCAGTTGCCGGGGGCCCGTGGGAGCTGACTGGAAGGATTCCTTCGATCCCCCTATGACGTGCTCAAGTCTTCGCCTTGAGGCATCAGGTCAGCAGCGAGCGGCGCTTGATCCTTCCCGGCCGTGAACGCCGCTGCGGAACCTCCAGGCGGCGCGCCCGCGTCACGGCGAGCTTGAGGCGGGGCGGCCGCGAAGGGCGGGCCATCGGGCCCCCGCTGGCAGGCAGATCGATGATGAACCAGGCGATCGGCAGGGAGACCTTGACCGACTTGGTCAGGTAGATCGTGAACGAGCCGGCGGACACGTCCGGGACGACGCCTTCGACCGCGACGCCGCTGACCTTGCCCTGCGGGGTGGCCAGGATCATGCTGGCGGCGGTGAGGGTGGCGCCCTTGACGACTACCGACGACTTGGCTGTGCTCGCTGTCCCGGCCACGGTGGCCAGCCCGCTGCGGGAGAAACTGGCCACCCCGCCCACGGACAGCGCCGTGCCTGACGCGCTCAGCGCAACGACCCCGATGTTGCCGCCCGCGCCGTAGACCCCCGTACCGTTGGCAGACGAGCCGGACAGGCCATAGCCGCCAGTCGCGCTGACGTCATAGCCCGCCACGCCCGCCTGCTCGTCCGCGAAGGTCTGGAAAGCGGCGGCGGTATTGTTCAGCGATAGTCCGGCGACCGCGAAGCCGTCCTCCGAGTCACCCGTGACCCCGCTGCTTGTGGACAGGACATAGCCGCTCGGCGCTCCGGTGATCCCGTGCACGCCGTCGCTGTCATTAGACGTCCCGAGGACCCCGTATTCACTGCTGGAATCGCCAGCGACCCCAGCGGGGGAGGTCAGGCTGGTGCCGCCGGCCGCAACCCCGTAGACACCGCTGGAACTTGCGGACAGGCCCTGTACCCCCGGTTCAGTGCTGGAGTCCCCGATGACCCCGGACGACTGGTAGACCGCATCTTCGAGGAGGCCGCTGAAATCTGGTGTGACTCCGTACACGCCCGCAGTGCAGTAGTCCTCCGATTCGCCGGTGCTGGCCAGGCCGGCCACCCCGGTGCCATAGATGCCCTTGGTGTCCCCGATGACCCCGGCAGTGCTTTCAGTGTCGGCCAGGAAAGCACTCAGGAGCCCGCTGGCACCTTCGGCGATGCCGTAGCACCCGATGCCGTAGTCGGAGCTTCCGGTCACGCCGTAACCGCCGCCGGTTGCGTCGTTGCCGTAGAGGGCGCTCTGGCCATTGGTGCCCCCGGTGATCGTGCCGTAGACGCCGATGCCCTCGGCGGATCTGCCGTAGACGCCGTGCCCGCCGCCGGAGGCGGTGCTGGCGTCGACGCCGGACACGCCGCTCCACCCGGCCTGGGAGGTCGTGCCCTCCAGGCCATTACCGCTGGTGGTGGTGACGCCGGTGGTGGCGGTGGCGGAGTTGCCGCTGACGCCGAGTTCGACGGGATTGTTGTTGGCGGCCTCAGCGGGGCCCGCGCCGGCCACCAGGGCGGCGGCGGCTCCGGCTCCGGCGGCCGCCGCGCCGAGGACCAGGCCGCGGCGGCTGTGCAGCCGGGCCGGCTTGCCGTCCGGGGCGGCACCCGGACCGGAGGATGCCTGCGGCTCCGGGGGGGCCGGGTGATGCTGCTCACTCATGGTTCTGTCCTTTCGCTGAAGGGTCAGTTTTCTGTCTCGGCCAGCGTGAAGTCGCTGCGAAGGAGCCGTTGCTGTAAATCCCGACGGCTGTGCAGGCGCTGGCCGTCTGGCAGGAGACGCCGTACAGGAAGCTGCCGTAGCCGTTGTCGGGGAAGGGATTGGCGTCGCGTGGTTGCCTGCATCGTTCCTCCCTCCGCCCCGTGCCCGTGCTTGCCTTTGCTGGCAGGAACGAGCGCACGTCACGGCCAGCTTGAGCCGGGCTGCTGCAAAGCTGCTGCAACGTCGCTTCAGCCACCCCGGGCAGGTCCGCTCTGGCCGTTCAGCAGCAAGAGAAAGACGCAGCCGCTTGATACATCTGGCTACCGCCGTCGATCTTCAGGGCTGATCCGGTAACACGCCGTCAGCGGGTCCTTGCCGGGGATTTGGGGCCATGGTGGTACCTCCTGCCGTATCCGGAACGTGCGTGCGCACGGTGCCCGCTGGGTGCCGGTCGGCCCGCGAACACGGCGGCTGAACGCCCCGGACGAGCCTGGTCAGGTGACGGCCGGGCTGCGGCGCTCGATGAGGACGACGTCGCGCCAGACGCCGTGGTGGCGCCAATGCGCTCGCGGGTGCCGATGACCCGGAATCCGGTATTTGTCGATCGCCCTATAGGGCGATGAATCCATACCGACACCTGCTAACACGGCCCGGCGCCTGGTCATCGGGTGGACAACCCAACTATGACGACCCCGCCTTGTCTTGATTCTGCCGGTCCTGCGGCAGCGACACCGCCACCATGGTTCCGGTGCCTGGCGCGCTGGTGACGGTGAGGTCGGCCCCGATGGCCTCGGCGCGCTCGGTCATGGTCGAAAGCCCAAGGTGACCGGCGTGCTCGGCGTCCGGGTCGAAGCCGGCTCCGTCGTCGGACACCGTCACCCGCAGAATGCCTGCCTGGGCGGTGACGCTGACGGTTGCGGCGTTGGCACCGGCGTGTTTGACCACGTTGTGGAGGGCCTCTGACACGATGCGGTACAGGTGCTCTTCGACCTCGGCGCCGAGCTCCAAGCGCTGCTCGGGGCCTGCCACCGTGATCGCCACATCCTCCCGGGCGCTCAGCGCCGCCGCCTGCTTGCCCAGCGCGGCGACCAGGCCCTCCTCGGCCAAGGCTGCCGGGCGCAGCTCGAAGATGAGCGCCCGCATTTCCGCCAGGGCACCTCGGGTAAGCTCCGCCAGTTCGGCGACCGAACGGCCCAATGGGCCGTCTTTGTCCACGCTGGCCTTGGCCATCGACAGCTGGGCGGCGCGGGCGTGCATGGTCATCGAGAACAGCGCCTGGCTCACCGAATCATGCAGCTCACGGGCCAGACGGGTTCGCTCCAACAGCGCCGCCGCCTGTCGGGCCTGGGAGGCCAGCCGGGCGTTGGTCACCGCAACCGCAGCCTGATCGGCCAGGGCGTTGTAGAAGGCGAGCTCCGTCTCGCTCGGTCCGGCCAGCCCCGACGGCACGAACACCCCGAACAGGCCGAACACCCGGTTCTCCCACGACAGGGGCACATAGACCCCCGCCTGCCAGTCCAGGCCACCTATCATGGCGACAAAAGCCTTGAGGACCGGGTTGGCCTCCCAGGCGGAACGGGCGTCAGGCAGCACGACAGGCTGGCCGGGAATCCCACCGAAGGCAATAGAGCCGGCGGTCATCGCTTCGATGACTTCCTCACTGGTGGCGTCAGTGAGGGTGGGCCGCACAGCGCTCGTCGCTTCCCTAATCAGCACATCTGTATTCAGCCCGTAGGCCCCCGCCGAGACCAGTTTGTGGTCGTCGCCCGACACGAGGATCCCGCAGGCCAGGGCCCGAGTGCCTTCCACGGCGTGGCGGGCGATGCCGGCCAGGATCTCGTCAGTAGTTCCGGTCCCGACCAACTGGGCCGTCGTCTGGGCCAAAGCCACCGCGGTGCGGGCTGCGGCCCGGGTACCGGTGAGGTCTCGGAAGATCGCCACGCCATGCGGACTCCCGGCGATGTCGATGACGAACACGGAGGTGACGATCTCGCGCTCGGCACCGTCGGGGCCGATAAGCGAGACGCCAAACGGGGTCCGCGCACCGCCGGACTGCTCAGCGAAGCGCCCCAGCACGGACGCGTGCTCTCGGGCGGGGACGCTGCCCAGGAAGTCCCGACCCCGTAGCTGCGTGAGCGGGCGGCCCAGCATTTCACAGGCCGCCGGGTTGGCATAGACAAAGCGCCGGTCGGCGTCGACGATGGCGATCCCGTCCTGCGCACCCGCCAGCACGCCGGCTAGCGCGGGCAGGCCCAGCGCGGCGGCGTCCGCCAGTGCAGAACATCCACTGGAATCGCTCCGGGCCGCCGACACTGCAGAGAACCTCCGTCCACTTGTCCACGCTACCCGTCGTTCTCGCGGCAAGAAGAGGGCGCAGTTCTACGACGCAGAGGACCGACGGCCCCTCCGGGAACGAAAGCCTTCCCAAGGGGCGCCGGTCGTTTAGGTCTTCGCGATCACGACGTGGGTCCGCGCCGTGTTACAGCGGGGTGACGTAGGCGGCCGAGATGCCGCCGTCCACCAGGAAGCAGGACGCGGTGATGAACGAGGAGTCGTCGCTGGCCAGGAACGCGACCGCGCCGGCGATCTCCGTCGCCTCGGCGAATCGTCCCATCGGCACGTGCACCAGGCGCCTGGCGGCCCGCTCCGGGTCCTTGGCGAACAGCTCGCGCAGCAGCGGCGTGTTCACCGGCCCGGGGCACAGCGCGTTCACCCGGATGCCCTCGCGGGCGAACTGCACGCCGAGCTCACGGCTCAGCGCGAGCACGCCGCCCTTGGACGCGGTGTAGGAGATCTGCGAGGTGGCCGAGCCCATCACGGCGACGAAGGAAGCCGTGTTGATCACCGATCCCCTGCCCCGGCGTTGCATGTAGCCGATCGCATGCTTGCAGCACAGGTACACCGAGGTGAGGTTGACCTGCTGAACCCGGTGCCAGGTGTCGAGGTCGGTGGTCAGGATCGAGTCGTCGTCGGGCGGCGAGATGCCGGCGTTGTTGAAGGCGATGTCCACGCTGCCGTACGTCTCGTGCGCGGTCGCGTAGATCCGCCGGACATCCTCCTCGACCGACACGTCGGCCCGGATGAACAGGCCGCCGGTCTCGTCGGCCGCTGTCTTGCCCGCCGCCTCGTCCACGTCCACGGCGACGATCCTGGCGCCCTCGGCGGCCAGCCGCCGAACGCTCGCCAGGCCGATCCCGCTGCCCGCTCCGGTGACGACTGCCACCCGATCCGCAAGACCCTGCATCTGCCGCTCAATCCTCCGTTGCGATGAAGACGTTCTTGGTCTCGGTGAAGGCATCAAGGGCGTCCGGCCCGAGCTCGCGGCCGAGCCCGGACTGCTTGAACCCGCCGAACGGCGTCCAGTAACGCACCGAGGAGTGCGAGTTCACCGACAGGTTGCCCGCCTCCACCGCCCGCGCGACGCGCAGCGCGCGGCCCACGTCCTGAGTCCAGATCGACCCCGACAGGCCGTAGCGGGTGTCGTTCGCGATCGCTATCGCCTCAGCCTCGTCCTCGAACGGCATCACCACGGCGACCGGGCCGAATACCTCGTCGGTGAACGCCGGGTCATCCCGGCCTACCGGGGCCAGGACCGTGGGCGGGAACCAGAAACCGGGACCGGAGGGGGCGGAGCCGCGCACCGCCACCGGCGCGCCGTCCGGCACGTACGAGGCGACCCGGGCCCGGTGGTCCGCCGAGATCAGCGGGCCCATCACGGTGCCGGGGAGGGCCGGATCACCCACGACGATGCCGGTCACGGCCGGCTCGAGCAGCTCCATGAACTCCTCGAAGACGCTGCGCTGGACGAGGATCCGGGACCGGGCGCAGCAGTCCTGCCCGGCGTTGTCGAAGACGGCCTGCGGTGCCGTCGCCGCGGCCCGGTCCAGCCGTGCGTCGGCGAACACGATGTTGGCGCTCTTGCCGCCCAGCTCCAGGGTGAGCCGCTTCACGCTGGCCGCGCAGCCGGCCATGACCTCACGGCCGGTGTCGGTGGACCCGGTGAACACGATCTTGCGCACCGCCGGATGCTCGACCAGTCGCCTGCCGACCACGCTGCCGCGACCGGCCAGCACCTGGAATACGCCCGCGGGAAGGCCGGCCTCCAGTGCCAGCTCGGCGACCCGGAGCGCGGTCAGCGGGGTCAGCTCGGCCGGCTTGGCGATCACCGGGTTGCCCGCGGCCAGCGCCGGGGCCAGGCCCCAGGCGAGGATCGGCATCGGGAAGTTCCACGGCACGATCAGGCCGACCACCCCGACCGGCTCAAGGAATGTGACGTCGAGGCCGCCGGCCACCGGGATCTGCCGGCCGCAGAGTCGCTCGGGCGCGGCCGAGTAGTAGCGCAGCACCTCGGCGACGTGCGTTGCCTCCCAGCGGGCCTGGCCGACGGGATGCCCGGAGTTCGCGATCTCCAGCCCGGCCAGTTCCTCCACGTGGTCGGCCACGACGGCCGCGAACCCGCGCAACAGCCTGGCCCGGTCGCCCGGGCTGACCGCTCGCCAGGCCGGCTGCGCCGCGACGGCGCGGGCGATCGCCGCGTCGGCAGCTGCTGCCGTCGCGACCGGGATCGTGGTTACTGCCTGCTCGGTGGCGGGATTCAGCACCGTGAACTCGGGCATCCGCGTCTGCTCCGTCGCCGCCGCTACAGCCGCTCGAAGCCGCGGCGCAGCTCCCAGTCGGTCACCGCCGAGTTGAAGGCATCGAGTTCCGTCCTCGCGTAGTTGGCATAGTGCTCGACCACCTCGCCGCCGAACGCCTCGCGGGCAAGCGCGCTCTCCGCCCAGAGCTCGAGGGCGTCGCGCAGGGTGGGCGGCAGGCGCGGGCCGGTGTCGGCGTAGGCGTTGCCCTCGAAAGCGGGCTCGAGCGGCAGCTGATTGTCGATTCCGTGCAGGCCCGCGGCGATCATCGCCGCGACGGCGAGGTGGGGGTTCACATCGCCGCCCGGTGACCTGTTCTCCACCCGCAGCCCCGGGCCGTGCCCGACCAGCCGCAGCGCACAGCTCCGGTTGTCCACGCCCCAGCGCACCGCGGTGGGCGCGAAACTGCCGGCCTGGTAGCGCTTGTAGGAGTTCACGTTCGGCGCGTAGCAGAGGGTCAGCTCGCGGAGCGAGGCAAGCAGGCCGGCCAGGAAATGCTCGCCGGTCTGCGACAGCCCGTGCTCGCGGTCGCCGGCCAGCAGCAGGCTGCCGTCTTCGCCCCGCAGCGACAGGTGGATGTGGCAGGAGTTTCCCTCCCGCTCGTTCGGCTTGGCCATGAACGTGATGCTCATGTCGTCCTGCGCCGCGATTTCCTTCGCGCCGGTCTTGTAGATCGAGTGGTTGTCGCAGGTGGTGACGGCTTCGGCGTAGCGGAAGGCGATCTCGTGCTGGCCGAGGTTGCACTCGCCCTTGGCCGACTCGACGTACAGGCCGGCGCCGCCCATGCCGTTGCGGATCCTGCGCAGCAGCGGCTCGATCCGCGCGGTGCCGAGGATCGAGTAGTCGGCGTTGTACTGGTTCGCCGGGGTAAGACCGCGGTACCCGTTCGCGTGCGCGTCCTCGTAGGAGTCGCGGAACACCAGGAACTCCAGCTCGGTGCCGGCCAGCGCCTGCCAGCCGCGGGCGGCCAGGCGCTGCACCTGCGCCCGCAGTATCTGCCGAGGCGATGCCAGCACCGGGGCGCCATCGTCCCAGGCGAGGTCGGTGATCACCAGCGCCGTGGCCGGCTGCCAGGGGATCCTGCGCAGCGTGCTCAGGTCGGGCACCAGGGCGAAGTCGCCGTAGCCGCGATCCCATGACGACATCGCGTAGCCGTCGACGGTGTTCATGTCCACGTCCACCGCGAGCAGGTAGTTGCAGCCCTCCGCATGACTTTCGGCCACCTCGGCGAGGAAGAACTCGGCGGACAGCCGCTTGCCTGCCAGCCGTCCCTGCATGTCGGTGAATGCGATCACGACGGTGTCGATTGTCTGCTCGGCGACCTCGACGCGCAGCTGCTCCAGGGTGAGCATGCCGCGGCGTCTGCCGCCGGTGCCCTCGTGGCCGTGCCCAGTCATCTGCCTCCTCCTGTCAGCCCGCCAGTTCGCGTTCGATAGCGGCAAGCTCCTCGGCGCTGCCCTGGACCCTTGGCCCGGTGAACCACTTGCGCGCGGACACCAGCCACCAGATTCCAGCGAACCCGAGCACGGCAACGACCGCAACCACTGTGTAGTTGAAGTTCGACACGGTGATCGGGCTCAGCGTGGGCAGCATGAACAGGATCGTGATGATGACTACCCAGGTCACGGCGATGATGCCGATCGGCCTGCTCCACCTGCCCAGATGCCACGGCCCGCGGACGAAGCTGCGGCCCTGGCGCAGCCGCAGGAATGTCGGCAGCACATATGCGATGTACAGGCCGATCACGGCGATCGAGGTAACCGCCGCGTACGCGGCGGAGTTCCACAGGTAGGGCAGGCCGAGGATGAAGGCGAACACCGCAGCCAGCCAGATCGCGTTGGTCGGGGTCCTCGTCCGCTTGTTCACCCGGTGCCAGAAGCCGGACGCCGGCAGCGCGCCGTCGCGGGAGAAGGCGTAGATCATGCGGGAGTTCGCGGTCACCGAGGACATGCCGCAGAAGAGCTGCGCGCCGATCGCCACCAGCAACAGCAGCTTGCCGAGGGTCAGGCCGGCCGCGTCGATGAAGATCTGCGCCGGCGGCACGTCGGTGGCCGTGGCCTGCTCGGCGGCGTAATGCTGAATCGCGAAGGTGATCCCGATGAGCAGCAGCCAGCCGGCGAACAGGGACACCAGGATCGACATCACGATGCCCCGCGGGCCGCTGCGCGCCGCGTCGTTGGTCTCCTCCGTCATGTGCGCGGAGGCGTCGTACCCGGTGAAGGTGTACTGGGCGAGCAGCAGCCCGATCAGCGCGACGTACAGCGTGCTGTGCCAGCCCGTGGTGTTTATGATCTTGGTGAACACGAAGCTCGCCGACTGGTGGTGGGCCGGCTTGAACGTCAGCACGCCGACGATCACCAGCACGCCCAGGATGTGCCACCACACGCTGATGTCGTTCAGCAGCGCCACGATCCGCACACCGAACTGGTTGAGAATGCCGTGCAGCAGCAGCACGCAGCCGAACAGCAGGATCGTATGGCCCCGCGTCGCGGCGAAGTTCCACTGGAGGTCGAGCAGCGCGTTCAGGAAGAAGGCGGCGCCGAAGTCGATGCCGGCCGTCACCGCGACCTGGCCGAGGAAGTTGAACCAGCCGGTGAACCAGGACCAGGCCGCCCCGTTGGTCCGGGCCAGCTTGGCCGACCAGTAGTACAGCCCGCCGGCGGTTGGGAAGCTCGAGCACACCTCGGCCATGGCCAGCCCGACGAACAGGGTCATGATCCCGACGAATGGCCAGCCCCAGACGATCACGGCGGGCCCGCCGGTGCCCATCCCGTACCCGTACAGGGTCAGGCAGCCGGACAGGATCGAGATGATCGTGAACGACACGGCGAAGTTGGAGAAGCCGGACATCCGCCTGCGCAGCTCCTGCGCATAGCCGAGCTCATGCAGGCGCTTCTCGTCCGCGGTAAGCGTCCCGGCAGCTCCGGCTGCCCCGGCGGCTTGCTCGTTGACCGGCACGGCGAGCTCCTTACGTCAGCGGGGTTCTGCTGGCTGGCGCTGAGCGTGTCGGCTCTGACGGGCCTCGTGCGCCCCACGGCCCCGGACTTAATGGTCTGATATGAGACCATTTGCGGCCAAGATGCCGACGATGTCAAGACCCAGACCAGATCCGCGTCAGCGGGCAGCCGCCCGGTCAGGCCAGGTCTAGACGGGCAGCCGCCGCGGGCACACGTAGGCTCGGCGCGACAGGGCCGTCGCGCGTCGGAGGGCGATCGCAGTGACCGAGGGATTCAGGCTGGCCAGCCTGCTGCGGCCGGTGCGGTCGGGAAACGCCTTTGAGGAGACGGTGGAGCGGCTTCTGACCGCTATCCGGCTTGGCGTGGTCAGCCCCGGTGAAAGATTTCCTGCCGAACGGGAGTTCGCAACGCAGCTCGGCATTAGCCGGATCACGCTGCGCGAGGCCATTCGCGAGCTCCAGCTGGCCGGCTATGTGGAGTCACGGCGCGGGCGGCTCGGCGGCACGTTCGTCACCACCGCGCCGCCGGCGCCTAGCCGCGGCGAGGCGCGCCGCATCGCGCGAGAGCAGTCCGGCAGCCTGGAGGACGCGCTGACGTTCCGGATGGCTGTCGAGTCGGGAGCCGCCGAGGCGCTTGCGCACCTGGTCGGCGGGCAACTGCCCGCGCTGGCGGCGGAACAGGTACACGACGTCCTGTCCGCGCGCCTGGCAGACGTCAACAATGCGGCGCCGCGAGACTACCGGCGGCTGGACACCGTTTTTCATCTGACGATCGCGGAGCTGACCGGATCGAGCCTGCTTGCCGCCGCCGCCGCGGACGCGCGCATCCGGCTGAACGACTTTCTCAACGCGATCCCGATCCTCCAGCACAACATCGACCACACCGCCGCCCAGCATGCGGCGATCGCGGAGGCGATCCTGGCCGGCGCGCCGGAGCGGGCCAGGCGGGCGGTGGCCGAGCACCTGGAGGGGACCGCCGCGCTGCTCCGCGGCTTCCTGGCCTGACGCCGCGACGACCACCCGTCCGGGCCGCGGCTCAGACGGGGACCACGGTCAGCCGGTCACCATCCGCACCCGGGCGCTGCCGCTGTCGGCGAACAGCAGGTTGCCCGTTCCGTCCACGGCCACGCCTCCTGGGCCCGATAGGTCGGCTTTGGTGGCCGCCGCCGTCGCCGGAGAGCCCGCCCGTGCTGTCACCGGCCACGGTGAAGATGTCCCCCGCAGCCATCGCTCGCCCGTAGAACACCCCTGTGCTGGCAGCCACCACCTGCAGCCGCGACCCGGGCCTGGTCGCGCCGTGCTTATAGCCCGAGTCGGCGATCACCAGGTTGCCGTCACCGTCCACGGCCACATCCCGGGGGGCGGACAGCGGGACCTGCGTCGCGACCACGCCGGACCCGCTCATGCCGCGCTTTCCATCGCCCGCGACGGAGTAGATGTGCCCGGCCGTCATCGACTGCCCGTAGAACGAGCCCGTGCCGGCCGCCACCACAGCGATCCGCAGGTGGACGTCATCAGCTATCACAAGGTTGCCGGACCCGTCCACGGCGACCCCGCACGTATTGAAGTCGGCCTTGGTGGCTGGGCCGCCATTCTCCGCGGGCCCGTCAACGCCAGTACCGGCGGGCGTTGTCAGGTTGTCGCTCTGGCTTACCCTCCGCACAGCCGCGCCGTCGGCAATGTACAGCCCGCCGAGGCGATAAGACACGGCGGACACCAGCGCCATGACCGCAACGGCGGGCACACCCCGCCTCAGGATGCCCGTCCCGCCGATCCGCACAGAATTCATCAGACATTCCTGCGGTCATGCGCTTACTCGACGGCGCCAGCTGGCACCGACCAACGTCCGCCCAGGCCGGGAGTCCATAGCTACGACGCCGCAGCTGCACCGCCGGATTACCGGACCTTCGTTTTGTCACCTTGCGGTTAGGTCGAGGGGACAGCCCGGGTCAGCAGGTGAAATGTGATCGATCCGGCGCGTCGGGTGCCGGGTGTACGGCCAGGAGCTGCGGGCGCTTGGCGGTGCGACCGTCGCTGGAGGACTGGCCGCGCAGACGGCGTACAAGCCAGGGGCGAAGGAAGGTGGCGGCCCAGTGCAGCTCGGTACCCAGCCTTTGCCACCTGGCAGGGATCGCCAGGGGAGGCAGGGGGAGTTTCCAGGTGTCGTCGCTTCCTGGCAGCGCGATGGCATGGGCGACGGCTTCGGCGATCCGTTCGTGACCGAGTGGGCTAGCATGCAGCCGGTCCGCGCTCCACAGCCGCGGGTCGGTGCCGACGGCGTACCGGCCGGTTTCGGCGACCGTGACCCCGTGTCGGGCGGCAGCAGCGCGGATGCGGGCGTTGAGGTCGAACACGCGGGACCTGATCGGGCGGGTGAGGGGCGCGATTTTCCCTATGTCGGGGAAGGTGAGGGTGACCACACGGGCCCCGGTGGCTGTGAGTCCGGCGAACATCGCCTCCAGGTGGCCGGCCACCTCGACGGCGTCGAACCGGGGCCGGATGATGTCGTTGACCCCGGCGACGACGGTGGCCAGATCGGGGCGCAGGGCCAGCGCGGGCCCGAGCTGCTCGGCGTGGACCTGGCCGGCCAGACGCCCGCGTACGGCCAGATTGGCGTACTGGAGACGCGGGTTGACGGCCGCGAGGTGCTCGGCGAGCCGGTCGGCCCAGCCCCGCAGGCCGGTGATGTCGTCGCCGTCGCCGATTCCTTCGGTCTGGCTGTCGCCCAGTGCGACATAGCGCAGGTATTCACCGCCCGGCATGGATCCCCTGCCGTTCCCGCAGGACGGCGGCGATCCGCACGCACCAGTCCCGGTGGTCGCGCTCGAAGGACAGTCCGCGCAGGCAGGTCAGATACGGCCCGATCCGCTCGCCCCGGCGCAGGAATTCCGCCTCGTCCACCTCGCCGCGCAGCTGCCGCAGCAACCCGCCGAGGAACTCGGTTTTGGCCTCGGCGACGGCTGCTCGCTCCTGAAGCTGTTCGATCAGCGACCCGCCGTCGATGCTGTCGGCGGCATGGACCTTGACGAGCAGTTCGTCGCGGATGAACGAGGGCTTCGATGCGGCGGCGCCGAACCGCTCCAGCTCGGCGAGGCCGGCGTCGGTAACCCGGAACAGGCGCTTGTCGGGCCGGGTCTTCTGGACCACCTGCCGACCCGTGACCAGCCCTTCGGACTCCAGCTTGGCCAGCTCGGCGTACAGCTGCTGCGACGCGGCGTGCCAGAAGTTCGCGACACCGACGTCGAACGCCTTGGCCAGCTGGTATCCGCTGTACTCGCCGTCCAGCAGCGCCGCCAGCACGGCGTGTCGCAGGGCCATCGGATCAGCCCCTTCCTCCTTCTCGTCCGCTCTTGCATCCTAGTCAAGAAAATGACTAATCACATTAGTGACTATAGCGGAGGAGGTCTGGCAGGACTGGGTCATCTGGCGGCTCGAGCGTCATGCCCGGGAATTTAAGCATGATGGGAACCGAACAGGCCGGTTGCTGCGACAGGGAGTGCATGAGAGCAGCTGAACGGCTCCGGGCATGAGGCCGGAAGCTGGGGAGCGCGATGACGCGGCATTGCTGCGCGCGGTGGGGCGCGGCGATGAGGATGCGCTTGCGGCCTTGTATGACCGGCACGCTGGCTGGCTGACCGTCCGGCTGACGCGGCGGTGTGCCATGCCGGATGTGGTCGATCACGCCGTCCAGGACACGTTCCTTGCCGTGTGGCGGGAGGCGGGTGCCTACCGTGGCGGTGGGGATGTGGCCGCGTTCATCTGGGGCATTGGCGTCCGCCGTCTGATCGACGCGATCCGGCGGGACAGCGGCTCCAGGTGGCGGCTGCCATGGCGGACGGCAGAGCCGGAGGCGGTCGTCTCAGCCGAGGACCAGGTGCTGGTCGGCATCGAGCACGGCCGCCTGGGTCAGGCGCTAGCCGAACTGTCGCCGGAGCTGCGCGGCGCCATCGAGGCGACCGTGCTGGACGGCTTGACCTGCGCGGAGGCGGCGGTGCTGCTGGGCGTGGCGGAAGGAACCGTCAAGTCCCGGTGTCACCGCGCCCGGGTGGCACTGCGCGCCGCGCTCGCCGAACAGCAAGCAGGACCCGACACGAAGGCACACCGCCGGGAAGCGTGGGAAACATCATGACGAACTCATCTCCCGGCGCGGCTGGGCCGGTGGCCGGAGCGGACGGGCACCCTGGCGAGGATCTGCTGGCCAGTTATGCCGCAGGGACGGCCGGGACGGTCACCGTCTGGTCGGTGGAGGCGCACCTGACCGGGTGCGCGCGCTGCCGTTCGGCCCTGTCGGCTCATGTGGACGCGGAGCGGCTGGCACACAACCGGTCCGTGCTGCTGGTGCGCGCGGCGATCGGTGACGGGAGCCGGGTGCGGCGCGTGCTGCGCCGGTGCGGGCTGCCCGACCATGTGCTTGGCCTGCTCGCAGCGACCCCGTCGTTGCGCAGATCCTGGCTGCTGTCCGTCATGGGGGTGCTGGCCGTGGTGGCAGGCGAAGCCGCAGCGGTCAGATACGGCTGGATCACGGCCGGCAGTCCCGGGCGCATCCCCGGGTATCCGGGCCAGAATCTGGCGCCGTTCCTGCTGGTGGGCCCCTTGCTCGTGCTGGCGGGGGTGGCGGCGGCGTTCCTGCCCATGTTCGACCCTGCCTGCCGGCTGGCGGCCGCGGCCCCGTTCTCGGGATTCGCCTTGCTGCTGGCCCGTTCGGTGTCCGCGCTGGCTGCCGCGCTGGTCCCGGTGGCCGCCGCTGCGTTCCTGCTGCCTGGGCCCGGATGGCTGCCCGTCGCGCTGATGCTGCCCTCGCTGGCGTTGTCCGCGCTCGCGCTCGCGGCCGCGACCGCGCTGCCGCCTCGCGCCGCTGCCGTCATGGCCGCGATCTTGTGGACGGTGCCGGCGCTGCTGCTGGCCGTGGATGACGTTCCGCTGCTGATCGTGCAGCGCAACGCCCAGTTCGGCTGCGCCGCCACGCTATGCGCCTGTGCTGTGGTGCTGGTGGCGCGTCATGACCGCCTCGAGTCGGGATGGATGAGATGGCCCTGAACGTAAGCACCGCAGCCGTCCGCGCCGAGGGCCTGTCTCGGCGGTACGGTGCCACCCGGGCCCTGGACGGGGTCGATATCGCCCTGGAGCGGGGGATCACCGGCCTGCTCGGGCCGAACGGCGCGGGCAAGACCACGCTGCTGTCGATCCTGGCCACCGTCAACGAGCCGGACGCGGGGCGGGTGTCGGCGTTCGGCCTGGACCCGGGGCATGCGGCGGAACGCGTGGAGATCCGCCGGCGGCTCGGCTACCTGCCCCAGGAGCTGGGGTATCACCGGCACTTCACGGTCGCCGCGTTCCTTGACTACGTGGCGATCCTGAAGGAGATCACCGACCGGCGGCGCCGCGCTGAGGAGGTGGCCAGGGTGCTGGCCGCCGTCGGCCTGGAGGACCGCGCCCGCTCCCGGATACGGGCCCTGTCCGGCGGGATGCGGCAGCGCCTGGGGATCGCCCAGGCCCTGCTCGGCGAGCCTGACCTGCTGATCCTGGACGAGCCGACGGCCGGGCTCGACCCGGAGCAGCGGCTGCGGTTCCGGGAGCTGCTGTCCAGCCTGCCGGGCGATCCGGTGACCGTGCTGTCCACCCACCAGGCCGACGACATCGCCGCAATCTGCCCGCACGTCGTCGTGCTGCTGAAGGGGCAGATGCACTTCGCCGGAACCCCGGCCGAGCTGGCCGCCGCCGCCGCCGGGCGGGTGTGGGCGGCCGGCGAGCGCGACGACCGCGCCCACCTGTCCTGGCGTGGCGGCGACAACCGGTGGCGGCACATCGGCGACCACCCGCCGACGGGCGCCGAGCTGGTCTCGCCGACGGTCGAAGACGGTTACCTGATGCTGTCCCACACGGCAGGTGCGCGATGACCACCACCGGGGGTGGACCCGCGCTCCCCGGCGCGGGAACTGCCGCCCTTGCCGATGGCCACGCCCCGGCAAGCCTCACCGCACGCTCCAGGGATGTGCGGCTGCGGACGGTGCTGGGCCTGGCCAGGGTGGAGGCGTCGCTGCTGGCCCGCAGCCTGCTGGCGCTGGCCGGTGTGATCGCTGGCGGTGCCGTTGTCTGGGTGCTGATCGCGACGATGCAACCGCTGTGGTGGAGCGCCGACTGGCGGATCGGCGCCGGGCAGCTCATCCTCGGCATGACCGTCCTGGCCGCCGCTCAGCTCGCTGCCGGGCGGGCGCGGCGGGATTCCATGACCGACCTGTACGCCAGCTTCCCGGCCACGGCCGGCACCCGCACCCTCGGTTACCTGGTCGGCCTGGCGGGTGCGGTACCCGCCAGCCTGGTGCTGCTCGGCGCCGGTGCCGTGGTGGTGCAGGCCCGTGGCGCCATCGGCTCCCCGAGCGTCACGGTGCTGGCGGCCGGGGTGGTGCTGGTGATCGCCGCCGGAGCGGTCGGGGCCGCGATCGGGACGCGATTCGCGCATCCGCTGGCCGGGGTGATTGGTGCCCTGTTGATGTTCCTTCCCGAGGCGACGTCCCACCTGTCCTCGGGAGCAGGCTTGTGGCTGATCCCGTGGGACATCTTGCTGAACCAGCTTGGGAACCTGCCTGGCCCGCTGGCCGGGTATCCACCCGCCGTCGGTCACCTGCTGGAACTGGCCGGCGTCGCCCTGCTCGCCGGGGTTGTGGCGCTGGCGATGACCGTCCGCGGTGCCTGGGCCCGGGGAGGGTTGGTCGTGGCCGGCGTCGTGGCCGTGCCGGTGATCGCGTTCGCGGTGGTGGCCCAACTGTCACCCATCCCCACCACCGAGCTGAACCACCTGGTAACCGAGATCGCCGACCCGGCCTCGGTGCAGCACTGCACCACTGCCAACCACGTCCGGTACTGCCTCTACCCCGGCTTCGGGCGGGACCTGCCATCGCTGGAGGCTCCGGTCGACGGGGTGCTCGCACGGGTGCCCGCCCGGCCCGGCCAAGCGCTCACGGTCGGGCAGATCGTGGCGCCGCAAAATATCACCAATGAGTACCTCTTCTATGGCCATTCGCAGCAGCAGGTCACCCAGTGGAACGCGCAGATAATGAGGGAGCCAGCCAGCGCTCCCTCGGCGTCGGCGTTCTACCTTTCTGTCGGGCGGTGGCCTGCAGACGGCGGACGGCTGGCTGACGCGCATTTCAACGTGGCCCTGACCGCCGCCGAATGGGCGGTCCGGCTGCTATCTCCCGACACTCTCCCCACGGAACAGCCGTGTGTACCAGTCGATCAGGCGCGGGAACCGATCGCGATCTGGCTGGCCATCCTGGCCACCCACCCGCCGGCGAGCGGACTCCAGAACGACGGGGGTATGACAGCGGTGGAGGTCCACAACACCCTGGTCCCGACCTGGACCAATGCCGGTGGGCCGGTAGGTCAGATCACCGGATCCGCGCCGCAGCTTACCGATGCTGGGTACCTGCTGGCCAAGGCCATGACGAGTCTGCCCGAGCAGAAAGTCAGCCAGGCGCTGCGGGGCGCATGGGCCACCTGGCTGAACGAGCACACCACCGACGCCCAGCTCGCCGCAGCGCTCGGCATCCGGATGCCCAGCGTCCCGCAGCCGCCATTGGCCGGGCCGGGTTCCGGGCAGCCGGGCTTGAAGACCGTGGGTCAGCCGGGACCGCAAAGCCGCGCGTGCACAAGCTGAGCGCGGCCCGCAATCACCCACCAACCACGCAAACCCATCCGGAGGTGCCAACCGTGCGGTCCGCCAACATCCCGCATACCGAGGGCGCGCCGCCGCCGCCCAGCCTGCCAATCCAGCGCACACGGCGGCCGCGCATGTCCTGGCTGCGCACGCTGCCCCTCCTCGCCCGGCACATCGCCCGGTCGATGCCGTGGGTCACGCTGGTCAGCGGCTGCCTGGTCGGCACCGCCGTCCTCGCCCTCATGGCCCAGAACGCCCGGAACTCGCAGGTGCCACTTGACCACAGCGCGGTGCACATCGCCTTCCTGCCCGCCGTCGCGGTGCTGGCGTTCGTCTTGAACGCCCCGTTCCGTCCGCTCACCCAGGCGACCCCCGTCCCGGCCTGGGTGACCCCGGCCGGCTACCTGCTGCTGGCGACCCCCGTCCTGGCCGCGGCTTGCTGGGTGCAACTGCGCCTCGTGGACTACAGCCTCCCGGCGGGCTCCGTTGCCCACGCACCCGCCGTCTACCCGCTGATAGCCCTGCTCACCGGGTGGTGCGCGGTCACCGTGGCGATCGCCGCCTGCGCCCAGCGCTCCCGCTACGCCAACCTCGGCGGGGCCATCGCCGCCCCCATCAGCTTCGCGGCCATCACGCTCTCCTGGTTTCTGCCCGCCACCGGAAAGTGGCTGAACGAACCGCCCGAACCGCCCGCCACCATGCACGGCGTGACCATCACCTGGTACGCCATTGCCGCGGCCGCATTGGTCGTGACCTATGTGGCGATGCGGGATCAGTGGTATCGCTACGCACGCGTACTGCGCCGGTCACATTCCGGGTAATCCCGGAAATATTTCTGTGATGCCGGCCAGCCCGCCGATCAGGTCGGTGCCCTGGTCGGCAATCACCAGGTTCCCGCGCCGTCCACCGCGATACTGTCTGGGTCGCGCAGCTCTGCGCTGGTTCCTGGGCTGAGGGCGGTTTGATCTGGTTTCGCGTGCGGAAGGCTCGGGGGAGTCGCTTTCGCACTTGCCCGGTTTCTAGGGCCGGTTCCAGAACTGGAGCCAGACAATCGACAGGGGCAGGAACTGATGGCATCTAACAACTTAGGCCGCTCAGTGCTGGCGATGCTGGTGGTCACCGTCACTGCGGGAGTGATGGGTACCGGTTCTGGTGCTGCCACGGCTTGGGCAGCACCAGGAAGCGCCGGCGATCCTGTCAGTCCTTCAGCGGGGACGATTAAGGCGGGTACATCGATCGGCACGGTAGGCGATCCGCTGCAGGGCGACACCCTCTACAAGGGGAAGATAGCCACTACCAGTACTGACGCCTGGTACCAGCTGTACAAGGCCGCCGGCAGCGGAACCGCAACCATCCACTTCAAGGACACCACCGTCGCCGGCTCGGCGACCTGCCCCGACATAGCTATCCATGTTGACAATGCTGACGGAACCGACGGGAATGTCGATTCCACCTCGCTGGGCGACAACGACGCGGTCACCTTCTCGGTGACCACCGCGGGCCAGTACTACATCGAGCTTGACAGCTACAACTGCGGGACAGGCAACGCCGGCGCCACCTACAGCATCGAGCCCGAGCCCAGCTCTGAATGGACAGCTGCTCCGGTCCCCAGTGGTGGGCGAGGTTCACGGGGGAGGGCCGTGCCCGGCCGCTCTTGATCGAGGAACTTGGCTGTTCATGCGGCCATCGGTGAACAGTAGATCGGCGTCGATCTCTGGACGGGTGGGGCCGAGAGGAATATCTGGGACAGGTGGGGCAGATAGCGACTGCTCGGCGCGCAAGTCGGGACGCGCAGAAGCCTAGGTCAGGGTATAAATGTGAAATTACCTACCACCGATGGTAGGTAATTTCACATCCATCGCGGCCCGGCCGGGGCCCGGCTCCGCCGTAGCCCGGCCGGGGCCCGGCTCCGCTGGAGTGAGCCGAAACCGCCGTCGGTGGCAGTGCCCGCGGCCCGCCCGGATCTGCCGTTCGCGCGTCCCGTCCCGCCCGCCCCGGAAGCCAGCCCCCTCGCCGCGGGGCGCTGCCCGGCCGGTGGGGGGGCTCGCGGGGCGCTATTCGACGGTAACGCTCTTGGCTAGGTTGCGGGGCTTGTCGATGTCCCGGCCGAGGGTTAGCGCGACGTGGTAGGCGAACAGTTGCAGCGGCAGGGTCAGCAGGATGGGGTTCAGCTCCAGCTCGGTACGCGGTACCCGGATCACGGCGTCGGCCAGGCCGTCGGGCAGGTCGGCGCTGGTGACCGCGATGACGGGGCCGCCCCTGGCCTTGATCTCCTCGACGGTCGCGATGTTCTTGGCCACGAGTTCGTCGCCGGGGATGACCGCGACGGTCGGCATGCTCTTGTCGATCAGGGCGAGCGGGCCGTGCTTGAGCTCTGATGCCTGGTAGGCCTCGGCGTGCAGGTAAGAGATCTCCTTCAGCTTCTGCGCTCCCTCGCGGGCGACCGGCCAGCCGCGGACCCGGCCGGTAAAGAACATGTGCTGCGCGTCGGCGTAGCGCTTGGCCACCTCGGCGATCTCCGGCTCGGCGTCAAGTACCTCGGCGATCTGGCCGGGCAGGGCGCGCAGGCCTTCCACGATCCGCTGGCCATCGGCGAAGGACAGGTCGCGGACCCGGCCGAAGAGCAGGCCGAGCATGGCGAAGGACACTGCCATGTTGGTGACCGCCTTGGTGGACGCCACCGCCACCTCGGGGCCGGCGTGCAGGAAGATGCCGTTGCCGCAGGCGCGGGCGAGCGCGCTGCCAACCACGTTGACTACGCCGAGCAGCCTGCCTCCCTTGCGCTCGAGTTCACGGACCGCGGCAAGCGTGTCGAGCGTCTCGCCGGACTGGCTGACCGCGATGAACAGCGTGTCGGAGTCGATGACCGGGTTGCGGTAGCGGAATTCGGACGCGGGCTCGGCGTCGGCGGGCAGCCTGGCCAGTTCTTCCATCAGGCCCGCGCCCAGCTGCGCCGCGTAGTAGGCCGATCCGCAGCCGAGGAACTTCACCCGGCGGATCGCGTGCACGTCCCTGGCGGTGACCTCGATCCCGCCGAGCCTGGCGGTGGCGAACTGGTCGTCGAGCCTGCCGAGCAGCGCCCGGCTGACCGCGGCCGGCTGCTCATGAATCTCCTTGTGCATGAAGTCGGACCAGTTGCCGAGGTCGTAGTCCTCGGCGGTCAACTCCACCGTGGTGGGTTCCTTGTCGATGGTCCGCGCATCGCGGGTGCTGGTCCGGAAGTCCGTCGCGGTGAGCGTCGCCAGCTCGCCGTCCTCGAGGTAGACGACCCGCTGCGTGTGCCGGACCAGCGCGGCCACATCGGAGGCCACCAGCGTCTCGTCCTCGCCGACGCCGATGACCAGCGGGCTGCCGTTGCGCGCGGCCACCAGCTCGCCGGGCTTGCGGGCGTCAAGGACGACAAGGCCGTACGCTCCCTCCACCCGCCGCAAGGTGGTGCGGACCGCGTCCTCGAGGGAGGCTGCGCCGGCCGCGAGCGCGGCCGCGATCAGGTGCGCGAGAGCCTCGGTGTCGGTATCGGACGTGAACGTGACGCCGTTGGCGGTGAGCTCGGCTCTGAGCCGTTCGGAATTCTCGATTATCCCGTTGTGCACGACGGCGATGCGGCCGCTGGTATCGGTGTGCGGGTGGGCGTTGGCGTCGGTCGGCTCACCGTGCGTTGCCCACCGGGTGTGCGCGATGCCCGAGGTGGCCTGCGTCGGCGTTCCGACGAGATCCCGCAGGCCGGCTACCCGGACCGCCGCCTTGGTGACCCGGAGCCTGCCGCGGTGTGCCACGGCCAGGCCGGCCGAGTCGTAGCCGCGGTACTCGAGCCTGCGTAGCCCTTCGAGCAGGATGGGGGTGGCCTCGCGATGCCCGACGTAGCCGACGATCCCGCACATGAGCGGTTCCTCCTGTTGTTGTTGCTGGGGGTTAGCCGTAGACCATCCTGCGGAGCTGGCGCTCGGAGGCACGGGGCGCGGCCACCGGGCGGCCGGCCAGCTCGGTGGCGATGAGCGCCCAGATCTCGTCGTTGCGGTAGTGCCGGTGCAGCTCGGCGTGCCGCCTGCGGACGAACTGCTCGGTGGTCTCCGCGAAGTAGCCGATCACATCGCTGATGACCCGGGCGGCGGTCGGCGGCGGCAGCCCGGTGGAGGCGACCACGTGCCGGACGAGATCCTGCGGCGCAGGGGAGCTCACGTCAGGTGAGCGTGCCAGAAGCCACCTAGTTGGTCAAGAAATCTGCCCGAGATCGGGCAGGAATGCCGATAATAGCCCTTCGTTTCGAACGGCGGTGTCAGGAACAGCCGGAAATGTGCCCCTGATCGGTCGGCGGCAGCGAGCGGCAGTCGGGCAGGGCCGGCAGGTCTTCGCTAGCGAGCAGGCTGAAGACGAGTATCGCGTTACCCGGAGTTGCTGCCTGCCAGGCGATCACATGCTGCGCCCCGCCGACATTGTGCAGCGTCGCGCGGGTGAGCAGCCGGGAGAACGGCTCGTCCCGGGTGAGCGACATGCCGCCGCCCAGCAGGGCCTTCCTGAGGTTGGCCTGGTAGGTGCTGGCAGCGGCGGCGGACGGCCAGGAGACGCAGGCCACGGCTCGGGGGGCCGCGGTGTTGCTCGCCGGGCTGCGGATGCCGACGGCGACCTCGGCGGGCGCAGGCTGCTCGCCGCCGTTGTAGATCCCGATCGAGGCGGCCACCACGTTGCCGAGGCAGTCGGCCAGGGCGCTGATCCTCGGGTCCTGGGCCAGCGTCTGCCCGGATGGCTGGCCGATCTGGCTCAGGTCCGCTTGGCTGTCGCCGTAGCTGACGTCTGCGCCGCTGACCATCACCTGCGCCAGGTGCAGGGTGTAGCTGGGGCCGGCCGCGGTGCTTCCCCTGACCGACCCGGCCGGCGGCGCGACGAGCTTGCCGCCGGCGGGCTTCCAGCCGAGCCTGGACAGGCCGCTCTTTATCCGCCCGGCGTCCTGGCCGCCCTCGACCAGGCCGACCTCACGCGGCGGCTGGCCGGCCGAGATCGCGTAGTCCTCGTTGAGCAAGTTGATGCCGGGACCGGCGGGAAGCAGCTCCGCCTCCGGTGCGAGGTTGAACGCGCCCATGCCCCGCAGCAGGGCGAAGCCGGTCTGGCTGGCCCAGGCGCGGCCCGCCAGCTTCACCAGCGCGGCTGTGTCGTCGTACCAGATCTGGGTGCGGGTATTGGCAGTGTCGCTGACCCGCCCCAGCGCCGCCTGGAGGCTGTTCCCGCCGCCGGATCCGCTCGAGCACGCGGTGGTCAGGGTGAGCAGGATGATCGCGCCTGCCGCTACGGACAGCATTCGTCGAGGAGGCACAGCGCGACTGTACCCAACCGTCGCGGGGGCAGTCGCCGCTGTCTCAGAGCCCGCACAGAAGGAAAGTCCAGCCGGCTGAGAGGCTAGGCAGCCACGATCGAGTCTCGCCTGCTAGAGCGTTGGGGGAGTTCCTGTGCCTGAGGGAAAGCGTCACTGGCTGCGCTGGCTGATCGGCGCCATCGTCGTGCTGGTCGTGGCGGGCGTGGCCGGGCCGTTCATCTATATCCATTTCGTGGAAGGCAGTGCGCCTGCCCCGTTCCGGCTGCACCCGGCGGCCGGCGCGAGCAAGGGCTCGGGCACGCCTTCGACGTCATCCGATAGCGGATCCGTGGCCGGCACCTGGGCCATCGCGTCCGGTTCCCAGGCGGGTTACCGGGTGCAGGAGGTGCTGTTTGGCCAGCAGCACACCGCCGTCGGCCGCAGCAGCGACGTCACCGGGCACCTGACCATCGCCGGCACGTCCGTGACGGCCGCCACCTTCACCGTGCAGATGGACACGATAAAGAGCGACTCCAGCGAGCGGGACGCTCAGTTCAACGGGCGCATCATGGACACCGCCACATATCCGACCGGCACCTTCACGCTGACCAGCCCGATCAGCCTGGCGTCGCTGCCGGCCACCGGGGTGGTCCGGAGTTACACCGCGCACGGCACCCTTGCGCTGCACGGCAATTCCCGGCCGGTGAAGTTCACGCTGTCGGCCGAGCGCACCGCCAGCGGGATCGAGGTCTCCGGGTCGATCCCGGTCGCGTTCGCGACCTGGGACATCCCTAATCCCAGTTTCGCGAGCGTGGTCACCACCCAGAACCACGGCCTGCTGGAGTTCCTGCTCACGCTGCGCAAATCCTGACACCAGCGGCGGCGGTGCGGGCGCCGCGCGCGATCGTGTTGCGGCCGGGGATTGATTTACGTCATACTGATGTTGTGAAAAACGTGCGGGTGTCTGCTGCGGCGGTACCCGGCGCGGCATTGCCGGACGCCGGGAGTTCCGGCGCGCCCGAGCAGGGCTGGTCCGAACGCGGTACCCGGGCCAGGGTCGCCCGGCTGATCATGGAGCATGGCCCGTCCAGCGCGGCCTCGCTCGGTACCAGGCTCGGACTTACCCCGGCGGCGATCCGGCGTCACCTAGACAATCTTCTTGCCGATGGCATGATCGAGACGCGGATGGCCCGGGCGCAGCGCAGCCGGGGGCGCGGCAGGCCGGCCAGGCTGTTCGCGATCACCGACGCGGGGCGGAGCGCGTTCGAGCACGCCTATGACGGCCTGGCGACCAGCGCGCTGCGCTTCCTCGCCGAGACCAGCGGCCCGGCCGCGGTGACGGAATTCGCCCGCCGCCAGCTCGCCGACTTGGAGGAAAGGTACGCACCCGTGGTCGCTAGCGTGCCACAGGAGCGGCGGCTGCTGGCGCTGGCCGAGGCGCTGACAGCCGACGGGTACGCGGCATCGGCAACCGGCGCACCCGCTGGGGGCACCGGCGAGCAACTCTGCCAGCATCACTGCCCGGTCGCCCACGTGGCAGCGGAGTTCCCCGAGCTGTGCGAGGCGGAGACGGAGGCGTTCGGCAGGCTGCTCGGCACACCCGTGCAGCGGCTTGCCACGATCGCCCGAGGCGACGGCGTCTGTACCACGCACGTGACTGACCGTTCGCTCGCCACAGGACGGGACGCCAGCCCAGCCGCAAGGCACGGGCCGGCCGCGAGGCGCAAGGGGCCGAGAGGCTCAGAATCGATGACGACATGAATACAGAGTCCGGAGGGCTCCTGACATGACAACTACCGCACCAGCAGAGCTTGAGGGCCTGGGCAGCTACAAATTTGGCTGGTCGGACTCCGACCTGGCTGGCTCTACGGCGCGCCGCGGTCTGTCCGAGGACGTTGTCCGCAACATCTCGGCGTTGAAGAACGAGCCTGAATGGATGCTGGACCTGCGGCTGCGCGGGCTGCGGATGTATGGCCGCAAGCCGATGCCGACCTGGGGTGCCGACCTTTCCGGTATCGACTTCGACAACATCAAGTACTTCGTCAGGTCGACCGAGAAGCAGGCGACGAGCTGGGAAGAGCTGCCTGCCGACATCAAGAACACCTACGACAGGCTCGGCATACCCGAAGCGGAGAAGCAGCGGCTCATCGCCGGCGTGGCCGCTCAGTATGAGTCCGAGGTCGTCTACCACAAGATTCGCGAGGATCTTGAGGAGAAGGGCGTCCTTTTCCTCGACACGGACACGGCGCTCAGGGAGCAGCCGGAGCTGTTCAGGGAGTACTTCGCCACGATCATCCCGCCGGGCGACAACAAGTTCGCCGCGCTCAACACGGCGGTCTGGTCCGGCGGCAGCTTCATCTACGTGCCCCCGGGCGTGAACGTGGAGATCCCGCTTCAGGCTTACTTCCGGATCAATACCGAGAACATGGGCCAGTTCGAGCGGACCCTGATCATCGTGGACGAGGGTGCCTACGTCCATTACGTCGAGGGCTGCACCGCGCCGATCTACAAGTCCGACTCGCTGCACTCGGCGGTCGTCGAGATCATCGTTAAGAAGGACGCGCGCTGCCGGTACACCACGATCCAGAACTGGTCGAACAACGTCTACAACCTGGTCACCAAGCGGGCAGTCGCCCAGGCCGGCGCGACGATGGAATGGATCGACGGGAACATCGGCTCCAAGGTCACCATGAAGTACCCGGCGGTCTACCTGATGGGCGAGCACGCCAAGGGCGAGACGCTGTCGGTGGCATTCGCCGGCAGCGGCCAGCATCAGGACGCCGGGGCGAAGATGGTGCACTGTGCGCCCAACACTTCGTCCACTATCGTGTCCAAGTCGGTGGCCAGGGCAGGCGGCCGGACCTCCTACCGCGGCCTGGTCAACGTGCAGGAGGGCGCGGAGCACTCCAAGTCCACCGTGAAGTGCGACGCGCTGCTGATCGACAGCATCAGCCGCTCGGACACCTACCCGTACGTGGATGTCCGCGAGGATGACGTGGAGATGGGCCACGAGGCCTCGGTTTCCAAGATCTCCGAGGACCAGCTCTTCTACCTGATGAGCCGGGGGATGAACGAGGACGAGGCGGCGGCCACGATCGTGCGCGGCTTCGTCGAGCCGATCGCCCGCGAGCTGCCGATGGAATACGCGCTCGAGCTGAACCGGCTGATCGAGCTTCAGATGGAGGGGGCAGTCGGCTGATGGCCCGGATCGGCAGGGCGCCGGAGAACCCGGCGCCCATCTCAAGGCTGCACGAGATGCAGTCGTTCGACCCCGCTGACTTTGGCGTCCCAACCGGGCGCGAGGAGGAATGGCGGTTCACCCCGATGCGCCGCCTGCGGGATCTACAGGGCGACGCGCCGCTTGCCGGCGGCAAGGTAACCGTGGAAACCGATCCTGCCCCGGGCGTCACGGCGGAGAAGGCCGAACGGGGGGACCCCAGGCTGGGCCGCTCGTTCATGCCGGCCGACCGGGTGAGCGCCCGCGCGTTCGCCTCGTTCGGCGAGGCAACCGTGATCACGGTGCCGGCCGAGCTGGTGGCGAAAAGGCCCACCGTGGTCACCGTCCGCGGGCATGACGGGGAGGGCGCGGCATTCGGCCACCTGCTCGTCGAGGTGAAGCCGATGGCCCGGGCAACGGTCATCCTCGATCACGCAGGCAGCGCGACCTACGCGGACAACGTGGAATTCGTTGTCGGCGACGGCGCGTCGCTGTCGGTGGTGACCATGCAGGACTGGGCCGACGACGCGGTGCACGCCTCGCACCATCACATGCGGGTCGGCCGGGACGCGACGATGAGGCATGCCGCGGTGTCGCTCGGCGGTAGCGTGGTCCGGCTCGCCCCCACCGTTCGGTATGCCGGGCCTGGCGGGGATGCCGAGCTGCTCGGCATGTATTTCGCAGACAGCAACCAGCATCTGGAGCACCGTCTTTACGTCGACCACGCCATGCCTAACTGCCGCAGCCGCGTCGACTACCGGGGCGCGCTACAGGGCAAGGACGCGCACGCGGTGTGGATCGGCGACGTGGTCATCCGGCCGGAGGCGATCGGCACCGACACCTACGAGCGCAACAGGAACCTGGTGCTGACCGAGGGGACCCGGGTCGATTCGGTGCCCAACCTGGAGATCCTCACCGGCGAGGTGGTCGGTGCCGGGCACGCGAGCGCCAGCGGGCGGCTGGAGGACCAGCACCTGTTCTACCTGATGGCCAGGGGAATCCCCGAGTCGGAGGCCCGACGCCTGGTGATCCGCGGGTTCTTCGGCGCGCTGATCGACCGGATCGGGATACCCCAGGTGGCGGACCGCATCGCGGCCGGGATAGAGCTGGAGCTGGCATGACCGAGGCGCAGTACCGGCAGGGATCGACAGGGAGCGAGGACGGCTACACGCGCGCCTGCGCACTTTCCGACCTGCCGCCCGGCGAAGGGGCGATCGGGGTCGAGGTCGAGGGCGAGCCCGTTGCCATCATCAGGGCCGGCGGCGAGCTGTACGCACTGCGCGACGCCTGCTCGCACGCCGAGGTGGCCCTGTCCGAGGGCGAGATCTACGACCACACGGTGGAGTGCTGGCTGCACGGGTCCTGTTTCGACCTGCGCACCGGGAATCCTACCGGACCGCCGGCTACCGAGCCGGTCGCGACTTATCGCGTGAAGATCGAGGGCGACGGCGTATTCGTCTCGCTCGGCTGACATAACGAACGCTGAAATAACAACCAGGAGAGGCAATGGCCACCCTTGAGATCCGTGACCTCCACGTCAGTGTGGAGGAGGCGGCCGGTACCTACCAGGAGATCCTCCGTGGCGTCGACCTCGCCGTCTCGGCCGGGCAGACGCACGCCATCATGGGGCCGAACGGCTCCGGCAAGTCCACTCTCGCGTATGCGGTAGCCGGGCACCCGAAGTACAAGGTGACCAGCGGCTCGGTCACGCTGGACGGCGAGGACGTGCTGGCGATGAGCGTGGACGCCAGAGCCCGCGCCGGGCTGTTCCTCGCCATGCAGTACCCGGTCGAGGTCCCGGGCGTGTCGGTGTCGAACTTCCTGCGCACCGCGATGACCGCGGTCCGCGGCGAGGCGCCGAAGCTGCGCGACTTCACCAAGCAGCTGCGCGGAGCGATGGAGGGGCTGGCCATCAGCCCGGAGTTCGCCCAGCGGAACCTGAACGAGGGGTTCTCCGGCGGCGAGAAGAAGCGGCACGAGATCCTCCAGCTCGAACTGCTTAACCCGAAGATCGCGATTCTCGACGAGACCGACTCGGGCCTCGACATCGACGCGCTGAAGGTCGTGTCCGAGGGGGTCAACAGGTTCGCTGCCGGCGAGGGCCACGGCGTGCTGCTGATCACCCACTACACCCGGATCCTGCGCTATGTGCAGCCGGACTTCGTGCATGTCTTCGTCGGCGGCCGGATCGTGGC
This sequence comes from Actinomycetota bacterium, assembly GCA_003168255.1. GTDB lineage: Bacteria > Actinomycetota > Actinomycetes > Streptosporangiales > Streptosporangiaceae > PALSA-505. Next base: position 28,413 of record PMSU01000071.1, read on the forward strand.
CGAGGGCGGCTCCGAGCTGGCCGAGGAGCTGGAGAGCGAGGGCTACGAGAAGTTCCTGACGGCGGGGACGCCGGCATGACCTTCGACGTCGCCCGGATCCGCAAGGATTTCCCCATCCTTGACCGGCAGATCCGCGGCGGGCAGCCACTCATCTACCTGGACAGCGCGAACACCTCGCAGAAGCCGCGCCAGGTGCTTGACGCGATGACCGAGTTCTACGAGCGGCACAACGCGAACATTCACCGGGCCAGCCACCAGCTCGGCGAGGAGGCCACCGAGGCCTACGAGGGCGCGCGGATCAAGGTCGGCGAGTTCATCGGGGCCCGGGACGAGACCGAGGTCGTGTTCACCAAGAACATCTCCGAAGCGATCAACCTGGTTGCCTATTCGATGAGCAACGCGACCGCCGCCGGGCCTGGCCGGTTCGCGCTCGGCCCTGGCGATGAAATCGTCATCACCGAGATGGAGCACCACTCCAACATCGTCCCGTGGCAGCTGCTCTGCCAGCGCACCGGCGCGACGCTGCGCTGGTTCGGCGTGACCCCCGACGGCACGCTGGACACCTCGAACATCGGCGACCTGATCACCGAGCGCACCAAGCTCGTTGCCCTGGTCCACCAGTCCAACGTCCTGGGCACGATCAACCCGGTGCGGATGATCGCCGACGCGGCACACGCGGTCGGCGCCCTGGTGCTGGTGGATGCCGCGCAGTCGGTCCCGCACATGGCGGTAGACGTGGCCTCGCTCGGCGCCGACTTCCTCGGCTTCACCGGTCACAAGCTGTGCGGCCCGACCGGCATCGGCGTGCTCTGGGCCCGCCGGGAGCTGCTCGATGAGATGCCGCCGTTCCTCGGCGGCGGCGAGATGATCGAGAGCGTCTGGATGGACCGGTCCACCTTCGCGCCGCCGCCGCACAAGTTCGAGGCGGGCACGATGCCGATAGCCCAGGCGGTTGGCCTCGGCGCGGCCATCGACTATCTCACCGAGGTCGGTCTCGACGCGATCAGGGCGCACGAGCTACAGCTGATCGAGCATGCCCTGGGTGCGCTGGCCGCGGTTGACGGGCTGCGAATCATGGGGCCTGGGTCGCCGGTGGACCGGGGCAGCGCCATCTCGTTCACCGTCGAGGGCGTGCATCCGCACGACATCAGCCAGGTGCTCGATGACCTGGGTATCGCGGTGCGGGCCGGTCATCACTGTGCCTGGCCGCTGCACCGTGCGTTCGGTGTGCAGGCCAGCACACGTGCGTCGTTCTATCTGTACAACACTCACGAGGAGGCGGACGCGCTCACCGAGGGGATCCGTCAGGCGCAGCGGTTCTTCGCCCTCGCGTGAGCTTGGCGGGTCGGGGAAGATACAGCGGCAGCCCGTTTGTTGCAAGGGAATGTGATGGAGTACGAGTCGTTGTACCAGGACATCATCCTGGATCACTACCGCAACCCGCACCATCGGGGCCTGCGGGAGCCTTACGACGCCGAGGTGCACCACGTCAATCCGCTCTGCGGCGATGAGGTGACCGTGCGGGTCAGCCTGAAGGAGGTCGGCGGTGAGCCGGCCGTGGCCGACGTGTCCTATGACGCGCTGGGCTGCTCCATCAGCCAGGCCAGCGCCTCGGTCATGACCGATCTGGTCATCGGCAAGAGCGTCGACGACGCGATGGCTGTCTGCGAGGAGTTCCTCGGGCTGATGCGATCCAAGGGCGCCGGGGAGCCGGATGAGGACATGCTCGAGGACGCGGTGGCGTTTTCCGGGGTGTCGAAGTACCCGGCAAGGATCAAATGCGCGCTGCTCGGCTGGATGGCCTGGAAAGACGCCACCGCCCGGGCCCTTGAGGAGGCATCATGACCGAGTCGGCCACTACGCAGGCCGCGACAACGCAGACGAACGGGACCGTGGCGGCAGAGCCCGTGGCGGCCGCGCCGGCGGCGGCAGAGCCGGCGGCGGCAGAGCCCGCGGCGACCGGGCTTACCCTGCCGTTTAGCCAGGAGAATGAGGACGTTCTCGAGGCACTGCGCGACGTGGTGGATCCCGAGCTGGGCATCAACGTGGTCGATCTCGGGCTGGTGTACGGGGTAACGGTCGGCGAGGACCGGCTGGCCACGATCGACATGACGCTCACCAGTGCGGCCTGCCCGCTTACTGACGTGATCGAGGACCAGGTGCGATCCGTGCTCGATGGCCTGGTGGCGGACTTCCGTATCAACTGGGTGTGGCTGCCGCCGTGGGGACCCGACAAGATCACCGATGACGGCCGTGAGCAGCTCGGCGCGCTCGGATTCAACGTCTGATTCCTGCTCTTCTGACAGCTCGGGAACACGCATGGGATCGTTCGATGGCACGGCGAGGCGCCTGGCCATCGGGCCGACGCTGCTGTTCCCCGCCGATCCGGTCGACGCTATGGCCGACGCGGTGCTGCGTTACGACCCTGCGGTGCACGTGCGGAGCGACAGGTTCGTGTTCGGCAACGGCGTGCTGCTGCACGGCCCGATCGAGGTCACCGCGGATCTGGCCAGGAGAGCCGGGCTGCCCAGCGGCATGGCGGCCGCGTACTACGGGGGAAGCGGCGTGCAGGGCAGGGAGCGGCGGCCGGACGACGCCAAGTTGCAGGACGCCGAAAGGCTCGTGCGCGGCCTCTGGGCGCGACTGGGCGGAATGATCCACGGTGAGCGGCCGCCGGCGGATCTCACGCTGCGCGCCTCCGTGTACAGCGCGCGGGAATTGCCGGTCGAGGAGGTGATCGGCGTGCTACAGCCTTTCGCCGACGGCAAGCTCAGCATCGACGATGACACCGAGGTGGCGGATGCATACTTCCTGATCACCGAGGAAGATTCGCTGTTCTTCACCATGTACTGGCCGCCGCGGCTGGCCCGCTCGAAGTTGCAGCCGCCGCCGCCCGCGACCGGCGAGCTGCACGATAAGAACCCCTGCCGCTGGGATCTGCGGACCAAGCTCCCGGCGCAGAGCGCGGGCAGCCAGACCTGCCTGCGGGTCGGCGAGGCAGCGCTCGTGCTGGCCCGGGCCGCGGGCGGCGTTGTCATCGACGTGTACGGCTTCCCGGTCAGCCGGCCGGAGGATCTGCTGCCCCGCTGACCGCCGGTGGGCCAAGACGCGGTGCCGGCACCGGCCCGTCCCGGTATGGGCTCGATCCCGCGGCTGCGGCAGTCACAGGCGTCCGGGAATCGCCGGCTGGGCGCGCAGGTAGAAGGGGGCAGCACTTGCGGCTACCGATTCGGCCACCGGATTCGGCTCTGCCCCGCCAGGGAAGGTGACATCGATCGGGAAGCCAGCGTCCTCGGTGACCATGGCCGCGGCCCGCTCGACCGCATATGTCGCCGCGTCCTGCGCGGCCTGATCGGCCGGGTTGTCGAGGCCAATCGAGATGATCAGGCCCTCGCCCCGGCCCGCCACAGACAGCCACGCCGTCCGCGCCTCACGGACCGCGGGTACCGTGCGCAGTTGCGCGCTGGCTTCTCTGATCAGGCGGGTCGGCTCCTGCGGCGGATGGCCGACGCGGATCCTGACGCCGCCGGCCAGCCCCTGGATGGCGGCGAGATAGGTCACCCCAGCCGGATAGACGGGCACGCTGGCCTCAGCACCCGGATTGAGCGCGATGCCGAGGTCCGGGGGCAGCGACCTGGCAAGTTCGGCGGCCGGGACGACGACATGGGGAACGACCGGAGGAGGCACTCCCGGGTCCGGGTCGGGCTCCGCCATGAAATTGATGAGCTCTTGCGCGGAGGTGAAGGCGGGGACGAACTCGCTCCCCAGGTAGGTGACGGTCGGCAGGGTCAGCGAGGAGCCGTCCGTGACCGGCGTCCCGTCATCGGGCAGCGGAACCCACAGCCTGCCACCGCTCAGCACGTCGAGCAGATCCGGAATCCGGTCCATGTTCTTGATCGCAGCCTCGAGGGCTCTAGCGACGGCGGCATCGCTGGCAGAGATCACGTCCGTCATGGCAGTGTTGTCCTGCACGCCGCCGCGGGCACGCGGGACGTGCTGCTCGGCGTTTAGCCGAAGGCCGGCCGTCGGGCCGGAGCTTGTCGGCATCGTCATTGGCATGTTCCTTGCCCTGTCGTGGTCGCATGCCGCGGGCGCGGCAGACGAACCCCCCGTCCGGCCGCGCGGGCGGGCACGCGCCGGGTAGTTTCAGTCTCGGATAGTAAACGCTCGGAGGCGGTGCGTAGTGAAGAATCCGGCACGAGGTGGCGGACGGTGGATAGAAGTCACACCTCAGCGGCTCGCAGCCTGGGTCGATTCCTTCGCAGATCGTCACCCGGGCGTGTCGGCCGCTACGCAGCGTGATGGAGTAACGTTCGCGGCCGACGACGGGGCGATGGCTGAGTGTCATGTCCCGTTTCCGCCCCTGGCCGGCGGTGCGCCCAGCAAACCTGGCGCGCCTGGCGCGCCTGGTGAGCCTGGCGCGCAGGGGAGTATTGCGGACTCCGCCGAGCTGATCGTGAGGCACGCGGACACCGCCCGAACGGTGGGCGTCCTGCTCGTGCGCCTTGGCGGCTACGCAGCGGGGGTGTTCACGGACTCGCCGCCGCGGCTTGCCGCGTCAAAAGTGGGCTCGCGGCTGGTACACGGCCGTAGCGCGGCGGGCGGCACATCCCAGCAGCGGTTTGCCCGCCGCAGGGAGAAGCAGGCGGCCGGGGCGATTTCCGCGGCTGGCGACACCGCATTCGCGGTGTTCGGGCAGTTCAGTGGCAGGCTTGACGCCGTTGTGCTGGGCGGTGACCGAAAGGCGATCGCGGCGCTACGCGATGACCCGCGGCTTGAACCGTACTTCGCGCTGGCCACCGACCGCTTCCTCACCGTCCCCGATCCCCGGCTGGCCGTGCTGCGCGACACCCCTCGCATGTTCCGCGCGATCCGGATCCGCCTTACCGAGCCGACCTGAACGTGGCGCTGCCCGGCCAGGGATAGCCGGTTGAGCGCTGCCCTGGATGGGCGGGCGCCCAACCCGCAACCAGTGCGCCCAAGACCCATGGCGCATCGAGGGACCGGGAAATAAGGACGGAGACCAGGAAATGCCGTCCGGTATACTTGGCGTCATGTTGTCACTCGCGGTGTGACGGATCGGCCCTGTGCTGGGGCACGTGTACCCCAGGAGGCCCGTTTTGTCCGGTACATCCTAATTCTGGAGTGGCAGTCAGATGATCACCGCACGAGAGCTTGAGCTGCGCGCTGGCGCACGCCTGCTGCTACAGGAGGCAAGCTTCCAGATCGCGCCCGGTGACCGGATCGGTCTTGTCGGCAGGAACGGCGCGGGCAAGACCACGCTGGCCCAGGTGCTGGCGGGCGAGGCGCAGCCGGCCGCAGGCACGGTCCGGCAAGCCGGCACGGTCGGCTACCTGCCGCAGGACCCGCGCACCGGCGACCTGGAGGTACTTGCCGTCGACCGGGTGCTGTCTTCCCGAGGTCTGGACCAGCTGCTCGGCGCCATGCGCGCGGCCGAGGAGCAGATGGCCGCGACCGACCCAGGCAAGCGGGACGCAGCCGTGCGCAGGTACGGGAATCTCGAGGAGCGGCTGACCGTGCTAGGCGGGTACGCGGCCCAGGCCGAGGCGGCTTCGCTGGCCGCCAGTCTTGGCCTGCCAAGCCGGGTGCTCGGCCAGCCCCTGCACACCTTGTCTGGCGGCCAGCGCAGGCGGATCGAGCTCGCCAGGATCCTCTTCGGCGGGGCGGAGACGCTGCTGCTGGACGAGCCCACCAACCATCTGGACGCCGACTCCGTCGTCTGGCTGCGCGACCATCTCCGGGCATTCCGCGGCGGCCTGGTGGTGATCAGCCACGACGTCGGCCTGCTTGACATGGTGGTCAACAAAGTGTTCTACCTGGACGCGCAGCGCTGCGTCCTGGATCAGTACAACCTGGGCTGGCGGGCTTACCTAGCGCAGCGTGAAACCGATCAGGCGAGGCGCAAGCGCGAGCGGGCGACCAACGAGCGCAAGGCCGCCGCACTCCAGGCCCAGGCGGCCAAGATGGGGGCCAAGGCGACGAAGGCCACCGCGGCAAAGGTCATGCAGCGCCGCGCCGAGCGCCTGCTTTCCGTGCTGCCTGCCGAGGAACGAGCGGACAAGGTCGCCAAGCTGCGATTCCCGGTGCCGGCCCCGTGCGGGCGCACCCCGCTGACCGCGACCGGGCTGACGAGGTCGTACGGCTCACTTGAGGTCTTCGCCGGAGTGGACATGGCCGTGGACGCGGGCAGCCGGGTGGTGGTGCTCGGCCTGAACGGGGCGGGCAAGACCACCCTGCTCCGGCTGCTCGCCGGGATCGACACCCCCGACGCCGGCGCGGTCAGGCCCGGTCATGGGCTCAAGCTCGGCTATTACGCGCAGGAGCACGAGACGCTCGACGTGAGCCTGACGGTCATAGAGAACATGCGGTCTGCCGCGCCCGAACTCACCGACGCCGAGCACAGGCGCCTCCTCGGCTCGTTCCTGTTTCCCGGCGACGACGTGGAGAAGCTGGCCGGCGTGCTGTCCGGCGGCGAGAAGACCAGGCTTGCGCTGGCCATCCTCGTGGTGTCCGGCGCGAACGTGCTGCTGCTCGACGAGCCCACTAACAACCTCGACCCGGCCAGCCGGGCAGAGATCCTGGGTGCGCTGCGCGCATACCGCGGGGCGATCGTGCTCGTCACGCACGACGAGGGTGCCGTCGAGGCGCTACAACCCGAGCGGGTGGTGCTGCTTCCGGACGGAATCGAGGACGCCTGGAGCGACGACCTTGCCGAACTGGTGGCGCTCGCCTGACCGGTGCCGGGCGCGCACTGCGCGGTGGAAGAAACACGCACTGCGCGGTGGAAGAAAAAGAACTGATCATTTGCCTGGATGTGGGTAGCCGATCTAGCTTTGATGAGTGATCATGGCGAGAGAGATGGTGACGCAGCGATCACTACTTATCACGGGAGGTACGTGTGACCGAGACCCTCAAGAAAGGCACCCGGGTAACCGGTGCTGACCGCACTAAGCTCGCGTCTGACCTTAAGAAGAGGTATGACGCGGGGGAGAGCATCCGCTCCCTCGCCGCCGCGACCGGCCGGTCGTACGGCTTCGTGCACCGCATCCTGAGCGAGACTGGTGTCTCCCTGCGCGGCCGTGGCGGTGCGACCCGCGGCAAGGCCAAGGGCCGGCGCTGAGCACTGACCAGCCGGAGACTGGCACCTGCCGCCAGCCCACCGGAGGATCCCGTGACGCTAGATCCGGCTGACCTGGAACTGGCCGGGCTCCGGCTGGACATCGATACACCGCAGCGAGCCGACGGCACGCAAGCGGCCGGCGCGGTCGCGACCGTGACGCTTAGCCGCCCCCGCCGCCGTAACGCGATGACCCCGAGTATGTGGCGGGGGCTGGCCAAGATCGGTAGCGCACTGCCCCCGCAGGTGCGCGTTGTGGTGATCAGGGGAGAGGGCCAGTCCTTCTCCGCTGGAATCGACCTGAGACTATTCTCCGCCGAGGGCGTGCCAGCGGAGGGACCGCTGCCCGACCTTCGCAGCGATGGCTTCGAGGCATGGATCGCCGACTGCCAGGCCGGGTTCAGGTGGCTGCGCCGGCCCGATATCGTCTCCATCGCAGCCGTACGCGGGCACGCCATCGGCGCGGGATTCCAGCTGGCGCTCTCCTGCGACCTGCGGGTATTCGCCGAAGACGCCAAGGTATGCATGAAGGAGCCAGCGCTCGGCCTGGTCCCCGACCTGACCGGGACCAAACCGCTGGTGGACATCGTCGGCCTGCCGCGGGCGCTGGAAATATGCCTCACCACCCGGACCCTGGACGCCATCGAGGCCCGTGAACTCGGCCTGGCCGAGATCGTGGTGCCGGTTGACCGGCTCGACGAGGTGGTGGCCGACCTGTCCGCCGCGCTGCTGACCACCGACGCAGCCACCGCCCGGGCGACCAAGAAGCTCCTGAGCATGGCGGCAGGCAATACCCTTGAAGAACAGGCGGCGGCCGAACGCCGCATCCAGACGGAGTTGCAGCGGGAACGGCTCGGCCCGCTCCCTTCATGATCACGAAGACTCTGACGTACTGCCCCACCCTAAGCCTTCGTGATCACCGTCCGGGACGCCACCTGGCGGACTCCGGCGCCGTGCCAGGCGCCAGGTTCGCTGTCGGCTGATACAGGAAGAACCCGGAACCCGCGGAGGTTGCTCCGGTCATGATGGGCGGCGGCGGGCACAGCGCTTGGGTGATGATGCGCGGGTTCACCCGCGATCCAAACATCACCAAGCAGCGGATCAAGCCGGGAACCGTGCGCAGGATCGGCACCTACGCCAGGCCATACCGCTGGTCCCTCGCGGCATTCCTGCTCGTCACCGTCCTGGATGCGGTGGTGACGGTCGCTTACCCGCTGCTGCTCAGGGTGATCATCGACGACGGAATCCTGCGCCACGACACCAAGGTCGTCGGGGAGGTCGCGGGCATCGTGGCCGGCCTCGCGCTGTTCGACGCCCTTCTCGGCTTCGCCTCGCGCTGGTACTCGTCGCGGATCGGCGAGGGCCTGATCTACGACCTGCGCACCGAGGTCTTCGCTCACGTGCAGCGCCAGCCGATCGCGTTCTTCACCCGGACCCAGACCGGCTCGCTGGTCAGCAGGCTGAACAGCGACGTGATCGGCGCCCAGCAGGCGCTCACCAGCGTGCTGTCCTCGGTGCTGTCCAGCCTGATCCAGCTGATCCTCGTGCTCATCGCGATGTTCTACCTGTCCTGGCTCGTCACCCTCTTCGCGCTGGCCATGCTCCCGCTCTTCATCCTGCCGGCGAAGCTGATCGGACGTAAGCTACAGCGGTTCACCAGGGAGTCGATGCAGCTAGACGCCGAGATGGGCTCGACGATGACCGAGCGGTTCAACGTGGCCGGCGCCATGCTGGCCAAGCTCTACGGCCGCCCGGCGGAGGAATCCGGCCTGTTCAGCAACCGGGCCGCGCGGGTGCGTGACATCGGCGTGGTGACCTCGATGTACGGCGGGGTGCTCTTCATCTCGCTGACGCTGCTTGCCTCGATGGCGACGGCGATGATCTACGGGGTCGGCGGCAGCCTGGCGATCAGCGGCGCCTTCGAGATCGGCACGCTGGTCGCGCTGACCACCCTGCTGAACCGGCTGTACGGCCCGATCATGTCGCTGTCCAACGTGCAGGTGACGGTGATGACGGCGCTGGTCAGCTTTGACCGGGTGTTCGAGGTGCTCGACCTCAAGCCGCTCATCGACGAGAAGACAGGAGCGATAACGCTGCCCGGTCTTCGCGCCGACCTAGTCAAGGACAACGGGCAGGGCCAGCAGTGGCCAGCCGCCGCCAACGGACCCGCGCCCGAGATCGAGTTCGACGATGTGTCGTTCCGCTACCCGAAGGCCAGCGAGGTGTCGCTGGCTTCCCTGGAATCGATCGCACTGAAGACCGTCGAACGCGATGATGGCGGCCAGCTGATACTGGACGACGTCAGCTTCCGCGCCGCGCCGGGCAAGCTCACCGCCCTGGTCGGGCCGTCAGGCGCCGGCAAGACCACGATCACGCACCTGGTCTCCCGGCTGTATGACGCCGGGTCTGGAGTCGTCCGGGTCGGCGGGTACGACGTCCGCGACCTCACCCTGGACTCGCTGCACGGTGCGATCGGGGTGGTCACCCAGGACTCGCACCTGTTCCACGACACGATCCGCGCCAACCTTGCCTACGCCCGGCCTGATGCCTCGGAGCGCGAGCTCATCCTGGCCTGCCAGGCGGCGCAGATCTGGAACCTGATCTCGCAGCTTCCCGACGGGCTTGACACGGTGGTCGGAGATCGCGGCTACCGGCTATCCGGCGGTGAGAAGCAGCGGGTGGCGATCGCCAGGCTGCTGCTCAAGGCCCCCTCGGTCGTGGTGCTCGACGAGGCCACGGCGCACCTGGACTCCGAGTCGGAGGCGGCACTACAGCGGGCGCTGGCGACCGCCCTGGCGGGCCGCACCTCGCTGGTGATCGCGCACCGGCTCTCCACGATCAGGCAGGCCGACCAGATCCTGGTCATCGACGCCGGCCGGGTCCGTGAGCGCGGTACCCACGAGGAACTGCTCGCCGCCGGCGGTCTCTACTCAGAGCTCTACCGCACCCAGTTCTCCCGCCAGGAGCCCGTCATCCCCGGCCCCGAGGCCGTTTCCTCCATTTAACAAGATCGATGTGGCAGGGCCTACCACTGGTGGTAGGCCCTGCCACATCGACGACCTTCGATCCGAGGGCTGGGCTGGCGGGCCCCCGTGCGAACCGCCAGATGCGGGTCAGCTGGGCCGGGGCCGGCCGAGCAGGCGGCCGACGCTGCGGACCGCCCGCTCGATATCGGTGCCGAACGGGTTGTCCTGGACCAGGTAGGTCCAGGTGGCAGAGGGCCGCTTCAGGTCGCCGGCGCCCAGGTCGGCGCCGTCCTTCGTGATTGGCACGCTCTTGAAGGACTCGTCGGACCGCCGCTGCGCCTCGTCGAACAGGTCGTTGAAGCTGCGGACGGCTTCCTTGTGGAACTGGTCGAGCGGGTCGAGGCCACGGCCGAGCGCCCGCAGGTGGATGCCCTCCCGCACGTCGGCGAGGTCGGCGATATGATCCGCCCAGCCGCGGTCGAGATGGAACAGGGTGATCTGCCGGGCGGCCTCGGTCAGCACGTCCTCGGCTACCGTCTCGGACAGCTCCTCGAGCCGCTCCGGGCAGTGCTCGCCGAGCGTCCGCAGTGCGACGTCGGTGCGCAGTACCTGGTCGCGGTGGTCGAGCACGATCCGCCGCTGTTCCTCGATGAGCTTGTTGTAGCGCCAGGTGTTGCGGTGGATTTCCAGGTTGACGCCCTCGGCGACGCGCTGCGCGTGGCCGAGCATCCAGTGCGTCCCCTGATCGGAGATCAGGCCGTCATCGTCGGCCTCATCGGGCGGCGCGGCGTCGGGGGCGTACTGGGTGACGAGGTCATCGTCCATGCTGGCGAAGAACACCGAACCGCCCGGGTCGCCCTGGCGGCCGGCCCGGCCGCGCAGCTGGTTATCCAGCCTGCTGCTCTCGTGCCTGCCCGTGCCGATGACCTGTAGACCGCCAAGGTCGGCTATCTGCTCCCTGTCGCCGCTGGCCCCGCCGAGCTTGATGTCGGTGCCGCGCCCGGCCATCTGAGTGGACACGGTGATCGCGCCGGCGCTTCCGGCCTCGGCGATGATCGCCGCTTCCTCCGCGTCGTTCTTGGCGTTCAGCACGACACACGGCAGGCCCTCGCGCTCGAGCCGGGCCGCCAGCCGTTCGGATTCTGCGACGTCTAGGGTCCCGATGAGGACCGGTCGGCCGGTCGCGTGAGTCTGGCCGACCTGCTCGGCGATTGCCTTCTCTTTGGCTTCCGCGGTCAGGTAGATGCGGTCGGGTTCGTCCTCGCGCACGCACGGCACGTTCGGCGTGATCGCCGCTACCTCGACACCGTAGAACTCGCGGAGCTGCTCGCCGACGGCCACGGCGGTGCCCGTCATGCCGCACACCGTCGGGTAGCCCCTGATCAGGGATTCGATAGTGATGCTGTCCAGGATCTCGCCGGTATCGGTCGCGTTCAGGCCCTCCTTGGCCTCGACCGCCGCGTGCAGGCCGTCGGGCAGCCGCTGTAGCCAGGCCACCCGGCCGCGGGACTCGCTGACCAGGCGGACCTTGTCGCCGGTGACGATGTAGTCGACGTCGCGCTGTAGCAGCGCGTGGGCGTGCAGCGCGACATTGAGCCGGGTGAGGGCGTCCAGATGCTCGTCGGTGTATAGGTCGACGTCGCCGAGCGCCTCTTCGGCGACTCGTGCGCCAGCGTCGGTCAGCGTCACGTTGCGGGCGTCTTCGTCGATCTGGTAGTGCGCGCCGCGACGCAGCCTGCGGACTATCGCGGCCATCGCGAGGTCCGCGTTCCCCTCCGCGGCGGTGCCGGCCAGCACGAGCGGTACCCGCGCCTCGTCGATCAGCACCGAATCCGCCTCGTCGATCAGGGCCACATCCGGCTCGGTGGCGACCATCGCGTCCACGCTGACGGCGAGCCTGTCGCGGAGCACGTCGAAGCCGATCTCGCTGACCGGCGCGTAGGTCACCTGAGCCTGATAGGCACTGCGCCGTTCGGCCGGGGTGGATGACTGGTCGATCCAGCCGACGGTCACGCCGAGCAGGTCGTAGACGGGTCGCATCCACTCGGCATCGCGGCGGGCCAGGTAATCGTTGACGGCCACGACGTGCACGGACCGGCCTGCCTGCGCATAGCCGGCCGCGGCGATCGCGCCGGACAGCGTCTTGCCCTCGCCGGTGGCCATCTCGGCGATCTGGCCGGCCAGCATCGCCATGCTGCCGATCAGCTGAACGTCAAAGGGCCGCTCGCCTAGGACCCGGCGCGCCGCTTCGCGTCCGACCGCGCAGAATTCGGCGTCCTGCACGGCGTCACCAGCCGCCTCGGCCAGTTCCTCGTCGGTCAGCTCGCGCAGCCTGTCCTCGCGGCCGGCGATCTGCGGCAGCAACTTGGAGTACCGGCTCAGGTCGGCTGTTCCTGGCCGCTGCAGGAAGCGCCGCACCCGGTTGCGCACGCCGCCAGCACCGCTAGCACCGGCGGCACTGCCAGCACTGGCGGCTGCAGTGGTTGTGGGTGGCACGTGGGAGTCAACGCTGTCGGGGGCGTCCTGGTTCCCGGTTCGTCGGCTTTGGCCTGGCAGCTTCATCGGTCAGTCGCCATATCCAACCCGGCGCAGTTCGTCGCCTGCGACCTTTTCCACCTCGGTGGCCTGCTCGGCGCTGAGCGTGCGGCGCCATGCCCCCGGCTCGAGGGCGAGGTGCGTGGGGTCGCGCAGCGCAATGGCGGAGACCCTGGCGCCGACGAATTCCGACACGGTGCCTGCCGCGGCATCTGGTTTGGTCACAAGTTCCTCGTAGCGAAGCGTGGTCAGCTGCTGCGTGGACAGGGTGGAGCGCAGCCGCGCGGACATCCGCACCGCCGATCTCCACCTCATCGCGCACTTGCCCGCGAGGGACAGTTCAGCCCATCCAGCGCGGTCGGTCTCGTTCTCGACCCCAAAGAAGGGGTTCGGGAACTCAGTGTCCAGGTTAGCGAAGCTCTGCCGGAACAGGGTGAGGGTGTCGGAGTCGCCGAGCATTCCGGCCACCACATCGCGCCCGTCCCTGATCACCTGAACGAACCGCGCATCGGGGAAGGCATCGAGGAGCCCTTCGGCGCAATGGAGCAGTTCGGGGCTCGCGTCGCCGTACCTGGCGATGGAGCGCTCTGCCACACAGGGGCCGACCGAGTCCACTCCGCCGGCGAGACGGCACGCCGGGCTGCACATCGTGCAGCCGTCCGGGGTCAGCCGCCATGCCTGGGCGAAGGCATCGCGCAGCACGGAGGCGGCCGCCTCGCCGCGGCCGCGGGAGATGGACGGTCGTCGCGCGAACGCGTAGACGACATGCGTCACGCTGGGCTGCCCCATCGTGACGTGGAAGCCGGTAGACCGCTTGAGCGCACGCGCTACCAGATCCGTTCCGGAGTGAGGTGCTCCGAGCACGAACACAGGCTGGCGGACTTTCCGGCCGTTAACGACCAGTATGTGCAGGGTTCGCATGGCTGTTCACCAGTGTGACATCGTCAAGCCGGGTTCAAGAACAGCCCACGGACACGTTCCGGCAACGTCCTTGAGCCCCGGCCTGGGGCGCGTATTTAGCGCCGCGACCGCCCGCCCGGCCGGCGACAGTGATGGCCGGCGTGATCTTCCAGGTTAAGTGCCGTCTGGATCAGCGGCACGTGGCTGAAAGCCTGCGGCGTGTTTCCGACCAGGCGGCCGTAGCGCGGATCGTACTCCTCGCTGAGCAGACCGAGGTCGTTGCGCAGCCCGAGCAGCCGCTCGAAGAGCTCGACCGCCTCGTCGTAGCGGCCGGTCAGATGCAGCGCGTTGGCCAGCCAGAAGCTACAGGCGAGGAAGGCCCCCTCGGTGCCGGGGAGGCCGTCGATCGCCGACTGGCCATCGGCGCTGAGCTGGTACCGGCGGACCAGCCCGTCGGTCATCAGCTCGCGGGAGATCGCGTCCACGGTGGAGATCAGCCTGGGGTCAGTTGGCGGCAGGAAGCCGAGCTCGGCCATCAGCAGCACGGACGCGTCGAGCGTCTCGGACCCGTAGTACTGGGTGAACGCGCCGCGTTTGCTGTTGTAGCCCTTCTCCATTACCTCGTCGTGGATCTGGTCGCGCAGCTGCCGCCACCTGACCGCCGGCCCCGGCAGGCCGCCGGCCGCCGCCTCCGCGGCCCGGTCGAAGGCGACCCAGGCCATGACCTTGGAGTGAACGAAGTCCCGCCGCGGGCCGCGCACCTCCCAGAGCCCTTCATCCGGCTCGGCCCAGTGCTTTTCGAGAAAGTCGAGCAGCGCGCGCTGGAGCGACCAGGCGTGCCGGTCCGCGGGAATACCCGACCGGCCGGCCAGGCAGAGCGCGTCCACCACCTCGCCGTACACGTCGAGCTGGCGCTGCTGCACGGCGGCATTGCCGATCCGGACCGGGGCGGAGCGCTCGTAGCCTGGCAGCCATTCGACTTCCCACTCCGCCAGCCGCCGCTCGCCCGCTACCCCGTACATGATCTGCACGTCGGCGGGGTCGCCGGCTATCGCGCGGCCCAGCCACTGCCGCCACGCCGCGGCCTCGTCGGTGTATCCGGTCCTGAGCAGTGCCTCCAGGGTGATCGTGGCGTCCCGTAGCCAGCAGTACCGGTAGTCCCAGTTGCGGCTGCCGCCGATGTCCTCGGGCAGCGAGGTCGTCGCGGCGGCCACGATCCCGCCGGTCGGCTCATAGGTCAGTGCCTTCAGCGTGATCAGGGATCGGATGACCGCGTCGCGGTACTTGCCCTGGTAGGTGCATCTGGACACCCAGTCGGCCCAGTACCGCCTGGTCTCGTCGAGCGCTTCCTGGCCATCGCACTCGGCCGGCTTGCTGCGATGAGACTCGACCCAGGTCAGCGTGAACGGCACCCGTTCACCCGCGGTCACGGTGAACCTCGCGTGGTGTGCCATGTCGCGCCCGGTGAGTTCCACCGGAGTGTCGATCCACACCGAATCCGGGCCCGCGATGGCGTTGATGCTGTGGTTCATCCGCCGGACCCATGGCACCACCTGCCCGTAGCCGAAGCGCAGCCGGAGCACGCAGTCCATCTCCACCGAGCCGTGCACGCCTTCGACGATCCGCACCAGGACGGGCGGCTCGCCGTCCCGGCGCGGCATGAAGTCGATCACCTTGGCGGTCCCGGTCTCGGTCTGCCACTGGGTCTGGAGGATCAGCGTGTCGCCCTGGTACGCGCGGCTCGCCTGGCTGCCCTCGGCAGTCGGGGCGATGCTCCAGTTGCCGTTCCGCTCGTCGCCGAGCAGCGCGGCAAAGCAGGCGGGGGAGTCGAACCTGGGCAGGCACAGCCAGTCGATCGAGCCGTTGGTGCAGACGAGCGCCGCCGACTGCATGTCGCCGATGATGGCGTAATCCTCGATACGTCCCGCCACGTGTCCTCCGGCCGTCGGCTCAGTCAGTGATTGCCCTGCGGGTACCGTACCGGCTAGGCGTGCCGGGGCCCTGCGTATGCTGTCTGCCGTGTCAGCGAATCCTTCGCGCCAGTCGTCGCGCCGGCGGCGCGGCCGTGGCCGTGGCCGCGGGCTGATCGCGGTGGCGCTGACCGCCGCCGTGGCGATGGCCGCCTCTGGCTGCGCCGAGTTCGACAAGGCGCTGGGCCAGCAGGAAGAGGTCGTGATCTTCCAGCCGAACACGTCCCAGGCGGTGAAGCTGAAGGTGCGGGCCGCCTGCTCGCACGTGCCGCAGGCGGTGGTCGAGCCGCTGCCGACGGACCACAAGCTGTCGGACGAGGTCTACAACGTGCGCTTCGAGGTCGGCCATGCCAGTGTGGTGGACCTGGCGCGGCTACAGCAGTGCCTGACCAGGTTTCCCTCCGTGGTCGGTCTGGAGACCGACACTCCGGGCGGCGACGACTAGCGGCGGTCGGCTTCGGCCCATTGGCTCCGTGTATTAACTCCTTGTAACCGATCGGTTACAAGTGGTTGCTATCGGTGCGTGGCGGATTCGCTGATTACTTTATTGTCAATCGAGATACCGGAGTTACGGCATGAGCGGCAAGCATTTCACCGGCATGGTGAAATGGCGCCACATCTACTACCCGGCGTAAGGCGCCGGACTGCCTGGTAGATCGCACGTCAGCCGACGCCGCGGACTACCTCGAGGGCCACGATCCGCTGTAGTGCGAACAAGTTCTCCCAGGTCCCGCGCTCCCGTTCCGCGGGTAGCGCACTGCGTGCGCGCCAGCACCCCCAACAGAGCGCCGTTCCATAACGTCGTCAAGGGGCATAAGCTTCAGCCAGCGCGCGGTTGCGCGTAGGGGTTGCGGCGCGGCTAGACACGGGTGGCTAGGGGGCTGTCCATGGTGGTCATCGTGTAGTATTCTCATCACATTTCCCTATTAACTCGATCACAAAAGAGCGGATAAATGCGAAGAATTCTTACCGCTGCGGTCGTCGCGACAGTCGCGCTGTCGGCCGGATGCAGCTCGTCATCCGGTACATCTGGCTCCGGGGGGGGCCAGGTAACCCTGCGACTTGGCTTCCTCGCCAACATCACGCACGCACCGGCCCTGATCGGGGTCGAGCAGGGCATCTTCCAGAAGGCCCTGGGCAAGAATGTCACCCTCAAGGTGTCGATCTACAGCACCGGCACCGAGGAGGCGACCGCCCTGCTTGCCAACCAGCTCGACGCGGCGTACGTCGGGCCAAACCCCGCCATTAACACCTGGCAGAAGTCCAGCGGCAAGGCCATCAGGATCATCTCGGGGGTGGCCACGGGCGGTGCCTCGGTAGTTGTGAAAAAGGGCATCACGAGCGCCGCGCAGCTTAAGGGGAAGTCCATGGCCACGCCGTCGCTGGGCAACACCCAGGACGTGGCGCTGCGCTACTGGCTCAAGCAGCAGGGACTGACCACCACGTCGACCGGCGGCGGTGACGTTTCGATCAAGCCCGTCACGCCCAACTCGGCCTCGGT
Organism: Actinomycetota bacterium; assembly: GCA_003168255.1. Lineage (GTDB taxonomy): Bacteria > Actinomycetota > Actinomycetes > Streptosporangiales > Streptosporangiaceae > PALSA-505. The sequence goes on from PMSU01000071.1 coordinate 45,423, forward strand.
GCTCGAATTCAAGTCCGGGCAGATAGACGGTGGCTCCGAGCCGTCCCCGTACAACGTCGAGATGCTCCAGGACGGCGGGACGACGCTGCTCACCGAGCCTGGCGTCACGACGAACCTGGTGGCGACGCAGGCCTTCATCGCGGCACATCCCACCGTCATCAGCGGGCTGCTCGAGGGCCAGATCAAGGCGGACGCATACATCGCGCAGAATCCGACGGGCGCTGAGACGGCAGCCAATGCCGAGCTCACCAAGCTGGAGGGTAAGGGCATCAAGTCCAGCGTCCTGCCAGCGGCATTCAAGGAGATCACCTTTACCGACAACCCCGATGCGGCGTCGCTTGCGACGGACGCGAAGGAGGCGATAGCCGTGGGTTTGCTCAGCCCGGTCAACCTGAACGGAATCTACGATCTCGGCCCGCTCAACCAGCTGCTGAAGGCAGCAGGGGAGCCACAGGTCAGCTCATGAGCATCACGCAGCGAGACATAGCCCCCTCGGAGACGTCCGGGGACTCCACGTTGCGTGACGCTTCCCGGTCTCCCGCGCAGGTGCGGGAGACCGGGGCTGCGGCCGTCCAGCTCACCGAGGTCTCGAAGGCCTACGGCAAGGGCCGGTCGTCGCTGCTCGCGCTTGACAAGGTGTCGCTGACCGTCGCGAAAGGGCAGTTCGTCTGCCTGATCGGCGCCTCCGGCTGCGGCAAGAGCACGATGCTCTCGCTGGTGGCCGGTCTTGACACACCCACCTCCGGTCTGGTTTCCACCGGCGGCAAGCGGGTCACGCTCATGTTCCAGGAGCCGGCCCTCTTCCCCTGGCTGACCGCGGCGAGAAACGTCGAGCTGGCGCTGCGAGCGCGCGGCGTAGCGAAGCAGGAGCGGCGCATCCGCGCCGCTGAGCTGCTAGAAGCCGTTCATCTGCACGGCTTTGGTGACAAACGGCCGCACGAGCTGTCCGGCGGCATGCGCCAGCGGGTCGCGATGGCGCGCGCGCTGGCTCAGGATGCCGACGTGCTGCTGATGGACGAGCCGTTCGGCGCGCTGGACGCGATGACGCGTGACCTGCTGCACGAGGAGCTTGAGCGGATCTGCCGGGAACGCGCGCTGACCGTGCTCTTCGTTACCCACAACGTCCGGGAGGCAGCGCGGCTCGGCGACCGGGTGGTCGTGCTGAGCAGCCGGCCGGGCCGGGTGATCGAGGAGATCGCTATCGACATCGAGCGGCCCAGGCGGATCGACTCGGCCGAGATCGCCGAGGTCGGCGCCCACCTGACCGACCTGCTGCGCAAGGAGATGGCGTCACATGGCCGCTGACACCACTGACACCGCGCTGGCCGGTCTTGACAACCTCGAGCTCGGTCCCAAGCCCGGGCGAGACTACTGGCGGGGAACCGGCGGCAAGGCGCTGGGATCGATCTGGCCCAAGCTGCTGGCGATCGTGATCGTGCTGGCCCTCTGGCAGCTGGTATATCTCAGCGGCTATAAGTCGCCGATCATTTTCCCCTCGCCTTTCACCACCCTGCCCAACCTGTGGAGTCAGCTGCAGCATGGCCTGCTCTGGCAGGCCATCGAGACCACGCTGCGCCGGGCGGCCATCGGCTTCGGGCTTGCCCTGGTCATCGGCTCACTGGTTGGCGCACTCGTATCCAGGATAAAACCGCTGCGCGCCGCGGTCGGCTCCATGATCACCGGCTTGCAGACTATGCCGTCAATCGCCTGGTTCCCCTTCGCGATCATCTTCTTCGGCGAGACGACCCAGGCCATTCTCTTCGTTATCGTGCTCGGCGCGGCTCCGTCGATCGCGAACGGCCTGATCGCCGGAGTGGACTACACCCCGCCGCTGCTGCTGCGCGCGGGCAAGACCATGGGCCTGCATGGCTTTGCGCTGTACCGGCACCTGATCCTGCCGGCCTCACTGCCGACGTTCGTAGCCGGGCTCAAGCAGGGCTGGGCGTTCGCCTGGCGCAGCCTGATGGCCGGCGAGTTGCTGGTGCTCATCGCGGGTCAGGCGTCGATCGGAGTGCTGCTCTCCAACGATCAGGACCAGCTGGACATGGCGAGCGCGATATCGATCATGATCGTGATCCTGATAATCGGCATCTGCGTCGACGCTCTGTTCGGCCAGGCAGACCGGACGATCCGGCGGCGACGCGGGCTGGCGGACGCCACCGTGGGCACCTGACAGGGTGCTCACCCCGTCAGGGCAGTCGGCGGGCAACACGTAGCTCGAACAGGTAGCGCTTGGTGATCCTGCCCCCGTAGCGGGACTCGATCAGGCCGGCCAGGCAGCTGAGCAGGCCATCACGTGCGGTTGGCGCCATGGACGCGATGTTCGAGTACGTCCGCAGCGTGTCGACGAAGGCGTCGGCCGTGTACTCCAGGTCCAGCTCAAACCGGCGGAACACGGGCCGGGCCAGCCGCCCGGACTCGTCCAGGTCGCGGCTGTCCCGGGGTATCTCCTCGGCGGTGGGTAGCTGGAAACCCGGCTGGCTGCTGGCGTCCCAGCGCTCGTAGCAGGCTTGCGAGTCGGCGGCGAACGCCAGGCTGCCGCCGGCCACGTGATGGGTGGCCACCGTGGCCACTGATCCGCCCGGCCGCAGCGCGTCCGCCACTTTGGTCACCCAGGCCGCCGGGTCGAACCAGTGCAGTGCCGTCGCGCACACCGCCGTGTCGAACGGCTCGGCAGGAAGCGGCCAGTCCTCAAAGGCGGAATTGACGACATTCGCGCCCGGGAAGGACGCCAGGTTGCGGCGCGCCACGGCGGCGAGCGCGGGACCGAGTTCGACGGCGGTGACAGTACAGCCCATCGCGGCGAGGGGCACGGTGAGCTGTCCCGTGCCGGGGGCGATCTCGAGCACGCGGCTGCCGGGGCCGATCCCGGCCAGGTCGGCGAGATCCGCGACGAGTTCCGCCGGATAGTGCGGGCGTGCCCGGTCGTACCGCTCGGCGTCTTCGTCGAAGGTGCGGCGCAGTTGCTCCCGGCCGGCGGTCACGACGCGGAAATCCGGCTGGCGCCGGTGTACACATTCATCGAGCCGCCACGCAGGAAGCCGACGAGCGTCAGGCCGGCCTCGTCGGCAAGCTCGGCGGCGAGCGAGGACGGCGCGGACACCGCCGCGAGCATAGGCAGCCCGGCGACAAGGGCCTTCTGCACGAGCTCGAAGGATGCCCGCCCGCTCACCAGCAGGATGCAGCCGGCCAGCGGCAGCCTGCCCTCGCGCAGCGCCCAGCCAACTACCTTGTCGACCGCGTTGTGCCGCCCCACGTCCTCGCGCAGGGCGAGCAGCGTGCCGTCTATAGTGAACGCCCCGGCGGCGTGCAGCCCGCCGGTGCGGGCGAACACCCGCTGCGCATCACGCAGCTTGCCGGGCAACTCGGCGAGTACGCCGGGTGAGACGTTCGCGTGATCGGCGGCCACGTCATAGCTGGCCCGCACCCTGATCGCGTCGATGCTGGCCTTCCCGCACACGCCGCACGCGCTGGTGGTCAGGAAGTTCCGCCGCAGCCTGTCGTCATCGATCTCGATACCGGCGGCCAGGGTCACGTCCGCGACGTTGCCGTGGTCGCTGTCCTCGGCATTGGCCATCGGATCGTGCTGTGCCGTCCCGTTCTGGCTGGTCACGGGGTGGTGGTCATGGCTCTCCTGGCAGATCCGGATCTCCGTGATATCGGACGCCGCCCGCACCAGGCCCTCGGTGGCCAGGAAACCCGCGGCCAGGTCGATGTCGTCGCCCGGCGTACGCATGGTGACCGCCAGCGGCCGGCCGTTGACCCGGATCGCCAGCGGCTCCTCGGTGGCCAGCAGGTCGGCCCGGTGCGAGAGCACGGCCGACCCCGGGCCGGAGCTGACGCGGCCGACGGGATCGCCGGCGCTGCCCGGGCCGCCAGAGCTAACAGCGCCGACGGGAGCGGGCACGGCGATGCGCAGGATCCGCCGCCTGGCCGTCCTGCCCGTCATGACCGTCCCTTCGCAGCGCCCCGCCCCTCGAAGGCTACGCCGCACCAGCCTCGTGATTTGATGGGGACGTGCGCAGCTGGATCACCTCGTGGCCGGTCTACCGGCAGCTGACGGGCGGGGATCCGCTAGGACGCGGCGCTGCGGTCCGGTCACCGCACACCGATGATGCCGCCCCCCGCACCGAGCAAGCCGACCGCGTCGTCGGCTCCGTCTGCCCGTACTGCGCGGTCGGCTGCGGCCAGCGCGTCTATGTCTCGCAGGTGAACGGCACCGATACGGTCACCCAGATCGAGGGCGACCCCGACTCGCCGGTCTCCCGCGGCAGGCTCTGTCCCAAGGGCGCGGCCAGCAGACAGCTCGTTACTCACGCCGGGCGCCAGACGAAGGTCCTTTACCGTCGGCCGAACGGCTCCGAGTGGGAGTCGCTCGGATTGGATCAGGCCATGGACATGATCGCCGATCGGGTGATCAAGGTCAGGCAGGAGACCTGGCAGGAGTCGGACCAGGGCAAGCAGGTCCGCCGGACGCTCGGCATCGCGAGCCTGGGCGGCGCCACCCTGGACAACGAAGAGAACTACCTCATCAAGAAGCTGTGGACGGCACTCGGCGCGATCCAGATCGAGAACCAGGCGCGGATTTGACACTCCGCCACCGTCCCCGGTCTGGGGACCAGTTTCGGCCGCGGCGGCGCTACCACCTTCCCCCGCGACCTGGTGAACGCTGACTGCATCGTGATCGCCGGGTCCAACATGGCCGAATGTCACCCGGTCGCCTTCCAGTGGGTGACCGAGGCAAAGCGGCGCGGTGCCACGGTGATTCACGTCGACCCCAGGTTCACCAGGACCAGCGCGCTGGCCAGCAAGTACGTCCCGGTCCGGGCGGGCAGCGACATCGTGTTCCTCGGCGCGCTGGTCAACCACGTGCTGTCCGGCGGCCACGAATTCCGCGACTACGTCACCGCGTACACCAACGCCGCCGACATGCTGCCGGATGAGTTCACCGACACCGAGGACGGCGGCGGGGTGTTCTCCGGCTACGACCCGCACACGCGAACCTACGACAACAGCAGCTGGCAGCCGACCGGCGAGCGTGACCTGACACTTACCCACCCGCGCTGCGTCTTCCAGGTGCTGAAGCGGCACTTCGCCAGGTACACGCCGGACCTCGTCGAGCGGGCCTGCGGGATCGAGCCGCGGGACTTTGCCGCGATCGCCGATGCGGTTGTCGCCAACAGCGGCCGTGAGCGCACCACCGCCTGGGTCTACGCGGTCGGCTGGACGCAGCACACCACCGGCGTGCAGCACATCCGCACTGCCGCCATCCTCCAGCTGCTGCTAGGCAACATGGGCAGGCCGGGCGGCGGCATCCTGGCGCTGCGCGGGCACGCGAGCATTCAGGGCTCCACCGACATCCCCACCCTGTTCCACTTGCTGCCCGGCTACCTGCCGATGCCGGCCGCCGACGACGCGGACCTGAACGGCTACCTGACCAGGCTCCCCGACACCGGGTTCTGGGGAAACAAGCGGGCCTACATGGTGAGCCTGCTGAAGGCGTGGTTTGGCGACGCTGCCACGACCGGCAACGACTTCTGCTTTGACCGGCTGCCCAGGATCACCGGCGAGCACGGTACCTACCGCACCGTTCTCGACATGATCGACGGGAAGGTCAAGGGCTACTTCCTGATGGGCCAGAATCCCGCGGTCGGCTCGGCCGGCGCCAGGCTTCAGCGGCTCGCCATGGCCAACCTTGACTGGCTGGTAGTGCGGGACCTCACACTGATCGAGAGCGCGACGTTCTGGCGGGACGGACCGGAGATAGCAACCGGAGAGCTGGCGACCGAGCAGATAGCCACGGAGGTCTTTTTCCTGCCGGCCGCGTCGCACGTGGAGAAGGACGGTACGTTCACCAACACGCAGCGGATGCTCCAGTGGCACCACAAGGCGCTCGACCCGCCAGGAGATGCGCGGAGCGAGCTGTGGTTCATGTACCACTTGGGGAAGAAGATACGCGCCAGGCTGGCGGGATCGGGGATCACGGAGGATGCCGTGCTCGATCTCACCTGGGACTACCCGGAGGTCGGCGAGCACGCCGACCCGGACGCGTCGGCCGTGCTCCGCGAGATCAACGGGACCGGCCCAGACGGCCGTGCGCTTGACGGCTTCGCCCAGCTCGCCGCGGACGGGTCCACCGCGTGCGGCTGCTGGATCTATTCGGGCTGCTACGGCGGGGGAGAGAACCAGACGGCACGGCGAGTCCCGTGGCAGCAGCAGTCCTGGGTGGCTCCGCAGTGGGGCTGGGCGTGGCCGGCGAACCGGCGGATCCTGTACAACCGCGCATCCGCCGACCCGGCGGGCAAGCCGTGGAGCGAGAAGAAGGCGTACGTGTGGTGGGATGCCGAGGCCGGCTCCTGGACCGGCCACGACGTGCCCGACTTCGAGCGCTCCAAGCCGCCGGGCTTCTCGCCAGAGCCGGGCGCGTCGGGCCCGATGGCGCTAGGCGGGAGCGATCCGTTCATCATGATGCACGACGGCAAGGGCGCGCTGTTCGTCCCCTCCGGGCTGGTTGACGGTCCGCTGCCCGCGCACTATGAACCTGCCGAGTCGCCGGTCGGCAACGCGGTTTACAAGCAGGGCGCCAGCCCGGTCAGCGAGCTCTACCCAGAGCACAAGATGACCCGCGACCAGCTCGCCCCCGGCCCGAGCGAGCCCGCAGGCCTGGTGTACCCGTACGTGCTCACCACCTACCGGCTCACCGAGCACCACACGGCAGGGGGCATGAGCCGGACCCTGTCGAGGCTGGCCGAGCTACAGCCGGAGATGTTCTGCGAGGTGTCCCCGGCGCTTGCCGCCGCTCGTGGCCTGGAGAACGGCGGCTGGGCCACGATCGTGTCCGCGCGCGCCGCGATCGAGGCCCGGGTCCTTGTCACCCGCAGGATCCGGCCGTTGCGGTTGCCTGGCGAGGGCGTGATCCACCAGGTGGGCCTGCCCTATCACTGGGGCGGCAATGGCCTGGTGACCGGCGATTCCGCCAACGACCTGCTGCCGTTCGCGCTGGATCCGAACGTGTTTATCCAAGAGAGCAAGGTGGCGACCTGCGACATCAGGCCGGGGCGCAGGCCGCGCGGCGCCGCGCTCGACGTCCTGGTGGCCAAGTACCGCCACTCGGCGGGCCTGCCCGATCTGCCCGATAACCGGCCGGGCGGGGGTGTCTCGTGAGCGGCCGGATGCAGCGCCCGGTGGCCGACGTGGTGGCCGAGGCCGGTTACGACGACCCGCCCGAGCGCGTCGGGTTCTTCACCGATACCAGCGTGTGCATCGGGTGCAAGGCCTGCGAAGTGGCCTGCAAGGAGTGGAACGCGCTGCCGGGCGACGTGTCAGGAGATTCCTGGGCTTCCGGCGCCGCATCGCTGTCCGCCGCGCCGCCCGATGCGCTCGCGCTCACCGGCATGTCCTACGACAACACCGGCCAGCTCGGCGCGGACTCCTGGCGGCACGTCGCGTTCATCGAACAGCAGGTGCCGGCCGGGCACGGCACAGCGCTGGCGCTGGCCGACGACGTGGCGGAGTCCGACGGTACCCGCTGGCTGATGGCCTCCGACGTGTGCAAGCACTGCACGCATGCGGCGTGCCTGGACGTGTGCCCGACTGGCGCCCTCGTCCGCACCGAGTTCGGCACCGTGATCGTGCAGCCAGATATCTGCAACGGGTGCGCCTACTGCGTCTCCGCCTGCCCGTTCGGTGTCATCGACCGCCGCGAGGACGATGGCCGGGCCTGGAAGTGCACGATGTGCTACGACAGGCTGCGCGGCGGCCTGGAGCCGGCCTGCGCCAAGGCCTGCCCGACCGACTCGATCCAGTTCGGCCCGCTCGACGAGCTGCGGGCGGCGGCGGCGGCCAGGCTCGATGAGCTGCACGAGGCGGGCGAGGCAAGCGCGCGGCTGTACGGCGAGGATCCGGACGACGGTATTGGCGGGGCGGCGGCATTCTTCCTGCTGCTCGATGAGCCGGAGGTATACGGCCTGCCGCCCGACCCCGTGGTAACCACCAGGGACCTGGCCGCGATGTGGCGATGGGCAGGTGGCGCGGCCGCCATGCTCGCCGCCGGGACCGTCGCGGTGTTCGCCCGGAGCCGCGTATGACGCACGAGCCGCAGCCGCAGGATGCCGCCGGGGTCCAGGCCCGCTCCTACTACGGCCGGCCGGTGCTGAAGGTGACCAGGTGGCGCGAGCCGCATCTGCCTGCTTACCTGTTCCTCGGCGGGCTGTCCGGCGCTTCCGCCACGCTCGCCGCGGTCGCCGCCTGCACCCGGCGACCCAGGCTCGCTCGCGCGGCCAGGCTGGCCGCGGCCGGCGGCGCGCTCGGCGGCACCGGTTTCCTGGTCGCAGAGCTCGGCCGCCCGGAGCGCTTCCTCAACATGCTGCGGGTAGCCAAGCCCACATCTCCGATGAGCATGGGTGCATGGCTGCTCGCTGTGCACTCGGGACTGGTGATGGCCGCGGCGGGCAGCGATGTGACCGGGCGGCTGCGCCGCACCGGCGCGGCGGCGGGAGCCGCTGCGGCGCTGACCGGTCCCGTGCTCGCCACCTACCCCGGCGTACTGCTCGCGGACACCGCGGTGCCTGCCTGGCATTCGGCCTACCGTCAGCTCCCGTTCCTGTTCGCCGGCAGCGCGATGGCAGCGGCCGGCGCGTCTGGCCTGGCGGCAACTGCCTGGCAGCGGTCCGGCCAGGACGAAGGCGAGCCCGCGCTGCGGCTCGCCCTGCTCGGTGCGGCCGTTGAGGCGGCGGCCGGGCTGCACATGGAACATCGCCTCGGCCTGGCGGGCGAGCCCTATCGTGACGGCGACTCCGGCAGGCTCATGCGGGCGTCGCACACGCTGACGCTGGCCGGTGCTGGCGCGGGAGTGGTCATGGGCGTGGCCTCGCGGTCGAACCAGGAGGCCGCCAGGCGAGGGAGCCAGGGGACCGCCACGTGGTGGAGCCGCGGGACCGCCACGCTTTGCGCCGCGCTGCTGGGCGGCGGCGCGCTATGCACCAGGTTCGCGGTGCTGCGCGCCGGGATCGCGTCCGCCCGCGACCCCAAGTACGTCGTCGAGGCGCAGCGGCGGCATCCGGTACCGTCGGCAGACGACGGCCAAGGAGGTGCGCGTTGACTTCGGAGGTTCTGCGGCAGCGGGCGGAGATCGAGCAGTCCATCGAGGGCCTGACCCTCTGCGATCCCTTTAGGGACCTGGCGGAGCGATCAGGCAGCAGTCCGGCCTACTCCGACCGGCTTGCCAGCGACGGTGCGTGGGAGACGCTGACCTGGGCCCAGGCGCGGCAGCACGCGCTGGAACTGGCCGCTGGCTTCGCCGAACTCGGCCTGGCGCCCGGCGAGCGGGTAGCGCTGCTGATGCCTAACCGGGTTGAGCATGTGCTCGCTGACCTCGGGGCCGTGCACGCCGGCGGCGTGCCCGTGACGTTCTACGCCACGATGTCCGCGGATCAGATCGCCTACATGGCGGCCGATTGCGACGCCCGGATCGCCGTTCTCGACGGGGCAGCCGAACTGGCCCGGCTGGAGTCCGTGCTCGCCCGGCTGCCGGGCCTGAAGAAGATCATTGTCAGGGACTCCAGCGCCTGCCCGGCAGATGAGCGCTACCTTGCCTGGCGCGATTTTGCCGCGCTCGGCCAGGACCGGCTGGCGGCGGCGCCCTCGCTGGTGGCCGAGCGGATGGCGCTGATCACACCTGGTGACCCAGTGACGCTGCTGTACACCTCGGGAACCACCGGCAACCCCAAGGGCGTCGTCATCACGCACCGCAATGTGCTGTACGAACTGGCCATAGCCAGGCACTCCGGAACCGTTCGCGACCACGTCCGCTGGGTTTCCTACCTGCCGCTTGCGCACATCGCGGAGCGCATGTTCAGCATCTACATGCCTATCAGCTTCACCGGCCACGTGCATTTCTGCCGTGACCCGGCCGCCAACCTGGTGAGCACGCTCGGCCAGGTGCGGCCCACCGCGTTCTTTGGCGTGCCGCGGATCTGGGAAAAGGTGCAAGCGGGTATCCGGGCACTGCTGGCGCTACAGGATGACCCGGAGCAGCGGGCGGCCGCCGAGCAGGCCATGGACACCGGCCGACGGTACGTGGAGAGCTGCCAGTTCGGCCGGAGCGTGCCCGACGACCTGGCCGAGGAATTCAGGCAGGCCGATGAGAGCGTCCTTCAGCCCATCCGCGCACTGATCGGGCTGGGCGACACGACAGCTGCGTCGAGCGCGGCCGCCCCGCTGCCGCTGGAGGTGGGCCGGTTCTTCGCCAGTCTTGGCATGAAGATCCTCGACGTGTATGGCATGACGGAGACGACCGGCGCGTTCACGGCCAACAGGGAAGAGGAATTCAAGCTGGGCACGGTCGGGCGGCCGGTTCCGGGCACGGAGGTCAGGCTCGCCCCGGACGGAGAGATCCTCACCCGGGGCCCGCTCAACACTCCCGGCTACCTCAACCTGCCCGAGGCCACTGCCGAGCTGATCGACTCAGCGGGCTGGCTGCACACCGGCGACATCGGCTCGCTGGACTCCGACGGCTTCCTCTCGGTGGTGGACCGCAAGAAGGAACTCATCATCACCGCGGGCGGCGAGAACGTCTCCCCAGCCGCGATCGAGAACCTGCTCGTGGAGCACCCGCTGATCGGCCAGACGGCTGCCTATGGCGACCGGCGTCCCTATGTGGTCGCTCTGCTCACCCTCGACGGCGAGGGGGCAGCAGCCTGGGCCAGGGCACACGGGATCGCGGCGTCCTCAGGGACGGAGCTGGCCGGCCATCCCGACCTGGTTGCCGAGGTCGCCGCGGCCGTCACCGCGGCGAACGCGAGGCTGGCCCGGGTACAGCAGGTCAAGCGGTGGCGGCTGCTCCCGGTGGAATGGACGCCGGAGAGCGAGGAACTCACGCCCACCCTGAAGCTCAAGCGCCGGGTGATCTACGCCAAGTACGCCGACGTCATCAGCCAGCTCTACGAGGGTTGAGCTGCTCGCGCGATCCGCTACCCGCCTACCGGCGGTACACCTGGACTTCGCGTACCTGGTAGTCCAGCTTGAACCCGACATGGGTGAGGTAGCGGGAGATGGCATGCGGCACGTTCGTGGGCCAGACAATCACCCAGCCGACATTCATCCGCCGGGCATCTAGGGCGGCCGCGGCGTACTCGGCATGGGTCAGATGCCTGCCTGGCTTGTACCAGGCGGTCATCAGACCGGTATAGAACGGGTGAACTTTGAACCCGCTGATGGTTGAGGCGGGCACCCGGGAGATGAGCCCGTCCGCGAGCGGGTGGCCGTCGGCGGTCGCCAGGACCTCCGACTGGGGTGCGAACGGCGGTCCGTAGACAGGGGGGCCGCCGCGGATACCGAGCGGGAAGTCGACGACAATCGACGCCGAATGGTCTGCGGCGATCGGGCCGTCAAGAGCGGACATCGAGGTAGCCATCGTCCCGATCCGCAGCGCCTGGGGCATCACGTTGCCTGGCGGGTTACCCGACCAGCCCAGCTCCAGGAGGCTGAGTGCGAGCACCACGACCAGCACCGGCTTGGCGTGATAGCGCAGCCAGTTCACCGTGCTGCCGGCCAGCAGCGCCCCTCCTGCCAGCCCGAGCTCGGCCAGCCGGTCTGCCTCGCGGAAGTTTGACATGCCGGGCAGCCGGACGAACCAGGTGTACGGCATGAGCAAGGACACCCGCACGCCGTCCCACTCCTGCGCGAACGGCACGAACAGCCTCGTGCTGATCCACAGGACCGGGCCCAGCGCGAGCAGGGCACCGCCAACCGACAGCAGCGCTAGCAGCCATGCGCTGCGCCGACGCCAGGAAACGATCAGCCCGGCCACGGCGAGAACGGTCAGCGCGACTCCGAACATGGGCGTGTCCGATGCCTGGAGCTCGCTCTTGTATTGGTGCGCGGGGTTGATCATCCCGTGCTGGTAGAAGAAGGATGCCGGCCCCGTCAGGCCCAATGACGCAATGTGCGGCGAGGGTGCCACCAAGCCCAGCAGGCCCGCACCGTAACTAAGGTATGAGACGGCCAGCCTGCCCGGCGGGAAGGCCGCGCCGCCGGCCGCTGCCTGCTGGACCATGGCGATGATCTGCGGACTCGCGACCACCAGGGTGACGATCGCAGCGAGCGCTACCGGCCACAGCCTGGCCAGGACGGCCCTGGCCCACGGTGGGCCGTTGCCCCCCGCCTCCCGCTCTGTCCCACCCGCACCACTGGCCTCCGCCGTGCGTTTGGCCCGGGCGGGACCCAAGATCAGCCAGGGCAGCAGCGCCAGCACCACCGCGAACGTCGCCAGGATGGCCGACTCCTGGTCGGTCAGCAGCGCCGCCCCCAAGACCACGCCGAGGATCACGGCCTGGCGCCAGCCCGGCCGTCGGCTCAACCGCACCGCCGCCTCCAGGCCCAGCGGGATGAACAACGCGCCTAGCGCCAGGTTGAGCTCGTACCAGCTCTGGTCGGCGAGCATGGAGGACAGGCCAAAGAACGCGCCCGCGGCAATCGCGCCTATCTGGGAGGGTAGCCACAGCCGTGCCACCCGGTACATGGCGTAGCACAGCAGCCCCGGCGTGAGCGCCGACAGCAGGTTGTAGGAGGCGGACGGGCCGAAGGCGAGGGTGATGGGCGTCATCACCAGGCCAGGCAGCGGCATCAGGGTGTGAAACCCGAGCTGTGTCCCGACCGGGGCGGCTATGTCGCGGGTGAACCACGGGTTGGACAGGTGCACGACCTGGTGGGCAACCCAATGGAAACCCCAGACGAAGGAACCTGCATCGCGGGTTCCCGGCAGCTTGTGGGCCCACAGGTAGCTGGCCCGCGGCCAGGTGAAGAGGATCCCGCCACCGAGGTAGCCGAAAAGGATGACCAGATGGCGGGTGACGGGGGAATGCATCCACCCCGCGGCCCGCGAGCCGACGTGTGCAGCAGGCGGACCGTCGGCTTTCTCCGCGTCGCCGGCACACTCCCCGTCAGTGACCGCGAGTGAGCTGGCTGAGACGGCCGGGCCGTTCCCCGTGCCGGGGGGCACATCGCTGTCCCCCGGCGGGCCCGCTTGATCCATCGGTTCACCTCGTCTGGCGCGTTGCTGCAGATTTGCGCGCCTGACCCGACGCTGACCCAACGATAGATGGCTGAATCACACGTACAGGGTATGACGGGGCAATCGTGCGCACAGGGCATTGCTATGACAGTAGCCAAAGAGCCTACCGCTCTGCCGCCATGGCGAGGGCCCGGCTGGCGTCTCTGGCAGGATGACAGCCGGTACCGAGCGTCAGGGTGCTGCGTGCGAGCCGTGCACTGCATGCCTGCCGACCGGCTGGTCAGCTGCGACGCCCCCGGTCAGCGGGAAGGAGCGAACGGGTATGGTCGCGCTCGTGGAGACCTGGGACGACCCCCGGCGCCGGGCCGGAGCTGATGAGGCGAGGCGGCTGGTCCCGCGTACCGACGTGGTGCTCGCCGACCCCCGGCTGGTGACGGCCCAGCAACGGCTCGGGCGGGACCTGGTCAAGGATGCGGTGTCCCGCGCACAGGAGGCGGCAAGGGCCGGCCGCATCCCGCCGGGCGCGGTGGCAGACGCCGCGGTGGCCGGGCTGCCGGCCCGGTCAACCACGCTGATTCCCGTGATCAACGCGACCGGGGTACTGCTGCACACCAACCTCGGCCGCGCGCCGCTGTCGGCCGCTGCCCGTGACGCACTCCAGGCGGCGGCGGGCTGCACCGACGTGGAGTTTGACCTGTCCGTCGGGGCACGTGGCAGGCGCGGCCGCGGCACCTTGGCCGCGCTGGCCGCCGCGGTGCCCGCGGCAGAGGCTGTCGCGGTGGTGAACAACAACGCGGCAGCGGTTGTGCTGGCCGCGACCTCGCTCGCTTCGGGTAAGGAGATCGTGGTCAGCCGGGGCGAGCTGATCGAGATCGGCGACGGGTTCCGCCTGCCGGACCTGCTGGAATCCACCGGCGCGCGGCTGCGCGAAGTCGGCACCACAAACCGGACGACCGCGGCCGACTACCGGGACGCGATCGGCCCGGACACCGCGTTCCTGCTCAAGGTGCACACGTCCAACTACCGCATCGAGGGCTTCACGGCGGAGACGACCATCGCCGAGCTCGCCGGGCTCGGCGTCCCCGTGGTGGCCGACATCGGGTCCGGGCTGCTCGCCCCGAACGCGGTGCTTCCTGACGAGCCCGACGCCGATTCCGCCTTGCGGGCAGGCGCGAACCTGGTCACCGCGAGCGGCGACAAGCTCCTCGGCGGCCCGCAGGCCGGCCTGCTGCTCGGCAGCGGTGAGCTGGTGCGCAGGCTTACCCGGCATCCGCTAGCCCGGGCGCTGCGGGTAGACAAGCTGACCCTGGCCGCCCTCGAGGCAACGCTGGCAGGTCCGCTGGCCCCGGTGGCGGCCGCGCTGACCGCCGATGCCAATTCCCTTAAGCAGCGTGCCGAACGGATGGCATCCCAGCTGGCCGCTCTTGGCATAGACGCCCGCGCCCAGACCACCCAGGCCGCGGTCGGCGGCGGCGGAGCGCCAGGTGTGACGCTGCCAAGCGCGGCGATCAGCCTGCCGCCAGAGCTGGCGGCCGTGCTGCGCGCGGGCGAGCCGGTGCGCCGGGGCGACGCGATCGCCGTTGTCGGCCGGGTCGCCTCCGGCCGCCTGCTGCTTGACCTGCGCGCGGTCCCGGCGCAGGACGACGAGCTGATATCCGCGGCCGTCATCGCCGCGGCCTCGGGGTAGATCCTGTGCAGGTCATCGCCACCGCCGGTCATGTGGATCACGGCAAGTCCGCGCTCGTGCGCGCCCTCACCGGCATGGAGCCTGATCGCTGGGCGCAGGAACGCCGCCGTGGCCTGACCATCGACCTGGGCTTCGCGTGGCTGACCCAGCCGGACGGGGAACGGCTGGCCTTCGTAGATGTTCCCGGGCATGAGCGGTTCGTGCCGAACATGCTGGCTGGCGTCGGGCCGGTGCCGGCCGTGCTCTTCGTGGTCGCCGCGGACGGCGGCTGGATGCCGCAGTCCGCCGAGCATCTCGCTGCCATCGACGCGCTGGGCATCTCCCGCGGGCTGCTCGCGGTGTCGCGGGCTGACCTGGCCGATCCGGGGCCGGCGATGCGTGAGGCCAGCGAACAGATAGGCCGGACCAGCCTCGGGCAGGTTCCCGCCGTGGCGGTCAGCGCGCTGACGGGGCAAGGCCTGCCCGAGCTGCGAACGGCACTCGCGGAACTTACCGCCGGGCTGCCCGCGCCGGATCCCGGTGCCCCCGTCCGGCTGTGGGTGGACCGGGCGTTCAGCATGACCGGCAGCGGCACTGTCGTGACCGGGACACTTCCCGCGGGAACGCTGCGGGCAGGGGACGAGCTACTGCTCACCCCGGCGATGCGTCCGGTCAGGATTAGGGCCATCGAGTCGCTCAACGAGAAGACCGCACAGGTCACCGGCGTCGCCAGGGTCGCGGTCAACCTCCGCGGCACTGCGGTGGCTCAGCTCGCGCGGGGGATGACGCTCGTGGAGCCGGGCTGCTGGACGCTGACCAGCATGATCGACGTCCGGCTGGCAGGTCCGGCGGAACGCCGGGACGGCGGGCCTGACCCGCGGCTGCCGCGGCAGGTGACCGTGCACATCGGGTCGGCTAGGACGCAGGCGCGGGTCCGCCGGTTCGGCGGGCCGTTCGTCCGGCTGAGCCTGCACGAGCCACTCCCGCTGCACGTGGGCGACCGGCTGCTGCTGCGCGACCCCGGCGCCCCGCCGATCAACCGGGAACAGATCACCAGGGAACGGGCCCGGCAAGCCGCCGCCGCGCCCGGCCGTGGTCGCGACGCCGGTCTGCCCCCCGGCAGCCCGGCGCGCGACGCAAGGCCGGCGATCACCGGGGCGATCGTTCTGGACGTCAGCCCGCCGGCCCCGCCGCGCCGGGGCGCTGCCACGGCGGTGAGCCGAGAACTCGGCGGCTGGCCCGACCCGCCCGGTGCCGGGGATCTGCTGCGCCGGCACGGGCTCATCGAGGCGGTCGCGCTACGGGCGATGGGCCTGGCCGTTCCGGCCGAGGATCCGCGGCCCGGCCGGCCCGTGCCGGTCGGCCAGGCTGCCGCGGACCCGCGGCCGGGTGGGTCCGCGCTGGTCAGGGCGGCCGGGTGGCTCGCGGATCCCGGGCACTGGTCGGAGCTGCGCGAACGGCTCGCGCAAGCCGTCGAGGAGCATGCGGCCGGTGATCCGCTCGCGGTGGGAATGCCGCTGGAGGCGGCCCGCGCGGCGGCCGGCCTGCCGGACCGCAGGCTCGTCGAGGCGCTGGCGGCGGAGCCCGGCGGCCTGGCATCTGGCCGGCGGCTGACCGTCGCGGATGGCTACCTCCGCAGTGCAGCCGGATCCGCACAAGGGGGAGCGGGGCACCGTTCGGAAAAATCTTTGGTGAACCCAGCCCTGCCCGGCAAGATCGCGGACGCGGTGGCGGCGCTGCGAGCCCAACTGTCCGCCAGCCCGTTCCGCGCGCCGGACGCCGGGCGGCTCCGCGAGCTGGGCCTGGACCGCAAGGCGATCGCGGCAGCCGAGCGGGCCGGCCTGCTGGTGCGGATCAGCCCGGAGATCGTGCTGGCTCCCGGGGCCGACGCCGAGGCGGCCCGGATCCTCGCCGGGCTGCCGCAGCCGTTCAGCGCGGCGCAGGCCAGGCAGGCGCTGGACACGACGCGTCGGGTGGCGATCCCGCTGCTGGAGTACCTGGACCGGGCGGCGGTCACCCGGCGGCTGCCCGACGACCGGCGGATGCTGAGGCCGCACTAGAGTCGGCCGCGGAGGCGTCAGGGTGCCTGGTGGCCCCCCTGGTCTTCAAAACCATGGGACGGCGCGCCGCGTCGTCGGCGGGTTCGATTCCCGTCCGCCTCCGCAGGTATCAGAACGTTGCTCGACCTGGAGGAAGCACGCCTGCCCGGCTCAGGGGACGGAAACGACCGGCGACCCTAGGCATGCGCTGGTCGGTGCGGACGGGCCGGCCGGCAGCGTTCCCTCATCCGGCAGGGTGCCGGCCAGCGCGTAGTGCGTCAGCCCCGAGGTCACCTGCCCGGTCACCGCGGTGCTGGCGGCCGCCGAGTTCTCGAAGTAGTCCGCGCCTGGCGGCTGCCGGAGCGGTTCGCCGAGGTAGGTGAACGGCGTCGAGCCCGCGCCCGTTCCGGCCGGGTTGGACCAGCCGCAGGGGTTGGTGAACAGGCCGTTGAGGGCGGCCTGCCCCACCACGAGCAGCAGGTCTTTGCCGCCGGTCAGGTCCGTCCAGGCACTGCTGAAGGTGCCGGTCAGATCGGCAGTGGGAAGCGCGAGGCGGCGGGCGATCTTGGCCGCGGTCGCCATGCTGGCCGAGTCGGCGGCATACAGCACGATCGGCTGCGCTGTGGGCAGGCTACCGCTGGCTGCCGCGACGCTGACCAGTTCGAACGTCTCGGCTAGCTGCTGCCCGCCCGCGGTCGCGGTGACCGGCAGGTCGTACCGGCCCTGCGGCGCCGATGAGCTGGCGGCTACCCGCAGCGTGACCGTGACCGGGTGCCCGGCCTTCACCGGTGCCGAGCCGTTGTCCGGGGATACGGTCAGTCCGGTCGGTGCCTGCACCTGCCAGCCAACCGTCGAGCTATGGCTGCCAGCATTGCCGAGGACCAGCCGCACGGTGGCGTGCGCGCCTGGGGCCACGGTCACGGCGTCCGGGTGGCCGAGCACGTGGGCGGCGGGCGGCTGGGGAGCAGAGCTCAGGCCCGCCACGGCGCCGTTGATGACGTCGTTGTCGACGTCCACGCTGGCGCCGCCCCAGGTCTCCACGTGGGCGCTATAGTACTGATGGAGCCGCTGGTGATCGGCCCAGTCCTTATCCGGCAGGTAGGAGTCGGTCAGCACCGGGTCGCCGGTCCAGTCCGCGATCCAGATGTCATCTGGCGAGGCGTAACCGGGCTGGCCGTATTTCGATGCCAGGTCGGCGATCCCTGACGCGGCGCTGCTGTACACGCCGCTGACATAGCCCGCCGCATGCAGGCCCTTGGTCCAGCCGGCCAGGAAATCAAGCACGGCCTGCTTGCAGGTGGTGTTGGCGCTGTCGTACCCCTCCATATCGAAGTAGATCGGCGTGCTCGCTGCGTAGCCGAACCCGGCGGCGGCAGCCACGGCGCTCGCCGCTTGCGACTGTCCCTGCGCGGCCGCCTTGGCGGGATTGATCAGGACCGCCCCCGGAATGGTCGAGCATGGCGCCTGCGGCCCGAGCCAGATCGGGATGAACTGCCAGCCTTCGGCGGCGACCTTGCTCACCCAGGACTTGGTGAAGTTGCCGTAGGTGCAGGCCCAGTTGTCCCCGCCGAGGTACGTGCCCGCCACCCGGAACGGTGCGTCCAGCCAGTCGGTCATCGTCGCCGCGGACGGGGCTGTGCAGGTGTCGAAGCCCAGCCCGCTGCCGCGCTCGCCGACCAGGCTCTGTGCGGCAGGGCTGTGCCCGGCCGGCGCCGCCGCGGTATCGCGTTCCGCTGCGGCGCCGCGCGCCGCTCTGCGCGCCGTCGCGGGCCGCAAGCCTCCCCCCGCGCCCGCACCCCCCGGGTGAGAATCGGCGGCCGAGCTGACATCTCGCAGCCGCGCGCTGGCCAGGATCCCGCGCACGAGGGCTTCATTCGTGCCGTAGGTCGCGGTCACCTGCACGCCAGCGGCAGGCAGCGCGATCGACAGCGCGTGGCTGGCAGCATCCTGCGCGGCGGCCGCCCCCGTCGGCAGGCTCGCCGACCCAGCACCGCGCAGCACCGCCGTGCCCGGCGGCAGGTTGCTCAGCGATCCGAGCGGCTGAACGAGCAGGGCCTCTGTTTTCCCGAACGCACGCGCCGGACAGCGCTGGTCGGCTCCAGGATTCCCCAGGTAGACCGCGTGCCGGTTGAACAGGACGCACCGGGAAGTGCCGGCCGCCAGCCGGTAGACCGGCCACGAGGCCGGCACTCGCAGCTGATAGCCGCGATAGCTGACGATCCGGCCGGAGCCCGGGATGGCCCAGGAAGCGGCCGGGTCTCCGGAAGCGGCCGGGTGCCGCGATGCCGAGGCGAGAGCCGCGCAGGGGAGCGCGAGCAGCAGAGTGCTTGCGGCTGCGCAGACAGCCGCCACCGTCCCGAATCGACCCATGATGCGCTCACTTCCCACGGCGAAGCAGACATCATCAAGCTACCCGGGTAATGGTTATCTCAGCTACCCCGTTCCTCGCCGAGTGGGCTGGGCAGCCCGCACCGATTCGCTGCCGTAGGCCAGCCGGACCCATGCCTGCCCGGCGCGGGCATGCTTGCGCACGTTGGCGAGCGCCTCCTGGCACACCCGCAGCAGCACTACTTCGGCGCTTGCGGGCAGCGACCGCACGTCGCCGCTGACCTCGAACGTGGCCGCCAGTTCGTGCTCGGCCCCGGCCCGCTCGGCCAGCCTGCGCAGCGCTTGGTCAAGGCTGCCCGATACCAGGTGCGCCGGGATCAGCGCGGCGACCAGCCCCCTGGCCTCGGCCAGGTTCTCCCGCGCGGTCCTGGCCGCAATGCCCAGGTAGCGGCGTACGGCATCCTCGTCCCCGCCCGATCTCCGGCTCTGCCGCCTGGATCAGCATCACGATGCTGGTGAAGCCCTGCGCGATCGTGTCGTGGATCTCGCTGGCCAGCCGCTGCCGCTCGGCCAGCACGCCCGCCTCCCGGTTCACCGCGGCCAGTTCCGCCTGGGTCGCCTCAAGCTGCTCGATGAGCGCCGCCCGGTCCTTGCTCTCGTTGATGATGCCGGAGATCCAGCTGCCGAACACGACAGAGAACGCGATGCTCAGCGCCGCGACGCCGACCGCATCGGTCAGCACCTGCCCGCGGGAAGCGCCGGTGACCACGAGCGCTGGCACCGCGACGGGAATCGCGTTGAAGGCCACGACGAAAGCGACGGCACGGCGGACCGACGATGGAGCCAGGAAGCACTGCCCCGTGGCCAGGATTCCCCGCCCGTAGGCGACGTACCAGCAGCCCATGGCCAGCAGCGCCAGGCTGCCGACCACCTTTGCCGCAGCCGAGGCGCCGGTGTCGGTCTGCACGATCGCCAGCGTGACCGCCAGCACCACCGCGTAGTACGCATTCCAGAAGACGGCACCACGATCCCAGGCGTGGCCCCGCGTCCCGGCCACGCCTGCCGGTCCGGCCGGCGGGCTCGGCGTCATCGTGCCTCGTCGCGGCCCTGCCAGCGGAACGTTCTTACGCACACCACCAAGCTAACGACTACCCACGCCCCGAGCACCAGGGCTATCTGGCCGCGCTGCCACGAATGCGTCGGCTCGACCGCCAGCAGGCTGTCCGGCAGGAAGACCGAACGCAGCCCCTGGCACAGCCACTTCAGCGGAAAGACCGCGGCCACGTCCTGCACGGCCCTGGGCAGGCTGCCGTATACGAAGTACACCCCGGAAATGAACGAGAGCACCAGGTAGGGGAACTGGAACACGGCGGCGGCGCTCTGCCCGCTGCCCGCGATGCCGCTGACCGCCACACCGAGCAGCGAGAAGGCCGCCACGCTAAGCACGAACAGCCAGGCCAGCGTGAACCACCTGGTGGCCGTGTCCGGCAGGCTCAGGCCGAGGAACGCGACGCCGATCGCCAGCAGGATGGCGGTCTCGCCGCCGTAGCGCTGTGCGAGCTCGGCGATCACCCGGGCCGGCGTGTCGGTTCTCGTGCTGTGCCTGCCGCCCTCGGCTTGCCAGCACACCGTCGCCGTCGCCTTGTCCCGGCCGCCCAGCTCGGCCGGGGTCCCGGCCGCCCGGATCCGGCCGTCGGCGATCACCACCACCCGGTCGGCGAGCGCCTCGGCCTCGTCCAGGTAGTGCGTCGTCAGCATGATCGTGGTGCCGTCGTGCGAGAGCCCCGAGATCAGCTTCCAGAACTGCCGCCTGGCCTCCGGATCGAAGCCGGTGGTCGGCTCGTCAAGGAAGAGCAGCTCGGGGCGGCCCACGACGCCGAGCGCCACGTCCAGCCTGCGGCGCTGGCCGCCGGAGAGCTGCCGCAGCCTCGCCCCGCTTTCTCGGTGAGGCCGACGGCCGCAAGGATCTCGTCGGGGTCGCGGCGCCGCGGGTAGCACGAGGCGTAGTGACTGATCATCTCGTGCACGGTGAGCTCGCCGGACTCGGTCCCCGATTGGAGCACGATCCCGATCCGCGCTCGCCATTCCCGCCCGGCGCGCCCGCCGCGTTCGGCCCGCGCCGGATCCGAGCCGAGCAGCTCACCTCGCCCGCGTCTCGGCTCCGATAGCCCTCGCAGATCTCGACGGTGGTCGTCTTGCCGGCGCCGTTCGGGCCGAGTAGGGCGAACACCTCCCCGCGGTGTACGTCCAGGTCAATGCCATCAACGGCGGTCAAATCGCCGTATCGTTTGCGTAGCCCGCGCACCCGCAAGGCCGCCTGTGTTTGTGCCATGGCCTGATCGTCTCGCCGCGGCAGCAGGCGGCGCGCCGGCGGAACGGTCATGATCGGTGTCAGCCGTTCGGTTGACGCCGCGAGCGGAGGCGGCCTCTTCGATGCGAACGCGCCACGTAGTCTGGGGGGGTTGCAGGATTGATGTGACTCCAGGTGAGGAGGTGTCAGGCGTGCTGTCCGATTCGTACGGCCGGATTGCGACCGACCTCCGCGTCTCCCTGACCGACCGGTGCAATCTGCGCTGCACCTACTGCATGCCGGCCGAGGGTCTGGACTGGCTGCCGAAGGCGGACCAGCTCACCGACGCCGAGGTGACCCGGCTAATCGGGGTCGGGGTCGAACGGCTCGGCATCCGCGAGGTCCGCTTCACCGGCGGCGAGCCGCTGCTGCGCCGCGGCCTTGTCGGCATCGTCGAGCGCACGGCCCGGTTCGCGCCGCGTCCCGAGATTTCGCTGACCACCAACGCGATCGGCCTGGCGCGGCTGGCCCAGCCGCTGCGGCAGGCCGGCCTGGACCGGGTGAACGTGTCCCTGGACACGCTGCGCCCCGACACGTTCCGCGAGCTGTCGCACCGGGACAGGCTGCCCGACGTGCTGGCCGGCCTGGCCGGGGCGGCCGCGACCGGGATCACGCCGGTCAAGGTCAACGCCGTGCTGATGCGCGGCATCAACTCCGACGAAGCACCGGCGCTGCTCCGGTACTGCCTGGAGCACTCCTACGAGCTACGGTTCATCGAGCAGATGCCGCTCGACGCCCAGCATGGCTGGCGGCGCGAGAATATGGTGACCGCCGAGGAGATCCTCGCCGATCTGTCCGCCGAGTTCGTCTTGAAGCCCGATGACCCCGCCGCGCGGGGTTCGGCGCCGGCTGAGGCGTTCCTCGTTGACGGCGGCCCCGAGCGAGTGGGGATCATCGGCTCGGTGACCCGTCCGTTCTGCGGCTCGTGCGACCGGGTACGGCTGACCGCGGATGGCCAGGTGCGCAACTGCCTGTTCGCCCGGACGGAGAGTGACCTGCGTGCCCCGATGCGGGCAGGCGCCAGTGATGCCGAGCTTGCCGAGCTGTGGCGGCTGGCCGTCGCCGCCAAGCTGCCCGGGCACGGCATCGACGACCCGTCGTTCCTCCAGCCAGACCGGCCGATGTCCGCCATCGGCGGCTGAGCCGGTTGCACCACCCGGCGGGTCGCGCCGAGCCTGGCGCCGGCTCACCGGGCGCGAGTCGGGCTGTGCACCGTTCGGAGGGTGGCGGCGCTGGCTCATGGCGTGATGTCCAGGCAATGCGCCGTTCGGAGGGCGGCGGCGTCGGTTCATCGCGCGATGTCCAGGCAATGCGCCGTTCGGAGGGCTCCGGCGTCGGCTCATGGCGCGCGAGTGGGGGAGTGCACCGTTCGGAAAATTCTGGTCTTGTCGATGCGATTGTCCTAGCCGGGGGCCGCGGGGCGCGGCTAGGTGGCGCTGACAAGCCAGCGCTGCTGGTGGGGGAGTGCAGCATGGTTGCGTCGGTCGTGTCGGCCGCGTCGGCCGCAGGGGCACGGCGAGTGGTCGTGGTCGGCCCGCCCCGGCCGGAGCTCGCGCTCACGGCCGGCGACCTGCGGGTGGTACGCGAGGACCCGCCGGGATCGGGGCCGGTGCCTGCCGTGCGTACGGGCCTGGCTGAGGTCAGCGCTCCGTGGGTCCTCGTGCTCGCCGCCGACCTGCCGTTTGTGCGGGCCACGCACCTGGGTGCCCTGCTGACCGCCGCCCAGGCCGTTGGCTCGTCTGGCCCGGCGGGCCTGGACGCTGGCTCGGCGGGCCTGGACGCTGGCTCGTCTGGCCTGGACGCTGGCTCGTCTGGCCTGGACGCTGGCTCGTCTGGCCTGGACGCTGGCTCGTACCACCAGCCCGCAGGCGCTGTCTTTGCAGATGACACGGGCCGGCCGCAGTGGCTGGCCGGCTGCTGGCCGACCCTGACGCTGCGTCGCGCCATCGGCGGCTACCGTGGTAGCTCGCTGCACGGGCTGCTGCGCCCACTGCGGCCGGTGATCCTCGGGCCGGCGCTGGACCAGGCGGGGCCGCCGCCCTGGCTTGACTGCGATACCGAGGAAGACGTGCGCCTGGCGCGCGCCTGGTCTAACGTGCCTGCAGATAGCGAAGGAGGGGGGCCGCGATGAGCCCGCTGGACAGATGGGCCGAGGTCGTGTGCTTCGAATTCGGGCTATCGCCCGGGTCGGTCGATACCAGGATCATCCTCGAAATGGCCCGGGATGTGGCGCACGGGGTGGACAGGCCTGCCGCGCCGGTGACCGCGTACCTGCTCGGCCTCGCGGTCGCGCAGGGTCATCCGCTGGAGGCTTCGGCTGCTCGGGTGAGTGAGCTCGCCGCCGGGTGGGAAGACGCGCCCGCCGAGTAAGAGCACCTCCGCTCCCGACCTCACGCTGGCACAGCGCTTCCTCATTCGTGCCTGTGCGGCGGCGCCGGCAGCGTGATCTGCAGTGGTCACGAGCCGAGCGCCGTCCCGGCACCTGGTGTTCGCCCAATCCTCAGCAGCCGCGGGACCTCGGGACCGGACTTCTAGAGGGAGTGACCATGCGTGGCGTGGCTTTCAGGGCCGGGGGATCCCCGTATTTCGTGCCTGTGCCATCGGCGGTGCGGGCTTAATGATCGCAGGACTCCTGAACGCGGCCGCCCCGGATGCAACCGAGACTGCGGGCCCTCACCGGGGCGGAGGCACGATGCCTTACAGCCCGGCGGTGCTGGCGTCGGTCGTGGCCCGCATACCAAGGGCCCAGCGGTGGGCCGCGATCGCGGGGCCAGTGCTTAGCCAGTGGTATGTCTACGCCCGCGCGGACCGGGTAGTGGTCGGCCTGACCAGGATCACCGCGGTGTCGAAAGCGTCATCGGGTGCGCAGTAGCGCCTGGCCCGCCGGGAGGGTTACCACTCCAGGATGGCGGTGAGCTTCGCCGTGACGTGCCGGACAATGACCGGTGCGCTCGTGTCGACGCGGATCACCGGCCCGAGCGCCAGCGGCGCACCGTCCGCCGCCCAGGCGGCCCATTCGGCCGTCATGTCCCGGCTATCGTGATGCATCAAGTGACGGTCACGGCGGCTGTAGCGCTCCCGGGCCAGCGTGACGGGTACGTCGCACCAGACCTCGACCGCTGTCCTCGCGCCCGCTGCCGAAATGCCGTCGCGTGCGTGCCCAAGGTCGCGCGGGCGGAACCACCATGACTCGACGAGCACCATCCCGGGCACGGCTGCCGCGATGCGCCAGATGCTCTCCATGGCGACAATGCCGAGCTGGCTTTCGAGAGCCGGCCACCGGACCGCGTCCGCGAGCGCTTCCTTGACGCTGTCTTTCGACAGAAACGGGACGCCCAGATCAGCGGCCAGCGAGGCGCCGAGCGTGGTCTTCCCCGATCCGGGAATGCCATTTACCAAGATCACTTCGCGCGCCACGCCAGCCATCCTCGCATGAGACCCGGAACGCGGTTGCGGAGCCTTGTGCAGCAGCTCAAAAGTTCCCGACGCGGTCGTGGCTACCGGGTGCCGCGGTCATGCGGCGGCCGCGAGGCCGCCGGGCCGCGCTGCGGGCTGCGGGTGGCGTTCGAGGTAGCGGGCGTGGCTGGCGCCGGCGTCGTAGGTCCACTTGTAGGGGCGGGCGTTCTTGTTGTGCCGGATGGTGAACGCGGTGATCTTGGCTTCCAGGCCGTCGCGGGAGGCGAAGTCGCCGCGGCGCAGCAGCCGGCGGGCCAGGACACCGAACTACTGTTCGTCGGGTAACCCCGGCGCGTCGCCGCGCCGGGGTCCCCTCAGAACCGGCCGTGCCTGCTTTCCAGGCAGCTCGGCTCAAGCAAGCCCTGATGGCTCGGGGCCAGGCAGAAGTGCCGGGCTGGCGCCGTCGCCGGTGCGGCGGCGGCAGTGGGCGTGTATGAGATACTGATCTGCCCCGAGCTTTCCG